>CAVOKR010000015.1:0-323611 GCA_963696555.1 uncultured Alphaproteobacteria bacterium | reverse complement strand
GGATGCGTCCTACGGCATCTCGCAGGCTTCCGTCGTCGATAGCGACGAGAAACTCACCGAGCGCGTCAGCTTCATCCACGAGCGCATCGGCACCGCGGCCATCGCCGAGCAATATATCGAGGGCCGCGAAATCTATGTCAGCATCTTCGGCAACGACCGATTGCTGGTGCTGCCGGTATGGGAATTGCAGTTTCAGAACATGGCGGAGGGCAATTGGCTCATTGCCACCGAAAAGGTCAAGCACGATCCCGACTATCAGGAACGCCGCGGCATCCGCCATGGACCCGCCAAGGACCTGGCGCCGGAACTTGCCGCGCGCATCCAACGCATGGCCAAACGGATTTACCGCACGCTCGAGCTCGACGGCTACGCCCGCATCGACTTCCGCCTCGCCGCCGATGGCACGCCGTATTTTCTCGAGGCCAATCCCAATCCCGAAATCGCCGAGAGCCAGGAATTCGCGAGTGCGGCGAAGCTCGTCGGCATTGGCTATCCGGATCTGCTGCAGCGCCTCGTCGCGCTCGGCATCCGGCGCGGCTCGCCCAGCGTCGCCGCGGGCTGACGTCGACGCCCGCTGTCAGGCGCTGCTGTGCTTTTCGCGCGTGGCGACGCGCTTCGCGGCGTGATGGTCGTGGCCGGCGCGGCGGGCTTCGCGGCGCTCGTTGTCGCGTCCGCCGTGCGCATGAGCTCGCGCGCGGATCGTGCCCGCGGGTATTCTTGGGAGGCAGCGGCTTTCTCGTCGACCGCCGGTACATCGTCGGTATCCGGTCCATCGGCGACTCGCCTGTTCGAGCTTGGCTTCCTCGGCGTCCGCCTCCTGCATTTGCGCTTGCTCGACATTGGCGAAGGCCGGCAGGCTCCGGCAGGGCAGGCGCTGCACGAATGTCAGCGCGTCATTGTCGACGGCCATGCTGCGCCAGGCGTCGACCGACAGCCCGGTGACGCGGACCACATAAGTGCGCGTTTCCCGCGGCAGCTCGCCGCGGCGCTCGAGCCATTCGGCGACGCGGCGGGCGCCCGCATTATAGGCTGCGGCGACAAAGCCGAGATTGCCGAATTGCAGGCGGAGCTCGCGCAGGAAACGTGCCGAGGCCGGGATCGCCTGCAGTGGATCGAACGGATTATCGAGGCCGTTTTCGGTCGCCACCTTGGGCATGAATTGCGCAATGCCCACGGCGCCCTTCGGGCTGACCGCGTCGTCGCGCAGCCGGCTCTCCTGCCAGATCAGATTGGCAAAGAACGGAATTGGCAGATCGTTATCGTGCGCCGACGTCGCCGAGCGCATTGCAAAGCTCGGCGACCGAAACTGGTCGTAGGATTGCCCGTGGCGGCCGGTTCCATGCCCGCGGCGGCGGCATCGGCGTCCGGGTTCGCGGAGTCGGGCGGCGGCGCGTCCTGCCGGTCGCTGTTCCAAGGCGGCAAGACGTCGACGAAGACGGCGCGCGGCTGCGCCGCGACGTCGAGCCGATCGGCTCTGCCCGAAGAGGTTTCGATCTGGATCAGCGCCGAGCCGGCGGTATCGCCGGCCGTGCCCGCGTAGTCGCCGGCAAACGCAGAGTATTCCGGCTCAAGCGCCGGGCTCGATGCGCCCAGCAAAAGAATTGCAACTGCGAATATCGGCCGCATCCCGCCCCTCACGGAGTAGCGCTGCCGCAGCGCGCATGGGCGCGCATCGGCAAGCATGGTTAATGAAAGGTTTTCCCTCGACCAGCCTGCTGATGCCGGCCCAAGCAGGCGGCTTTTTGAGCGGAATGTGCGGCTGCCAAGGCGAATTGTGGCGATGGCCCCACACGGGGAACCCCGGAACTGGTATTAACGCACGCTCGGCGCTGCGCTTGCCTCACTATGGGGGAAGGCGGATATTAGTTACGCACGCGACCATTTTGTCCTGGTGGGGCAAGGGATTTTTGGGAGGTCCGCCCATGAATGAAATCGTCAGCCGAACGGCGCGCGAGACCGATATGCGCACGGCGGAACGCCTCAGCGCCGCCGCGCCGCAATACCAATCCGGCTTCGGCAATAATTTCTCCTCGGAGGCCGTGGCCGGCGCACTGCCGGTCGGGCGCAATTCACCGCAGCGGCCGCCGCACGGCCTTTACGCCGAACTGATCTCGGGCACGGCGTTTACGATGCCGCGCGCCGAGAACCGCCGCACCTGGACCTATCGGATCCAGCCTTCGGTGGTGCACCGGCCCTATGCCCGAATCGACAACGGCCTGATCCGCAGCGCGCCGTTCAACGATGTCGACGCGACGCCGACGCAATTGCGCTGGAGCCCGGTTCCGATCCCGAAACAGCCGACCGACTTCGTCGAAGGCATCGTGACGCTCGGCGGCAACGGCGATGTGGCGACGCAAGTCGGCATGGCGATCCATGTCTATGCGGCGAACCGCTCGATGACCGACCGCTGCTTCTACAATGCGGACGGCGAAATGCTGGTGGTGCCGCAACTCGGCCGCGCGCGCTTCGTCACCGAGCTCGGCGTCATCGAGGCGTCGTCCGGCGAGATCGTCATCATCCCGCGCGGCTTGCGCTTTCGCGTCGAGCTGCCGGACGGTCCGTCGCGCGGCTACATCTGCGAAAACTACGGCGCCAATCTGCGGCTGCCGGAGCTCGGCCCGCTCGGTTCGAACGGGCTCGCCAATCCGCGCGATTTCCTGGCGCCGGTCGCGGCCTATGAGGACACCAAAGGCGCCGTGCGCGATGGTGGCGAAATTTCAGGGCAATCTATGGGCCGCGGAGATGAATCACTCGCCGCTCAATGTCGTCGCCTGGCACGGCAATTTCGCGCCCTACAAATACGATCTCGCGCGCTTCATGGTAATCGGCACCGTAAGCTTCGATCATCCCGATCCGTCGATCTATAGCGTGCTGACGGCGCCGTCCGATGTGCCGGGCACCGCGAATATCGACTTCGTCATCTTCCCGCCGCGCTGGCTCGTCGGCGAGGATACGTTCCGGCCGCCATGGTATCATCGCAACGTCATGACCGAATTCATGGGGCTGTTGCACGGCGTCTACGACGCCAAGGCCGAAGGCTTTTTGCCGGGCGGCGCCAGCCTGCACAATTGCATGACCGCGCACGGGCCCGACGCCGAGACCTGGGAGCGCGCCTCGCGCGCCGAGCTCAAGCCGCACAAGATCGAAGACACCATGGCGTTCATGTTCGAAAGCCGTTTTGCCATGCGGCTCACCCGCTACGCCGTCGAGTCGTCGGAACTGCAGCACGATTACTTCGAAGGCTGGCAGGGCCTGGAGAAGCATTTTTCGGGCAAATAAGCTTGTCGGGAGTAACGTCGGCTCAAGCGTGAGGGTACCGGGTCTCATGACAACGCCATTGAACATTGCGATCGTCGGCGGCGGCATCGGCGGTCTGTTCACCGCCAATGCGCTGATCGCGCAGGGCTTCAGGGTCAACGTCTACGAACAGGCGCCGGCGCTCGGCGAGGTCGGCGCCGGCGTTTTCATCACGCCCAACAGCTGTCCGGCAGCTCGAGCGCCTCGGTTTGGGCGCCGCGGTCGAGAAATACGGCGCGCGGGTCGGACCGGCATCACGCTATTTCCGCCACGACGGCTCGCCGATCGCGCCGGTGCAGGTGACGGATTCGTCGGGCTGGAATGCCACCTTCGGCATGCATCGCGCCGACTTTGTCGATTTTCTCTCCGCCGCGCTGCCGCAGGGCGTCGTGCACTGCGATCATCGCTGCACCGGCTTCGCCGAGGACGGCGACGGCGCGCGCCTGTCGTTCGCCAATGGATCGACGATCGAAGCCGATCTCGTCGTCGCCGCCGACGGCATCCACTCGGTGCTGCGCCCTTATGTGACGCCGGTCTCGACGCCGGTGTTTTCCGGCTCGGTGGCCTATCGGGGCATCGTGCCGCACGAGCGCGTGCCGCATTGGCCGAACGGCGCTTGGCAGATGTGGCTCGGCAAGGGCAAGCATTTCCTCACCTTCCCGCTGCGCTCCGGCTCGCTGATCAATTATGTCGGCTTCGTGCCGGCCGACCAGGCGATGAAGGAATCCTGGACCGCGCCGGGCGATCCCGACGAATTGCGCCGCGAATTCGCCGGCTGGGATCCGAAGATCGCGACGCTCCTGCAAGAAGTGCAGATGACGTTCCGCTGGGCGCTCTACGATCGCGACCCGCTGCCGGTCTGGACCAAAGGCCGGCTGACGCTGCTCGGCGACGCCGCGCATGCGATGCTGCCGCATCTCGGCCAGGGCGCCAATCAGTCGATCGAGGACGGCATGGCGCTCGCGATCATCCTTAAGCAATACGGCCGCGACCGCGTGGCCGAGGCGCTCGCCGTCTACGAGGATCTTGCGCAAGGCGCGCGTGGCCTCGGTGCAGCGCGGCGCGCGCGAGAACGGCATGCGCTACGATTCGGCCTATGGCGATCTCGGCGTCCGCGACGCCGAGATCAAGGCGCACGCCGATTTCCGCAGGCGGCTCTACGATTACGACGTCGTGCCCGAAGCGAATCCGCAGCCGCGGCGATGGCCTGAGCGCGTCGTTGGAACCGAGCGTCTTGTAACTGTCATCAATCATTTATTCTTGGAACTAAAAGCGTTCGCAGCATGCAATTATTTCAATGCTGCAATTTGATTGGGTCGACGCCGTAACGCCGCCGTGTAATCCAAGCCGCCATCTCCAGATAGCTCGCTGTGTCACGGATGGTCTTCCACGCGGTGAATGAAACCGATGGAGGTCTCGGATGTTGATGACACGCATGCCGATGACAAGGAGAAAAGCATCATGAAGCAGTTTTTGGTGACTATGGCGGTTCTCGGCGTTATGGCGACGCCGGTCCTTGCCGATCCAATCAGCCAACACCGCGCTGCAGCCATCGAGAAATGCAGCAGCCAATCCGATGCGTTGTACGGGCCGAGCGGACGCCGAGATTGGCGCCGTTACGATCATGATTATTACGCGTCATGCATGGCCGACCAAGGCGAGCCCGAATAGGCAAGCCGATGCGTACGTTACCCCTCTCCGGTGAGCGGGGAGGGGGAACTCATCCGGCCCACATAAGCGCCGGATTGGGCATAGGCATCCGTCAGCACCGTCCCGTAGCTCATCAGCCCACCATCGAGAGCGAATTCGCGCCATTCGTAGATCGCTGGCAGGCGGTGTTGCGCCGCGAGTGCGATCAGGCGCATAGCGGTGGGCTGTTGAAGAACGGATCGCCGGCGACGAGCAGCGCACCCGCTTGCCGCTCGCGCTATCGTCCCGAAGACACTCTCGAACTCCGCATCGGCCTTGGCATTGAAAATGGCGATGTTCGACGCCGATGCGGGCGGCCGTTTCGCGGACGTCGTGCGCCTGCGCGTCGACATTCGGATTCAGCGGATTGACCAGCATGGCGATGCTTTTCGCCGTGGGCGCCGCCTCGTGCAGGAGTCCGAGGCGCTTTGATTTCGATCTCGTAGGCGAAGAGGGTGGCGCCGGTGATATTGCCGCCCGGTCGGCTGAGGCTCGCAACGAGGCCTTCCTTGACCGGATCGCCGCCGATGACCATCACGAAGCGACGTTGCGTCAGGCGATCGACTTCGGCCATCTCGTCCGCATCAAGCCGCCAGCCGCTCGCCGCCACGTTTTGCCGAACCTGCTCCGGCGTGCTGGCGCCGGCGATCACGCAGCCGACCACGGGCTTCGACAACAGCCAGCCGAAGGCGAGATCGAGCAAGGAGCGGCCGCGCGCTGCGCAGAACGCGCGCAAGCTTTCGACGATGCGGAAATTCTCGTCGTTGAGGAAGCGATCGGAATAGCGCGCTTGCGACAATCGCGTGCCGGCCGGGATCGGCGCGCCGAAGCGGTATTTCCCGGTCAGCATGCCGCTCGCCAGCGGGAAATAGGGCAACAGCGTCAGATCGTAGCGCTGCATCGCGGGAATGAGTTCGGCCTCGATCTGCCGCGACAAAAGATTGTACTGATCCTCGCAGGCGGCAAACCGGCTGAGCGCCTTGGCGCTTGCGGCGCGTTCCGCTTCGGCGACCTGCGCCGCCGGAAAAGTTCGAGCAGCCGATATATCGGACCTTGCCCTGGGCAATCAGTTGGTCGAGCGCCCGCAATGTTTCCTCGATCGGCGTTTTCGGATCGGGCCGGTGCAGAAAATAGAGGTCGATCCAATCGGTCTTGAGCCGCTTCAGGCTGGCCTCGATCGCGGAAACGACGTAGCGGGCGGAACCGCCCTTCAGGCGGCCTTCATCGTCCATCGCCACGCCGAATTTCGTGACGAGAACGATGTCCTTGCGGCGCGCGCCCAAGGCTTCGCCGAGGATCGTCTCGGAACCGCCGCGCTGGCCGTAAATGTCCGCGGTGTCGAACAGCGTGATGCCGGCATCGAGTGCGGCGTGGACGACCTTGATCGATGCGGCACGATCGAGCCGGCCGCCGAAATTGTTGCAGCCGAGCCCAACCTCGGAAACGTGAAGCTCCGTCGTGCCGAGCCGCCGTTGCTTCATGCGACTTCCGCTACGCGCGCGCGAGGCCGAGGATCTGGCGCGCCTCCTTCGGCGTCGCCACGTCGCGGCCGAGCCCCTGCGCGATCTTCACCATGCGCTCGACCAGCATCGCGTTGTTCTTGGCGAGTTCCCCCGGCGCGATATAGGGATTGTCCTCGTAGCCGACGCGGACATGGCCGCCGAGCGACACCGCAAGCGACAGCAAATCCCATTGCTTCTCCGGCGACATCACGCTGACGTTCCAGACGCAGTCTTTCGGCAGGTGATCGACCATATAGATCAACGCTTTCTCGGTCGGCGGCGTCCAGGTGCCGCCGGGCCAGCCGAGGAACAGCGTGGTGTAGGCTTTGTCTTTCAGATAGCCGTGCTTGCGCACGAATTCGAGATTCCAGAACGCGCCGGTGTGAAAGCATTCGACTTCGAGCTTCACTTTGTGCTCGTCGGCGGCCTTGGCGTAAGCGAGCAGTTCCTCGACCGGATGGATCGCCATCATGCGCTTCGGCGGGAATTGCGGATCGGGATTGAAATATTCGTCATGGGCGTTGAAGGCGACCGCCATCATGTCGGGCGAAAGCCCCATCAGCTTGACCTTCTCCTCGATGCGGGCGCTGGCGACGCCGAACTGCATGACCGGACTGCTGCGCGACAGGATCGCGTCGTTGAGCCGCTTCCAGCCCTCCTGATTCATCCGCGACACCTGCCGGCCGTCGGCCTGCATGGTTTCTTCCAGCGTGCGGATGCCGTGAATATGCGCGATGGCGGCGCCGGCGCTTGATGCCGTCGAGATATTGCTGCGCCACGCCTTCGATGTCTTCCTGCGGCGGGCAGTAATGGTTGATCGGATAGGAGGTCCGCGAGTTGCAGGCGACGGTGATGATCAGCTTTTCCATTGTTCTTGGCTTTGTTCCTTGGCGTTTTCGTTTTTTTGTTTGCAGCGAACGTGTTGTCAGGCTTCCAATGCCGCGCTGCGGCCGGTGCCGAGCCCTTTCATGAAGCGGCTGCGAATGAGCGCCGGGTCGCGCGGCGTCTGGCCCTTGCCGGCCTCGTCGTCGATCTTGGCGGCCAGCAGAACTGGGCCGCCGTCATCGAAGCGGCGGTCGAGCATTTCCTCGAAATGCGCCTCGTCGCGCACCCATTCGCTCGCCGCGATGCCGCAGCCGCGCGCCACGGCGACGATGTCGGTCACGCCGCCGTTCGCCGCCGGCTGCTTGCCGGTGATGTGATAAATGCCGTTGTCCCAGATCACGATGGTGAGATTGCGCGGCTTCATATTGGCGATGGTGGTGAGGCAGCCGAGCCCCATCAGGATCGAGCCGTCGCCTTCGAGCGCGATGACGCCGCGTTCGGGCTGCGCCAGCGCGACGCCGAGCGCGATCGGGCAGGCGAGCCCCATGCTGCCGAGCATGTAGAAATTCTGCGGCCGATGCCCGGCGGCGAACAGATCGAAATTGGCATTGCCGATGCCGCCGATCACGGCTTCGTCGGCTTTAAGCTTTTGCACCAGGAGCTTGGTCAGCGCGGTGCGATTGAGCGTCTTCACCGCGGCGCGTTCGTTACTCACGCAAGCCCCCTCAAATCTTCAGTTTGGCGTGCGCCGCCGGATTGCCGCCGGTCAATAGCGGCGACAGGATGAAGGCAACCGGCGCCTGCGTCGCGAAGGCCTGTTTGATCGAGGAATCGACGATGAACGCCATGGTCGCTTCGTCGGTCAGCGTGTGGTGCATGATGCCGAGCGTGTCGAGCACCGGCCGCATGGTGCGGGCGACCAGCGACTGGCCGATATTGAATTCGCCCATGGTGCCGCGCTCCGAAATCACCATGATGGACGGGATCTGGTACGGCACGGTGAGCGACGCGAGCGCATTGGGCGACAGCGCAAATCCGCGAGGTCTGCATCATCACCGCCCCGCGCAAGCCCGCCATATAGGCGCCGGCGACGGTGCCGATCGCCTCGTCCTCGCGCGTCGCGCCGACCGGCAGGAAATAATTATCGGCGGTGACGCCCTTGAGGAGCGGCGTGAGCACATTGTCGGGCACATAGGCAATGAGGCGGACGTCGTTGTCCTTGAGCAGGCCGAGGAAGGTGTCGGACCAGGTCATCTCGTGCTCCTCGGGCGATCGCGTTTTTGACTTAACGGCCGACTTGACCGGCATGACAACAGGCCGGGCTACGGCTAGGCTCACGCCGAGATTTATCGGCCGGGACAGGCCGTTGCTGCAACAATAAAATGGAGGACGCCGTGGGAACGAGCAACCGGGTGGGGCGGGCGGTTAGCGCGCTTGCAGTGCCGGCGACGATAGTGGCCGCGCTTGTCGCCGCCGCAATTGGCTTGCAATGGCCTGCAGCAGCCGACGATTACCCGAACCGGCCGATCATCCTGATGATTCCGCTGCCGCCCGGCGGCACCAACGACATCCTGGCGCGCTCGGTCTCCGACAAGATGAGCGCCGCGCTCGGCCAGAAGATCGTCATCGAGAACGGCAATATGGGCGGCAGCGGGACGGCCGGCACCCGCGAGGTCGCGCATGCGACGCCGGACGGCTACACCATCATTCTCGGCTACACCTCGACGCTCGCCACCGGCCCGCATCTTTACAAGGACGTCGGCTACGATCCGCGCAAGGATTTTGCGCCGCTCGGGCTGATCGCGTCGGCGCCGGCGCTGCTGCTGGTCTACAAGGATTTGCCGGTCCATAATGTCGGCGAGTTGATCGCCATGATGAAAAGCGCGAAGGAGCCCTATCAGGTCGCAGCGCCCGGCGCCGGCACCGTCAATTATCTGGCTTCGATACTGTTTGCGCAGCAAGCCGGCGTCAAAGTCCAGCAAATCATCGAGAAGGGCTCAGGTCCGCTTGATCGACCGATATGATGGGCGGCTTCGTCAAAGTCGGCTTTAATCCGATCCCGGCGTCGCGTGCGGCGCTCGACGGCGGCTATGTGCGCGCGCTTGGCGGTGACGTCTGCGAAGCATTCGTCGCTGATGCCGGATTTGCCGACGCTCGCCGAATCCGGCCTGCCGGGGTTCGATGCGACGTTGAATTATGGTCTCTTGGCGCCGGCCGGCACGCCGCGTCCTATCGTCGAGCGGCTGAACAAGGAACTGCGCGCGGCGCTGGCGGATCGACGAGGTTCGCAAGCGCATTATCAACGAAGGCGCCGAACCTAGCCGACGACTCCCGAACAGCATGCCGCGGTGATCGACCACGAGGAAACCAAATGGGCGAGCCGTGATCCGCGCGGCCGGCATTGAAGCCAAATAGATATTTTACCGCGGCCGCAATTCGCCCATGAGTTCGCTGAAAGCAAAGGTCCTGGTCGCGGCACTTTTCGCCATCGTCGTGGCAGGGGTGGCGCGGCGAGCGGCGGCGGCCGATTATCCGGCGCGGCCGATCATGCTGATCGTGCCCTATCCGGCCGGCGGCGGTAACGACGTGATCGCCCGCCTTGTCGCCGCCAAGATGAGCGCGAGCCTCGGCCAGCCGATCGTGATCGAGAACCGCGGCGGCGCCGGCAGCACCATCGGCACGCGCGACGCGGCGCGAAGCGCGCCGGACGGCTATACGATCATGATCGCCACGAGTTCGCTCGCCATCAATCCATCGCTCTATCCCGATGCCGGCTACGATGCGAAAAAGGATTTCGCCGCCATCGGCTTGATCGGATCGAGTCCGAATTTGGTCTTGGTGCCGCCGTCGTCGCCGGCGCAGTCGATCGCCGATGTGATCGCGCTCGCCCGCCATGACGCAGGGCTCGATTTCGCCTCGACCGGAACCGGCACCAGCACGCATCTGGCGGGCGAGTTGTTCGCCACCATGGCCGGCATCAAGCTCACCGCGGTGCCCTACAAGGGCGTGGCGCCGGCGCTTACCGACCTGATGGGCGGGCATGTCGCGCTGATGTTCTGTCCGATGGCGAGCGTCGTCGGTCTGGCGCGGGACGGTCAGGTGCGCGCGCTGGCGGTGACCGGCGCGCAAGCGATCGCCGCTATTTCCGCAACTGCCGACCGTCGCCGAGGCAGGCCTGCCGGGTTACGACGCCGAACTGCATTACGGTCTTGTCGCGCCAGCCGGTACGCCGGCCGAAATCATCGCTAAGCTCAATGCTGCGCTGAACGAGGCGCTCGCCGATGCCGAGGTCCGGGACCGGCTCGCGGTTGACGGCGCCGAGACACGGCCCGGCACGCCGCAGGCCTATGCGGACGATATCGCGGCCGAGGAGGCCAAATGGTCGGCTATCGTCAAAAAGACCGGAGTGACCGCGGAATGACGGATCGAACAATCCCCCATGCAACCCCCCATGAATTTTGATTTCACGCCCGAACAAAAACACTTTGCCGATTCTGTCCGGCGCTTTGCCCGTGAGCAGCTCGCGCCGGATGCGCTGAAGCGCGCGCACGATCCGTGCTTTCCGTTCGACGTCGCCCAGTCGATGGCGAAACAGGGCCTATTGGGCATAACGCTGCCGCAAAGCGAAGGCGGGCAGGGCGGCACGCTGATGGACGCCGTGATCGCCATCATGGAGGTTGCCGCCGAATGCCCGCGCAGCGCCGACGTGGTGCAGTTCGGCAATTTCGGACCGATCCGCACTTTTGCCGAATACGGCACGCCGGCGCAGAAGAGGCGCTGGCTGGGTGAACTGCTGGCCGGCCGCATGGTCATGAGCCTCGGCATGACCGAGCCGGATGCCGGCTCGGCGCTGACCGATCTGAAAACCAGCGCGCGGGCCGACGGTGCCCATTACATTATTAATGGCAGCAAGGTTTTTTCGACGTTCAGTCCCGACGCGCAGATTTTTCTCATCTATGTGCGCTTCGGTCCGGGTCTCGGCGGCATCGGTTCGGTGCTTATCGAGCGCGATACGCCGGGATTTTCCATCGGGGCGCCGCGCGCATTCATGAGCGATGAGGAATGGTGCGAACTGTCCTTCACCGATTGCCGCATCCCGGCCGAGAACGTCCTGCTCGGCCCCGGCGGCTTCAAGCAGCAGATGGCGGGCTTTAACGTCGAACGCCTCGGCAATACCGCGCGCTCGCTTGCCTATGGCCGCTATGCCTTTGCGGCAGCGCGCGACTATGCGGCGACGCGCGAGCAGTTCGACCGGCCGTTGTGCGAATTCCAGGGCCTGCAATGGAAGTTCGCCGACATGGCGATCAAGCTCGACAGCGCGCAATTGCTGCTCTACCGCGCCGCCGCAAATGCCGATCGCGGCTTGCCTTCGGCCTATGAAACCGCCGTTGCCAAGGCCGCCTGCAATCAAACCGGCTTCGAGGTTTCGAGCGAAGCAGTGCAGATCATGGGCGCCTTGGGCTATAGCCGCGAGACGCTGGTGGAATATTGCATGCGGCGCACGCGCGGCTGGATGATCGCCGGCGGCTCGATCGAAATGCTGAAGAACCGCATCGCCGAGCACGTGTTCGACCGCCGCTTCGACCAGCGCAAGCGCCCACCGGCGAAGCCTGAGTAATCGCAGTTGCACCCGAGCGCCGACGACTTTATGCAGCGGGCCAGGGGAGCATGCGATCCACAATGACTGCGAGTTTTGGCGCGGGCCTGTTCGATCGGCAACGGCTTCTGGCGCTTCCCGACTGGCTGGCGATCGGCGTCGCCGTGTGGCTGCCGTGGTCCACGTCGGTCACCGGAATTTTCATCGCGCTCTGGCTCCTGGCACTTCTGCCGACGCTAACTCGGGAAACGATTTGGCGAGAAATCACAAGTCCGGCTGGCGGTCTCCCGGTATTGCTGTGGCTCCTTGCTGTGCTCGGCATGTTGTGGGCAGACGTCAGCTGGAGGGAGCGTTTCGGCGGCCTTGAAGGCTTTCTGCGGCTGCTCGCGATCCCGGTGCTGCTGGCGCAGTTCCGCCGTTCGGATAAGGGCGCCTGGGTGCTCTATGGTTATCTCGCTTCCGCGATCTGTCTCCTTCTTACCTCGTGGGCCTTCGCGCTTGTGCCTCAGCTGCAAACCCGCGGCAATTTCTATGGCGTCCCGGTCAAGGATTACATTCTCCAAGCCGGCGAGTTTTTGATCTGCGGCTTCGCGCTGTTCGGGATCGCCGGCGGGTTTGCGGCCCGGCACAAATGGCGCCATGCCCTTTTGCTCATCGCGCTCGCGGTTTTCTTCCTTGCCGACGATGCTTTCGTCATCACGAGCCGCACCAGCCTCATGGTGGCGCCGGTGCTTGCTCTCGCGCTCGGCTGGCGGCTGGCAGGCGCCAAAGGTGTTGGCTTGGCCTGCCTGATCGGGGTTTTTCTGGCGCCCGCGCTCTGGTTCAGTTCGCCGCATCTGCGCGATTTCACCCTTAATTCGGTCGAGTCTCTGCAAGGTTATTTGGCGACCGACGCGGTGACCTCGACGGGTCTGCATGTCGAATTCCTGAAAAAATCGATCGGCATCGTGGCCGATGCGCCATTCTTCGGTCACGGCACCGGATCGATCACCGAGGAGTTTCGCCGTGCCGCGGCGGGCAGCTCCGGCGCTGCCGGGGTCGTTACCGTCAACCCGCACAATCAGATCTTTGCTGTCGCCATCCAGCTCGGCTGTGCCGGAGCCGTCGTGCTGATAGCGATGTGGGTCGCCCATTTCATCCTGTTTTGCCGCGGCGGCTGGATGGCGTGGGTCGGCATGGTCGTCGTCATCGAGAATATCGTCTCGTCGGCCGTGAACTCGCATTTGTTCGATTTCAGCCAGGGCTGGCTCTACGTCTTCGGCGTCGGCGTGGCCGGCGGCATGGTGCGCAAAGACAACGACGCCCAGGTTTCGGTTTCAGGAACCCGGGCGCCGTGACGGGCCGCCCGGTCCCCGGGCAAAAACGAACAGCAGCCAGGCGACGAGCACGCCGCCGGCAATGAGAGCCGCGATCTCAACAGTCATTCCTCGAAAAACGAGGGTGGCAATCGCGAGCGCTGCGAGCGCGAGATTGACGGCGAACACACGCGCCACCACCTCCTTCACCGAATAACCCGCGACAGTCGCGCGCTGATAGAAATGGCTCCGATGCGCCTGCCAGACCCGTTCGCCATTGCGGAGCCGGCGCAGCAAGGTGATGGTGCTGTCGGCGACATAATATAAGGGCAACAGGACCGCCGCGGCGCGCCCGCCATTGCCGGCCAGAACAACGAGCAGCCAGCCGAGAACGAGCCCGATGGGCAGGCTGCCGACATCGCCGAGGAAGAGTTTTGCCACCGGACGATTGAAATAGGCAAAGCCGATCATGGCGCCGCAGAGTGCAAGGCTCGCGGTAATGGCGAGTGGCGGTAGCAGACCCAACGAACCGACCGCCGCAATGGCGGCGGTAACCGGGACGACTTCGGCAACGGTCATCCAGTCGAGGCCGTCCATGAAGTTCACCAGATTGACGAACCACAAGCCGCCAACGACGAGCAAAAACCGCTCGAGCCAAAACGGCAGAAACGGCAGGGTACGCAGTTCGGCCGGCAGAGTGTAAACGACAATTGCAACGGCGAGCGCCTGCAGCAACAACCGTGGCGCCACATTGACGGAATAAAAGTCCGCCATCGCGCCGACACCTGCCATCACAATGACGGCGACGATAAGCGAGGCCGCGGCGGCAGTCTGGCCGTCCGCCGGCACGAAATACGACACGCCGCAGGAGACGGCGAGTGCCGCGATGATGACGGCGACGCCGCCGCCCTGCGGCGTCGGCGCGCGTGTGCGACGAGCGCGCATTGGGATGCGCCGAGCGCGTAGCGTTCCAGCCAAGGCCGAATGAGGACGATGAGTCCGGCGCAAACAAGCGCGGCAATAGCGGCTATCGCTGCACTCGCGGCCGACCGGCATGGCCGCGCTCAGGCCCGCTTGCCGAACATCGACTGTTCAACGAGGGTGCACACGACGTGCGCCGCGGTGATGTGGATTTGCTGAATCTGCGGCGTTTCCGGCGACGGTGCGGACAGACAGACGTCGCAGAACTCGTTCATGGCGCGATCCCCGGAGCCGGTGAAGCCCATGGTGGTGATGCCGAGTTCGCGCGCCGCGCGCAGCGCCGCCAGGATATTGGGCGACTTCCCGGATGTTGAAATCGCGAGTAACCCGTCGCCGCGCTTGCCGAGGCCGCGGACTTGGCGTTCGAACACCTGCTCGAAGCCGTAATCGTTGCCGACCGCGGTGAGCACCGAGGTGTCCGTGGACGAGCGCGATCGCCGGCAGCGGCGCGCGGTCGAAATTCAAGCGCGACAGAAACTCGCCGGCGATGTGCTGGGCGTCACCGGCGCTGCCGCCGTTGCCGGCGATCATGAGCTTGCCGCCGGAGCGGAAGATCGCCTCGATCAGATCGGCGATGGTGCGGATAGCGCGATGAAGCTTCTCGTCGTTCGCCGCCAGTTCCATGGTCGAAACCGAATGGCGAAAATAGCCAGCGACAGGATCGTTCGTGAATTTGTCCATCGGCTGCAATATACGCTCGCGCGGTGATTCGGCGCGCATTCAATCGGCGTTGCGAGGCTTTTAACGGCCGCCCTTGGCGGTGGCAAGCTATGCTTGGGCGCGGCTGCGGGCCGCGGTGCCGACGTGAAAATCAATGCTGGACCGCGTCCGAATTTGGCAGCTATAGCACCGGCTCATTCATGTGAAACGCGGCGATGACGTCAGAGCAAGCCATGGTGGCGCCGGCGCAGGCGGTGGGCGATCCACCTTCGATGTCACTGTCGGTGATTTTGCCGAACTTCAATCACGGCAGGCTTGTCGCGCGGGCGCTGCACGCGCTGCGCGACCCAGACGCCCGCGGCAAGCGAAATCATCGTGGTCGACGACGGTTCGACCGACAACAGTGTGGAAGTGATCGAGGCGCTGCAGCGCCGTTACGGCGCGATCCGGCTCATTCGCAACCAAACGAACCAGGGCATCGTCGCCTCGGTCAAGACCGCGCTCGAGGTCGCGACTGGCGAGTTTTTGTTGTTCGCGGGTTCCGACGACTTCGTCCTGCCCGGATTGTTCGGTCACGCGCTGGCTGCGTCTGACCGCCTATCCGGACGCGGCGTTCTTTTGCGCCGGTGTCGTCCTCGTCGACAGCGACGATCGGGTGATCGGATTGCGTCCGGTCACGGCGCCGCAGCGCCGTTCCGGCTACCTGTCGCCGGCCGCTGTCCGCCGGGTGATCCGGGGCACCGATTTCTGGGCGCTCGGTACCGCACGGTCTATCGGCGCCGGCTCGTCGCTGCGATCGGCTATTTCGATCCGCGACTCGGGATCGCTGGGCGACACTTTGGCGAACAGGCTGCTCGCTTTTCAGCATGGCTTCTATTTCGATCCGACGGTGCTCGCGGCCTATAACAAGGATCCGACGAGCTTTTCGGCGCGCAGCGCCGCATCGGTCGAGGACGTCAATAAGCTCCTCGCCGCGGCAAAATCGTGGATGGCCGAAAATCTGCCGGCCGATATTCGCGACCAGCACGCCCCGCTGTTCGATCGCCGGATGCGGTTTTCCTTCGCGCGGCTGTGGGTCATTTGGCGCGACGGCAGACGCGACACTGGCGACATCGCCGAGATTTTGAATTTCGGCGCGCTCGATCGGGCCGTGCTTAAGGCGGCATCCAGCGTTCCGGCCGGTTCGCACTTCCTGACGCTGGGATGGATCGCGCTGCGCAGACCCCCGTTCAGCTTCAGGGCCATGGCCGAGTCGTGGTGGCGCGCACGGCGTTTCAGTCGCGACGATCGCGCCGAAATCGAGCGCCGGATCGGCGAGGTCAATAAACTCGGGGGCAGCGGCGCCCCGCCGGTCCGCTAGGCTTTTTCCTTGATGCGACCGACGAGGAGAGTTGTGTGCGCCTAGGCTTGTCGCATTTGGTAAGCAATTTCAAATACTTAACTATATGTTCATGGCGTGAACGAAGCGCTTGACGTTCATACTGTGAACACGGTAGCGATGGGGTGGGTGAGAGGGGACCTCATGCTTGAGGCTGCCGAAAGTAATCGGGGCGAGGACGAGCGCATCCTGCTCGACCTCCTCAATTCGGTCGAGCGCGACGGCGGCCAGTCGCAGCGACGGCTTGCTTCCGAGCTCGGCATCGCGCTCGGCCTGGTCAACGCCTACCTGCGGCGTTGCGTCAAAAAGGGGCTGGTCAAGGCCACCGCGGCGCCCGCCCGCCGCTATATCTATTATCTGACGCCGCAGGGTTTTGCCGAGAAGTCCCGGCTGACCGTCGAATATCTGTCGGTTTCGTTCAGCTTCTTCCGCCGCGCCAAAGCGGAATGCGGCGTGGTCTTTAGCGCCGCCGCCGAGCGTGGCTTTCACCGTGTGGCGCTCGCCGGCATTTCCGACCTGGCCGAAATCGCCATGATCTGCGCGCTCGACACCGGCGTGAAGGTCACGGCCGTGGTCGACGGCAAATCGACGCTATCGCATTTCATCGGCGTGCCGGTCGCTGCCTCGTTCGACGCCATCGTCGATGGCTGCGACGCGGTCATGATCACCGATCTGCAACGAACGGCGGAACTGAGCGAACAGGCGAGCGCGCTGTTGGGCCCCGATCGGGTGCTGACGCCCAAATTGATCCTGCCGCCACCGCGGTTCCCCAACGGGGGCAAAGCATGACCCTTGAGATCGAGACCGACGCGCCCTGGCATGTGGTTCAGGTCCACACCCACGCCGAGGCCAAGGCGCAGATGCATCTGAACCGCCAGGGCTTCGGCACCTATTTGCCGCGTTATCTGAAGCGGCGGCGCCATGCGCGCCGGACCGAGATCGTGGCCGCGCCGCTCTATCCGTCCTATCTGTTCGTGACGTTCAATCCCCTGATCCATCGCTGGCGTTCGATTCAGTCGACCGTCGGGGTCGCGCGGCTGGTCTGCAACGGCGAAGTCTCCGGCCGCCATCGACGGCGCCATCATTCACGGCCTGAAAAGCCGCGAGAACGCGCAGGGCTTTATCCAGCTCGAACGCCGGCCGCAATTTGTTGCCGGCGACAAAGTGCGCGTGCGCGAAGGCGTGTTCACCGATTGTCTCGGCCTGTTCGAGTGCGTCGGCGATCGCGACCGCGTTGCCATTCTCCTCGAACTGCTCGGCCGCAAGGTGCGTGTCGTTCTGGACGAGGAGTTCGTCGTCGCGGCGTAAAGCCGCGTCCAGAGCATGTTCGGATGGCGGACACGAGGATGCCGCAGCGATCATGTGCGATCGGATGACAGGTCGATCGGGAGCGCGAGTCACCCGATGTGCGGTAGCGTGGCGAAATCGATCCGCCCACTTGCCGCACTCTCTTGCCGTCATCTTGGCGAAGGTCCGCCCGGTCGTCATGAACTCGATTTAGTTTAGCGGAGACGTTTGGTGGCCCAGATCGTTCTCAACAACGTGGTGGCGGAGTTTCCGGTCTACGGAAGCCAGCCGAGCTTGCGCAATGCGCTGTTCGGCAAGGTCGTCGGCGGCGTGATGCGCCGTCAGACCGACGACGGCAACCGCGTCGTCGTGCGCGCGCTGGAGAATGTCTCGCTGACGGTCAACCACGGCGATCAGCTCGGCATCATCGGGCATAACGGCGCCGGCAAATCGACCATGCTGCGGGTCTTCGCCGGCATCTATCAGCCGAGCGTCGGCGACGGTCACCATCGAAGGGCGCGTCTCGCCGTTGTTCAGCACCTCGCCGGGGCTCGATCTCGACGACACCGGCTACGAGAACATCGTGACCTGCGGCCTTCTGCTCGGCATGAGCCGTGACGAGATCGAACGAAAACTGCCGGAGATCGAGGCGTTCAGCGAATTGAGCGATTATCTCGCGCTCCCGGCGCGGACCTATTCGACCGGCATGCTGGTGCGTCTCGGCTTTGCCATCGCGACCGCCATCGATCCGGAAATCCTGCTGCTCGACGAGGAACTCGGCGCCGGCGATGCGCGCTTTGCGTCGCGCGCGGCCAAGCGCGTCGAAGGGTCTGATCGGGCGCTCCAGCATCGTGGTGCTGGCGTCGCATTCCGAAGATCTGATCCGCAGGATCTGCAATCGCGCGATTTTGCTCGATCACGGCCGGGTCGTCGCTCGACGGGCCGACCGAGGAAGTGCTCGAAATCTACAGTCGAACGAACAAGGACGACGCCGACGAGACCGCGGCCGCCACGGCCGGACAGCCGTGGCGAAAGCCGATCAGGACGAGCCGCTCGAGCGCGCGCGCGGTCTGAATCGGGTAGCCCGTCACCGGCATCAACGAAGCGAGGAAGCGATGAGCCCTGTCAAACACGTCAAGATTTTCGCCGACGGCGCCGATATCGACGGCATCTTGACGCTTTATAAGAACCCGCTGATCAAGGGCTTCACCACCAATCCGACCTTGATGCGCAAGGCCGGCATCGAAGATTACGAGGATTTCGCGCGCCGGCTTGATCAAGGCGGTTCCGGACCGGCCGATCTCGTTCGAGGTTTTCGCCGACGATTTCGACGAGATGATCGCGCAAGGCCGCGTGATCGCGTCGTGGGGCGCCAACGTCAACGTGAAAATCCCGGTCACCACCACCAAGGGCGCGTTCACCGGCCCGGTGATCTCGCACGCTCGCCAATGCCGGCGTCGTCGTCAACGTCACCGCGATCATGACCGAACAGCAGGTCGCGCGCGTCGCCGAATGCCTGGCGCCGAACGTGCCGGCGATCGTCTCGGTGTTCGCCGGGCGCGTCGCCGATACCGGCCGCGATCCGGTGCCGCTGATGCAGGCCTGCCTCGCGCGCGCTCGCCGGCCGCCCGAAGGCGGAATTGCTGTGGGCGAGCCCGCGCGAGCTTCTCAACATCTTCCAGGCCGACGAAATCGGCTGCCACATCATCACGGTCAGCCACGACGTGCTCGCCAAGCTGTCGCTGGTCGGCAAGGACCTCGATGATTATTCGCTCGAGACCGTGAAGATGTTCCACAAGGATGCGACCGCGGCCGGCTTCACCATCGCGACGCCGGCGCGCCGGGCGGCGTCCTGATCGCCGGCGCTCGCGCACGAATTGCCAAAGACAACGGGAGACGAGGAAATGCCGAACAAGTTTTCGCGCGTATTCGTGACCGGCGGGGCGGGCTATATCGGCTCGCGTGCTGGTCCCGCGGCTGCTCGAGCGCGGCTACAAGGTGACGAGCTACGATATTTCCTATTACGGCGACAATTTCCTGCCGAAGAACAATCCGAATCTGCAGGTCATCCAGCGGCGACATCCGCGACACCGCGAAGCTCGCGCAAGCGATCGCCGGCCACGACGCCTTTGTCAGCCTCGCCTGCATTTCCAACGATGCGAGCTTCGAGCTCGACGAAAATCTCTCGACCATCGGTCAATCTCGACGCCTTCGAGCCGATGGTGCTCGCCGCCAAGAAAGCGGGCGTGAAGCGCTTCGTCTTCGCGTCGTCGAGCTCGGTCTATGGCGTCTCCGACCAGCCGAACGTGACCGAAGATCATCCGCTCGTGCCGCTCACGCTCTACAATAAATACAAGGGCATGTGCGAGCCGCTGTTGCTCAAGCACACCGACGAAGGATTTCGTCGGCGTGGTGTTTCGGCCGGCGACGGTGTGCGGCTACGCGCCGCGGCAGCGCTTCGATCTCAGCGTCAATATCCTGACCAATCACGCCATCAATAACGGCAAGATCACGGTGTTCGGCGGCGAACAATTGCGGCCCGAATCTGCACATCCTCGATTATTGCGACGCGGTGCAGGTGCTGCTCGACGCGCCGGACGAGAAGATCGCCAACGAGATCTTCAATGTCGGCTATCAGAACATGTCGATCATGGACATCGCGCTGCTGGTCAAGCGCATCGTCCAGGAGGAGTTTCCCGAAAAGGGCGAGATCGGCATCGTCACGACGCCGAGCGACGACAAGCGCTCCTATCACATCAATTCGGACAAGGTGCGGCGCGTGCTCGGCTACGCGCCGAAGCGCACCATCGAGGAAGCCGTGCGCGATCTGTGCCGGGCCTTCAAGGACGGCAGGCTGCCGAATTCGATGGCGGACGACATCTATTACAATGTCCGCCGCATGAAGAACCTCCAAGCCGCCTGATCGAGCGTAGCGAGTAAGCGTGATGAGTGAGCGTATCGCGGTCGTCACCGGTGGCGCCGGTTTCATCGGCAGCCACATGGTCGATCTGTTGCTGGCGCGCGGCTATCGCGTGCGGGTGATCGACAGCCTGGTCGGCGGCCGCGAGGCCAATCTCGCCCATCACGGCAGCGATCCGCGGCTTGTCGTTCGAGCGGCGCGACATCCGCCGCCTCGAGCCGGCGACGCGCTGTTCAAGGACGCGGCGTTCGTCATCCATTTCGCCGGGTATCGGCGATATCGTGCCGTCGATCGAGCGGCCGACCGATTACATGGACACCAATGTCCAGGGCACCGTGCGGGTGCTCGAATGCGCCCGCGCGGCCAAGGTCCAGAAATTCGTCTATGCGGCGTCGTCGTCCTGCTACGGGCTTGCCGCGGTGCCGACCCGCGAGGATCATCCGATCGCGCCGGAGCACCCTTACGCGCTGAGCAAATATCACGGCGAGATGGCGGCGCTGCATTGGCATCGGGTCTATCGGCTGCCGGCGAATTCGATCCGCATTTTCAACGCCTATGGGCCGCGGGTGCGCACCACCGGCGCTTATGGCGCGGTGTTCGGCGTCTTCTTCAAGCAGAAGCTTGCCGGAAAGCCGTTCACGGTGATCGGCGACGGCACGCAGCGGCGCGACTTCCTGTTCGTCACCGATGTCGCCTCGGCGTTCCTGCTTGCGGCGGAAAGCGATCTGCACCGGCGAGATCTGGAATCTCGGCGCCGGCGACCCGCAAAGCGTCAATCGCCTGGTCGAACTTCTCGGCGGCCCGGTCGTCTATATTCCGAAGCGTCCGGGGGAGCCCGATTGCACCTGGGCGGACATCGGCAAAATTCAGCGCGATCTCGGCTGGAAGCCCGTGGTACCGTTCGATCAGGGCGTACGGCGCATGATGGAGGACATCGAACTGTGGCGCGATGCGCCGCTGTGGGATCCGCAGTCGATCGCGGTCGCGACCAAGACCTGGTTTGAGTATCTGGGGCGGGAGGCCTGAGACCGTGGAATCGCTCGGCAGCCATTACAAGCACAAGATCAAGACGGCGGAAGAAATAGCGGCGCTCATCGGCGAGCCGCCGCGCAAGCGCAAAGTGATCATGTGCCACGGCGTATTCGACGTCGTGCATCCCGGCCACTTGCGGCATCTGCTCTACGCCAAGAGCAAGGCCGACATTCTGGTCGCGAGCCTGACCGCCGACCGTCATATCGCCAAGGGACGCTATCGGCCGCACGTGCCGCAGGATTTGCGCGCGCATCAATCTCGCGGCCTTCGAGATCGTCGATTACGTCATCATCGATCCCGAGCCGACGCCGCTGAAGAACCTGGCGCTGATCAAGCCGGATATCTTCGCCAAGGGCTATGAATATCAGGCGAGCGGCCTGCCGCTGAAGACGCAGGACGAGCTGGAAGTGATCCGCAGCTACGGCGGCGAGATCATCTTCACGCCGGGCGACTACGTCTTCTCGTCGAGCCAGTTGATCGAGGCCTCGCCGCCGTCGCTGCGCATCGAAAAGCTGATCACGCTGATGGAGGCGGCCGACCTTACCTTCGACAAGCTGCGGCGCACGCTCGATACGCTCGGCGGCCGGCGCGTCCATGTCGTCGGCGACACCATCGTCGACACTTTCACCTATACCAGCATGATCGGCGGCCAGACCAAGACGCCGACGATCAGCGTCCTGTTCGATCGACAAGACCGACTATATCGGCGGCGCCGGCGTCGTCGCCGAGCATCTGCAAGGCCGCCGGCGCCGATGTGGTGTTTTCGACCGTGCTCGGCGAAGACGCGCTCAAGGATTTCGTGCTCGAAGGCCTGAGCAAGTCCGGCGTGCGAGTGCCGGCCGGTCATCGATAAGACGCGGCCGACCACCAACAAGAACGCGATCATTTCCGGCGGCTACCGGCTGTTGAAGGTCGACACGCTCGACAACCGCTCGATTTCCGACGAGATCGTGCTCACGCTCGCCAAGGCAATCGCCACCGAGAAGGCCGAGGCGCTGGTCTTCAGCGATTTCCGCCACGGCATGTTCAATCGCCGCACCATCCCGACGCCTGACCGATGCGATCCCCGAAGGCATGTACAAAGTCGCCGACAGCCAGGTGGCGAGCCGCTGGGGCAATATCACCGAATTCCGCGGCTTCGATCTGATCACGCCGAACGAGCGCGAGGCGCGGTTTGCGCTCGGCGACCAGGATTCCGGCATCCGGCCGCTGGCGGCGGATCGCTCTATGACGCGGCGCAATGCAAGACGCTGATCCTGAAACTCGGCGACAAGGGCGTGCTGACCTGCAAGCACGGCGACCATCAAGCGCTCGATTCGTTCTTCGTCGTCGACAGCTTCGTCGACCGGCTGGTCGACGGCGTCGGCGCCGGCGATGCGCTGCTGGCCTATGCGACGCTGTCCATGCTGGCGAGCAAATGCGAGTTCACCGCGACGATCATCGGCACGCATGGCCGCGGCCTGCGAATGCGAGAAGGACGGCAACATCCCGATCAATATCGAGGATGTTCACCACAAGCTCGATGCCGATCGAGCGCGAAGCGAAGTTCGATTAACGCAGCGCGATGCGGGTTGTTGTCGTCGGACTTGGCGTTCAGGGCCACAAGCGGCGGCGTTTTGCCGGCGACGATTTCGTCTGCTCGGTGGATGTGCGCAATACGGACGCCGACTTTCGCGATCTGCGCGAGGTTGCGCTCGACAAATACGATGCCGCGCTGCTTTGCGTTCCCGACTCCGCCAAGATCGAATTGCTCGATTATCTCGTCGAGCACGGCAAGCACGCGCTTGTCGAGAAGCCGCTGGTGGCCGAAGACGAGGCGACGCTGGCGCGGCTCGAAGCAGAAGGCGCGCCAGCGCGGCGTCGGTGCTCTACACCGCCTATAATCACCGTTTCGAGCCGCATTTCGTGCGCATGCGCGACCTCGTCAAGTCGGGCGCGCTCGGCACGATCTATCGCTGCCGCATGTTCTACGGCAACGGCACGGCGCGGCTGGTGCGCAATTCGGATTGGCGCGATCAGGGCGCCGGCGTGCTCGACGATCTCGGCTCGCATGTGCTCGACACCGCGCGGTTCTGGTTCGGCGATATCGGCGACGAGTTTTCGATCGTTTCGGCCGACCGCTTCGAGAACCGCAGTCCCGATCATGTCGTTTTCGCCGCGACGCGCAGCCGCCCGCGGCTCGAATTCGAGATGACCTTGCTGAGCTGGCGCAATCATTTCACCTGCGACGTGTTCGCCGAAAACGGCAGCGCGCATATCAGTTCGCTGTGCAAATGGGGCCCGTCGGAATTCACCCATCGCGTGCGCGTGCTGCCGAGCGGCCGGCCGCCGGAGCAATCGGTGACGCTCGTTCAGGACGATCCGACCTGGGCGCTGGAATACGAGCATTTCAAGTCGCTGTGCGCGGCGCGGCGGCCGACCGACTTGTCGAACGACATCTGGCTCAATCGCGTGTTGCGCAAGCTCGGCGCCGAAGCGTCGGAGACGGCCGGCGCATGACCAAGCCCGTCATCGGTTATGCCGGGATGACCCATCTCGGCCTGCTTTCGGCCAGCGCGGCGGCGGCGCAGGGCTTTCGCACCGTCGCGTTCGATGCCGACGCAGGCCTTGATCGGCCGGCTGCAAAGCGGGCGAGCTTCCGGTCAACGAGCCGGGCCTGCCGGAACTTATCGCGCAGCACCAAACGCGATCTCGTGTTCACCGCCGATGTCGAGCGCGCTCGGCGAATGCGACGTGGTCTATGTCGCGGTCGACGTGCCGACCGACGATCAAGGCGCAAAGCGATCTGCAGCCGATCAAGGCCATGGTCGAGCGGGTTCGCGCCGAAACTCGACCGCCAAGGCGCTCCTGGTGATCCTGTCGCAGGTGCCGCCCGGATATACCCGCGCGCTGCCGGTGCCGGCCGAGCGGCTTTACTACCAGGTCGAAACGCTGGTGTTCGGGCGCGCGGTGGAGCGCGCGACCAAGCCCGAGCGCTTCATCGTCGGCTGTGCCGATCCGCGACAGCCGATTGCGCCGGCGCTCAAGGCCTTTCTCGAATCGTTCTCCTGCCCGATCCTGCCGATGGCCTATGAGAGCGCCGAACTCGCCAAGATCAGCATCAATTTCTGTCTGGTCGCCTCGATCGCGGTCGCCAATACGCTGGCGGAAGTCTGCGAGCGCGTCGGCGCCAATTGGTCCGATATCGCGCCGGCGCTGAAGCTCGACAAGCGGATCGGGCAGGGCGCCTATCTGAGCCCGGGCCTCGGCATCGCCGGCGGCAATCTCGAGCGCGATTTGCGCACCATCGTGCAGATCGGCGAGGCGAAGAAAACCGATGTCGGCGTGGTCAAAGCGTGGCTCGCCAACTCGGCGCATCGCAAGGACTGGACCTGGCAGGTGTTGCAGGATCACGCCTTGATGTCCGATCCCGCAGCGACGATCGCCGTGCTCGGATTGGCCTACAAGGAAAACACGCATTCGACCAAGAATTCGCCGTCGCTGGCGCTCCTCGAACATCTGCGCGGCAGGGCCGGTGAAAGTGCACGATCCTGTGGTGCCGGCCACGGTCGCGCCGTGGACCACAGGCGCGGCCGATCCTCTTGCGGCGGCGACCGGCGCCGATGTGCTGGTGATCGCGACGCCATGGCCGCAATACCGCGAGCTTCGCCCGGCGGATCTCGCCCGCGTCATGAAGGGGCGGACGGTGCTCGATCCCTATCGCGTGCTCGACGGCGCAAGCCTGCGCGGCGGCGGGCCTGACCTATCACACGCTCGGCATGCCGCCGCTTGCGCCGGCGGCCTGATCAACACCGATGCTGCGTCATCACAACACAACGCCACGCTCCGCCCGCGCGCACGGTGATCCTCGGCGCCGGCGGTTTCATCGGCGGCGCGATTCTGCGCAAGCTCGGCGGCTCAGGCGACGCGGTGCTTGGGCTCGGGCGCAAGGAACTCGATCTGCTCGACGACGCACGCCGCGCGATAACTCGCGGAGCTGCTGCGCGCCGACGATGCGCTGGTCATCGTCTCGGCGCGCGCGCCCTGCAAGACGCCCGCGATGATGCTGGAGAATATCCGCATGATGGCGGCGGTCTGCGAGGCGCTGGTCGAAGCGGCCGGTCGCGCATCTCGTCTATGTGAGTTCCGACGCGGTCTATGCCGACGGTCCGCTGCCGCTTACGGAAAACTCGCCGGCCGCGCCGACGAGCCTGCACGGCGCCATGCATCTGGCGCGCGAGCAGATGCTGCTCGCCGGCCGCGGGCGCGACACCGCTCGCCATATTGCGGCCGACGCTGGTCTATGGCGCCGGCGATCCGCACAACGGCTATGGGCCGAACAAATTCCGCCGCCAGGCCAATCGCGGCGAAGCCATCGTCCTGTTCGGCGAGGGCGAGGAACGCCGCGATCATGTCGATGTCGACGACATTGCCGAGATCGTCCGCCTCGTGCTCGATCACCGCTCGGCGGGCGTGCTTAATATCGCGACCGGCGCGGTCGCGAGTTTCCGCGCGCTCGCCGACAAGGCGGTCGCGCTGTCGCCGCGCAAGGTCGAGATCAAAACCTCGCCGCGCAACGGGCCGATGCCGCATAACGGCTATCGCCCGTTCGATCCGGCGGCGACGCTGCGAGGCGTTTCCGGGCTTCCACTACACCGCCGATCGACGACGGTCTGGCGCGGGCGCAGCGGCAGGAATTCGGCTGATGCCGCACCTCGATCTGCTGCGCGCTCTGCCGAAGACCAAGCGCAATATCCAGAAGCGCGCCGAGGCCAAGGATCCCGCCGTCATCGCCATCGCCAAGCAATATGGCGAGATGTATTGGGACGGCCCGCGCGAATACGGCTATGGCGGCTATCGCGATGACGGCCGCTGGCATCCGGTGGCGCGCGACATCATCGCGCAATATGGCCTGAAGCCCGGCATGCGCGTGCTCGATGTCGGCTGCGGCAAGGGCTTTCTGGTCAAGGCGCTGCTCGCGGAATGTCCCGGGCCTCGAAGCCTTCGGCCTCGACATCTCGCTCTATGCGCTGATGCATTGTTCGCCCGAAGTCGTCGGCCGCATTGCATCTCGGCACCGCGGAGAAATTGCCGTTTCCCGACGGCTCGTTCGATTGCGTCTTGTCGCTCAACACCATCCATAATTTTCCGCGGCCGCGCGCGCATCACGGCGATGCGCGAGATCCAGCGTCTGAGCGGCGGGCCGCGCCTTCGTTCAGGTTGACTCTTACCTCACGCCCCAGCAGAAGGAGATCTTCGAAAGCTGGGTGCTGACGGCGGAATTCCATGATTTTCCAGAGGGTTGGCTGAAGGTCTTTGCGGAGGCCGGCTATACCGGCGACTACGACTGGACGATCATCGAGTAGTATTTTGAAAGCGGCCGGGAAGGAATTTTGATGGGCAAGAGATACGCGATATTGGGCGGCGGCGGATCGTTCGGAATCCATTCCGCGCTCTATTTGCTCGATCATGCCGATCCGGAACTGGTGATGGGTATCGGCCGCAATCTGATGCGGCCTGAGCCGTTCTCGCTCAATATCGAAAAGCGGCGCGCTACGAATATCACGCCTATCACGTCACCTATGAACTCGACCTCCTGCTCGAACTGCTCGATCGCAAGAAGCCGCAAGTGATCGTCAATTTCGCCGCCCAAGGCGAAGGCGCGGTGTCGTGGAAGCATTCCTGGCGCTTCTTCGAGACCAATTCGATGGCGCTGGCGCGGCTCGTCCGAAGAACTGATGAAGCGCGACTGGCTCGAGCGCTTCATCCAGATCGGCACTTCGGAAATGTACGGCTCGGTCGAGCATGCCACCACGGAGGACGAGCCGATCAAGCCGTCGAGCCCCTACGCCGCCTCCAAGGTGGCGTTCGACATGTATCTCCTCTCGGTGCACAAGTTCCTCAAATTCCCGATGAACATCATCCGGCCGTCGAACGCCTATTGCCCCGGCCAGCTGCTGCATCGGGTGATCCCGAAGGCGGTGATCTGCGGCCTGAAGGGCGAGAAGCTGCCGCTGCACGGCGGCGGCCGCGCCGAAAAATCCTACATCCACGCCCGCGACCTCGGCCGCGCCATCCATATGGTCGCGGAGAAGGCGCCGCTCGGCATGGTCTACAATGCCGGGCCGGCGTTGCCGACCTCGATCCGCGAAGTGGTCGAGCGCACCGCCAAAGCGCTCGGCGTGCCGTTCGATCAACTTTGCGAAGTCACCGGCGACCGGCTCGGCCAGGATTCGCGCTACTGGCTCGACTCGTCGGCGATCAAACGCGACATCGGCTGGGAGCCGCAGATCGGCTGGGACGAAGGCCTTGCCGAAATGGTCGCCTGGGGCCGCAAATATTTCGACGAGCTGAAAGACGTGGCCGACCGGCTACACGTTGCGGGCCTGAAGGTTTAGGCGTGGACGCGAGTATTCAACGCTCAGACGCAATAGCCTCGACGTCGCCGCCGCGCGGCGGCGCTGTCTCGGCTATCGCCGCCGCATTCTCGATATTTCGCAGCAGGTCGGCGCGCTGCATATCGCGCCGGCGTTCTCCTGCACCGAAATCACCGACGTGCTCTACAACAGCCTGATGCGCCGGGAGGCCGGCGGCGACTATCGCGACGTGTTTCTGATGTCGAAGGGCCACGGCTGCATGATCCAATACGTGATCCTGGAGGAGCAGGGCGTTCTGTCGCGTGCGGATCTCGACGCCTATTGCAAGCCGAATGGCCGCCTCGGCGCGCATCCCGATTACGAGACGCCGGGAATTGCCGCGTCCACGGGATCGCTCGGCCACGGGCTCGGCATGGCGACAGGCCAAGCCTATGCCGAAAAGCTCAAAGACACCGATGTGCTGATCTATTGCGTGCTGTCCGACGGCGAATTCCAGGAGGGCTCGACCTGGGAAGCGATGATGATGGCGGCCAATCTCAAGCTCGATAATCTCATCGCCTTCATGGACTTCAACGATTTCGGCGGTCTCGAGCGGATGAGCGACGGCCATCAGGCCTTTTATCCGCTGGTGCCGAAGGCCGAAGCCTTCGGCTGGGAATGCGGTCGAAGTCGACGGCCACGACGAGGCGGCGATGCAGGAGGCCGTGCTCGAGCCGCCGCGGCGGCCGCCCGATGCTGGTGGTCTGCCGGACCGTCAAAGGCAAGGGCATCTCCTACATGGAGAACGTGCCGATCTGGCATTATCGGTCGCCCAACAAGGAAGAATATCAGCAGGGCCTCAAGGAATTGGCGGAGGCGACGCTGTGAGAAACCGTTTTGCCGATACGTTCTATGAACTGGGCAAGGCCGATCCGCGGCTTTGCGTCGTCGTTGCCGACATTTCGCCGGCCGGCTCGATCGCGAAATTCCGCAGCGAATTCCCGCGCCGCTTCATCAATACCGGCGTCTCCGAGCAGATCATGATCGGCATGACCGCCGGCATGGCGCAGCGCGGCCTGAAACCGTTTGCCTATACGATCGCGACTTTCACGCTTTATCGTCCCTTCGAGATGGTGCGCGACGATCTTTGTTATCAGAACCTGCCCGTCACCATCGTCGGCATCGGCGGCGGCGTGACCTATTCGACGCTCGGCGCGACGCACCACGCACAAGAAGATGTCGCCATCGCCAGCACCCTTCCGAACCTGTCCGTCATCGCGCCGTGCGATCCGAGCGAGACCGAGGCTGCGACGCGCTGGTGCGCCGCGCAGGAACAAGGCCCGGTCTATCTGCGGCTTGGGCAAGGCCGGCGAGCCCGATTTCTCCAAAGCGGCGCTCGACCCCTGGGTGTTCGGCAAATTGCGCCGGCTGCGCGCGGGCCGCGATGTTTGCATTCTCTCCTACGGTCCGATCATGAAGCGCGCGTTTGCGCTGGCCGAGCGATTTGAAGCGGCCGGCAAAAGCGCGGCGATCGTTTCGGTCCATACGCTCAAGCCGCTCGATCGCGCGGCGACTGACCGAGATTCTGAAGACTTACGCCCAGGTCGTCGTCATCGAGGAATGCGCGCCGAACGGCAGCCTCGCCATGCGCGTGAAGGAACTGGCCTGGGACGCCGATGCAGCCTGCCGGCTCGACACCTTCACGCTGCAGGACGCCTTCATCCATTGCTACGGCAGCCACGACGATATTCTCGACGCGCACGGGCTCGGCGTGCCCGAAATGACAGCCCGGCTCGGCCTTCAGTGAGTGAATGAGCGTGGAGAGTCGCATGAGTCACCGCCACCGTCGGCCACAATAGCGGTCCAGCTCGCCATCGACGGCGGCGATCCGGTGCGCAGCCGAGCCGATGCCGGCGCGCTTTGCGCTCGGTGAAGCCGAAGTCGCGCAAATCCAGGCGGTCATCGCCTATTATCAGGAGAAGAAGGTCGATCCCGGTTACGGCGGCATTTTCGAGAAAAGCTATACCGACGCCTTCGTGAAATTCATGGGCGGCGGTTACGCCGACGCGGTGGCGACCGGCACGGCATCGCTCTATATCGCAGTCGCGGCGCTCGACTTGCCGGCCGGCAGCGAGGTGATCGTGTCGCCGGTCACCGATCCCGGCACGCTGTCGTCGATCATCCTCAACAATCTGGTGCCGCGCGTCGCCGACAGCGAGCCCGGCACGTTCAATATGGGCCCCGAGCAATTCGTCGCCCGCATCACGCCGAAGACGCGCGCGGTCATGCTGGTGCATTCGCTCGGCCGCGCCGCCGATGTCGTCGGCGTGGTCAAGGAAGCGCACGCGCGCGACATTCGCGTCATCGAGGATTGCAGCCAGTCGCACGGCGCCCGCGTCAAGGGCAGGCCGATCGGCAATTTCGGCGACATCGCCGCGTTCTCGACCATGTACCGCAAGGCGCATATGACCGGCGGCGCCGGCGGCGTCGTGTTCAGTCAACGACATCGATCTGCATCACCGCGCGCTCGCGATGGCCGATCGCGGCAAGCCGTCATGGCGGGAGGATTTCGACGACCGCAATCCGAACCAGTTCCTGTTCCCGGCGCTCAATTTCCACACCGACGAGATCTCCTGCGCCATCGGCGTCTCGTCGTTGCGGCGGCTGACCGATACGATGCTGAAGCGGCTGACCTTCCTCGCCGAATTGAGTGGCCGGTCTGAACGATCGCGCGGACATCTGCAAGCCGTTCGGCTATTCGCCGAATGACGCGCCGTTCGTTTATCCGATCCTGGTCGATGTCGAGCGGATCACGTTGCAGCAAGGAGCATTTCGCCAAGGCGGTGCTGGCCGAGGGCATCGGTCTCAATCCGCATTACCGCTATCTGGTGTCCGACTGGCCGTGGCTGAAATCCGTATCTGCCCGACGATTTCGACACGCCGAATGCGCGCGCGATCCGCGACCGCTCGTTCATGCTTTACCTCAACGAGAGCTTACGGGAATTCGGAAGCGTCGGATTGCACCAAGGCGATCGTCAAGGTCGAAAAACAGCCTCGGCCCGTCCCTCGTAGCGAAATCCGCCGTGCTGCCCAAGCATTTTCTCACCGATCGGCATCCGCTGCAGGGCGACGATGCCGTCGCCGCGATCATCACGGTCGAGGACGGCCGCTATCTGATGCAATTGCGCGACGATATTCCGCGCATTTTCTATCCGGGCCATTGGGGCTGCTTCGGCGGCGCGGTCGGGCCCGGCGAGAGCGGCACGGTCGCGCTGCGCGCGCGAACTTGCCGAGGAGCTGGAGATGCCGGCGCGGGAGGCCAATGAATTCGTCAAGGTTCGATTTCGACCTGCAGCAAGCTCGGCCAGAAACAGTGCTATCGCACCTACTACGAGATCAAAGTCAGCGCGGCCGAGGTATCCGGCTTCGTGCTGCACGAGGGCGCCGAGATGGGCTTGTTCGCGCCCGACGAATTGTTCGATCTGCGCCTGACGCCCTACGACTCGTTTGCGCTGTGGCTGCATTTCGCCCGCGACCGTTTTGCGGCCGCCGCAGATCGTTAGCGGGCGAAGGCAGCCGATGAAATTCGAGGAGATCGACATCGATTTTGTCGAGAACACCTCCGACAAAGTCACGCATCCTTATCCGCTGATCCGGCTTCTGCCCGGCGCCAAGATCATCCGCTCGAAGATCAAGGGTCCGCTCTATCTCAGCCGCAATGCCCAGCTCGGTCCCGACGTCACCGTCGGCAAATATTCCGGAATGAACGAGAACACCTATCTCGCCCGCGCCACGATGGGCGCCTTTTGCAGCCATCGGCGCGCGCACCGCGATCAATCCGTTCAATCATCCGATCGATTGGCTCAGCATTCACGAATTTCAATATCACCCGAATTCCTACGACTGGGTCGACGAATACAAGAACCTCGATCGGCCTCGAGCGCACGCCCGACATGTTCAAGACCGCGACCATCGGCAACGACGTCTGGATGGGCCACAACGTCAATGTCTTGAGCGGCATCAATATCGGCGACGGCGCGGTGATCGCCGCCGGTGCGGTCGTGACCAAGGACGTGCCGCCTTATGCGGTGATGGCGGGCGTGCCGGCGACCGTCAAGCGCTTGCGGTTTCCGGAAAAAATCATCGAGCGGCTGTTGCGGAGCCGCTGGTGGGACCTCGAACTGGCCGCAGCTCAGCGGACTGCCGTTCAACGACATCGAGCGCTGTCTCGACGCCATCGAACGGATCCGAAGCCATTGACGGGCTGCTGCCGGTCGGGGCTTCGGAAATGCCCTGTAAAACAACCAAGCGTGTTGCAATCGTAGAAAGGATGCGAAATGGCGTCTCAAGTTAATCCGGTCGAAAAACTTCTCGGTAAGCCGCTGCCGCCCGAGGGCGGCGAGGTGACGCTGCAGGGCGTCCGCTATGTCATGGCCGGAAACATTCTTCGCCAATCGAGTTTGGTGAAGCCGGTCCAGCAGGACATGGCCGACTTCTACGATCTGCATTGGAAGCTGCCCGGCGCCTACGACAACGAGGCGAGCGACACGTTCCAGCTCGATCTGTTCCATGTCATGTTCCCCGGTTTCGAGAACATCGTTGCGCGCGAAGTCGCCAAGGACGCCAATGTGCTCGATGTCGGCTGCGGCTCGGGCGTGGCCGGCCGGGCATTCTTCGGCAAGGTGTTCGACCGCATCAATTACGTCGGCGTCGACATGTCGTCGGCGATCGAGCAGGCGCGCGAGGACTATAAGCGCCTCGGCATGAATGTCGGTCTGGTGCAGGCCGAACTGAATACGCTGCCGTTTGCACCCGGGACCTTCGATTTCGTGTTCTGCCCGGGCGTGCTGCATTATACGATCGACATGAAAGAAGCGATCGGCAGCCTCGCCAAGATGCTCAAGCCGGGCGGCCGCTTCGTCAGCTGGATCTATAAACGCCAGAAGCCGATCCGGCATCTCACCGACGCCTATATCCGCTCGGTCATTTCGGCCATGGAGCCCGAGGAGGGCTTCGAGGCGGTCAAGCCGCTGACCAAGCTCGGCATTGCGCTCGGCCAGATCAAAGAGGAGATCGATATCCCCGAGGATATTCCGTTCCTCGACATCAAGAAGGGCAAGTACAACCTGCAGCGCTTCTTCTACTATCACATCATGAAGCTGTTCTATAATCCGGAGCTGCCGTTCCAGCGCCATGTCGTCAACAACTGGAACGCCTATTATCCGAAGCACGTGCTGTTTCTGCCGGCCGCCGAGATCCGCTCCTTCTTCGAGGAACTCGGCTTCCGCTTCGAAATCTGGAACGAAGAGGGCAACGGCGCAGCCCTCATCGCGGTCAAGAAATAAGGCGCGTGGCTTATCTTGGTGGCGACATTGCCCGGACAATGTTAAGCGTGCTGTCCGGGCCGTGAAAACGCTGGAAACTGGTGGGGTCAATGGCGGAATATTCCAAGGCCAAGGATTACTCGAAAGCATCGTGGGTCGACCCGAGCCTGAATTGGAAGCCGTTGCCGGTCGGCGAACTGCCCGAGCGCGTGCTGATCGACTTCGCCACCAAATGCAATCTGCGCTGCCCGATGTGCCCGGTCTGGGGCTCGGAGGACAACGACGCCATCGATTCCGTCAAAGGCATCATGAATGCCGACGCCTCGTCAAACGCTGCTCGACCAGATCGCGCCGGCGCATCCGCTGGTGCAGCCCAACATGTATGGCGAGCCGCTGCTGGTTCCCAATCTGCGCGAACGCCTGCGCGAGATGAAAGCGCGCGGCATCGCCATTGCCTTCAACACCAACGGGCTGACGCTCGACGACGATCTCGCGCAAGTTCATGGTCGAGATCGAGCTCGATTCGATTTCGTTCAGCATCGATTCGGTGACACGCGACACGCTCGAGCAAGATCCGCGGCGTCGACAAACTGGAAAAGATCGAGGCGGCGGTGTTCCGCATGCTGGCGGCGCGCGGCGACCGCGATCTGCCGCGCATCAGCGTGTCGTTCACGCTGCAGGACAAGCCAATCGCCACGAAGAAGCAGGCCTTCGTCGAGCGCTGGAGCGGCGTGGTCGATTGCGTGCGCGTCAAGCTTGTTGTTCGAGAACGGCACATTTCCGGACATGAAGCCGCCGGAAAAGCGGCTGCCCTGCCCGACGCTCTACAAGACGTTGCCGGTGCACAATGACGGCACGGTGACGATCTGCTGCCTCGACGGCTTCAAGAGCACCAATGTCGGCAACGTGTTCGAAAGTGGCGTGAAAGGCGGTCTGGAACGGCGAGGAATTCGCCAAGGTCCGCTACTATCACGAGACCGGACAGTGGGACAAAGTGCCGTTCTGCACGAGCTGCAACGGCTGGGCGCAATACGAATATCGAAGAGGAAGTTCGCGACGGCCTTCTGATCCGCCGCTCGCCGGAATTCACCTATTACAATCGCATCGACCGGCTGAAGAACTGGAAGGGCCGTCTGCTCGGCGGCTCACCCGCAGCCGGATTCCGGCCTGATCGAAAGCGCGCGGCTCGCCTGATTGGCGTGCCGGCGCAGCGCCTAATATTTATTGAAGCCGAAGAGCCGCACGTACCAGAAAAATTCGCGCAGCGCGCCGCGCTCGCCGCGCACGACTTGGCGTATTTTCCGCCAGACGGCTTTGTGATGATAGAGCGCGATGAAGGCCGGACGCAGCAGCACGAAAAGAAACACAAGCGCGTGCCCGGCAATCCGGCGCGATTTTTCGGCCAAACCGTCCGCGCCGGCGAGCATCGTCGAGCCCGGCGGCGTCGTGTAGCGCAACAGCTCGCGCCGGGCATGATCCTCGATGGCGGTCCAGGTCGCGGTAAGCGGCTCGCCGTGCCAGCGCACCGGCAGGAAGAAGGTGCTGCGCTTGAGCGGATCGAAGAAGGCGTTCTTGTAATTGGCGCCGAACTGCGCTTTGGCGACGAGCTTGCCGATCAGAGGAACGACATGCTTCGCCATCGGCCGATCCTCGAGCGGTCCCCAGCTGGCGAGAAACAATTCATCGGAATCCTGAACGACGTGGATGTGCTTCAGGTTCTTGGAATTGTTGTAGAGATAATCGCCATCGAGCGTCCATTGATCGAAGGTGGAGATGTCGTGGTCGCCGCCGATCGCGCCGTAATCGAGCAGCACCGGCGCCCAGCTCAGGCTGTGCAGCAGGATGCCGTTTTCATCCGGCACCCGCCACCACGCGGCGGGAAGCACCAGCAAGAATCCCGGTTCGTCCCAAGCGTAAGCGAGCGTTTCGGTATGCAGGCCGTTGACGGCGGCGTAGGCCATCTGCCGCCCGGTGATATCGAGTGACGTGCCGGTCGCGCCGCGGCTTTGTTTCGGCAGCGCGCCGAGGTCTTCAAGATGCGCCATGAACGGCTCCTCGCCGAAGCGCAGCGCCGCCGTCAGCACCAGTTCGGTGCCGCCGCGCGCGAGTTCCGCGAGCCGCGCCACGCTGCCGTCCGACAGCATGCAGTCGGGAGTGAGCAATACCGCATAGGCCTTGTCGCGATGCGCCATGGCGCAGGTCAGCGCATGACCGACGCCCATATGCTGGCACCCGGAGCGGCCGGGCGGACAGGGCGGAATTTCGACGAATACCGGCTCGACGTAACGTTCCATGGTGCGGAATATTTCGGTGCCGGCCATCGCGGCCCAATCCTCGGGCCGGGTCGCAATCAGGAACTTGCTGCGGCGCTCCGGTTCGAGCGCCGGGATGTTGCCGGGCGACAACAGGCTGGCGAGGCAGAATTCCAGGAAGTAGTTGCGGAACCGCTCGCCCCACAAGATGACGATGAAATAGAACGGCCGCGCCGCTGCCGGCTGAGACGACAAGGGTTCCGTGCTTTCCACTGCAGCCATTACAATTCCAATCGTTAACGCCGCGCCGGCGGCGACGGCCGCGATGATCCGAATGCCGGCGCAAAAAGCGGCAGCGCTGCGGCCAAAATCGATAGCCCATTTCGATCGTGAAAGTCCACAGCCGAGCGTCGTAACAAACACGGCGCGGGCCGAACCAACCGCACGCTTACTCTGCAAAATCAAGCTTACTCCTCAAAACAATGGCATGGTCTGATGAATAACAGTCTGGCACTTAATGTTCCGCAAAGCGGCCCCGCATTCTCGTCGCGGCGAATCGCGTGGGTTGACGTCATCGCCGGATTGCGTGCCTACGACATCTGGAGCCGGCTCGGCTGGCGTGACACCAAGCGGCGCTATCGTCGTACGGCCTTCGGGCCGCTGTGGACGACGGTGAGCCTCGGGCTGTATGTCGGCGCTCTCGGCTTCGTCTGGTCGAATTTGTGGCACAAGGATCCAAAGACCTACTTGCCATATTTAACGTCGGGGATGCTGTGTTGGGTCTTTTTCCTCGCGATTTGCACGGAGGGCTGCAATGCCTTCTGTGCCTACGAGAAACTCATCAAGCAGCTGCGGATTTCCTACACTCTGCTTGCCTCTGCCATCGTTTGGCGCAACGCCATCGTCTTTCTTCACAACCTGATCATCTATGGGCTGGTCGCCCTTTACGGCGGCATCGCGATCGACTGGTCGACGCTTCTGGTTATCCCCGGTTTTGCCCTGTTTTATCTCAATACGATATGGATCGTCATTTTGCTTGGTACCGCATGCGCGCGTTACCGAGATTTGTTGCAACTCGTCGGAAACATCCTGCAGATTACGCTGTTTCTCACGCCGATCTTTTGGTCACCCGATCAGCTGACCGGGCGCGCGGTGCTGTTCGCGGAGCTCAACCCGCTATTCCATCTCGTCGAAATCGTTCGCGAGCCGATGCTGGGGATCGCGCCATCGCCGCTGCATTGGATCGTTGTGCTTTGTATCACCTTGATCGGATGGACACTGGCGCTTCAGGCCCTGGCTAAGTTCCGGCACCGCATCGTGTATTGGATATAGAGAGAGATCAATGAATAAGGCACATTCCATAGAACGCGCCGACCCACGCTGGTTGGCAGGCTTGGATTCGGCAGGCGGCTTGTCCGATCTGCACCGCGCGATGCGCGACCACTACGCGCTTGACGTGGAAAATTTGCCGTCGCTTGCCATCGTGGGCGCAGCTCCCGAAGGACGGCGGCTGGCGCGGATCTGCCGGGAGCGCGGCATCGCCATCGCCGCCATTGTGGACGACGACCCGGCAAAGACTGGAGCAGCTCGTCGAAGGCGTATCGATTGCGCCGGTACAGACGCTTGCGGGCTTGCCGCGATCGACGCCGGTGGCGATCGCGTCGCACCGCGTGTTGCGCGTCACCCAGAGGCTGCGCGCTCTTGGGTTCCAGACCGTCGTGCCCTTCGCCCTGCTGCAGGTCCAGGCGCCCCACGTCTTTGTCCCGCACATGTTCTACGAGGCGCTTCTCGACGATCTGTGGACGCATCGCACCGACGTGCAGGCGCTGCATGGGCGTTTGGCCGACGATCGCTCCCGTGAGGTGCTTGAGGCGGTGATCGGATTTCGCCGCACACTCGATCCGGCCATGCTGCAGCCGGTTCTAACCGAGCATGACCTCTACGCCCCCGAGGGCTTGCTCGAATTCGGGAGCGACGAAGTCTATGTGGACGGCGGCTCCTATGACGGTGATACCATCCGCAGCTTCATCGGCCGCGTTCACGGACAATTTGCCGATATCTATGCCTTCGAGCCGGATCCGGTGACGTTCGAAAAATTGAGGGCAAATTTCCGCGATGAGCCGCGCGTTCATCCTTTTCATGCCGGGCTGCATAGCCACGGCGGCAGCCTGCGCTTTCGAGACGACGCCAGTCGCGGCGCAATTTTTGCCGCCGACGGCGAGATCGAAATGCCGGTCACCACGATCGACGACGTGCTCGGCGAACGCAGGCTGACCTACATCAAGATGAACATCGAGGGTGCCGAGGTCGACGCGCTCAAGGGCGGTCGGAGGGCGATCGGCAAATGGCGGCCACGGCTTGCGATATCGGTCTATCATCGCGCCAGCGACCTGTGGCGCATCCCGCAATTGGTCCTGGAACTCAATCCGGACTACAGGCTTTATCTGCGCCAGCACGACGGCGGCATCATCGAGACTGTGCTGTACGCGCTGCCTGCGTAGGGCGGCCGAGCGGCGATCGGTCAGGCGCGCAAGGCCTGGTTATTTGCCTGCGGCAGGATTTGCCGCGGCCGCCGTGCCTCCCCGGAGGATGAATTCGGCCGCCTCGGCGAGCGACGTTACGGTGTGATCCGGCGTCGCCGGCCGGTCCTGCCGATAGCCGTAATCGACGAAGATGGTGCGGCAACCGGCGGCCTGGCCGGCGTGCACGTCCTTCCAGCGGTCGCCGACGAAATAGCTCGCCTTGAGATCGATGCCGTGCTTGCCAGCGGCGTCGAGCAACAGGCCGGGCTTCGGCTTGCGGCAGGCGCAGTTATCGGCGTCGTTGTGCAGGCAGATCATGATGTCGTCGATCGGCATCTGGGCGCGGATTTCGTCGTGCATCGCCTCCATCGCCGCCTTCGACGTGATGCCGTTGCGGACATCGGGCTGGTTGGTGGCGACGACGAGGAGGAAGCCTGCATCCTTGAGGCGCCGTGCCGCTTCGACGACGCCGGGCAGGATACGGAATTCGGCAAGCGTCGTCGGCGCCACCGGCTTGCCGTCCCGCTCCAGGTTGGCGTTGATGACGCCGTCGCGGTCGAGGAAGACGGCCTTCACCATTTGGTGGCGTTTTTCTGCAACAGCGGATGCGACACCAGGCAATGCCAGACCACGGCCTGGAAGGCTTCGGCGTGCGGGGTGACGCGGCTTTCTTCGACGGTCGGGATGACGACGACGCAATCGCCGGCCTTCTTGGTATAGCCGCCGTCGCGGCCGACCACGCCGAGCACGCGCATGCCGCGCTCCTTGGCGACCCCGATCGCCGAGACGATATTGGGGCTCACGTTCTTTTCCATGTTGCCGCCGCCGACCGAGAAGATCAGGATGGCGTCCTTGGCATTGGCGCGGCTCACTTTGAGCCATTCGGCGAATACCGTCGGCCAGCCTTCGTCATTGGTGCGTGCCGTCAGTTCCGAGACATTGTCGGTCGGCGCATAGGCCTCGATGCCGCAAAGCTTGCGAAAATCGTTGACCGCGTGACCGGCGTTGCCGGCGCTGCCGCCGACGCCGATGATGAAGAGCCGGCCGTCGCGCTCACGCAGCGCCGCCAGTTCCGCGCACAAGGCCTCGATCGCCGCAGGATCGATGCGGCGGGCGGTCTCGATGGTTTCGTCGAGGAATTTGGCCGCATGACTCATCGATAATCACCGAATGGAAAATTCCTCATTGCCGTTCTCCCCGCCGCCTCGGCGGGCCACTTTTTATCCCCGATGGCGGCCAGCTGTACAGCGTTGCGACGGAACAGGTTGCGACGGCGGCGAGGATGGGCTTGAAGTGCCCGTTCGACCGCTTGGTTGAATTGCCGGATTAGGCAAAACGGGAAGGCACGCGGGCTTTAAGTCGATGACGCAAAATCCGGTCCTGGTCACCGGCGCCGCGGGCTTTATCGGCTTCGCGCTGGCGCGGCGGCTGCTCGAAGCCGGCCGCGGCGTGGTCGGTGTCGACAGCATCAACGATTATTACGATCCGACGCTCAAGGAAGCGCGGCTCGCCGTGCTGCACCGGTTTCCGGAATTTCGTTTTCAAAAGCTCGATCTTGCCGATCGCCAGGCCGTCAGGCCCCTGTTTGGCGACGGCCATTTCGGCCCGGTCGTGCATCTCGCAGCCCAGGCCGGCGTCCGCTATTCGCTCGACCATCCCCACGCTTATCTCGATGCCAATCTCGCCGGCTTTCTCAATGTTCTGGAAGGCTGCCGCCATCGCCAGACCGAGCACCTGATTTTCGCGTCGTCGAGCTCGGTCTACGGCACCAATACGCGGTTGCCGTTTTCGGTGCACGACAATGTCGATCATCCGATCAGCCTCTACGCCGCAACCAAGAAGGCGAACGAGCTGATGGCGCATGCCTATAGTCATCTCTATGGCCTGCCGGCGACGGGCCTGCGCTTTTTCACGGTCTACGGCCCCTGGGGCCGTCCCGACATGGCCGTGTTCATCTTTGCCAAAGCCATTGCCGAAGGACGGCCGATCAAGCTGTTCAATTATGGCCGGGCGCGGCGCGATTTCACCTATATTGACGACGTTGTCGCCGCGGTCGAGCGGCTGATCGACAAGGTCCCGGCGAAAGCCGTTAGCGTGGCGACAGCCGAGCCCGATCCGGCAACCAGCAGTGCGCCGTGGCGGATCTACAATATCGGCAATAATCGCAGCGTCGAGATTTCCCACCTCGTTGCGCTATTGGAGAACGAATTCGGCCGCAAAGCCGCGATCGAGCTGTTGCCGATGCAGCCGGGAGACGTCGCCGAAACCTGCGCCGACATCGACGATCTTGCCCGCGAAGTCGGCTTTCGCCCGGCGACGGCGATCGCAGACGGCGTCGGCAAATTCGTTGCCTGGTATCGCGACTATTACCGGCCGTGAGCGGTAATCGCCGCGTTCGGCATGAAATTTCATCTTACCGTCCGGGGTCGGACTATACTGAGGCCATGAGAGCATTCTTCCGCAATCCGCGCCGCGTGCTGATCGTCATCCACGACCTCGTGGATGACGGCGCTTGCGATGCTGGCGACGCTCTATATCCGCTTCGAGAACGGCGTCAGCGGCGGACTTGAGGCGCGCTATCATTGGCTCGTCGTCATCCTGCCCTGCTACGTGGTCTATGCCGGGCTCGTTTATTGGTACTTCCAGCTCTACATGGGCAAGTGGCGCTTTGCGTCGTTGCCGGATCTGTCGAACATCGTCCGCGCCGTAACATTTCTGGCGGTTTCGCTGCTCGTGCTCGATTATGTCCTGCTCTATCCGAGTTTGTACGGCACCTATTTCTTCGGCAAAATCACCATTGCAGTGTATTGGCTGCTGCAGATGTTTTTCCTCGGCGGGCCGCGATTCGCCTACCGCCTGTTCAGACTTTCGCGCACCCAGCAACGCGCAAGAGATTCCGATGCCGTCCCGACGCTTGTCGTCGGAGTCGCGGCGGACGCCGACGTTCTGCTGCGCGCCATCGAGAGCGGCGCGGTCAAGAAAGTACAGCCGGTCGGCATCCTGTCGCCGTCTGCGGCCGATCAGGGCCTAGCCATCCGGCGCGTTCCGGTGCTCGGCCGCCCGGGCGACCTCGAAGCGATCGTCATCGGCGTTGGCGGAACAGAAAATTCGCGTCGGCCGCCTCGTTCTGACGCCGAGCGCGCTTGAGCCCGAGCGGCATCCCGAAACGATGCTGATGCTGGCACGGCGGCTCGGGCTGACGACCAGCCGCTTGCCGTCGCTCGAGGCCGGCGAGGAAGCGTTGCGGTTGGCGCCGGTCGCCGTCGAGGATTTGCTGCTGCGGCCGAGCGTGCGGATCGATTACCGGCGGCTGGAGGATTTCGTCAGCGGCAAAACCGTCGTGGTCACCGGCGGCGGCGGCTCGATCGGCTCGGAAATTTGCGATCGCGTCGTCGACTTCAGCGCCGCCCGGCTCCTGGTGATCGAGAATTCGGAGCCGGCGCTGCATGCCGTGCTGGAGAAGCTCGCCGACAAGTCGAGCACGACCGTGGTCGAAGGACGTATCGCCGACATCCGCGATCGCGAGCGCATTTTCAGCCTGATCGCCGAATTCAAGCCGAACCTCGTATTCCACGCCGCAGCGCTGAAACACGTGCCGCTGCTCGAGCGCGACTGGGACGAGGGCATCAAGACCAACGTATTCGGCTCGGTCAATGTCGCCGACGCCGCCCTTAACGCCGGCGCCGACGCCATGGTGATGATCTCGACCGACAAGGCGATCGAGCCGGTCTCGGTGCTCGGCGCGACCAAGCGGCTCGCCGAAATGTATTGCCAGGCCTTGGACGCGGCCGGCGCCCGCCAGAACGGCGGCAAGCCGCCGATGCGCATGATCGCGGTACGGTTCGGCAATGTGCTGGCGTCGAACGGCTCGGTGGTGCCGAAGTTCAAGGCGCAGATCGAGGCCGGCGGTCCCGTCACCGTCACCCATCCCGACATGGTGCGCTACTTCATGACCATCCGCGAAGCCTGTGATCTGGTCATCACCGCGGCGAGCCATGCGCTCGGACCGACGCGCTCGGACATCTCGGTCTACGTCCTCAACATGGGTCAGCCGATCAAGATCGTCGATCTTGCCGAGCGGATGATCCGGTTGAGCGGGCTTGAGCCGGGCCTCGACGTCGAGATCGAGTTTACCGGCATTCGCCCTGGCGAGCGGCTGAATGAGATCCTGTTCGCGAGCGAAGAGGGAGGTTCGGATATCGGTGTCGAGGGGGTCGTCGCGGCGAAGCCGGTGTGCCCACCGGTCGGCGTGGTGCGAGCTTGGATCGTGAAATTGCAGCAGGACCTCGAGGCGGGCGACCGCGGGCCGGTCTATGGCGTGCTGCGCGAGGCGGTGCCGAATTTTCGCGGCGAATTACAGGGCCAACGCCAATAATCGGCGGCCGGCGCCGCCGTAGGGTTCAACGCGCGGGTGCGGCAGTCCATCACAGCCTGCGATTCCCCGCGCCCTGCAAATTGATGTATCGTGACGCTACGGCACCATGAATCTCGCCGCCTTTCGGGGGGCTAGGCGAAATCGGCCGACAGGGGGAGGACATGATGATCAGCACGAGATGCGGATGGAGGGCGCTCGCCGCCACGGCGGCGGCGTTGGGCGTGGTGCTGACGCTCGGGTCGCTTGGGCCGGCGCGGGCTCAAGACAAGACCTATACGATGAAAATCTCGCTCGCGACCATCAACGACCAGATCCACGCCTTTACCAAGAATTTCGCCGCCGCGCTGGAGAAGAACTCCGGCGGCCGTATCAAGACCGAAATCTATCCGGCGAGCCAATTGGGTTCGATCCCGCGCCAGACCGAAGGCGTGCAATTCGGCGCCATTCAATGTCAGGTCGTGCCGCCTGAATTTCTGGTCGGTCTCGATGAGCGCTTCGAAGTGATGGCGGCACCGGGTCTCATCGATTCGATGGCGCGCGGTCAGAAGCTCGCGGCGGACCCGGACGTGCTGAAACTCATGCTCGGCCTCGGCGCCGACAAGGGCCTGCATGGCGTCGGCCTCTTCATGGTCAACCCCTCGGCGATCGCCTCCAAGGTGCCGATCCGCCATATGGCCGATTTCAAAGGCAAGAAGATCCGCATCTTTGCCTCGCCGTTCCAGAGCGTCTCGTTCGACCGGCTCGGCGCGACGCCGGTGGCGATGAGCCTCGGCGACGTGTTGCCGGCGCTGCAGCAGGGCGCCATCGACGGCGCCGTCGCCTCCACCGCGATATTCACCGCGTTCCATTACCAGGACGCGGCCAAATACGCGACCGAGACCGGTCAGCCGGCGATCTTCGCGATCGTCGAAATCTCAAAGAAATGGTTCGACACGCTGCCGGCGGATCTGCAGCAGATCATCGAGAAAGACCGCCGCGCGGGAAACGGTGGCGGTCAATCCGCAGGCGACCGAAATCACCGAGAACTCGCGAAAAGTCTGGACCGACACCGGCGGCGAGTTGATCAGCCTGCCGGCCGACGAACAGGCGTCTTATCTGAAGCTTCTGGAAAGCGTCGGCTCCGACGTATCGAAGCAGAAGCCGCTTTTGAACGCGGCCTATCAGATCGTGTCGGCCGCGGCGGCGCGGACAAAGTAGGCCGCTGCACCGTCCGGCTTTCGCTTGCCTTTTTTTCGAGCGCGGCAGTCCGTCACACAACGGATTTCTGCGTTGGATTTTGCCGAATTTCTGTATCTTGACGGTTGCGCACAGAGAGGTCCGGTGTGATCGATAGTTTCGTCAAAGGCGTTCGTTGGCTGCTTGCGCTTACCCGGACGGTGGCTGCGGTCTGCCTGATCGCCAGCGTCGCGATCAACTTCGCCAATATCGTCGGACGCTATTTCTTCAGCATCTCGATCCCGTGGGCCGAAGAGATCATGCTGTTCCTCATGGTGGGCTGCGTGTTCACCGGCTGCTGCGCGGTCGCCTGGGAAGGCCGCCAGATCCGGATGGATGTCGTCCTGACGCTGTTGCCGCCGAAATTGCGCGAATGCGTGCAAGTGTTCTCGGAACTGGTGATGCTCGCGACCGCGGGTGCCGTGACTGTCTTTGCCTGGCCGGTCATCACCCAGCTTGCCGCCTTCGACGAGCGCAGCCAGGCGGCCAATTTTCCGCTCTATATCCCGCAGGCGCTGATACCGATCGGCTATAGCCTGATGGGCCTGTTGGTCGCCTTCCGGATCGTCATGCGGTTCTCATCCGGCGTCGACCGCGCCGACAGCACGCATTAAGGGCGCGGTCATGGGGTATCTCGTCTTTTTCGGCTTGCCGGTCGTCCTCCTGATCCTCGGCTTTCCGATCTTCTTGATCCTGCTCGTGACCTCGATCGTCGCGGTCTTGACCGTGGCCGACGTGCCGACCGAGACCATCCAGACCTACATGTTCAGCGGGTTGGATAATTTTCCGCTGCTTGCCGTGCCGTTCTTCGTGTTGGCCGGCGAGATCATGGCGCAAGGCGGCATTGCGCGGCGCATCATCGCCATGGTCATGGCTATGGTCGGCCGCATGCCGCGGCTCGCTCGCGGTGACGACGGTGGCGGCGTCCGAACTGTTCGGCGCGATGTCGCACACTGCGGTCGGCACCGTGGTGGCGATGGGCCGCATGCTCTATCCGGCGCTGCGCGACGGCGGCTATAACGACCGCTTCGCGGTGGGCCTCATCGCCTCGTCGGGCGCTATCGCGGTCGTCATCCCGCCGTCGATCGCGATGATCCTTTACGCGGTCTCGTCGGAGCAATCCGCCGTGCTGTTGTTCACGGCCGGCATCCTGCCGAGCCTGCTCATCGGCTTTATCGATGCCGTCTATGTGATGAGCTACGCCAAGTTCAAGAACGTCCCGCTCGGCTCCAGCGCCCATTGGGCGACCATCTGGAAGACCAGCAAGGAAGCGAGCTGGGCGATCGGTTCATTAGTGGTGATCTTCGGCGGCATCTATGGCGGCGTGTTTACGCCGACCGAGGCCGCCGGCGTCGCGGTGGTTTATTCGCTGTTCGTCACCATGGTCGTTTATCGCGAGGTCGACCTCGCGGGGTTCTGGCGGATCTTGCTGGCGTCCTCTTATCTGATCTCGCAAATTCTCTTGATCGTGACCTCGGCCGGAATCTATTCATGGCTGTTGACGACGAGCGGCATCCCGCAGCACATCGTCGAGGGCATCAACGCCATGCATATGGCGAAATGGGAGCTGTTGCTCATCCTCAATATCGGTCTCTTGCTGGCGGGAAGTTTCCTGGAGCCGCCGGCGGCGATCCTGATCCTGACGCCGCTCTTGCTGCCGATCGTGCGCGGCGTCGGCGTCGATCCCATCCATTTCGGCATTATCGTCGCGGTCAATCTCTCGCTCGGCATGTATACGCCGCCGTTCGGTCTCAACCTGTTCACCTCGCAGGCGATTTTCGACGCGCCGTTGAGCCGGATCTATGTCGGCGTGCTGCCGTTCCTGCTGCTTAATTTCATCGCATTGATGATCATCACCTACGTGCCGGCGATATCGCTGATCTTGCTGCATCATTGATTTTTTCGGCCCGTCCGGCAAAGGTCGGCTTGGTATTCAATCCGGCGTGCATGGAGAAGTTTGTTTCATGACCAAGTCAGTGCTCGGCATTGTCGGCGGCTCAGGCATTTACGATCTCCCCGGCCTCGAAAACGTGCGATCGAAAACCATCAAGAGCCCATGGGGCGAGCCGTCCGGACCGCTGCGGATCGGCGAGATCGCAGGCCTGCCGGTGGTGTTCCTCTCCCGCCACAGTCAGGGGCATCGCCATTCGCCGTCCGACATCAATTACCGGGCCAATATCGACGTGCTCAAGCGTGCCGGCGTCACCGATCTCGTCTCGCTGTCGGCGTGCGGCTCGTTCAAGGAGAATTTGCCGCCCGGCACCTTCGTGCTGGTCGACCAGTTCGTCGACCGCACCCATAAGCGCGAGAGCTCGTTTTTCGGCAAAGGCTGCGTGGCGCACGTGTCGATGGCGCATCCGGTGTCGCCGCGGCTGCGCATCCATCTCGCCGAGGCGGCGATGGCCGAAGATCTCACGATCGTGCGCGACGGCACCTATGTGTGCATGGAAGGTCCGCAGTTCTCGACGCTCGCCGAAAGCCTCACCTACAAAAATCTCGGCTATTCGGTCATCGGCATGACCAACATGCCGGAGGCCAAGCTCGCGCGCGAGGCGGAGATTTGCTACGCCACCGTCGCCATGGTGACGGACTTCGACTGCTGGCACCCCGACCACGACGCGGTGACGGTGCAGGACATCATCAAGGTCTTGATGGCGAATGCCGAGAAGGCGGCGCGGCTCGTCGCGCGGCTGGCGAGGGATTTTCCGCGCGAGCACGAGCCGTGCCCGATCGGTTCCGACCGGGCGCTCGACAATGCCCTGATCACAGCGCCGGCGGCGCGCGATCCCAAGCTTCTGCGCAAGCTCGACGCCGTCGCGGGCCGGGTGCTGGGCAAGAAAGTAGCCTTGGGTAAGAAAGTCTTGGATAAGAAAGTCTCGCGTAAGAAATAGATTCGGCGGATTCGGGTTTTTCCCGCGTTTCTGCTCATGAAGCGGCCGGGACTTGCGTAGAGTTTTTTAACGCGACTACGGCAGAATTCGGCGTCTCGCAACGGACCAAAACCTTGGCTCAACCGATCGTTCCTCTGATCATGTGCGGCGGCGCCGGCACCCGGCTGTGGCCGGCCTCGCGCGAAGGCCGGCCGAAGCAATTCCTGCCGCTGTTTGGTCCGCGTTCGACGTTTCAGGATACCATTCGCCGGGTTTCCGATCCGGCGCTGTTCGGCCGTCCGATCGTCGTGACCAATAATCAATACCGGTTTCTGGTGGCCGAGCAGCTCGCCGCCGTCGGCGTTGAGGCCGATATCATGCTCGAGCCGATCCGGCGCGATTCCGGCCCGGCGATCGCCGCGGGTGCGGCCTTCGCCATCAAGCGCGACGGCGATCCGCTGATGGTGGCGCTGGCCGCCGATCATGTGGTCAGCGACGCGGCGGCCTTCGCCAAAGTGTGCGGCCTCGCGGCCGATGCCGCCACCGCCGGCCGGATCGTCACCTTCGGCGTGCGGCCGACGCGGCCGGCGACCGAATACGGCTATATCCGCGCCGGGGCCGCGATCGGCCCGGACATTTTCGCGATCGAAAAATTCGTCGAAAAGCCCGACGCCAAAACCGCGGAGCGTTACGTCCAGGAAGGCTATTTGTGGAATGCCGGCAATTTCATGTTCCGCGCCAGCTTGCTGATCGAGGAATACGCAAGCTTCGAGTTGGACAGCATCGGTGCCGTGACCGCCGCTGTCGAGGGCGCCGGCACCGATCTCGGTTTCGTCACGCTTGACGCGAACGCCTTCGCGCAGGCGACGGCGCGTTCGATCGACTATGCGGTGATGGAACGGACCAAGCGCGCCGCCGTGACGCCGGTTTCCTATGGCTGGTCGGACGTCGGCTCTTGGCAGGCGGTGTGGGAGCTTTCCAGCCACGATGCCCTCGGCAATTCCGGCCAAAGTTCCGGCCAGGGTTCGGTCGTTTTCGTCGATTCACGCGGCTCCTATGTGACCACTGACAAGCAACTCGTCGCGTTGTTCGGCGTCGACAATCTGGTGGTGGTCACGACCGATGACGCGGTGTTGGTCGCCAAGCGCGAGGACGGCGACGGCATGCGCCGTCTGGTGCAAAAGCTCAAGGAAGTGGCGCCGGCGGTCACCGAGGACCATCTGAAAGTGCACCGGCCGTGGGGCTCCTATCAGTCGGTCGATCACGGCCCGCGCTTTCAGGTCAAGCGCATCGTGGTGAAGCCGCGCGGACGGCTGTCGCTGCAATTGCATCATCACCGCGCCGAGCACTGGATTGTGGTGCAGGGCACCGCGCGCGTGACGGTCGGCGACGAGACCCGGATCGTTCATGAAAATGAATCGACCTACATCCCGATCGGCGCCAAGCATCGCCTGGAAAATCCCGGCAAGATCGATCTCGAACTGATCGAGGTTCAGACCGGCAGCTATTTCGGCGAGGACGACATCGTCCGCATCGAGGACGATTATCGCCGGTCGTAAGCGCGCGGCCCAAGCATTTGATTAAATTAACGTTATCGCCTTGCGCCGGGGCCAGTCGCCAGCTCGCATCAAGCATGGTAGGGGAGCGGTGCTTGCCGGCGGTAACGGGGCTTTTGGGGTCATGCGTGAGGCTGAAAACCGGGCGGGGAGGATGTACCGCCTCACATCGCGCTCGGCTGTCTTTGACCGCCGCCCCGGCTGAAATCAATGAACCTTAACGCCGACGTCAAAACGACGGGAACAGACTCGATTTCCGCCTATGCGGTATTCCTCTATGCCGTCTCATTCGTCGCCGTTCTCTTCGCTATTTTCTCTCACAATGTCGCGTGCCTCCTGATTGGCCTCGACGGCACGAGTTGGGTCATTGCCTTCAAGGCCCAAGCCGCCCGCTTGGCCTTCAGCCAGTTCGGCGTCGATCCGTTGCAGGGAAACTTCGACGCCTATTATCCGGCGCTGCGCGAATATTTTTTGCCGGATGCCCTATCGCTGGCGCTGACCGGTGCCGACGCCGGCAAGGCCACAACCTATACGATCTACGGCGCGCTGATGATGGCGACGACCTACTGGCTCGCGCGCAGCACCGGCTTTTCCCGCGCGGTGGCGTTCTTCGGCGGCGCGTCCTATGCCGCCGTCATGCTGCCGACCAATCTCGCCGGCCTGAGCTGGCTTTACCCGATCTACAATATCTTGCCGCATCTCGGCCAAGTCGTATCGCTGACGGGTGTCATCGTTTCCTGTTTCTGGTCGATGGAGCGGAAGCATCCGCTCGCCGCATTTGCCGTCGCATCGATCGCCGTGGCATCGGTGTTGATTTCAGCAGTGTCCTTTATCACGATGACGGTTTTGATGATCCCGGCCATCGCCGTCTACGGCGGGGCGTCGATCTTCTCCAGCACCCGGCGGATCGACATTGCGTTCCGGCTCGGGACGGCAGTGGCGTGTGTCGTCGTGCCGGTGCTGCTCGGGCTGGCGCATTACGCCTACGCGGTCGCCGGCTACACCGCGTACAATTTTTTCTCGCACGAGTTCATGCAGTCGCGCGCGAGCTTCGGCTACGCGTCGATGCTGTACAACCCTTGGCCGATCGGAAAGCTGGTCGTAGTGGGAGGCTTCGTCGGAGCCGTGATGGCCGCTTTCGACGAGCGGCCGAAGGTGCGAATCTTCGCTCGGACCCACATCATTGCGACGATCGTATTTCAAGTCGTCGCGCTTCTGATTGTCCTTCTGGCAACAGCCTATCACGGCCCTTCACCGCTCTATTTCGAGTTCATGATGTGGCCGATCATGCTGATTTTCATTGCCTATGCGGTGGCGATCCTCTGGCAGCGCGCCGCCGAAGTTATGCGACGCCGGCTGAATGGATCGCTTCGCGGGGACGTCGTCTCCCGTCATTCGCTGGTCGCCGCCGTGCCGCTGTTTCTCGCGATCTGGAGTTTTCTGGTCGCCGCCGTCCACCCCAGCAAAAGCTGCGAGGCCCTTGCGTTCTTCCCAGTTCGGCCGACAACGATCACCGATCAGCTCGAGCGAACAATCGCCACCGGCGTCGGTAAGCCGTTCCGCGGCCTGGTTGCGACCTTTGACGGCGTACCGAAACAGGGCCCGGCAGATTGGTTCGCCTTTCACACCGCCGATTCGAATTTATGGAATGCGACTGGCAACGATATGAGGCTGGTCGGCCTGTGGTGGTACAATATCCCGACCTTGATGCAATACTCCTCAGTCATCACGCCGCCCTATTATCTGCTGCTCACGGATTTTCTGTCGCGGCCCGCCGACCAACAATTGCGCAGCGTTCTGGTGCTGACCGAGCCGAACGAGCACATGCTGGAGCTGTGGGGTGTGCGTTTTGCGATTGCCGACGTCGATCCTGGATTTGGCGAAATTAAAACACGGCTGGCGCTGCCGGGGCGCGGCGACATCCGCCTGGTCGAACTCGGCGAGCCCAATCTGGGAGACTACTCGCCGATCGACGTGCATCACGTCGACAATTTCCATGACGGCCTCGGGCTGATGCACGACGCCGCGTTCGACGGACGGCATACGGTGGTAACCGACGCTGCACTGACGGGACCTTTCGTAGCCGCCCAGGACGCCAGGCTCGTTTACCAGAAAAGCGGGTTTTCGCTGCAGGCGCAGAGCGCCGGAAGCTCGATATTGGTGCTGCCGGTCCAGTATAGTAGGTGTTGGAGCGTGTCGGGCCGGGGCAATCCGGTATTGTTCCGCGCCAACTTGATGCAGCTCGGCGTCCGCTTTACCGGGACGCTCGATGCGGATTTGACTTTCCGGTTCGGTCCGCTGTTCGCATCGCAATGCAGGATAGACGACATTAAGGACATGGAGCGGCTCGACATCCGCGAGGCAAGGGCGCGCTGAGCGGGGCATGGGCGGCGGCAAGAATGCGTCGGAAATATCGAGAGGTTTGCGTATGATCAGGGTCGGCATTTGTGGGTTCGGTTATTGGGGACCGACATTGCTGCGGGCTTTCTCCAACAATCCCGCGTTCCAGGTGACGGTGATCGCGGACGCCGATCCGGAGCAGCAGGCCAAAGCGCGCGCGTTAAAGCCCGGCGCCGCCATCTATGGCGACGGAATGGAAATGATCGCGTCATCCGAGCTCGACGCCGTCGCCATCGCGACCCCCGTAAGTACGCACCATGCGCTGGCGCTGCACGCTCTCAAGCACGGCAAGCACGTGCTGGTGGAAAAGCCAATGTGCGCGAGCGTCGAAGAAGCGCGCGATCTCGTTGCCATGGCCGACCGAGCGGGCCGTACGTTGATGGTTGATCACACGTACCTGTTCAGCCCCGCCGTCGGCAAGTTGAAGGAACTGCAGCGCAGCGGCGTGCTGGGGAAGATCACTTATTACGATTCTTTGCGCGTCAATCTTGGCTTGTTTCAATCGGACGTAAATGTGCTGTGGGATCTGGCGCCGCACGATTTCTCGATTATGGACTATCTGCTCGAGGAACAGCCGGTCGAGATCGAGGCGACCGGCTATTGTCACGTCAATCCGCGGCTGCCCGACATCGCCTATCTCACTTTGCACTACCGGTCGCATGTCATCGCGCATCTCAATTTGAGCTGGATTTCACCGGTGAAAGCCCGTCGCGTAGCGCTTGGCGGCACTGGGCAGATGGTGATTTGGGACGATCTCAATCCTGACGAAAAGTTGAAGATCTACAACAGCGGCATCGAAGTCCGTCCCGACGACGAGCGCAGCGTGTTGATTCCAGGCTATCGGATCGGCGACATCACGTCGCCGCGCGTACCCACATCGGAGCCTTTGGCCGGCGCCGTTGCGCATTTCCATCGGGTCATCACCGGTCAGGAGACGCCGATCGCTGATGGACGGCTCGGCCTGCGGGTGGTCGACCTGCTCGAGCGGTCTCAGCGTGCGCTGGACGCCACGCTGGGCCGGGTCGCGGGACTGCGCTCGCCGGAGGTGGTCATGCGGGCTGTGCGATGAAAGGCCGCGCGCTCGTCACCGGCGGCGCCGGGTTCATAGGCAGCCATCTGGTCGACCGCCTGCTGGACGAAGGGCGCGCCGTGACCGTCCTTGACGATTTCTCGTCCGGCCGCCGCGAAAATCTCGCCGACGCGGAGAAGCGGCGGGTCCGGGTCATCGAAGGTTCGGTGCTGGATCCCGCGGCCGTCGAGCGCGCCGTCGATGGATGCGATCGCGTTTATCACCTCGCCGTCCAGTGCGTGCGCCGATCGCTCGGAAGCCCGATGGAGAATCACGAGATAAACGCGACGGGTACCTTGAGGATGCTGGAAGCGGCTCGGCGCTTCAAGGTGCAGCGGTTCATCTATTGCTCGTCCTCGGAAGTCTACGGCAACGGCGGCGCCGAGTTGCTGACAGAAGACACGCTGTGCGCTCCCGTGACCGTCTACGGCGCCGCCAAACTTGCCGGCGAGCTTTATGCCAAAGCCTATTGGCAGACCTACGGCATGCCCACCATCGTGGTCCGGCCGTTCAATGCCTATGGACCGCGCGCGCATGAGTTCGGGCGATCTCGCCGAAGTCGTGCCACGCTTCATCATCCGCGTGCTTAATGGTGAGCCGCCGGCGATATTCGGCAGCGGCGACAACGGCCGCGATTTCACCTATGTGACGGATACTGCGCGGGGTCTGGCGCTGGCCGCCGATTGCGACGAGCTCGTCGGCCACACCGTCAACATCGCCTATGGTCAGATGATTACGGTCGCACAAGTGGCCGACGCCATCGCCCGGGCCTGCGATAGGCCCGAGCTCCGGCCGATCCGGATCGAGCCGCGGCCGGGCGACGTGCTCAAGCTGCGGGCGGATACGCGTCTTGCCGAACGGATGCTGGATTTTCGCGCCGAGATCGACTTCGAAGAGGGCATTCGGCGTTACGTGACTTGGTTCAGGGCGCACCACAACGACGTGGCGGCGCTGCTCGAGGACAATTTGCGCAACTGGCGCATGCCGGCAGCTTGAACGCGCCGTCCTGCGAAGAGGCGCAATGGCAGAGAATCGCGCGACAGCGCGGCAGGGGACCCGTTGATGAACCCTCTATCCGCAGCAAGTCCTAAGCTCGGGACATCTGCGATCGCATTCAGCCGGCCGTATTTCGGCGAAGCCGAAGCTACGGCCGCGGCTGCGGCGGTGCGCAGCGGCTGGGTCGTCGGCGGGCCGCGTCTGGCGGAATTCGAAGAACGGTTCGCCGCGGCATGCGGTGCGCGGCACGCCGTCGGCGTCTCAAGCTGGACGACCGGCGCATTTCTCGTTCTGCATGCCTGGGGCATCGGTCCGGGCGACGAGGTCATCGTGCCCTCGCTTACCTTCATCGCCAGCGTCAATGTCATCCGTCATGTCGGCGCGACGCCCGTCTTCGCCGATGTCGATTCCGCGACTTACAATATCGACGCTTCCGATGCGGCGGAAAAAATTACGCCGCGCACCCGCGCCATCATGCCGGTCGATCAACTCGGCTTGCCGTGCGACATGGATGCGTTCAATGCGCTTGCGCAACGCCATGGTCTGCATGTGCTCGACGACGCGGCCTGCGCCTTCGCCAGCCGCAACAAGGGCCGGCCGGTAGGCTCGCTGGCCGAGGTCACCGTCTTCAGCCTGCATGCCCGCAAGGTGATCACGACCGGTGAGGGCGGCATGATCGTCACCAATGACGATCGCTTCGCGGAGCGGCTGCGCCGCTTGCGTCATCAGGGCATGTCATTATCGGATTTTGCCCGGCACAATGCCGCACCGACGACCTTCGAGAGCTATCCGGAGATCGGCTACAATTTCCGCATCACCGATATTCAGGCCGGCATCGGGCTGGCGCAGCTCGATCGTCTGGACGAAATCTTGCTACGCCGGCGGGCAGTGGCGGAGCGGTTTCAGCGTGCGCTCGCCAATCATCCGCTGTTCATCACGCCCGAGATTCCGCCGGAGATCTCGCCGAATTGGCAGAGTTATCAGATCGCGTTGCGGCCCGGCGCGCCGGTCGCGCGCAATGCCGTCATGGACCGGCTTCATACGCTCGGAATACCGACGCGGCGCGGTGTCATGGCAAGCCACCTCGAGCCGCCGTACCGGCCGATGGGCGTTTCGCTACCGAATACCGAATGGCTCGCGGCCAACACTCTGCAATTGCCGATGCACCCGGCGCTCGACGAAGATCAACAGGATCGGGTGCTGACGGCGCTGAACGCCGCAGCGTCGGGAGCCTAGGGTTGACCGCGCGTCTCAAGAGTCGCGTCTACTCCCTGGCCCGGTTCGGTGTGACGCTCGGTGCGGTGTGGCTGGTATTCCATAACGTCGACTGGACCAATCTGGCGCGGCTCTTGGCGCATGCCGGCGTCGATCTCTTGGCGTTGAGCGTGATGCCCTTGGCGGCGCAATTTATCGCCTGCGTCTGGCGGTGGCAGATCGTCATTGCCATGCTGAGTGGGGTGGCGGTATCGGCGCCGCTCCTTGCCATCAGCCTCGGCCGAAGCCTGCTGATCGGCCAGTATCTGCCCTCGACCGTGGGTTCGGACGTCGTACGCGCGGCTCTCGTGGGACAACGCACGGGGATCGTGATTGCGGTCCGCTCGGTCATTTGCGATCGGGTGGTAGGCTTGGTCGCTTTGCTCGCCATGGTCGTTGCAACGCTGCCGCTATTCGCGATCCGGGTTGATCGCGGGTCGGCTCTTGTCGCGGTTGCGGGCCTGTCGCTCGGCGGGCTCGCGACATTTCTTCTGTTCATTGCGCGTGTCGATCTATTGGCGCGATTACCTTATGTCGGCAGGCACGCGGCGCTGATCGCCACCGATTTGCGGCAGGTTTTCGTGCGCGGGCGCGACACTTGCTATATCCTGCTGCTGTCGGTGGCGGCCCAGGTCTTCAATGTCCTCCTGATCTGCGGCCTGGCGCGCGCGCTCGCAAGCCCGATATCCGTCCTGCAATGCTTGCTGATCGTGCCGCCGGCGTTGCTGATCGCCTCGATCCCGATTTCGCTCGGCGGCTGGGGCGTGCGGGAGGGCGCACTGGCCGCGGGCTTCGCCTTGGTCGGGGCGGGGAGCGCTGCCGGCGTCGGCGCGTCCATCCTGTATGGCTTGACGTCGCCTCTCGTCGGCATCATCGCGGAGCTTGCGACGCCGTTCGTCCGCGCGCGTAGCGCCGCATCGAAGGAACCATCCTGAGCAAGAGCTGCGGCCTGACCCGGCGCTGGGCGACGCTCAGCCGCCGGCGCGTTGCGCGACGACAATATGGCAGCGGCGCACGGCGCCCTCGTGACCGAGCGCGGCGAGTAATTTGTTCAGGTCGGCCAGCCGCTCGTGATCGCGCTCGTCGAGCAGCTTCCGTCCGTTGAGATAGCCAAGGAGAAGCGCCAATAAAGATGTGCCGCCGACCTGCAACGGCACGAGACCATTCGTCCGGCACACCTCGATCAGTTCCGTTTGGGTAAAGCAGCGTGTTCGCACCATCGCATTGTCAGCGCCGTCCCACATCGATCTGTTATCGGCAAGCTCGAGCATGCCGGCGAGCCCGTGATAAAGCAGGCGCAGCACAAGGCCGCCTTCGTAGTCGCGCTCGGAAATGAGAACCTTCGCCGTAGGCGACATGATCCGCACGCATTCCTTCAGGCCGGTCTCGTAATCTTCATTGAGATAGTACAGCGTCTCGATGGCGATCACGCAGCCCGCGCAGGACGACTGCAGCGGCAGAGCTGCGCGCATCCGCCTCGATCAGCAGCAGGCGATCAAGCCAGTCCGGATTGTGTTCGGCGACGCGCTGGCGAAATCGCATGAGCGCTTCCGCCACCGCATCGACGACGATGACGCGCCTGCAGCCTCGATTCAGGCAATGCCCGGCGTTCCGCCCATCGCCGCCGCCGACATCGACGATGATGGCGTCGCGATCGGCCGGCAGAACGTCGTCGATCCGGGCATGATAGATCGGCGTATCGAGCGAACTCATGGCGAACGGCACGGCGGCGCGCTCGTGGAAATGTGCGCCGCCGACGCTCCGATAGAACTCGATGGCTCTGGTCGCCGGACCGAACTCTGTAATCGCACGACGCCATGCTTCGATCCGTGGCGACCTGGGCGCCGCCAAGCCCGAGCAGGCGGCCGCCCGACCACTGCAGCCGCTCGCCTGTCGGCGGACACCGCAATATGTCCTCGGCCCAAGGAGGCAAATTCATCAAGCCCATCCGCGATTTCCGCACGCTCGGCGTTTCGCGATCTGACTCCGGCGGCGCACGGTGTCAAGCATCCGGCCGACCCGCCCGGCCGGTGCCACGATTGACTTCGGCGGTTGCAGTGCAATAGATTCTAATAGGCTTGTTGCAATTCTGGATTTGTTGAAACCGCGCAAAATCCCGCTTTTTCGCCCGTAACCGGGCGTTGACGAGAAAGATGCAGGTCAAAGTGATCGGTGGACGCCCCAAGCTACTCGGTATCGCTGCCAGCCTCCGCAATGCCCGTTGGGGCGCCGGCAACCGCCAATTGATCGATACGCTCAAGACGCTGCGAGATCGCGCTGCGCTCGATGCATTTCTGACCAAAGAATCCGAGCTTCATCTGGAGAATTTCGTCCAAGCCGGTCGGCGGGAAGGAAAGTCTTTTCTCGATATCTATCGCAATTTGCGTAAATCGAACGGCGATGTCGGGCTGAGCAATTCCGAGGTTGCGTTGGCCGCTGCGCTTTGGGCGGCACGCAACGAAGGCGTCGATATCGATCACCTCTCGCTGTCCGAGCATTTCACCGCCAACGGCGATCTTCGCCGCCCCGACGAGCTCCGTTCCCGTCTGCTGCAGGCCGACGGGCTCATGATTTCCGGGCCGGTATATTTCGGCGATCGCGGTAGTCTTGCGGAAAGCCTGGTCGACTTCATCGCCCGCGACAAAGACCTGTGCTCGGCGTTGGCCGGACGGCTCTATGGCGGCATCGCGGTCGGCGCCAAGCGTAACGGCGGCCAAGAGACCACGCTGATCTATCAGATGATCGACATGCTCGGGCTGGGCATGATCGCGGTCGGCAACGACAGCGACACAACCGCGCAATACGGCGGTACCGGACATGCCGGCGATGTCGGCACCATGCACAAGGACAAATACGGCATCGACACCTCAATGGGCGTCGGTCGGCGCATGGCGAAGGTGTTGGACAGCCTGCACAGCCGGCAGCGATTGGCCGATGTGCCGCGGGTGCTGTTTTTGGTGTTGCAGGACGCCGACGGCGCCGCGGCGCGGCAGACCGATGCGATCATCAGCCGGCTCGGCCCGCGCGTCAAAGGCAGCGTCGTCAATGTCGTCGATCAAAGCATCAAACGCTGCATCGCCTGTGATATCTGCCCGACCAAGATCGATATCGACGACGTCTATCGCTGCATCATCAAATCGAGCGGCGACGACCTGTCAGAGCTGCATCCGGATTTGCTGCTTCACGATGCGCTGGTGCCTGTAGTCGCATCGCCGCGCGACCGTTCGCGCGTCGTCGGCAATTATCAGACTTTCATCGAGCGCAGCCGCTACATCCGCCGCGGCGACTACGTCTGGTCGGACCTGGTCGTCGCGCCATTGAGCTTCGTCGATGCGGTCGGCTACGATTCCTATTCGATCCGGATGATGACCTCGTTCCTGCGCCATCACACCGTGATGACCAAGCCGATCGTCGGCCATCTGGCCGGCGGCGCGGTGAGCAATATGGACGACGTGGTATCCGACTTCCTCGCGTTCCTGGGGGTGGCCGACCGCGTCGCCGCCGGGCGCCTGGCGCATGCGCGCAGCCGCGATCTGCGGTACAAGCCGGTCGGCTACGTGCTGAGCGCCCACAAGGATGCCGAAGACGAGAAGATGCAGCAGCGGCGGGTCATGATCGAAGATCGCACCGGCCATCTTCAGCAACAGGCGCAGGCCCGATTGCTCCGCGACGTCATCGGCTGAGTGCGGCAGCCCGGCCGGCGGCGGACTGCCATGACGATGGAAAGACGCTTGCGACGGTTGCACTTCGGCGTTCACCCGGCGCCGCTCGTCAAGCCTTATGAATTATCGTTCGGTGACGTCCCCGTCTTCGACGTGGTCTGGGTTCTCGCCGAGGACGATGAGGGCCGGATCGGCATCGGCGAGGCCGTGCCGCTGCCCGGCTATAATTGGGAGACGCTCGAGACCATCCGCGAGGCCGTTGCCGCAATCTGCGACGATGGCTGCGGCGCCCCCGCTGCAGCGATCGTGGAGCGATGCCGCGATCGTCAGCGCGATCATCCGTTTGCGGTTTCCGCCGTCATGGCGGCTTTGGACATGCCGCTGTTCCTCGATTACGCCGCTTCGCGCGAGCGCTTTGCGATCAGCGCGCCGGTGTCGGGTGACTGGCCGGTTGTGAAGCTGCGGGGTGCGGTCGAAGCGCAACTCGACGCCGGTTACGGCTTCATCAAGGTGAAGGTCGGCCGGAATCTCGACAGCGACGAATCTGCCGCACGATGCGTGCTGACCGAATGGCCGGACAGACCATTTCGCGCGGTGTTCGACGCCAACCAGGCTTACACGGCCGATGCCGCGTCGGCCTTCGCCGAGGTCTTAAGCGACTGCGCGTCCGGCCGGCTGCAATGGTTTGAGCAACCGGTCGACCGTCGCGACTGGGACACGATGGAGCGGCTTTGCCGCGAGAGCGGCGTCCCGATCGTGCTCGATGAGTGCATCTACGATGAGGTGGATGTGAAGCGGGCCGCCGCCATCGGCGCCTTCGGCGTCAAGCTCAAGCTGATCAAAAATTTCGGCATCGCGGAAACGCTAAGGCTTGGCCGGCTGGCGCGCAGCCTCGGTCTTATCGTGGTCTTCGGCAACGGCGTTGCGAGTGACATCGGCAACCTCGGCGAATACCTGACGCTCGCGGCCGGGCAGGGACTGTTCACGGCGGCGAGCGAATGCACGGGCTTCGTCAAGTTGCGTGAACCGCTGCTCGGCGAGGTTCTGAAAGTCGGCTCCGACGGACAGTTCGGCTGCGTCGCCTCGGTCACGGCAATTACGCGGCGGATCCGCAATTTCACTCAGGTCGTTGCCGGCTGAATCCAGTCGCCGATCAGCGTTTCGCGGAATCCGAGCGTGAAGTTCCGCGTTCGCTCTGCAGGCTTCGAAACCGATGGCAAGGGATCCCCGGTGAGAAGCGCGAGCACGATCTTCGGCAGCGGCACGCCGTTCATGGTAGTGAGATAGCTGTAGCCGTTGAGCCGGCAATTGGCTTCCATCAGGTACCACGCGCCGGTCTCGGCGTGCCGGCGCCACTCGAAATTGATCGGGCCGCACCAACCGCCGCAGGCCCGCACGACCTCGTCGGTCAGCCGCACCATGGCGGGTTCGTCGACCATTTCGCCGGCGCAGCCGCCGCCGCCCCAGGTGAAGAAGGTGCGATGCGACCGCATGCCGACACCGATGACGAGCTTGCCGGCCTGGTCGTAGACCAGTGTCGCCACATAAGTGCGTCCCGGAATGAACTGCTGGATGACAAAGCGATCGCCGAATAGCTCGCGCACCCGCCGCACGGCCGGCGCGAGATCGTCGCGACGTCGCACGATGGTGACGCCCTTGCCGCCGCTCTCGCCGATCGGCTTGACCACAACCGGCATACCGAGCCCCGCCGCTTCGTCATCGCGGCAGGTCAGGGGTACGACGGCGGGCATGCGCTCGGTCATGCGCGCCATCAGCCGGGCTTTGTCGCTGAGCGTGAGAAATGCATCGAACGCCGGCCGGAATAAAATCGCTTTCGGCGTCCAGCCGTCGTGCAAATAGTGCATGACGCCTTCGATATCGTAGTCCGATGTCGGAATAAGCACATCGATCGCGCAGCGGGCGATCAGCGCATCGACAGCGGTACGGTAGCGGCCGGTGTCGCGCGCGCGGGGCAATTGGTGTGCCACGATGCCGGAGGCATAAAGGCCCGGGCAGTAGGGGTTGGCATCGGTGATGTGCAGCCGGACGTCGGGATTCCCGGCGAGCGAGTTGATGAAATTGATCGCCGAGGCCGTGCCGGAGAGGACCAGGACATTCTTCACGAGGCGAGGCTCCGATAGGAAACGTAGGTGGGCATCGCGACCATGCGCAGGCCTGCGTTAGCGGTGTGGACGCCGGCACTATCGAGGAGCAGGTCGATGCCACCCTTGCGAAACAGCCGAAAGACGGCGCGCGGCACCGGGCGCAGCGACGACAGGCGTAATCCCTGTGCGCTGCGAAGCCAGTTCAGGCTGAAATAGCCTCGATAGTCGAGCGCATCGAGGATTTCCAGCGAGGCCTTCACGATGTCAGGCGCATCGATGGTCTCGGCGGCTTGCAAGATATTATCCCAAAAGAACCGCTCATCGAAAATCCGTACGCAACCGAGTTGCGTGCCGCGCGCGCGTCGGCCGATCGCCATGACCGTCGCCGTGCTTTCTGCCCAGGCCTGATAGACGAGGCCGCAGCCGTGCGGATCGGTGACATCGGCCAATTGCTGCCACGGTCCCGAGAGCGGAGCGTCCGGACGATGCCAGCGATCGCCCTTCAGTATCCAGCGTCCTTCGGCATGCGGGCGGTCGAATACGGGAAGCATCAGGCCGGGAAAGCCGCGTTCGATCTCGCCGAACAGCTGGCTGAGCGACGCCGTCGATTGCGGCTCGAGCCAGCGCGGACAGAGCGCGATGACGTCACCGGCGTTGCGCATCCACATCGCGCGATCCTCAGGCTCGCCGTACGTCATGCTGACGTTTGGAAGATCCGCGCCGTCGAGAATTGTCTTATCGGAAACGAAGGTCACGGCGCGCTCCGGGTAAGCGCCGGCAATCGACGTGGCCGCCTGTCGTTCGGCGCCGAGGACCGTTATGTCCGCCATCAGTCGCGCGCCTGACGCAGATCGGAGCGGCCAAGCCGATTCTCGGCCCCCCGACCTAGAAGCGGAAAATCGCCGGTGCATTCCTGCACTAGGAATAACGGCCGTCCGCGCACCTCGTCGGCGACGCGCCAGAGGTATTCACCGAGCACGCCGAGCACGAAGAGCTGAAGGCCGCCCAGCCCGAGCATCAAGACTATGGTCGTGGCCCAGCCCTCGACGGCCCGGCCGTAAAGCAAAGTGTTGAGCGTCAGATAGGCGGCGTAGACGAAGCTCAGCATGGCGATGACGATGCCAAGTATCGATGCCAAACGGATCGGAATGCTGGAAAACGACACGATCGCGTCGATGCTCAGTCTGATCTTGCGGCGCAACGACCATTTCGACACACCGGCATGCCGCTCCAGCCGATCGTATTCGAGTTGCGTCTGCCGAAAGCCCGACAACAGGATGAGTCCGAACACCATGCGATTGTGCTCGGGAAATGCATTGAGACTGTCGACGACTTTGCGATCGAGCAAGCAGAACCCTCCGGTTCCACTCTTAGGATAATTTGGCAAAGCGATGCGGCGGATCAGCGCCGAGAACATGGCCGAGAGCACACGGTCGGCCCGGGTGTCCTGACGGCTTGCGCGCACGCCCCAAACGACGTGAAAGCCTTCGCGCCACTTGGCGAGAAAGCGCGGTATTTCGCGGGGGTGGTCCTGTAGGTCGCCGGCCATGATGATTGCAATATCGCCGGAGGCGAAACGTAGGCCGGCGGTGTCGGCGACATGACCACCGTAATTGCGGCTCAAACGCACAATCTTGATCCGGGGGTCGGTCCGATGAAGCTCGCCGAGCAGCGCAAACGTGTTGTCCGTGCTGCCGTCCTCGACGAAGAGGAACTCCCAATCGACGCTCCGCTCCGTCTCCGCCTCCGCGCACAGCGCAGCATGCAAGGCCCGGATATTCTGACTTTCATTGTAAACAGCAATAACAACCGAGCACATGACTCGCTTGTCCTCACCATGGCGGTCGGTCGCGCCGGGCTGAGTGTCGGCAATCTGAATAGCGCGCGTCTCGTCGCTGCGGCTGAGATCGGTATGCATTTTGGGTTGATAGCATAGCCCTTTCGGACGACAAATACCGGCGCGGCAAGTCCTTATTCGGTTGATTTTCCGGGTTGGTAACGATAATCCGCCCACGTTAGCCTCGTGGCCCCATGGGATTGTGCGCGATGACGACAGCCGATTTCCATTGGCCCGCCGATATCGATCCCCGCACGATATGCTTCACAGTGGATGTAGAGTGGGCCTCGGCCGAGGTTCTCGCCGACTTGCGCCGGTTGTTCGATCAGCATGGCGTTCGTGCGACTTTTTTTGTGACTCACGCCGGCGTCGATCTGCCGGGGCACGAACGCGGGCTGCACCCGAATTTCCGCCGTAACGGCGATACATACCGGGCGCTACGCGACCGCGGTGACGACAAAATTCTTGCAGACGACGATATCCATGCTCACGTCATGCGTACGACGCTTGCCTTCGCACCGGAGGCGAAGGGCTTGCGCACCCACAGTCTCTACTACGATTCCACGCTGCTTCCGCTCTATAAGAAGCTCGGACTTGAGTATGATTGCAGCTATCAAATGCCGTTCCTTCCCGATCTCCGCCCGTTCTGGAAGCAGCACGATATCCTGGAAATACCGACGTTCTACGGCGATCATCTCGACATCATCGCGGGCGCGACGGGCTTTGCGGTTCCGGCGCTCGGACTCGATCGCCCTGGCCTGAAAGTCTTCGATTTTCATCCGAACATCGTCTATTTGAACGCCAGCACCGACGGCGGCTACATGGCGACAAAAACATTTATCACGATCATGAGCGCCTGCTGGCTGCGCGCGAGACCGGCAAGGGCGCGCGCACGCTGTTACTCGATCTCCTGGAAACGGTGGTGAAGCGCCGACTGCCGACGGCTACCGTCGGCGCGGTCAACGCGGCGTGGCGCGGCGTTGCAAAATGGATCTGATGTCCTCCGCGGAATCGATCGTAGTGGCGCCGCTCGACACCGGCGAAAGGCCTTGGCAGGACTTTCTCGCGCGTTCGGCGAACGGCACGCTGTTCCATGATCTCGAATTCCTGCGCTACCACCCGCAAGATCGCTTTCGTTTTCACCACCTAATGCTCTTCCGTCACGGCAGGCCGGTAGCGCTCCTGCCGGGCGGATTGGAAGGGCCCGCCGAGCGACCGATGTTCACGTCGCCACTCGGCGCATCGATCGGCGGCTTCGTCGTCGCACCGGAACTCAGCGCAAGCTTGGCGGTCGGCTTGGTGAAGGCGGTGCAGGCTTACGTGCGGCAGTGCGGCTGGGCCGGGATCCGCATGACCTTGCCGCCGAGCTACTATCATGACGACACCGCCGGTCCCTTGGGCTTCGCGCTATTCTGCGGCGGGTTCAAGCTGGAACACCGATGGCTCAGCCCGGTGCTGCAGCTGACGCCGGAACCTGATGCCTTTGAGCGCAGCTACAAGACGCGGCAGATTTCGCCGGTGCGCGCCGCGCGGCGCAAGGGCTTGCGGTGTGTCGAAACCGGCGTCGAGGGCATCGCCGAATTTCTGACGGTGTTTCGCGATACCTATGCCCGGCACGGCGCGGCGCCGACGCATAGCGAAGACGAGGTCCGCGATTTGCTGACACGTTTTCCGGATCGCGTGCGCATCCATCTGGCTATGCTCGATGACATAGCAGTGGCGGCGCTGCTCGTCTTCCACCTCACCAAGACGGTCGCCAATACGTTCTATATCTGCCGAAATGCCGGCCACCTCGGCGACAATGGCCCGGCCTTTGTCATTGCCGATGCGATGGATCGTCTCGGCGCCGCCGGCTTTCGCTATCTTGATCTTGGACCCAGCGCATCCGATCACAATTTCAATGCCGGCAACACATTCTTCAAGGAAGGCCTCGGCGCAATCGGGCAGTGCCGCGATCGATGGCGATGGGACGTCGCGCCGAATTCGTCAATCAGACGCTTGTTAGTTCGCTGACGATGCTAGGAGCGTTCGAAAAATCCCCGGACCGCAGCGCACACCCGCTCGACCTGAGCTTCGGTCATGCCGACGAACAACGGCAGCGACAGGCATTCCTTCGCGTAGCGTTCCGTGACCGGATAGCCGTTCGGTCCATGCGACAGGTGCGCCAGGCAGGGCTGTCGGTGCAACGGCACCGGGTAATGCAGTCCGGATCTCGATGCCTTGCTTCTGCAGATAATCGCGCAGGTGATCGCGCTCCGCGGTGCGCACGACGTAGAGATGGTAGACGTGGTCGTCGTTGACGATCTTCGGCAATTTGAGCGGCAGTCCCGCGAGCCCCCGATTGTAGCAATCGGCGAGCCGCCGCCGCGTCGCCGTCCAATCGTCGACCAGCGGCAATTTGTGGCCGAGCACCAGGCCCTGCAGGCCTTCCATGCGGTAATTAAAGCCCACCTCGGCATGGATGTAGCGTTCTTCCTGGCCGTGATTGCGCAGCGCGCGAATGCGGTGCGCCATGGTCGCGTCGTCGGTCGTGACCAGGCCGCCTTCACCGGCGGCGCCGAGGTTCTTGCCGGGATAAAAGCTGAAGCAGCCAAGCTTGCCGATGCCGCCGACGTGGCGCGAGCCATAGCGGGCACCGATGGCTTGCGCGACGTCCTCGACCACCACCAGATCGTAGCGCGCGGCAAATTTCATCACCGCGTCCATGTTGGCGGGCTGACCGTAGAGGTGAACCGGAATGATGGCCTTCACCGCACCGTCGAGGCGGCGTTCCGCGTCGTCGAGGTCGATCGTCGCGCTCTCTTCATCGACATCGCAGAGCACCGGGATGGCCCCGACATAGAGCGGGGCCCAGGCGGTGGCGATGAAGGTGAAGGATGGGACCAGCACCTTGTCGCCCGGGCCGATATTAGCGGCGATCATCGCGAGATGGAGTGCGGAAGTCCCGGAATTGACGCCGATGGCGTGGCCGACGCCCAAGTAGTCGGCGATCGAGCGTTCGAAACCGTCGACGTAAGGTCCGAGGCAGAATGCGCTCTTTTCGAACAGATCGCCGATATCGCGCGTCGCGTTTTCCCTGACCTGCCGCCATTGAAGCGACAGGTCGTTAAAGGGAATGCGTTCCGTCGCCGGCTTTTCGGCCGTCAGATTTGAGACGCCGGGCGACATCAGCGAACCTTGTCGGAATGGCGGGCATCGCCGATGACGACGGCGGGCACACCGGCGACAATGGCATAATCGGGAACGTCGCGGGTGACGACCGCGCCGGCGCCGACGATCGCCCGCGAGCCGATGGTGAGATTGGGCAGGATGGTGGCGCTGCTGCCGATCGAGGCGCCCTGACGCACCTTAGTCGGCAGTACGGTCCAGTCGGCATCGTTCTGCATGCGGCCGTCGTCGGTCGTAGCGCGAGGGTAAAGATCGTTGGTGAAGATGACACCGTGGCCGACGAAAACCTCGTCCTCGATTTCGACACCTTCGCAGACGAACGAATGCGACGAAATCTTGCAACGCCGGCCGATCGTCGCATTCTTCTGGATCTCCACGAAGGCGCCGATCTTGGTGCCGCTGCCGATGCGGCAACCGTAAAGGTTGACGAGATTCTCGTGGAAAATGATGACGCCTTCTTCGAGCACAACTGATTGGGCAATGGGCACGTCGAGCCTTTCCGTGATGGGCCGGTTCGAGTGCAGAATAGGGGGATGTTCGGCGGTAGTGCAACTCGACGCCGATCTTGCGGCAGGCCGCTTCGAGGGCTCATAACCGGGTGCGACACCGCCGCCATGCAATGGCCTTTCCAACCACCAAGTCCCTGGGCGCTCAAGGAATATTCGCGATCGGCGGGTGGCTTTGCCGTGTAAATCTTCGCAGCAATTCGTGTTCGGGTTCCCACCGGGGACGTGTCGCCAGTTGGCATCAAGCGTGCTAGGGGGAACGGTGGGGTCGGCTTCCGGGGAAGTGAAGGGGGCTTTTGGGGTCATGCGTGAGTCTGAGAAACTAGACGCCGAGGGGGCCTTGCGCCTCGGTGTCATCGGCGTGGGCGTTATGGGCAGCAACCACGCTCGCGTGTTGTCGGAACTGCCGGGCGTAAAACTCGTCGGCGTCGCCGATCCGGACCCTAAGCGCCGCGATCAGGTGGCCCAGACCCTGGGCTGCGCCGCATTCGCGGATGTTGAGGCGCTGATCCAGGAAGGCGTCGACGCCGTCGTCATCGCCGCGCCGACGCATCTGCATCGCGACATCGCCATCGACTGCGCCGCACGCGGCATCCATCTCCTGGTCGAGAAGCCGATCGCGTCGACGGTCGAGGAAAGCCGCGCTGTCGTCGCCGCCGCGCGCCGTGCCGGCGTCACGCTGATGGTCGGCCATGTCGAGCGCTTCAATCCGGCGGTGCAGTCGATCAAGCGCGCCATCAAGGACCAGGACATTCTTTCGATCGCCATCACCCGGGTCGGGCCGTTCCCGCCGCGGATGTCGAATGTCGGTGTCGTCATTGATCTCGCCGTGCACGATATCGATCTGATCCGCTGGTTCACCAATTCGGAGATCGTCGAAATCCAGCCGCAGACCTCGAGCGCGGTCGCCGAGCGCGAAGACATCGCGCTCCTGCAATTCCGCACCGCGTCGGGCGTGCTCGCGCATATCAACACCAACTGGCTGACGCCGTTCAAGGCGCGCACCATTCACATCGCCACCCGCGACAAATACGTGATCGGCGATCTTTTGACGCTGCAGGTCACCGAATGTTTCGGCTTCCAGCCCGACGGCAGCTATTCGATGCGGCATCTTTCGGTCGGCTATGCCGAGCCGCTGCGCTCGGAGCTCCTAGCCTTTGTCAGCGCCATTCGCAGCGGAGAGCCGCCGGCAGTCACCGGCGAGGAAGCGCTCGCCAGTCTCGAGATCGCGATCCGCTGTCTCGATTCGCGTTCGGCCGATTCACGCGCGGCGCAAGCCGCCATGCCGCAGCGCAAGGGCCCCCGGCGGGTCGTCGGCTGAAAAGCCTCGCCGTCCGCCGGAATCAAGAAACAGATCGCATCAATCATGAACCAGCATATTCGCGTGGAAGAACGGCCCATCCCCTTCATCGATGTCGCGGCGCAGCGCCGCCGGCTCGGCCGCGCGGTCGACGATGCGGTCAGCCGCGTGCTGACGCATTGCCAGTTCGTCCAGGGCCCGGAGGTGCGCGCCTTCGAAGCCGATCTCGCCGCCTTCTGCGGCTCAAAGCATGCGATCGGCTGCGCCAGCGGCACCGACGCGCTCCTTCTGGTGCTGATGGCGTGGGAAATCGGCCGCGGCGACGCCGTGATCTGCCCGTCGTTTACCTATCATGCGACGGCCGAGATGGTGGCGCTGCTTGGCGCCACCCCGATCATCGCCGATGTTCTGCCCGACACCTTCAATCTCGATCCGGCAAGCTGTGAACGCGCCGTCGCGACCGCGAAGGCTCACGGTCTGAAGCCGCGCGCGATCATTCCTGTGGATCTGTTCGGCCTGCCTGCCGATCATGATGCGATCTCGGCAATCGCCGCCGCGCACGGGCTGTTGGTGCTCGACGACGCAGCCCAAGCCTTCGGTGCGAGTTACCGCGGCAAAAAGCTCGGCACGCTGTCGACCGCGAGCGCGACCAGCTTTTTCCCCGCCAAGCCGCTCGGCTGCTACGGCGACGGCGGCGCGGTGTTCACCGACGACGATGCGCTCGCGGCGCGGGTCAAAAGCATCCGCCTGCATGGCGAGGGCAACGATCGATCGGAAGCCGCGCGCATTGGCATCACCGGCCGGCTCGACACCATTCAGGCGGCGGTGCTGATCGAAAAGCTGAAGATTTTCCCGGACGAGATCGCGGCGCGCAATCGCGTCGCGGTGCGCTATTCGGAAGCCCTTGCCGATGTCGCGACCGTGCCGGTGACCGGCAATGAGTGCACCTCGGTCTGGGCGCAATATACCATCCGGCTCAAGCCCGGCCGCCGCGATGGGCTTGCCGCCGCGCTGAAGGCCGACGGCATTCCGACCGCGATCTATTACACCAAGCCGCTGCATCGCCAGCCGGCCTATCGCGACTTCCCCATCGCCGATGGCGGCGTGCCGGTCAGCGAGCAATTGTCGGCGGAAGTGATCAGCCTGCCGATGCATGCCTATCTCGAGCCGCCGGTCCAGGACCGCATCATCGCCGGCGTCCGGCGGGCGCTCGCGGGCTGAACTCCATTCCGCTCATTCCCGCGGCAGCGGGAATCCAGGCGAGAATCACGGTATGGCAATGGATCGCTGGGTGCCCGCTTTCGCGGGCACGAGCGGAGAATGCTGGTTAAGCCCCCATGCTCGGCAAGATTCTCACCGTCGGCGGCTACACGCTCCTGTCGCGTCTGACCGGCTTTTTGCGCGACATCATGCTGGCGGCGATTATCGGCGCCGGTCCTGTCGCCGACGCGTTCTTTGTCGCCTTTCGGCTGCCGAACCATTTCCGCGCCATTTTCGCCGAGGGCGCCTTCAATGCGGCCTTCATTCCGGCCTATGCGCGGATCCGCACCCAGGGCGGCGCGATCGCGGCGAGCCGCTTCGGCGATCGCATCTTCACTTTGCTGCTGGCCTCGCAGGTGGTGCTGCTGGCGCTGGCGCTGATCTTCACCCCGCAGGTGATCGAACTTTTGGCGCCCGGCTTCTCGCGCGAGCCGCAGCAGTTTGCGCTCGCGGTTTCGCTGACGCGGATCACGTTCCCCTATCTGTTGCTGATCACGCTGGTGACGCTGTGGAGCGGCATCCTCAACGCGCTGCACCGCTTCGCGGCCGCGGCGGCGGCGCCGATCCTGCTCAATGTGACGATGATGGCGACGCTTGCGCTTGCGTTTCTGTTCCCGGGCGCGGGTCATGCGGCGGCCTGGGGCGTGCTGATATCGGGCGTGCTTCAGGCGGCGCTGGTCGGCGGCGATACTTTGTGCGCTGGCGTCATGACCTCGTTCCGGGCGCTACGCTGGGACGATGACGTGAAGCGCTTCTTCGGCGCGCTCGTGCCGGCGACCATCGGCTCGGCCGGAACGCAGCTCGCGCATGTTCGCCGATACCATCATCGCGAGCTTTCTGTCGGCCGGCGCGATCTCGGCGCTCTATTATGCCGACCGTATCGACCAGCTTCCGATCGGCGTCATCGGCATCGCCGTCGGCACCGTGCTGGTGCCGGAAATGACCCACCGCCTCGCGGCGGGCGACGAGGCCGGCGCCCGCTCGGCGCAGAATCGCGCCATCGAATTTGCGCTGCTGCTCGCGCTGCCTTGCGTCATCGGTTTCCTGGTGGTGCCGGGGCTCATCATGCGGGCGCTATTCATGCGCGGCGCCTTTACGCCCGCGGATGCCCATGCGGCGGCGATGACGCTTGTCGCCTATACGATCGGGCTTGTGCCCTTCGTCCTCATCCGCAGCGTTGTCGCGCCGTTTCTCGCCCGCGGCGACACCAGGACGCCGGTCAAGGCGGCGCTGATCGGCACCGCGGTCAATATCGCCTTCAAGGTCGTGCTGATGGTGCCGCTCGAGCAGGTCGGGCCTCGCGCTCGCCACCTCGATCGGCGCCTGGATCAATTTCATTCTGGTGCTGTTCTTCGCGGCGCGGGCTCACCTGATCGCGCCGGACGCGGTGCTGAAATCGTCGTTGATCAAGCTCGCGGCGGCCGGCGCGGCGCTGGCGCTGGTTCTGATCATTGCCGATCCGCTGGTCACGGCTTTGTTATCCTCGTGGTCCAGGTTCCGCAACGAATCGGAGCTGGCGCTGTTGGCGGCGCTCGGCGGGGTGGTTTACGGAGGGCTCGTGATCGTGTTGTTCGGGCGGCGCTGGCTCGCTTTGATGCGGCGCGACGCCGAGGTGGCGCCCGCGACGCCATTCGACGAGACTCAGCAGATTTAGACGGGGATCAGAATGCGTGTGACGATGATCGGCGCCGGCTATGTGGGGCTTGTTTCCGGCGCCTGTTTTGCCGACTTCGGCCATCAGGTGACCTGCATCGACAAGGATGCCACCAAGGTCGCGGCCCTCAAGCGCGGCGAAATTCCGATCTTCGAGCCCGGCCTCGCCGATCTGGTCGAGGCCAATATGCAGCAGGCCCGGCTCGAATTCGCCGGCGACACCTCGCGCATCGGCGAGGCGGAGGCGGTCTTCATCGCGGTCGGCACGCCGTCGCGGCGCGGCGACGGCCACGCCGATCTCACCTTCGTCTACGAAGCAGTGCGCGAGATCGCGCCGCTGTTGTCGGCGGACGCAGTCGTGGTGACCAAATCGACGGTCCCGGTCGGCACCGGCGACGAGATCGAACACATTTTGCGCGACAAGCGACCCGACGCCGAGATCCAGGTCGTCTCCAATCCGGAGTTTTTGCGCGAAGGCGCCGCGATCCAGGACTTCAAGCATCCCGACCGCATCGTGGTCGGCAGCGACGATCCGCGCGCGCGCAACGTGCTCGCCGAAATCTACCGGCCGCTTTATCTGAATACGCCGCCGCTCGTCTATGTCAGCCGCCGCACCGCCGAGCTGATCAAATACGCCGCCAACGCCTTTCTCGCCACCAAGATCACCTTCATCAACGAGATCGCCGATCTGTGCGAAGAAGTCGGCGCCGACGTGCAGGAAGTGGCGCGCGGCATGGGGCTCGACAACCGCATCGGCGGCAAGTTCTTGCATGCCGGCCCGGGCTTCGGCGGCTCGTGCTTTCCGAAGGATACCAGCGCGCTCCTCAAGACCGCGCAGGACTACGGCGTGGCGCTGCGCATCGTCGAAGCGGTGACTGTCGTCAACGACCAGCGCAAGCGCGCCATGGCGCGCAAGGTGGTGGCAGCGCTTGACGGTTCGGTGCGCGGCAAGACGGTCGCGGTGCTGGGTCTCACCTTCAAGCCCAACACCGACGACACCCGCGACTCGCCCGCCATCCCGCTGATCACCGCGCTGACCGATCTCGGCGCCAAAGTGCGCGGCTACGATCCGGCCGGCATGGAACAGGCGAAGCCGCTCCTTCCCACCCTGACCTATTGCGACAACGCCTATAGCGCCGCCGAAGGCGCCGACGCTGTCGTCATCGCCACCGAATGGGAGCAATTCCGCGCCCTCGATCTGGTTAGGCTCAAAAAGATTATGGCGCGAGCGGTGATCGTCGACCTGCGCAATATCTACCGCCCCGATGAAATGAAACGCGCCGGCTTCCGCTATGCAGCGATCGGGCGGGCGGGGGTGGAGTAGCGGTGTCTCGTCATAAATCCTTTGCCTGCACTCGACCATTTCATGAAGCCGCCTGGCCGCCCTTCTGCTCGCGCGGATCGTCGCCGGAATCCAGGTATTCGAGACCGAGCGGACCGATGGCGCTCACCTGGGTCACGTACTCACCCGACTTCGCCCAGTGGAAATGCCAGGTGTCGCCGGGCAGAACGATGACGCTGCCGGGCGGGTAGGCCTGCACCTTGTCGCCATCGAACTCTTCCCCCAGGCCGATATAGAAGACGCCGGACATCACCGTGTAGATGCGGTCCTCGGGATGTTTGTGCGGCATCAGCTTGCCGCCGGACGGCATTTTGACCCGGATCACGTAGGGCCCCGGCTGCGATGGCTCACCGACAAGTATGGCGAGGCGAACCGCGGGAGGAAAGGCAGGAAACGGCTTCCAGTCGATATCCTCGGGCAGGATCGATCTAAAAATGGCTTCGCCGGGCTGGTGGGTTCGAGCCATTGCGTTGCTCCTTGATCGGATAGGTTTGCCGAGGGCCGCCGGATACCGCGGCTCGGCCTGGCGTTCAACGGCAAGTCACTGCGTCGTTTCCTTCCGCATCCCTGCCACGTCTTTCTCGGTGAGGCTGGATGGGGCGCTGCCCAGACGTCCGGTGACGAAATTGGCGACGGCTGCGATCTCCGCATCCGAATAGCTGCCGCCAAACGCCGGCATCGAGAGGACGCCTTGCGGCGTATGGCGCGTGGTGCCAGTCAGCACGATCTGCGCGACATTCGTCGCCGTCGGATCGTTGACCGCGCGGGCGCCCGCAATCGTGGCATAGGGCGAGATGGCGCTGACGCCGGTCCAGTTGTGGCAGCCGGCGCAGGCCTGCTCGAACACTTTCTTGCCGGCGACGTCCGCCACGGCGCCGCCTTCCTTGGGCGACGCCGGTGCCGGTGGCGCAATCGTCGATGGCTCGGATGACGGCAGCGGCGGAATGCTGCGCAGGTAGCTCACGACCGCGCGAATATCGGCCGGCGCCATGTGGCTGAAACTCTGGTCGACGACTTCGCCCATGGGACCTGCCGCCGTGCCGTGGCCCGACGCATGACCGTCGGCCAGATAGCCGAACACATCGTCGTCGCTCCAAGCGCCGATGCCGGTGCCTTTGTCCGACGTGATGTTGAACGCCTTCCAGCCCGCCGTCACCGCGCCGGCGAATTTTTTGCGGTTGTCGAGCGCGAAGAGGAGATTGCGCGGCGTGTGGCATTCGCCGCAATGCGCCAGCGCCTCCGCGATATAGGCGCCGCGGTTCCATTCGGGGGTCTGCGCGGTGTTGGGTGCAAAGCGCGTATCGGCGTTGAACGCTAACGACCAGAAGATCATCCCCCAGCGCTGATTGAACGGGAACGTCAAGGTGTCGGCGCGATTGGGCGCATGCACCGCCGGCAGGGAAAACAAATAAGCCTTGATCGCCAGCGCATCCGCGTCCGTCATATAGGTGTAGGACGTATAGGGCATGGCCGGATAAAGCCGCGCGCCGTCCCGGCGGATGCCGCGCCGCACCGCGTTGAGAAAATCCTCATCGCTGTAATTGCCGATGCCGGTGTCCTTGTCGGGCGTGATATTGGTCGAATAAAGCGTGCCGAACGGCAGCGGAATCGCAAGCCCGCCGGCAAGGGCCGGGCCCCCGGGCGCGGTGTGGCAGGGCACGCAATCGGCGGCGCGCGCGAGATACTCGCCGCGCTTGACCTGATCGGCTTTGGCCAGAGTGGCGGGAACGCCGGTCGGATCGGCGCCGTGGTAATCCGCCAGCGCGACGCGTCGAGCCGCCCGCGAAGGCCATGGGCCCGGGACAGAACATCTTCCAGCCCAATGCGGCCAGAACGATCAAGACCAGGATGACAAGGACGACGATGCGTGCGCGCATGACGGTCACGCCTTGTTGGCAGCGATCGCTGCGCGGTCGATTGGCAGCCGGCGCAACGCGACGCCGGTCGCCGCATAGATCGCATTGCGCAGCGCCGGCGGCCCCGCGGTGCAGCCGGTTTCGCCGATGCCGCCCGGATCCTCGCCGCTTTTGATGACATGCACGTCGATATTCGGCACCTGGTCGATGCGCAGCATGCGGTAATTGTTGAAATTGGACTGCTGCACGCGGCCGTGCTCGATGGTGATTTCGCCGTAGAGCGCCGCCGTCAGGCCGAAGATCAGCCCGCCCTGCAACTGCGCCACGATGGTGTCGGGATTGACCGCAATGCCGGTGTCGACCGCCGAAGTCACGCGGCGCAGACGCACTTCGCCGTCGTCGTCGACTTCGGCCTCCACGACGGTGGCGATGAAGCTGCCGAACGACGGCTGCACGCAGACGCCGCGCCCGGTCCGCGGCGGCAGCGGCTTTCCCCAGTCCGATTTTTCCGCGACAAGATCGAGCGCCGCTTTCAGGCGCGGATTATTTCCCAACATGCCGCGGCGGAACTCGATCGGATCCATGCCGGCCTTGCGCGCCAGTTCGTCCATGAAACATTCGATGGCGAAGACGTTGTTGTTCGGTCCGACGCCGCGCCAAAATCCGGTCGGCACGGCGGGCGGCTCGGCGCGCACATATTCGACCCGGCGATTGGGGATGTCGTAGGGCATGTCGACGGCGCTATCGACCGCGTCGATATCGATGCCGTTGAGGAATATCGACGGCGCCCAGCGCGCCATGATCGACGAACCGGTGACGCGATATTTCCAGGCGACGATCTTGCCGTCCTTGAGGCTTGCCGAAATGACGTCGCGATAGACCGGGCGGTAGACGTCGTGCTGGATTTCTTCTTCGCGCGTCCACACGACCTTCAACGGCCCGTCGACCTGCCGCGCGATGCGCACCGCAGCCGTCACCATGTCGGCTTCGAGCCGGCGGCCGAAGCCGCCGCCGATCAGGTGATTGTGCACCGTCACCTTGTCGAGCGGAACGCCGGCGGCTTCCGCCGCGGCTGACTGAACGCGGGTCATAACCTGCGTGCCGATCCATATCTCGCAGGCGCCCGGCGTAAGCGAAACCGTGCAGTTCAGCGGCTCCATGGGCGCGTGCGCGAGGAACGGCAGCTCGTAGTCGCCATCGAGCCGGTCGCCCTGCGTCAGGCCTTTGTCGATGTCGCCGACGGATTTGGCGACGACGCCATCCTGCTTGCTGGCGGCGCGCAAATTCTCCCAGATGTCGCTCGAATTGACTTTGGCGTTCGGTCCTTCGTCCCAGGTGACGACGAGCGCGTCGAGGCCTTTCTTGGCGGCCCACATGTGATCGCCGACGACCGCGACCAGGTCGTCGAGCACGACAATCTGTCGAACGCCGGGGACCTTCTTGGCGGCGCTGTCGTCGACATGGGCCACTTTGCCGCCGAACACCGGGCAGGCGGCGAGCGTCGCGAATTTCATTCCGGGCAGCATCGCATCGATGCCGTAAATGACCTTGCCGTCGGTCTTGTTCGGCGTATCGAGGCGCTTGAGCGGCTTGCCGATCAGCGTGAAATCTTTCGGATCCTTCAGCGGCGGATCGGCCGGCACGGGCAGCGCGCTCGCGGCATCCGCGAGATCGCCGTAGGCCAGCGTGCGCCCGCTTGCCGCGTGCGTAACCTTGCCGTTCGCCGCGGTGCAGCTCGCCGGTTCGACCTGCCACTGCTGCGCCGCGGCCTGCACCAGCATCGCCCGCGCCGCCGCGCCGGCGACGCGCAGCGGTTTCCAGAACGCCCGTATCGAATTGGAATTGCCGGTGACCTGAATGCCGAAGATCGGGTTGCCGTAGAGCTTGTCGTTCGGCGGCGCGTGCTCCAGCGCAACCTGTGCGAAGTCGGCATCGAGCTCCTCGGCGAGGATCATCGCGACGGCCGTATAGACGCCCTTGGCCCATCTCGACCTGCGGCATGACCAGCGTGGTCTTGCCCGCATGATCGATGCGGATGAAGGCGTTGGGCGCAAACTGACCGGCCGTGCTGTCCGGTGCCTGCTCCGGCTCGTTGACCGGTGCCGCCCGCAGCGGCAGGCGGAAGGCGAGCACGAATCCACCGGCCAGACCGGCTTTGATCAGCGTGCGGCGGGAGGGCGCGGGCACGAATTTTTCAAGAGCGCGCATCGTTGTCTCCTAGGCCTCGCCCGCGGCGCGCTTGATCGCTTCGCGGATGCGCACATAGGTGCCGCAGCGGCAGATATTGCCCGCCATGGCGGCGTCGATGTCGGCATCGTCGGGATGCGGATTATGGGCCAGCAGCGCCGCCGCCGACATGATCTGGCCGGACTGGCAATAGCCGCACTGGATCACCTCCAGATCGAGCCAGGCCTTTTGCACTTTCGCGCCCGCCGCTCCGGCGCCGATGCCTTCGATGGTCGTGACCGCGCGATCGCCGATCGACTTGATCGCCAGCAGGCAGGAGCGCACCGGGTTGCCGTCGATATGCACGGTGCAGGCGCCGCATAGCGCCATGCCGCAGCCGAATTTTGTGCCGGTCAGGCCCAGCACATCGCGCAGCACCCAGAGCAGCGGCGTGTCACCGTCGACATCGACGTCGTGGGTGTTTTCATTGATCTTGAGGCTGAAGGCCATCGCATTCTCTCCTACGGCATTCTCTCTTGCGCTTTCATCGGCGACCGGCAGCGCGCTCCAATAACGCGCTGCGCCGTTGTGTTTGACCCGTCGCAGGTCGGCCGCCGATGACGCGGCTAAAGTGCAGCCTATCGCTTGCTTATCTCCTGCTTATCTCTTGGGGTATTCCGTGAAAATGTAATCTTTGGCAGCAACCGCCGTGTGGCACGCAAACCCGCATGTCGGTTCGGTCCCTTCGGGCGCAAACGTGTCAGACGCGGCATCGTAGATGAAATTGGCGTAGGCCCATCCGTGAGTGTTTGGGAATCGCTTGCTGTCTTTTTCGATAACGTCGACTGCCTTTAGCGTTTCCGGCACCTGCACGAAATAAGGGGACACGGGGTTCTTTTTAAACGTCCACTCGATCTTCACAATCTTCGAGCCCTCGGGAAAAACCTTGCCGTCGGCGGGGAGGCCCTGCCGATACGCTTTCATCATCACGTCGTTCGCCACGATCACTTTCAGCTGAGTTTCGGTCTGGCTGACGGCGACGTCTTTCCAGTCTTCGTAGCCTTTGAAATCGGCAAACGAGAGCTTGCCCAGTTTCAGCGAGTACCTGTCCTGCGAGGCGATGGCCATGCCGCCCAAGACAACGCTACCGAAGACAGCAAGCAAAGCGGCAAGGATTAAGTACGCGGCGATGCTTCTATTTTTCAGAACACGAATTAACGAGACGCGCGTCATGATCAGCCTCCACATTGGGGGCCAAGAGCCTTCCCGGCCCGATTTAAAAAATGGTCGAACTGCTCAAGCAATCGGTCCGATAAATTCGAGGCGAGCTATGTTTCTTATTTTAATATCTTCTGAGGCTCTCGACGCGCTCCGGCCCGGAGGAGTACTCCCCGCGGGATCGCCTCGCCGGACGCACCTGAATACCTCTCGTTGAAGGTATCATAACACTCTTGGCGAAGCTACGTGCCATCCGCCATCGCGGATCGGCGGCGATGATCATGCGTCTTTACAGAGATCGGCGTTGCCGGCGTGGCAAGATGCCGGGCTCTTGCGGCTCCTGGCCGAGTGCGCGCCGAACCACCGGCGCGACCCGCGTGGCGACGAGTTCGATCACCCGCGCCACGCTCCCAAACGGCAGCCCGCCGATGTCGATCTGCGCCAGGAAGCGCTGATGGCCGAACAATTCGTGCTCATAGAGGATCTTGTCGACGATCTGTTGCGAGCTGCCGACGAACAGCGCGCCTTGCGGCGCCGCGAGCGCATCATAGTCGGCCCGCGTGATGTCGCGGGCGCGGTATTGCGACGGCGTGTGATCGCGGAAATAGCCGGCATAATGCGGATAAAAACTGTCGAGCGCGTCTTGCGAATTTTCCGCGACATGCAGATGGCTCGCGATGCTGATTTTCAACTCGCCCGCGTCGTGGCCGGCTTGCGCGCCGGTGCGCCGGTAAAGCCCGGCGAGCGGCGCGAGTTTTTGCGGCGGGACGCTGATATTGGCGAGCGCGAGCGGCAGGCCGAGGAGCGCCGTGCGTTCGACGCTCTGCGGGGTGCCGCCGGTGCCGACCCAGATCGGCAGACGGGTTTGCACCGGGCGCGGTGCGATCGGCGCGTCGCTGAGGGCCGAGCGAAAGCGGCCCTGCCAGGTGACGCGTTCCTGGGCGTTGAGCTTCATCAGCAGCTCGAGCTTCTCGGCGAACAGCGCGTCGTAGTCCGCGAGGTCATAGCCGAACAGCGGAAAGGATTCCGTGAACACGCCGCGGCCGGCGATGATCTCGGCGCGGCCGCCCGATATCAGATCGACGGTGGCGAATTCCTCGAACACGCGCACCGGATCGGCGGTGCTCAAGATGGTGACGGCGCTGGCGAGACGAATATTTTTGGTCTGCGCCGCGATCGCGGCCAGCACCACAGCAGTGGCGGCGATCGGCATGTCGAGCCGGTGATGTTCGCCGATGGCGAAGACGTCGAAGCCGGCATCGTCGGCAAGTTTTGCGGCGGCGAGGATTTCGGCCAGCCGCTGTTGCGCGCCGGCGGGATTGCCAGCCTGCGCGGGGGTCAGGTCGCCGAAGCTGTAGAGTCCGAATTCAAACGTCCGCTGCATCCGAACTCTGTGCTCCTGCCGCGCGGGCGAATAGCGCCGACGCTACTCTTCAGCGGGCGCGACCATAGCATCGGCCTGACCGGCGCGGTCGAGCGATTGCCGCACAAAACCCGACGACTTCATGTCTTCGACGAAGCCCTTCAGATAGTGGAGTCCTGCCTCGCGGCCGAGCGGCGTGCCCATCGCCTCCCGGATCTCCTGAAAATGATCCGGCATCACCCGCATCGTCGGATTGGTTTTGGCGTAGTGCGCCAAAAATTGCCTGACGCCGGCCGCGGCATCGAGCTTGTCGGCGACGAAGCCCGCGAGCGCGAGCGGCGGGCTCGGATAGCGCACCAGCGTCGCATGCTGCAGCGTCCTCGACAGGTAAAGGTCGTAGGCCGAGCCCTTGGCGACGGCAATCCGCACGCCGTCGCGATCGACGTCGGCCGGGGTCTTCAGCGGCGAATCCACACCGACCATGTAGGTGCCTTCGATGATCACATAGGGCGCGGTGAAGCCGATCACTTTGGCGCGCACGGGCTCGATGGCGATAAAGCCGATGTCCCAGCCTCCGGCCGCGACCGCGTCCGTCACCTTGCCGGCCGTTTCATAGACGATGAGATCCGCCGGTACGCCGAGCCGTAGCGCCAATTCGCGCGCGAGATCGACCGTGACGCCGTGGACCGCGCCGGCGGCATCTTTCTGTACCAAGACCACGTTGCCGGCATTGATGGCGGCGCGAAGAGTGCCGCTGGGAGCGAGCTCTTTGACGACGTCCGGCGGAGCAGTCTGTGCCAGCGCCGGCGCCCATGCCAAGGCCATAAAGATCGCCGCCGCGCCGAGCGCTCTGAGCATTGGCTTCCTCCCGCCATTTAGTCTTTTACGCTCGATCCATCCTATACTGTTTTCGCCCCTGGCAGCGTCGGAGGACGAAATCATGACCGTGACGATCCTGATCGCGCTCGCCGGCCTGATGGGGGCGGGCGGCATCGTGCTGGCTGCCGCCGGCGCTCACATGGCGCCGGGCGCCGGCCTCGACAGTGCCGCCTACATGCTTTTGTTTCACGCTGCCGCGGTCTTGGGCGGCACAGCCCTGACGCAGCAAGGCGCGCTGTGGCGGCCGCTGACGCTCGTCGTGCTCGCAGGCTGGGTGCTCGGCGCGGTCTTGTTCTCCGGCGACATCGCGATGCGCGCGTTTACGGCGCATCGGTTGTTTCCGATGGCCGCGCCGTCGGGCGGCTTCATTCTGATTGCTGCGTGGCTTGGGCTGGCGGTTGCGGCGATTGCGGGCCTGTCGCGGGGTTGACTTCGGATTAGGCGCGCCGCCGCTCCTCTGGCAGCCCCGTAATCGCCAGCCCTTCGGATGCCGCGCAGCACGTCAAGTGGACGCGGCGCCCGATCTTGTCGCCCATCGCTCAGAGGAATGATTGTCATGTTATTTCAAGCCCTTAACGCGGCCCATGGCCGGCCGTGTTGGGGATTGCGAGGATTGGGCGCAGATATGGGGAGCGCTACGGGCTTGAAAAAGGGCGACGATCCGCGCAGTGACGGCGCGCGACCCGAGGCGCGATTATTGCAGGCGTGATTCGGCCGGACAGGCCGTGCTTTCCCGACTGCGGGCGGGCTCGGGATGAGGGAAAAGGCATGAATTTTGGCAATGCGGCGCGTTTCGCCGTCCAGGGATTGGCGGCGACTGCGCTGGCGGTGATGCTTGCTGGCTGCGGCCAGGGTCAGCAGCAAAGCGGCGGACCGCCGCCGCCGACCGTCACCGTCGCCAACCCGGTCGAGCGCACGGTCGTCGATCAGGACGAATATGTCGGCCGCTTCGCCGCGGTGAATTCGGTCGAGATCCGCTCGCGGCTGTCCGGCTATCTGGCGGAGATTCATTTCAAGGACGGCCAGATGGTGAAAAAGGGCGATCCGCTCTTCACCATCGACCGCCGGCCGTTCGAAATCGCGCTCGAACAGATGCGCGCCAACCTCGCCCAGGCGCGGGCCAATCTCGTCGTTCACCCAGGCCGATCTCGAACGCGGCCAGGCCTTGCTGACCAACAAGACCATCACCGAACAGACCTACGACCAGCGCACGCAGGCCAAAGCGGTGGCGGAAGCCGCCGTCGGCGCCCAAGAGGCGATGGTGCATTCGGCCGAGCTCGACCTCGAGCAATATTCGGAATTGAGCTCGCCGATCGACGGCCGCATCGGCGACCGCCGCGTCGCCGTCGGCAATCTGGTGACCGGCGGCACCGGCGGCAATACCACGCTGCTGGCGACGGTGGTGTCGGTCGATCCGATCCGCTTCGAATTCTCCTTCGACGAGGCTTCCTATCTGCGCTACGTGCGCTTTGCTTCGACGAGCAAGGACGTGGCGGCGCTCAACGGCAATGTCCCGGTGACGCTGAAGCTGATCGACGAGAAAGATTTCGTCCACTCAGGCAAGATCGATTTCGTCGATAACGCCATCAATCAGTCCTCGGGCACGATCCGCGGCCGCGCCGTGTTCGATAATGCGGACGGCCTTTTCACGCCCGGCATGTTCGGCCGGCTCCGTGTTCCGGGCTCGCCGCCTTACGCGGCGCTGCTCGTTCCCGATGCCGCGATCGGCTCCGAGCAGGTGCGCAAATACGTGCTGGTCGTCGATGCCGACGGCACGGTGCGGCAGAAATACGTCACGCCCGGCCAGCTCGACGGCGGCTTGCGCGTCATCAAGGACGGGCTTCTCGCCACCGACCGCGTCATCGTCAACGGACTGATGCATGCGCGGCCGGGCATCAAGGTGAAGGCCGAGCCGCAAGGGCGCGCACGCCGGCGCCGGCCGCCGGCGATCAGGCCAAAGCGGGTTGATGCCGTAACATGCGCCTCTCGCACTTCTTCATCGACCGGCCGATCTTTCGCCGCCGTGGTCTCGATCGTCTTCGTGATCCTCGGCGGCGTGTCGTTCTCGCGGCTGCCGGTCGCGCAATATCCCGAGATCGCGCCGCCGATCATCGTCGTCTCCGGCCAGTATCCCGGCGCCAGCGCCGACGTCGTCGCCTCGACCGTGGTCACGCCGATCGAGGAGCAGATCAACGGCGTCGAGAACATGCTCTACATGTCGTCGAACTCGACGGCCGACGGGCGGTTCTCGATCCAGGTCACCTTCGATCTCGGCACCAATCTCGACATCGCCCAGGTGCAGGTGCAGAACCGCGTCGCCATCGCGCAGCCGCGGCTGCCGGCCGATGTCCGCAATATCGGCGTCACGGTCAACAAAGCCTCGCCCGACCTGATGATGGTCGTGCATCTTTATTCGCCCGACAAGTCGCGCGACGCGCTGTTCATCTCCAACTACGCCACGCTGGAAGTCACCGATCCGCTCACCCGGGTCGACGGCGTCGGCTCGATCACCGTGTTCGGCAGCCGCGATTATTCGATGCGGATCTGGCTCGATCCGGACCGCCTGCAATCGCTCGGCCTGACCGCGAACGACGTCACCAATGCGCTCGCACGGCCAGAACATCCAGGTCGCGTCCGGCGTCCTCAACGCAGCCGCCGATCACGCAATCCCGGCGCGTTCCAGATCGCGGTGCAGACGCTCGGCCGGCTCGACAATCCGGACGAGTTCGGCTCGATCGTGGTCAAGCAGACGCCGGACGCCGTGGTGCGGCTCAAGGATGTCGCCGACCATCGAGCTCGCCGCGCTCGATTATTCGTCGAACTCCTATCTCGATCACGACCCCGCGGTGGCGCTCGCCATCTTCCAGCGCCCGGGCTCGAACGCGCTTGCCACCGCCAAGGGCGTCAACGACCTGATGGCGCAACTTGCCGAAGCGCTTTCCGCCCGGCGTCGCACTACGCCATCGTCTACAACCCGACGCAGTTCATCCAGCAATCGGTCGACGCCGTGATCGACACCATCGGCGAGGCCATCGTGCTCGTCGTGCTCGTCGTGATTCTGTTCCTGCAGACCTGGCGCGCGGCGATCATTCCGCTCGTTGCCATTCCGGTTTCGCTCATCGGCAGCTTCTTCTTCATGGCGGCGTTCGGCTTCACGCTGAACAATCTCTCGCTGTTCGGGCTCGTTCTCGCCATCGGCATCGTGGTCGACGACGCCATCGTCGTGGTCGAGAACGTCGAGCGCAATATCGCGGCGGGTCTCGCGCCGCGCGAGGCCGCCAAGCAAGAGCATGGACGAAGTCGGCTCGGCGCTGATCGCCATCGCGCTCGTGCTGTGCGCGGTGTTCGTGCCGTCGATGTTCATCACCGGCATTTCCGGCCAGTTCTACCGGCAATTCGCCCTGACCATCGCCGGCGCGACCGTCATCTCGCTGATCGTGTCGCTGACGCTGTCGCCGGCGATGTGCGCGCTGTTGCTCAAGCCGCACGAGGCCAATCACCGCGATACCTGGTGGGAGCGGCCGATCCACGGCTTCTTCGGCTATTTCAATCGCGGCTTCGACAAGATCGGCGGCGGAATTTCCTGGCTCGCGACGAGGACCGTGCGCCGCGCCGTCGTCATGGTGGCGATCTATGTGGTCGTCATCGCTCTTGGGCTGAACGCGTTTCGCGCCACGCCGGTCGGCTTTATTCCGCAAGTCGACGGCGGCTACATCATCATCGGTGGTGCAATTGCCGCCCGGCGCTTCGCTTGCGCGCACCGACGAGGTGCAGCAGCGTGTGCTCGACATAGCGAAGAGCGTTCCCGGGGTCGCGCACGCCGTGAATATCGTCGGCTTCTCCGGCGCCACCTTCACCAATGCGCCCAATTCCGGCGCCTTGTTTCTGGTGCTCGATCCATTCGACAAACGCGCGCACGCGGCAGGCCAGTCGGCATCGGCAATTCAAGCCGAGCTGAACAAGCGGCTGTCGAAAATCCAGGAAGCGTTCATCGTGTCGGTGCTGCCGCCGCCGGTGCGCGGCATCGGCACCGCCGGCGGCTTCCGCATGATGGTCGAGGACCGCGCCGGCGCCGGCCCGGCGGCGCTGCGCGACGCGGCGACGGCGCTTGATGGCGCGCGCCAATCAGACGCCCGGCCTGAGCCAGGTCTTCTCGCTGTTCGAAACCTCGACGCCCGAGGTCTATCTCAATATCGACCGCACCAAGGCGCAGCTCCTCGGCATCAATGTGCAGGACGTGTTCAACGCGCTGCAGATTTATATCGGCTCGTCCTACGTCAACGACTTCAATCTGTTCGGCCGCACCTTCCGCGTCACCGCCCAGGCGCGCGACGAGGATCGTCGCGACACCGCCGACGTCTTGAAGATCAGGGTGCGCAATTCCAACGGCGACACCGTGCCGCTCGGCTCCTTCACCACCGTCGACGATATTTCAGGGCCCTATCGGGTGCCGCGCTACAATCTCTATCCCGCCGCCGAGCTCGACGGCGCCGCCGCGCCCGGCTACTCGCAGGGCCAGGCGATCGCGATCATGGACAAGCTCGCCGCCGAAACCCTGCCGGAAGGGTTTGCGACCGAGTGGACGACGCTCGCCTACCAGCAGATCAGGGCCGGCACCACGGCGATGTTCGCCTTTTTGCTGGCGGTGGTGTTCGTGTTCCTGGTGCTGGCGGCGCAATATGAAAGCCTGACGCTGCCGCTTGCGGTGATCATGATCGTGCCGATGTGCCTGGTTGCGGCGATTACCGGCGTCATCATTCGCGGCCAGGACAACAATATCCTCACCCAGGTCGGCTTCGTGGTGCTGATCGGGCTTGCCGCCAAGAACGCGATCCTGATCGTCGAGTTCGCCCGCCAGCTCGAGGACCAGGGCCGCAGCCGCTGGGAGGCGGCCGTCGAGGCGACCCGGCTGCGCCTGCGCCCGATCCTGATGACGTCGCTTGCCTTCATCCTCGGCGTCACGCCGCTCGTCTGGGCGATCGGCGCCGGCGCCGAATTGCGCCAGGCGCTCGGCACGGCGGTATTCTTCGGCATGATCGGCGTCACGGCCTTCGGACTGATCTTCACGCCGGTGTTCTATGTGGTGGCGCGCTTCATCGCAGGGCTCGCCGAGCAGCGCCGGCAAGATCCGCGAGGCTTCGGCGCTCGCGGCGGAATGACGGCGCAAATTCGCCGCACGCCGCATGTTCCGTTGGCTATGAATGGGCTATGATCGCCTACACCGGAATAATACGCGGCTTTTGGTGTTTGTCGCCGGGAAGCCAATAAGGGGAGCTCGAGAAATGAAACGCACCATATTGATTGCCGCCGCTGTCGTGCTCGGTGTCTGCGCCGCCGCGGCCCAGCAGGATCCGATCGCCGCGCGCAAGGCTTTGATGAAAGCCAATGGCGATGCGGCCAAGACTGCAGGCGCCATGATCAAAGGCGATAAGCCGTTCGACCTGGCGGCCGCACAGAAGATTTTCGCGACCTTCCAGGATGCGGCGGCCAAGATGCCGGCGCTGTTCCCGGACAGCTCCAAGCCGGGTGACGCTTTCGCGCCGGACGACGATTTCAAAGCGAGCCCGAAAGTCTGGGAAAACATGGCCGATTTCAAAGCCAAATTTGCCAAGTTCGGCGACGACGCCAAAGCGGCCGCGGCCTCGGTCAAGGATCTCGACAGCTTCAAGGCGGCGATGGGCAATATCGGCAAGAACGATTGCGGCGGCTTGCCACGAGACCTATCGTCTGAAGAAGAGCTGAGCGAAGCGCGCCAAGACTGAAACGATTAAGACCCCGGAGGGCGGGCACCGGTAGCGGCGGCCCGCCCTTCGCTTTTTCTGACGAAGTTCGATAAATGTCGTTGGGGGACGACAAGGCGTATGCGCCGGAGACTGCGGCATGCCGACATTGCGAACGCTCGCGCTCATGGGCGCGGCCGGCGTCACCATTGGCCTCGCGGCGTTCTGGATTTTGACGTTGCCGGCGGTCGTGCCCGCAGCGGCGCTGGCGCCGCACACCGCCAATCTCGACAACGGCAAGACCATGTTCGACATCGGCGGCTGCGCGTCATGCCATGCCGTTCCGAATGCCGACCCCGCTAAAGTCGACCGCACGCGGCTCGGCGGCGGTCTGGCGCTGAACTCGCCGTTCGGCACCTTCTATGTGCCGAATATCTCGCCCGATCCCAAGGACGGCATCGGCAATTGGAGCGAGGCCAATTTCGTCACCGCGCTGTGGAACGGAACGTCGGAGCACGGCGCCAATCTCTATCCCGCCTTCCCCTATACGTCGTACCGGCACATGCAGCTCGACGACGTGCGCGATCTCTACGCTTATCTGAAAACGCTGCCGCCGGTCCGCGGCAAGGCGCGCCGGCACGAGCTGTCGTTTCCGTTCAACGTGCGACGGCTGCTCGGCGGCTGGAAGCTTCTGTTCCTGCACGGCGGTCCGTATCGAGCCTGATCCATCGAAATCGGCGCAATGGAATCGCGGCGCCTATCTGGTGAACGGTCCGGGCCACTGCGCCGAATGCCATAGCCCGCGCAATGCGCTCGGCGGCATCATCGACAGCGAGCGCTTTGCCGGCGGGCCCGCGCCGGACGGCAAAGGCTGGGTGCCGAATATCACGCCGGTCGGGCTGCAGCACGGCAAGGATGTCTGGTCGGAAAAGGACATCGCGAGTTTCCTCGACGACGGCATGACGCCGTCGGGCGATTACGCCGGCGGCGCGATGGCCGAAGTAATCCGCAATACGTCGTTGCTCGGCGCCGACGATCGCTCCGCGATCGCGGCCTACGTCACTGTCGCTGCCGCCGGTCCAGGGCCCGACGCCGCCGCCGAAGAAATAGGGATGACGGTCTGAGGCTTTACGACGGCCCGAACGCCTTGAATGTGATGATGGTGCGCGTATTGGCGATGCCCGGAATGCTCTGCACCTTCTCGGCGATGAAATGGCCGATGTCGGTCTCGGGGTCGACGTAGAATTTCACCAAGAGATCGAAATCGCCGGCGGTCGAATAGATTTCCGACGCAATCTCGGCATCCGCGAGCTTGTTGGCGACCTCGTAGGATTTGCCGAGCTGGCATTTGATCTGCACGAAAAAGGGAACCATGCGCACCTCCGTCACGACACCATATACCAGGCCCGGGCCTGCGTCATTCCGGGCGCATCGCCGGGCGCCCGAAAATGCGCCCCCGAATGACGCGTCGCCGCTGGCGTAGTATCGTTGCGAGCGCTGGAAAGACCGCGATATGCATGCACCGGTCGAGCTTGCCGACATCGTCACCGACGTGTTCGCGCGCATTCGTTCGCGGCGCGCCGCGCGTGCATTGCATCACCAATTCGGTAGCCCAGCAGTATACCGCCAACATGCTGCTCGCCGCCGGTGCGGTGCCGTCGATGACGATGTCGCCCGACGAGATCGGCGCCTTCGTCGCCGGCGCCGATGCGCTTCTGGTCAATCTCGGCACCTTCGACGCCGAGCGAAAATCGGCGGTCGGCGTGGCGCTTGCTTCTGCCGCCGAGCACGGCGTGCCGTGGCTCCTCGATCCGGTCTTCATCGAGCGTTCGCCCGAGCGCGCGCAGTTCGCCCGCGATCTCGTCGGCCGCGGGCCCGCGGTGGTGCGGCTCAACGCCGCGGAATTCGCGGCGCTGAGCGGCGGCGAGTCCACCGCCGACGGCCCCGGCGCGCTTCGCGCAAGCCAGCGGCACCATCGTGGCGCTGACCGGCGCGATGCGACGTCGTCACCGACGGCAAGCGCCGGACGGAGATCGCCAACGGCGATCCGCTGATGGGCCGCGTCACCGCCATGGGCTGCGCCGGTTCGGCGCTGGTGTGCGCCGCGCTTGCGGTCGAGGCCGATGCCTATGCTGGCGACCATTGCGGCGCTCGCGGCGTTTCGGGGTTGCGGGCGAAGTCGCGGCGCAGAGCGCCAAAGGTCCCGGCAGCTTCGCCTTCGCCATCATCGACGCGCTGCATAATCTCGACCGCGCCGACTTGCGCGCGCGCCTGAAGGTCTCGTGATGCGATCTCCCCGAACTGCCGTCGATCTTCGCCTCAATGCCATCGTCGATCCCGAGCGCGCCGGCGGGCGCGATCCTTGCCGAACTGGCGCGGCTGTGCGCCGCGGGCGGCGCGACGCTCATTCAATTGCGCGACAAGAAAAACGAAACCCGCGCCATGGTCGAGGAAGCGCGGGCGATCAAAGAAGGCGCTCGAGCCGTTCAACGTGCCGTTCGTCGTCAACGACCGCGTCGACGTGGCGCTCGCGGCCGTTGCCGACGGCGTGCATCTCGGGCCGGACGACATGGCGGTCGAGGACGCGCGGCGGCTGCTCGGGCCGGACGCGCTCATCGGCCTGTCGATCAAATCGGTCGCCGAGGCCGAAGCCGCGCCGGTCGAGCTGATCGACTATGTCGGTTCGGGCGGCGTCTATGTGACGCTGTCGAAGCAGCAGAAGAACGCGCCGATCGGGCCGGAGGGTCTCGCCCGCATCGTCGAGGCGCTGCACCGGCGCACGCCCAAAACTGCCGGTCTGCGGCATCGCCGGCATCGACGCCCGCAATGCCGCGGCGGTGATCGGCGCCGGCGCCGACGGCGTCGCCGTCATCTCGGCGCTGTCGCTCGCGCCCGATCCGGCCGCCGCGGCGCGCATACTGCGCGGCATCGTCGACGCGACGCTGGCGAAGCGGGGCACGTGATGAGCGTGCCCATCGCGCTCACCATCGCCGGCTCGGATTCCGGCGGCGGCGCCGGCATGCAGGCCGATCTGAAAACCTTCGCGGCGCTCGGCGTCTATGGCGCCTGCGTCATCACCGCGCTCACCGCGCAAAACACCAAGGGCGTCTTCGGCATTCACGAGGTGCCGGCCGATTTCATCGCGGCGCAGATCGACGCGGTGTTTTCCGATCTCGATGTCGCTGCGGTGAAGATCGGCATGCTCGGGAATGCGGCGGCGATCGACGCCGTCGCTGCGGCGCTCGACCGGCATCGGGCGCGCAATGTGGTGCTCGATCCGGTCATGGTGGCGAGTTCGGGCGCAGATCTTTTGCGCGCCGATGCGATCGGCGCGTTTGCGCAAACTGATCGCCCGATCGCGCGTCGCTGACGCCCAATTTGTTCGAGGCCGCGGCGCTTCTCGACATGCCGTTGGCGCGTGACGAAAACGAGATGCGCATCCAGGCGCAAACGCTGCTCGCGCTCGGCGCCGGCGCGGTGCTGATCAAAGGCGGCCACGGCGGCGGGCCGGAAAGCGTCGATCTGCTGGTCGATGGCGACGACTGCACTGCGCTTTGCCGCGCCGCGCATCGCCACCAACAACACCCACGGCACCGGCTGCACGCTTGTCCTCGGCCATTGCCGCCGGCTCGCCAAGGGACATGAGCTCGCCGACGCGGTAGGCGACGCCAAGGCCTACGTCAGCGCCGCCATCGCGGCGGCCGACCGGCTCGGGGTCGGCTCCGGCCGCGGCCCGCTGCATCATTTTCCGAAGTGGTGGTGAACTGCTCGCGTCGACCTGCCGGCCGGCGCGCCCGGCTGCTTCAGCGGATGGGCGCGGGCGAAGGCGTCGATCTGCGCCAGCGAATTCGCGATCCGCGTGAAAGTCGGGAACGGCGCGGTATCGACATTGAAGAATTTCGCGCCCGCCGCCTGGCTGGCCAGGCAGATGTCGGCGAGCGTGATCGGCGTCGCCGTGACAGTAGCGGCCGGTGGCGCGGTCCTGCAGATGCGCTTCGAGCGCGGTCAGCGCCGCCGCGATGCCAATGCTGGCACCATTTGGTCCGCGGTCGCCTCGTCGAGCTTGAACTCGTGCTCGAGATATTCGCGCACCCGCGGCACGATCAGCGGATGCGAATCGCAGGCGACGATCTGGGCGAGGCCGCGCACGCGCGCGCGGCCGCGCGGATCGCGCGGCAGCAGCGGCGGGTTCGGGATGGGTCTCGTCGAGATATTCGATGATCGCCAGCGATTCGAACAGGGCCGGTCCATCGCCGTCGACCAGTGCCGGCAGCGCCATCATCGGATTGACCGCGCGATAGGCGCGCCTCGCGCTGCGCGCCCTTCATCAGATTGACGTCGATGACCTCGTCGGGAACGACGCCCTTGAGATTGAGCGCGATGCGCACGCGATAGGTCGCGAGCGAGCGCCAGAACGAAAAGAGTTTCATCGGTTTCTCCCTGACAATCGTCTGCGCCCGGATCGGCCTTGAGGCCCGCCGCCTCGATGCCGGCGATGGCGCACATTTCGTCCTTGTCCGAGGTGTCGCCGGAAATGCCGCAGGCGCCGATGACGTCGCCGGCGGCGTCGCGGATCAGCACGCCGCCCGGATTGGTGACCATGCGGCCGTCGCTCGCCGCCGCCAGCATGGTGAAGAATTGCGGCGTCTTGGCCGCGCGGCTCGCCAGCGTGCGCGAGCCAAAACCCATGCCGAGCGCGCCCCAGGCTTTGCCGAAGGCGATGTCGAACCGCAGAATGCCGGATTTGTCTTCGCGCTTGAAGGCAACGAGATGGCCGCCGGCATCGAGCACGGCGACGGTGAGCGGCGCGAGATTGGTTTCGCGCGCTTTCTTCAGCGCGACATCGACGATGGTGGAGGCTTGGGCGAGGGTAATCACGGACATGTTGGCTCCGATGTTTTGGATGAAACTGAACGAGGTTCGACGTGCTTAGCCGACTTGGTGCGGCTTCGCCCAATAGACCGACTGGCGCGAACCGTCGCCGCCGCCCAGGCCTTTCTTGTTCGCTTCCTCGAAAGCCGCAAGGGCGGCTTTGGTGGCGCGGCATGTCGGCGCCCTTGGCGGCGCCGGCGTCGACCATCGTGCGCAGATCCTTGACGGCGTTGGCGATGCTGAAGGTCGTCGGGCCCGGATCGCGATCTTCCATCATGGCGACGATCATGTCGGCGCGCATCTTCAGCCCGTTATTGGCGCCGATTGCTCTCGACGAAGAGATCGAGCAGGCGCTTGGGCTCCCAGCCGACGTCGCGCGGCGATGGCGAACGCCTCGCCGTAGGCCTGCCAGCCGACCATCAGCGGCAGATTGATCGCGAGCTTCATCGACGCGCCGGCGCCGACCGGGCCGCAATGCTCGACCTTGCGGCAAAGCTGTTCGAGGATCGGCCGCGCGCGTGCGGCGTCGGCCGGCGTCGCGCGCCCATGAGCCCGAGCAGCTTGCCTTGCCGCGCCGGCGCGGTCGAGCCGCCGACCGGGCATTCGACGAATTCGGCGCCCTTGCCGCGCACCTTCGGCGCCAAGGCGAGTCTCGACCTCCGGCGGCACCGTGCTCATCTCGATGAACAGCTTGCCCTTGACGTCGCCGGACAGCAGGCCCGACGGCCCGCCATAGACCGCATCGATCGCCGCGCCGTCGGTGAGGATGGTGATGACGGCCTCGCTCGCTGCGCGCAACCGCGGCGGGGTTCGCGACGACCTTGGCGCCGGCATCGACGAGCGGCTTGGCTTTTGCCGCCGTGCGATTCCACACTGTCACCTGGTGGCCGACTTCCATCAGGCGCGCCGCGATGGCGCGCCCATGGCGCCAAGCCCGGCGACTCCAATTTGCATCCGGCACTTCCTCGACGTCTTCCGTCCACAGGCGGACGATAGGCGATCGGCGCGCGCGCGAGAAAGCCGCTTGCGCGCTAGACGCGAGGCGAATGCCCATAGCGTCGCCGGCTTTGCGTAACACGGAATCGAGCGAGCCACGATGGTTGCGAAGAGAATGGCTGTCAGGCAAGTAAACTGACGTCGGCAAAGAAAGGTGTCGTCGGTGTCGTCGGCCTCGGCATCATGGGCGGCGCATTCGCGCAAAAATCTCGTCGCCGCCGGCTGGCGCGTCATCGGCTACGACCTCGACGCCGGCGCGCCGCGGGCGCTGGCGCGGCTCGGGCGTCGAGATCGCCGCCGATGCCGGCGACGTCGCGCGCAAGGCGAACGACCATCATCACCAGCCTGCCGAAGCCGGACGCGCTTGCCGCGACCGCTGCGGCCATCGCCAAGGCCGGCGTGCCGCCGCCGCGTCATCATCGAGATGTCGACCTTCACGCTCGAGGACAAAGACGCGCGCCGAAAGCGCGCTGCGCAAGGCCGGCCATGTCATGCTCGACTGCCCGGTCAGCGGCACCGGCGCGCAGGCCAAGATCAAGGATCTCGTGGTCTATGCCTCGGGCGGCGCCGGCCGAGATCAAGAAGCTGCGGCCGCTGTTCGCGGGCTTCACGCGCGCCGTGCATGATGTCGGCGCGTTCGGCAACGGCAGCCGCATGAAATACGTCGCCAATCTTCTGGTCGCGATCCACAATGTGGCGAGCGCCGAGGCGATGGTGCTCGGCATGAAAGCCGGGTCTGCCGCCGCAGCTTATCTTCGATCTGGTCAAGACCGGCGCCGGCAATTCGCGCGTCTTCGAACTGCGCGCGCCGATGATGGTGAAGAACAACTACAACGACGCCACGATGAAGATCTAGGTCTGGCAGAAAGACATGGACGTGATCGGCGGCTATGCCCGCAAGATCGGCGTGCCGACGCCGATGTTCGACGCCTGAGCGCGATCTATGCGAAGGCGCTCAAGAGCGGTCACGGCGCCGATGACACCGCCGCCGTCTGCGCCGTGCTCGAAGCGATGGCGGGGGTGAAGCGGGCGCAAGCACGACGGCAAGCACGAAGAGCCGCAATCGTAACCATACAAACGGTGTCAAGTAATCCAAGCTTCCATCTCCTGTGCACGACCGGGATCGCGGATCCGCCCGCGCCCGGAATGACAGCCAGGAGGAAACACATGTCATCGCTTGAAGGCGAAGCCCGCATGGCGGCGGCGCCGGCGCGACCGCAAAGACCCATCAGCAGCGCAGCGAAACCCGCGACGGCATGCGCATCGATTGGGACGTGCCGATCACGATGGACGACGGCCTCGTGCTGCGCGCCGACGTGTTTCGCCCGATCGCCGAAGGCCGCTATCCGGTGATCCTGAGCTACGGCCCCTATGCCAAGGGGCTCGCCTTCCAGGACGGCTATCCGAGCGCCTGGCAGCGCATGGCGGACAAGCATCCCGACGTCGCCGCCGGGCTCCAGCAACATCTATCAGAACTGGGAAGTGGTCGATCCGGAGAAATGGGTGCCGCACGATTATGCCTGCGTGCGCGTCGATTCGCGCGGCTGCGGCGTGCTCGCCGGGCTTCATCGATCATTTCTCGCCGCGCGAGACCAAGGATTTCTACGACTGCATCGAATGGGCCGGCGTGCAGCCCTGGTCGAACGGCAAGGTCGGGCTCAACGGCATTTCCTATTACGGCATCAACCAATGGCATGTGGCGAGTCGCTGAGCCGCCGCATCTCGCCGCGATGTGCATCTGGGAGGGCGCCGCCGACTGGTATCGCGACATGACGCATCACGGCGGCATCCTCTGCACGTTCTGGGAAAACTGGTACGACATGCAGGTCAAGACCGTGCAATACGGCGCCGGCGAACGCGGCAAGCGAAGCCGCGTGCACGGCGAGCTGGTCTGCGGGCCGGAGATTCTGTCGGACGAGGAACTGGCGAAAAACCGCAGCAATTTCGGCGGCGATATCGTCGCGCATCCGCTCGATGACGACTATCACCGCGCGCGCTCGCCGGTCTGGTCGAAGGTCAAGGTGCCGTTGCTGTCGGCCGCCAATTGGGGCGGCCAGGGGCTGCACCCGCGCGGCAATTTCGAAGGCTTTGTGCGCGCGGCGTCGCAAGCAGAAATGGCTCGAAGTGCACGGCATCGAGCACTGGACGCATTTCTACACCGATTACGGCCGCGAGCTGCAGCTGCGCTTCTTCGATTATTTCCTGCACGGCAAGAAGAACGGCTGGGACAAGCAGCCGCCGGTGCAGCTGCAGGTGCGCCACGTCGACCGCTTTGTCGAACGCGCCGAAAACGAATGGCCGCTCAAGCGCACCAAATGGACGCAAGTTCTATCTCGATCCGGCCGACGGCGCGCTCGCGCCAAGCCCGGCAAGAACGCCAAGAAGACGGCGCATCCGCTTCGAGGCGATGGGCGACGGCGTCACCTTCCTCACGCCGCCGCTTGCAGCAGGAGACCGAGATCACCGGGCCGTCGGCGCTGAAGCTCTTTCGTCTCGTCCTCGACCAGCGACGCCGATATTTTCGCGGTGCTGCGCGTGTTCTCGCCCGACCTCAAGGAAGTGGTGTTCCAGGGCGCGATCGATCCGCACACGCCGGTCGGCCAGGGCTGGCTGCGCGCCTCGCATCGCGCGCTCGACAAGAAGCTCATCCAAGCCCTACCGGCCCTATCACACCCACACCAAGAAAGCAGCCGCTCAAGCCCGGCGAGGTGGTCGAGCTCGACATCGAAATCTGGCCGACCTCGATCGTCGTGCCGGCCGGGTCACCGCATCGCGCTGACCATCCGCGGCAAGGACTATGTCTATGGCGGGCCGAGCGGCGGCAAGCTGTCGAACTTCAAGAACGAGCTGACCGGCTGCGGGCCGTTCCTGCACGACGACCTGCGCGACCGGCCGCCGCAGATTTTCGGCGGCGTCACCGGCCTGCATTTCGGCGGCACGGCGCGGCCCTATCTGCTGCTGCCGGTCATTCCGCCGCAGAAGAAATGATCGTATAAACGCACGTCGGACGAGCCAAGCGCCACGAAGATGAGCGATAGCTCGCGGCGCGTTTCAGGGGGAGGATACGGTGTCTCGCAAAGGCATGTCGCGAAGGCTTACGCGCCGCACGCTTCTCGCCGGCAGCGCGGCCGGCGCCGCCGCCGCGGCGCTCGGCCGCTTCCCGGCGCCCGCGATCGCGCAAGCCGCGCCGTTCAAGCTCGGCCTTGCTCACGGTGAAGACCGGTCCGCTCGCCCAAGGCGGCATCCAGATGGAACAGGGCGTTCTGACCTATCTGAAGGAAACCGATTACACGATGGCCGGCCGCAAGGTCGAGCTTGTTCACCGCCGACACCGGCGGTGCGCCGGCGGGCGCCAAGACCAAGGCCCAGGAACTGGTCGAGCGCGACAAGGTCGACGTCATCCTCGGCCCGCTTGCCGCCTTCGAGCTTCTATGCGATCACCGACTACATCCAGCAAGCAGAAAACGCCGACTGCTCAGCCTGGCGGCGGCCGACGATCTGACCCAGCGCCAGCCCAATCCGTATTTGTTGCGGGCGTCGGCGACTTCGTCGCAGGCGATGCAGCCGATGGGCCACTATGCGGCGACCGAACTGAAGCTCAAGCGCGTCGTTTGACCGTCGGTCGAGGATCTCGCCTTCGGCTACGAGCAGATGGGCGGCTTTCAGGCGGCGTTCGAAAAGGACGGCGGCTGCGTCGTCAACAAGCTGTGGCCGCCATTGGTGACGCCGGACTACACGCCCTACATCGCGCAGATCGCCGATTGCGACGGCGTTTGCCAGGGCTTTGCCGGCTCGAATCCGCTGCGCTTCATGAAGGCCTATGCCGATGCGGGATTGAAATATCCGGTGGTGACCGGCGATGGACCGGCGGCGACGACGCTCTGCTCAAAAGCTTCGGCGACGAGGCCATCGGCCTGATCTCCTGCTGCCGCCTATTCGCTCGACCTCGAGACCGATGCGCAATCAGCGCTTCATCGACGGCATGGTGAAGAACTTCAACGTCGTTGCCCGGCTTTTATGCAGCAGGCCTGTACGTCAATTGCCAGGTGGTCGAAGCCGGCGCTGAAGGCCGGCGGCGATCCCGGCGACAAGGAAAAATTCATGGCGGCGCTACGCGCGGTCAGTCTCGACCGACACGCCGCGCGGGCCGATCAAGTTCGATCATTTCGGCAATGTGGTCGGGACACTTTCTACGTCCGCCGCTGCGGCACCGAGGGCGCCAAATACGGGCTCAAGCTGTGGAATAAGATCATCAAGACCTACGAGAATGTCAGCCAGTTCTGGACCTGGCCGGAGGAGGAATTCCTCGCCCATCCGGTCTATTCGCGCGACTATCCGCCGCTGAAGAAGTGCTGAAACGAGCGCGACAATAGCGGCCTTTACACGGAAGAATTGCTTCGCCAAAGATAGCGTGACAATGCCGGCGCGGCGGGGACGTGGCGGCAGTAAGGTGCCTCGTCGTCAAGACGGCGCTGCAGAGGGAGGATCGTTATGTCTCGCAAGCTCATGTCTCGAAAAGTAAGCCGCCGCGCGCTGCTGGCCGGCACCGCCGCCGGCGCCGCGGCAGCGCTCACCCGATTTCCGACGCCCGCGATCGCGCAAGCCGCGCCGTTCAAGCTTGGCCTCCTCACGGTGAAGACCGGCCCGCTCGCCCAGGGCGGCATCCAGATGGAGCAGGGCGTTCTCACCTATCTGAAGGAGACGAATTACACGATGGGCGGCCGCAAGGTCGACTTCATCTCCGCCGATACCGGCGGCAATCCGGCCGGCACCAAGACCAAGGCGCAGGAACTGGTCGAGCGCGACAAGGTCGATGCCATCCTCGGGCCGCTCGCCGCGTTCGAGCTCTTGGCCATCACCGATTATGTCCGCGATCAAAAGACGCCGACGCTCAGCCTCGCCGGCGGCCGACGACTGACGCAGCGCCGCCCCAATCCGTATCTTCTTGCGCGCGTCGGCGACCTCCTCGCAGGCATGCAGCCGATGGGGCACTACGCGGCGACCGAACTGAAGCTCAAGCGCGTCGTCACCATCTCCGAAGACTTCGCGTTCGGCTACGAGCAGATGGGCGGCTTCCAGGCTGCCTTCCAGCAAGGACGGCGGCTGCGTCGTCAACAAGCTGTGGCCGCCTCTGGTCACGCCCGACTACACGCCCTATGTCGCGCAGATCAGCGATTGCGACGGCGTCTGCCAGGGCTTTGCCGGCTCAAACCCGCTGCGTTTCATGAAGGCCTATGCCAGCGCCGGGCTCAAATATCCGGTCGTGACCGGCGAAACCGGCGGCGACGATGCGTTGCTCAAAAGCTTCGGCGAGGAGGCGATCGGCCTTGTCAGCTGCACGCCCTATACGCTCGATCTCGACAACCGACGGCAACAAGCGCTTCGTCGAGGGCATGCTGAAGAATTACGACACCGTGCCGGGCCAATATGCGGCGCTGCTCTATGTCAGCTGCCAGGTGGTCGACGCCGGCCTCAAGGCGGTCGGCGGCGACGCCAGCGACAAGGACAAGTTCATGGCCGCGCTTGCGCGCCGTCAACCTGACCGATACGCCGCGCGGGCCGGTCAAGTTCGATCACCTCGGCAATGTCGTCGGCACTTTCTACGTCCGGCGCTGTCGGCACGGAGGGCGCCAAATACGGCCTCAAGCTCTGGAACAAGACCATCAAGACCTACGAGAACGTCAGCCAGTTCTGGACCTGGCCGGAGCAGGAATTCCTCGCGCACCCGGTCTATTCGCGCGACTATCCGCCGCTGACGAAGTGCTGAGGCTGACGTAGCCCGGGTCGAGCGCAGCGAAACCCGGGAGCGATGTGCTGGATCCCGGATTGCGCATTGCGCAATCCGGGCTACAAAGAATCGGGGTCGGCGGATATGACGTTCTGGGTGCTGCTCACCGTCAACAGCGTGACGTTCGGCGGCCTGTTGTTCCTGTTGTCGGCCGGATTTTCCCTGATCTTCGGGCTGATGCGCATTCCCAATCTGACGCATGGCTCGATGTTCATGGTCGGCGCCTATCTCGGCACCACGCTGCTTTTCCGGCGCGCTCGGCTTCACGCTCAATTTCTGGCTGGCGGCGCTCATCGCCGGCGCTCGAAGTGGCGGTGCTCGGCGCGCTGATGGAGCGGCTGTTGCTGCGGCGGCTCGCCGGCCAGCAATTGGCGCAGGTGCTGGTGACGCTCGGCGTTTCCTTCATGGTCGCCGATCTCTGCCTGATGGGGTGGGGCGGCGATCCGATTTCGGTCGCGACGCCGCCGGGCCTCGCCGGCTTCGTCCGTGTCGGCGGCGCGGTGTTTCCGCTCTACCGGCTGGCGGTCATCGTGATCGCCGTCGTCTTCGCCATCGCGCTGTGGCTGATGCTCGATCGCACCCGGCTCGGCGCCATGATCCGCGCCGGCGTCGACGATCCGCAGATGGCGCGGGTGGTCGGCATCCGCGTGTCGCAGCTTTTCACCATCGTGTTCGGGCTCGGCGCCGGCCTGGCCGGCTTCGCCGGCATGATCGGCGGCCCGATCCTTTCGGTCTATCCGGGCCTCGACCAGGACATGCTGCCGCTGGCGCTGGTCGTCGTCATTCTCGGCGGCACCGGCAGCCTGCTCGGCTCGTTCGTCGGCAGCATCATCGTCGGCTTCATCTATAATTTCGGCCAGGCGCTGTTGCCGGAACTCGCCTATTTCATCCTGTTCCTGCCGATGGTGCTGGTGCTGGTGCTGCGGCCGCAGGGACTTGTTCGGAGGCCAGGTCCTGTGAGCGGTCCTGTAAGCGTTGCGGTCGCCAGTCGGCGCGTCTTGCGATCGCTGTCGCGATCCTCGCGCTGATCGCGGTGCCGTTCGCGGTCGAGCGAAATCTATTACGTCAATATCGCGAGCCAGATCCTGCTCTACGCGATCTTCGCGCTCGGCCTGAACGTGCTGGTCGGTTATGCCGGGCCTGGTGTCGCTCGGCCATGCCGGACTGTTCGGCGTCGCGGCCTATGTGGTCGCTTATCTGCTCGCCGCCGGGCACGGCCACGCCTTCGCCATCCTCGCGCGCGCTCGCCGCCGGGCTCGTCGTCACCGCGGGCTTTGCCGCGCTGGCGCTGCGCGCGACCGGCATCAGCTTCATCATGATCACGCTTGCGCTCGGCGAAATCATCTGGGGCCTGGCCTATCGCTGGATCAGCCTCACCAACGGCGACAACGGCATCAGTGTGGCGACGCGGCCGGCGCCGTTCGGATTGTCGCTCGACCTCGGCGCGCGGCTTTTACGACGCGACGCTTGTCGTCTTTCTCGTCGCGGTTGCGGCTTGCGGCGATTTTCGTGCGCTCGCCGTTCGGCGCCGCGCTGTGCGGCACCCGCGACCAGCCGCGCCGCATGAACGCGCTCGGCTACCATGTCTGGATGATCCGGTTCGGCGCTTTCATGTTCTCCGGCCTGTTGACCGTCCGTCGCCGGCATCCTGTTCGTCTATTACAACGAATTCATCAGCCCGCAGGCGCTGGCGCTCACCGCCTCGGCGGAGGGCCTGCTGATGGTGATCTCGGGCGGCGCCGGCACGCTGCTCGGACCGGTGGTCGGCGCGGCGCTCGTCGTCATCGTCAAGAACGTCGTGAGCGCCTATGTCACGCGCTGGAATTTCATGCTCGGCGCGATCTTCGTCGCCATCGTCATCTTCATGCCGGAAGGCCTGGTGCCCGGCGCGGCGCGGCTCGCGCGCTCGGCGTGGCGCAGCGAGCCGGCGCAAGCCGCAGCATCGCTCGGAGCCGCAGCCATGACCGCGCTCGTCGTCGACAATTTGAGCAAATCGTTCGGCGGCTTGCGCGTCACCACCAACGTCAATCTCAATGTCGATCCGGGCGAGCGCCGGCTGATCATCGGTCCGAACGGCGCCGGCAAGACCACCTTGTTCAATCTCATCACCGGCGAACTTGCGCCCGACAGCGGTTCGATCGCGCTGTTCGGCCGCGACATCACCCGGCTGCCGAGCCGCAAGCGCACGCATCTCGGCATGGCGCGGACCTATCAGATCATCACGCTGTTCGCGCGCGACACCATCGTGCGCAACGTGACGCTGGCGTTGCTCGGCCTGTCGCCGCTGCGCTGGAATCCGTTGCTGGCGCTCGACCGCCAGCACCATCTGACGCGCGCAGGCGCGCGCGGCGCTCGACCGCGTCGGCCTCGACCACATCGCCGAGCGGCCGCTGGCGCAGACCTCCTACGGCGAACGCCGCCGCGTCGAGATCGCCATGGCGCTGGCGCAGAATCCCAAAGTGCTGCTGCTCGACGAGCCGTTCGCCGGGCTGTCGATCGACGAGCGGCAGGATGTGCGCAAGCTTCTGCAGGCCATTCCGCGCGACGTGACCATCGTCATGATCGAGCACGATATGGACGTGGCGCTCGACTTCGCCGACCGCATCACGCTGTTGCATTTCGGCGAGGTGATCGTCGAAGGCACCCGCGCCGAAGTGGTGGCCGATCCGCGCACGCGGGAGGTCTATCTTGGCGAATAGCGCGCTCAGCCTCACCGAGGTCGACGCCTTTTACGGCGACAGCCATGTGCTGCAGAAGGTGTCGTTCGCGCTCGGCGAGGGCCGGCTGCTCGGGCTGCTCGGCCGCAACGGCGCCGGCAAATCGACCTGCATGAATGTCAGCGTCGGGCTTGTTGCCGCCGCGCCGCGGCAGCGTCGAAGCTGTTCGGCACGCCGGTGACGCGGCTGCCGCCGGAGATGATCGCCGCGCGCGGCGTCGCGCTGGTGCCGCAGGGCCGCCGCATCTTCAAGAGCCTCACCGTTCGCGAGAATCTCATGGTCGCGGCGCAAACCGGCTTCGCCGGCCGAGCACGCGCCGTGGACCGAAGCGACCGTGTTCGCGATGTTTCCGCGGCTTGCCGAACGGCGCAGCCAGCTCGCCGGCTATCTGTCCGGCGGCGAGCAGCAGATGCTCGCCATCGGCCGCGCGCTGATGGCCAATCCGCGCGTGCTGCTGATGGACGAGCCGTCGGAGGGCCTCGCGCCGCAGATCGTCGCCGAAGTCATGGCGACCATCCGCAAGCTCAAGGAAAGCGGGCTTGTCGATCGTGCTGGTCGAGCAAAGCCCGAAGCTCGTCTTCGATATCGCCGACGACATCGTCATCCTCAACTGCGGCCGCGTCGCCGTCGTCTCGACGGCTGCCGCGCTGAAGAACGACGGCGTCGACCTGCGCCAGCACCTCGGCGTGTTTTGAGCGAGGCCATAGGGACGGAGCGTTGTTTCGCTCCCGTGTCATAATGATCGCTCGAATGTTGCGGCGCCGGTAATCCGCCTGAGCGCATCGCGCACAACAAAAATGTATAATCGCTTATTGCAAATTACGGAACTCACCGTCACCATAGCCGGGGGACGTGGAGGGGGCTTGCCTTGATTACCGTTCCGGAACTGGCGTCGGAGGCTCTGGGGGAGTTTCTCGCCGAGCACTTGAGGCGCAGGTTCGCTGCCACTCATGCCGGTTTGACCGAGCTCATTCCCTCGGTGGCGCGGCTCGCCATCGAATGCATCGGCAACAGCGACGCGCTTTACCACAATGTCGAGCATACCATGCTGGTGACGCTCGTCGGCTACGACATCATGAAGGGCCGCGCGCTGCTTGACGCCGACCTATCCGACCGATTTCGCCCACGTCGCTGGTGGCCTGCCTGTTGCACGACATCGGTTATGTGCGCGGCGTCCTCAAAGACGACGGTGCCGACGGCTATGTGATCGACGCCAAGGGCAGCAAGACCAAGCTGCCGCGCGGCGCATCCGATGCCGCGCTGTTGCCGCATCATGTCGATCGCTCGAAACTTTTCGTCATGGATCGCATCGCCGAGATGGAGCGGCTCGATGCCGACCGCATCGCCCGCGCCATCGAATTCACGCGCTTCCCGAGTTCGCGTGGAAGCCGAGGAAGACGACAACGAGGAAGGCCTGCTGGTGCGCGCCGCCGATCTCATCGGCCAGCTCGGCGATCCGCACTATCTGCGCAAGGCCAATGCGCTTTATTACGAATTCGAGGAAGTCGGGATGAACAAACAGTTGGGCTATACGTCGCCCGCCGATCTCACCGAGCTCTATCCGCAGTTCTACTGGAACAGCGTGTCGGCGCATATCCAGACCGCGATCCGCTACCTCAACGTCACGTCGAGCGGCCGGCAGTGGATCGCAACGCTGTACAGCAACATCTTCCGCGCCGAGAAAGATCTCAGCCTGTCCGGGCCGCAGCGCTGATCGCGCATGGCCGCTGTCATAATCCTGTCGCGCGCTGCCATTCATCTTTTCCGATGCCGATGACAAAAACCCCGGCGACGTTTTCTTCGCCGCCCGCGCACCATCGGGTCAGACGATGAGCCTTGTCGCGCCTGGTCCAACAAGCGAACCTGCGCATCCGAGTGGCGGCCGCGCCGCATTCGCTCTGGCTGGGCTGTCGGCGCTCGGCATCGTGTTCGGCGATATCGGCACCAGTCCGCTCTACACGCTGAAGACCGTATTCGAGATTCTCGGCGGCGACGCCACGCCCGACCGCATTCTCGGCGTGTTGTCGCTCGTGATCTGGACCTTGTTCATCGTCACGTCGGTCAAATACGTCATGGTCGCCATGAGCATCGACAATGACGGCGAAGGCGGCATTCTCGCCTTGATGTCGCTCTTGGGCGTGCAGCGGCAGCGCCGCCCGGCGATCGTGCTTGCCGGCTTGCTGGGGGCGGCGCTGATCTACGGCGACGGCGCCATCACGCCGGCAATTTCCGTGTTGTCGGCGCTCGAAGGCTTCGAGATCGCGGCGCCGGGATTGACGACATATGTGGTGCCGGCCGCCGTCGTCATTCTGGTCGCTCTGTTCGCCGTCCAGCCGCTCGGCACCTCGCGCATCGGCTCGGCCTTCGGGCCGATCATGGCGGTCTGGTTCATTTCGATCGGCGCGCTCGGGGTTTGGGGTATCGCCCGCGACCCCGCCGTGCTCGCCGCCCTCAATCCTTATTACGGCTTTCGGCTCTTGGCCGACAACGGCTTCGCCGGTTTTCTGGTGCTGGGCGGAGTATTTCTCTGCGTGACCGGCGCCGAGGCGCTTTATGCCGACATGGGCCACTTCGGCAAGGGCCCGATCCGGCTCGCCTGGTCGTGGATCGTGTTTCCGAGCCTGGTGCTCAATTATGCCGGCCAGTCGGCAATCGCACTCCTGCGGCGAGCCGGTCGCCAACAACGTGTTCTTCCGGCTGTGCCCGCAGCCGCTGCTGATCCCGCTGATCTGCCTTGCGACCATCGCCACCATCATCGCCAGCCAATCGATCATCACCGGCGCCTTTTCGATGACCCGGCAGGCGATCCAGCTCGGCTGGCTGCCGCGGCTGCACATCACGCAAACCTCGGACCAGGGCTACGGCCAAATCTATGTCGGCGTCGTCAACTGGCTCCTGATGATCGTCACCGTCGCGCTGACGCTGTTTTTCCGCAAATCCGACAATCTCGCCGCCGCCTACGGCATCGCGGTGTCGCTGACCATGCTGATGACGTCGTTCCTGCTGTTCATCGCCATGCGCGAGATCTGGCAATGGCGGCTGTGGACGAGCGCGGCGCTCGCCGGCCTGTTCGTCGTGGTCGATGCCGGATTTTTCTGCCGCCAACTCGATGAAGATCGCCGAGGGCGGTTATGTGCCGCTGCTGCTTGCGGCCTGCGTCTACGGCGTGATGCTGATCTGGCATCGCGGCACCGTCGCGGTGGCGCATCACGTCGAGCAAACGCCGGTGCCGGTGCCGGAATTTCTCGCCGATCTCAAGGCGCGCGGCGTGCCGCGGGTCCCCGGCACCGCGGTTTTCCTCACCCGCACCGCGAGCCGGCGTGCCTCCGGTGATGATCTGGCACTTGCGGCAAAACCGGGCGCTGCACGAATGGGTGGTGGTGCTGCGGGTGCTGACCGAATCGCGGCCGCGGGTGAGCTGGCCCGATCTGATGACGGTCGTGCCGGAAGGCGAGAATTTCTGGCGCGTGACGGCGCATTTCGGCTTCATGCAGCGGCCTGATATTCCGCACTTGCTGGCGCGAGGCCCAACAGAAAGGCTGCGGCGTCCAGCTCGACGACGTGACCTATTATGTCGGTCACGAAATCGTCCTGCACCGCGAACGCGGCGCCGAACTGCCGCATTGGCAGGAGGCGATGTTTGCCGCGATGGTGCGCAACGCCTCCCACGTCACCGACTATTTCCGGCTGCCGAGCGAACAGGTCGTCGAGATCGGCCGGCAGATTTCGATTTGAGGCTCCGGCCTGCGGCGCTCGCTTGCTCGTTCTCCCTCGGTCCCGCGGCCGCTTTGCCGTTGCACATTGCGGCTCGCTGTGCTTTCCCCGCTCCCGGAAACGCTAGAACGCAAGGACGCCCAATGCCCGATCTCTGGAATAAATACGCCCCGACCGCGGCGCGCCGCCACGGCAAGCCCGGCCGCGAAACACGGCCAAAGAGCGTCACGATCGACATCCATTCCCATGTCGCGGTGCCGGAAGCGGCGAAATTCGTCGAGCCCTATCTCGACTGGTCGACCATTCCGCTTGCGCATTTCGCCAATGCCGAGACCAAGGCGCTGTCGCAGAAGCAGGAAGCCGACATCCGCGAGCGCGCCGGTCACGAGCACCGCCTCGCCGATCTCGACGCCATGGGCATCGACGTGCAGCTGATCGCGCCGCCGCCGCCGCAGTGTTATTACACCGTGCCGCTCGACATCGCCGTCAAGGCGACCCGCATGGTCAATGACGGCATCGCCGCGTTCTGCGCCAAGAAGCCCGACCGGCTCAAGGGTTTCGGCGCGGTGCCGATGACCGACGGCAACGAGGCGGCCAGCGAGCTCGAACGCTGCGTGCGCGAGCTCGGCTTCACCGGCGTCGAGATTTTGACCACCATCGCCGGCAAGGAATTGTCCGATCCGGCTTTCGCGCCGTTCTGGAAGAAAGCCGAAGAGCTCGGCACGCTGGTTATGCTCCATCCCAACGGCTTCACCGAGGCATCGCGGCTGCAGCGTTTCTATTTCAACAACGTCATCGGCAATCCGCTCGAGACCACGATCGCGCTGCATTATCTGATTTTCGACGGCGTGCTCGAGCGCCATCCCAAGCTGAAAATCCTCGCCGTCCACGGCGGCGGTTATCTGGGCGCCTATTCGGGCCGCATCGATCACGCCTGGGGGGCGCGCTCGGACTTACACGGCGATCTGCCGCAGCCGCCGACCAGCTATCTCAAGCGCATTTACGTCGACACCGTGGTGTTCACGCCGAATCAGCTCGCCGAACTGGTGGCCGTGTTCGGCGCCGACCATGTCGTGCTCGGCACCGACTATCCCTACGACATGGCCGAATACGATCCGCTCGGCCACATCGCCGGCGTCGAGGGTTTCGATGCCGCGACCGTCGCGGCGCTCGCCGGCGGCAACAGCAAGAAGCTATTGGGGCTCTGAACGAATGCCACCTGGATGGCGCGCCGCTCATCCGGGCGACGGGGTTTAGCATGACGCTCGCGCCGCTCCTTGCGGCAACGCCGGCGATCCAGATTCACGCCTTCGCGGCGATGTCCGCCTTTGCGCTCGGCCTCGTGCAATTCGCCGCGCCCAAGGGCACGCTGCCGCACCGGACCCTGGGCTGGATCTGGGTGACGCTGATGCTCACGGTCAGCGTCTCCGCCTTTTTCGTCCATCAAATCCGGCTGTGGGGTGAATGGAGCCCGATCCACTTGCTGGCAATTTTTACGTTGATCATGCTTCCCCTCGGCGTCCTGGCCGCGCATCGTCACAACGTGGTTCGTCATCGCGCCACGATGATCGGGCTGTTCGTCGTCGCGCTGCTCATCGCCGGGCTTTTCACCCTGGTGCCCGGCCGCATCATGCACGCGGTCGTGTTCGGGCCATGAGTTTTCGCTGCGTTACTGCCGCCGCAGTCCGCGCCTTTCGCCGATAGCCTCCGGCAAAGCCGTCCAGGTCGGCGCCCGCCGGCTGAACGAGAATGGCTTTATGCCGCAGGGCGGATCGACAGAGGTCATAGACTAAAGATCCGGCGAATAGCGGTCGCGCTAATCGGACAAGCGAATAGCTTTCTCATTCCGCGCGGCCAACGAGAACAGAATATCGCGTTTTTCAGATCGGCCGATTGACTCCCCGGACAGGAGCGTTGGCGCGAGAATGCAAATTCGATCGGCTTCGCCGCACCGTCTGCTTTGCTTTTCAAATTGCGTGCGGGAGAGAACCGCATTCCAAAATGCAGGATCGGAATATTCTGCTATTTTATATGTTTGGTTCCTCCAGTATCTGTCTTGCTGCACCGCAAATCTCCGCATCGGCGGTGCGCTTAAGAATCTGGAAGTGTAATGACAGCGTTGGTGTCGCGCGATTCCCGCAAAACCGTCACAACGGTCCGAGCGGCCGATGTTCTGGTTCTAGGCGGCGGTCCGGCGGGCGCGTGGGCCGCGCTGACTGCGGCGGAACGCGGCGCCAAGGTCGTTCTGGCGGAGAAAGGTCTTCTCGGCACCGGCGGCGCGACCGCGGCCGGCAATACGACAGTAATTCATGCCGCGCCGGGATCGGTCGCGCGGGACCAGGCGATCAAGCGGCGGCTCGCGCTCGCCCATGGACTTGCCGATCAGCGCTGGATCGAACGCATCGTCGACGAGGCCTATCTGCGTCTGAACGATCTCGCCGAATGGGGCTATCCCTTTCCTGTCGACGAGAATGGCCAGTCCTATCGCGGTTCGCTCCGCGGGCCGGACTATTTGCGTTTCATGCGCGGCCGGTTGCGCGCGCGCGGGCGTCGAAGTGCTCGATCAAAGTCCGGCGCTGGAATTGTTGGCGAGCGACGGTGTCATCGCCGGCGCCTCCGGGATCAATCGTCTTACCGAGAAGCCTTGGACCGTTCGCGCCGGCGCGGTCGTCGTCGCAACCGGCGGCTGCGCATTCTTAAGCAAAGCGCTCGGCACCAATGGGCTAACCGGCGACGGCCTGCTGATGGCGGCCGAAGCCGGCGCTGTTTTTTCCGGCATGGAGTTGACCGGTCAATACGGCATAGCGCCTGCCTTTTCGAGCGTGACCAAAGGCATCATGTATTTCTGGGCGACATTCAGCGACCAGGAAGGCCACACGATCGAACGCGCTGGCGACCGGCAGTCGCTCGTCGCCAGTCATCTATTGAAAGGTCCGTCTACGCCGTGATCGACAAGGCGTCGCCGCGTGTTCAAGAGGGCATGCGGCGCGGCCAGCCGAACATGTTTCTCGCCTTCGATCGCAAAGGCATCGATCCCTTCAAGGACCGCTTTGAAGTGACGCTGCGCTACGAGGGCACGGTACGCGGCACGGCGGCTTGGCGATCGACGAGGTCTGCGCCACCACGGTGCCGGGCTTGTTTGCCGCGGGCGACGCGGCGTCACGCGAGAACATGGCCGGCGCCACGAGCGGTGGCGGCGGCCCGAACGCGACATGGGCGATGGCGTCAGGCGTCTGGTCCGGCCGCGCCGCCGCCGACTTTGCCGGCAAAGTCGGCCGTTCGCACAGCCGCCGCGCGACGACAGCTCAGGCGGCGCGGCGGCCTCATGCCGGCCGACAATCCCGACGCGACGCTGACGTCGGCTGCGCTGATCGCCGCTGTCCAAAAGGAAATCCTTCCGGTCGAACAGACGTTCTTTCGCACCGAGGCCGGTTTGCGCGCCGCGAAAGCGCGGCTCGACGGCGTCTGGAGCGATGCGCGGGCACATCTGCATGCGCAATCCGCGCCGGCCGCCGAATTGGTGCGCGCGCGCGAGGCGGTGGCGATGCTGGCAACCGCGCGCTGGCTCTCGGCGAGCGCCATCGAACGGCGCGAGACGCCGCGGGCTCAATCGGCGCCTCGACTTCCCGCAAGTCGATCCGGCGCAGGCGCATCGTCTGCTGTCGGGCGGCCTCGACCAGGTGTGGGTCCGTCGGGCCACGCCGGCGCGGGCGCTCGCGTCATGATCGAGCTCGTCAGCGCCGAACGCTGCATCACCTGCCAGGCCTGCGTCGCGGCATGCCCGGAGAATGTGTTCGACCGCGTCGCCGCATACGGCCTCCCGTCATCGCCCGTCCGGACGACTGCCAGACCTGCTTTCTCTGCGAGCTCTATTGCCCGGTCGACGCGCTCTACGTGTCGCCGCTCGCCGACGCGCATGAGCATGTTGTCGAGGCAGAGCTCACGGCGGCAGGGCTTCTTGGCAGCTTTCGCCGCGCGCATGGGCTGGAACGCCGGCCGTCCCGGCGGAACGGACCAAGATCTGACCTATCGGATGTTCGAGGACGGCCGCGTCGCTCCCTAGATCATAAAACTTCGCTGCTTGCGCTTGAGCGCAAACCATAGACCTCGAGAAGGATGACACGATGATCACTCGCAAAGGTTCAACGCATCGCTCTTGGCATCGGCCGCGACCGGAATGGCCGTCGCCGCGGGACCGGCTGCGGCGGAAAACCTGCCCGATACGATACGCTTCGGCGATGTCGGCTTTGGCTTCGGCCAGCCGTTCGGGCGCGGCCTGATCGCGATCGCCGACGGCAAGGGCTTTTTGGCTGACGAATTCAAGGACACGCCGGTGAAGCTCGAATTTACCTACTTCGTGAATACCGGACCGGCCATCAACGAGGCCTTCGCCAACCGGCAGCTCGACGTCGCCTCCTACGGCGCCGTGCCCAACGTGATCGGCCGCGCCAACGGGCTCTCGACGCGCATCATCATGTCGTACGGCGGCACCACGATCTTCGCGGGCGTGCGCAGCGAATTGCCGATCAATTCGGTCAAGGAGCTCAAAGGCCGCAAGATTGCCGTCCAAAAAGCGACCATCATCCATTGGAGCCTGATCACCTCGCTCAGGCAGAACGGGCTCAGCGAGCACGACGTTACGCTCGTCGACCTGAAGAATGCCGATCAGCTTGCCGCCATATCGGCCGGCAGCGTCGACGCCATCTATGGCGCCAGTTTCTTCCTGCCGCTGCGGGACAAAGGCATTATCCGGATCATCTATAACTCCAACGAGCAAGGCGCCAAGGCGACCGGCTTCGGCGCCGTCGTCGTCAGCGACGAATTCCAGAAGGCTCATCCGGACGCGACCGCCCGCGTCACCCGCGGTCTTTTGAAGGCCGCGCAGTGGCTCGGCGACGACAACAACCGCGAAGAAGCTTTCACGATCTGGCAACGCACCGGCGTTACCTCCGCAGTGCTGCACGAGGAGTTCAAAGGCGTGCCGCTCCGCGACGCCTTCAATCCGCTGCTCGACGATTTCTTCCGATCGCAATATCGCGATGTGATCGCCTTCGACCGGGATCAGAAACTGATCCGCAACGATGTCGATCTCGATCAATGGATCGAGCCGAAATATCTGGCGGCAGCCCTGCCGGCGCTCAATCTCACCCACTTTTGGGCCGAACGGTCGGCCGACGGCTCGCTCAAGCCGACCAATTAGCCTTCTCCGCGCGCCGTCAGGGCTTCTCGTCATGCGAGACATCGCCTCATGAATGTCAACCTCTCCGCGCTCGCGCGATCCGACCTTGATGGCATCCGGCCGCGCGGATGGCGCCTGCCGTCGCCGCGGCTGTCACGCATCGTCCTGCCGCTGATCGTCCCGATCCTCGTCCTGGTTGCCTGGGAGGCGGCGACGCTGAGTGGATCGCTGCCGGTCCAGATTCTGCCGCCGCCGTCGCTCGTCGCCTCAACCTTCTACGATCTCCTCCGCGACGGCGAGATCGCCGCCAATCTGAAGATCAGCCTGTGGCGCATCGCCTGCGGCTTCGTCATCGGCAGCACGGCCGGTCTCGTCTTCGGCGCGGCGATGGGCATGTCGCGCGCGGTCGAGGATTATTGCGGTCCGCTGTTTCGCGCGCTCGCCCAAATTCCGTCATTGGGCTGGGTGCCGATCCTCATTCTGATCTTCGGTCTCGACGACATCCTCAAATATCTGATCATCGCCAAAGCCTGTCTGGTGCCGACCGCGCTGTCGACCGCGCAGGGCATCCGCAACATCCCGCGCCAATATCTCGAAGTGGCGTCGGTGCTGCGGCTGAGCCGCCGGACGGTGTTGCTGAAACTGCTGGTGCCGGCGGCGCTGCCGACGATCTTCGGCGGCCTGCGCCTGGCCTTGAGCCATGCCTGGATCGCGCTGATCGTCGTCGAGATGCTCGCGGCCACCGAGGGCGTCGGCTACATGATGGTGTGGGGCCGCACGCTGTTTCAGATCGATATCGTCATCGTCGGCATGATCGTGATCGGCGTCATCGGCCTGTTGCTGGATATAGGCTTGGCATGCCTGGAGCGGCGGCTGCAACGATGGCACCCGAATCCAAGAGCGAATTCATGACTGACATCTTGCCGAGCTCCGCGGCGCGCTGGTCTTATTCGCCGGCCTGGCGGCGCGGCGTCCTGCTCCCGACGGCGCTCCTCGGGCTGTGGACCGCGGCCGCGCACACCCCGGCGCTGCACAGCGAGCTTCTGGTGCCGCCCGAAGCTATTCTGGCGGCGCCCTTCGTCGACCCATCCGGCCGGGAGATCTGGCTCGGCCTCGCCACGAGTTTCGGCGCGGTTCACGGCCGGCTTCGGCATCGGCGCCGTTGGTGGCATTGCCTTCGGCGCGCTCCTTGGAGCGTCGCGGACCGCCGAACGCGTGGCGGGTCCATCGTTTCACGCGCTGCGGCAGATCGCGCTGTTCGCCTGGATCCCGCTGTTTTCGGCATGGTTCGGCAATGGCGAGACCGCCAAGATCGTCTTTGTCGCGCTGTCGGCCTTTTTTCCGGCGGCGCTCAACACCCATGACGGGCTGCGCATCATTCCGCTGCAATATCGGGAACTGGCTGCCGTGATGGGCTTCTCGCGCCGCCAGCGGTTGACACGGCTCTTTCTTCCGGGCGCGCTGCCGTCGATATTTATCGGCATCCAGATCGGGCTGATCACAGCCTGGATCGGAACGGTCGGCGCGGAATATGTTATCGGCGTCGGCCGCGGCCTCGGCACATTCATCGGCGAAGCGCGCGGCCAGTTCCGCATGGATCTGGTTTTGCTTGGCGTATTGACGCTCGCGCTGACCGGCTTTGCCATCAACACGCTTTGCCGGCGCGTCTTCGCGCATCTGCTCCGTTGGCAGGACGCCGCCCGATGAGCATGACGCCGGCGCCCGGTTCACATTCCGAGCTGCGGCTGCGCGCGGTCAGCAAGAGCTATCGCGTCGGCGACGAGCCGCTTGCGGTGCTGCGCAATATTTCATTCGATGTCGGGCCGGGGGAGTTTGTCAGTATTCTCGGCGCGTCTGGGTGCGGAAAATCGACGCTGCTGCGGCTCATCATCGGCCTCGACAACGATTACGACGGCGAGATCGTGCTCGGCTCGCGCCAAATCGAAGGCCCGGGTGCCGAGCGCGGACTCGTGTTCCAGGAACACCGGCTGTTTCCCTGGCTGACCGTGCGCCAGAACGTCGCCCTTGGCCTGGAAGCACTGGATGCCGGCGAGGCAACCTGCCGCGTCGAAGAGAATATCGCCCTGGTCGGTCTTTCCGGTTTCGAGAACGCCTATCCGCATCAGCTCTCGGGCGGCATGGCGCAGCGTGCCGCGATCGCGCGGGCACTCGTGACGCGGCCGGATATTCTCCTCCTCGACGAGCCGCTCGGCGCGCTCGATTCGCTCACGCGCAGCTATCTGCAAAACGAGCTTCTACGCATCTGGCAGCGCGAACGGATCACTATGATCATGGTGACGCATGACGTCGAGGAAGCGGCCTATTTGAGCGACAAGATCGTCGTGATGGAGCCGCGGCCTGGGCGGATCAAGGCCGTCGTGCCTGTGGCCCTGGACCGGCCGCGCCATCGCGCGGCGCCGGCCTTCGCCAGCCTAAAAGCCGAGATTTTGTCGCTCCTCTCCTAGAGTGGCGTGTACTGCCGCGGCTTTGCCGCGCCCTGATGCGGCGGATCGGGCGCCTTAATTCCGCGCGCCATGGCGGCGAAAAATGCTATGCCGTTGCTTCCCGCCCGCCGTCCGCCGTCATAGCGAAATTCCACGAAATGCGCCGCCGCATCTACAACGAACAGCCGATCTCGCGGCTCGCCATTTGGGCGCGCCGCATCGCGTTCTTTTCGCTGGCCACGACGCTGATCGCCGTCATCATCGTGCGCTCCGGCGCGCTCGATATCGTGCCGGCGCTGTCGACGCTTGCCGGCGCCCTGGTGCTGGCCTGTGTCGCCATCCTCCTCGCCTTCGGCGCCGTCGTCGTCATCTGGCGCGAAGGCGTCGGCGGCGGCCGTCATGCCGCGACCGCAGTCTTCATCGGTTTGGCGCTGATTGCCTATCCGCTCTATCTCGGCATCAAGGCCTATCGGTTGCCGGCTATTTCCGACATCACCACCGACCCGATCGATCCGCCGCAATTCGATGCGATCGCGCGGTTGCGGCCGCGCGATGCCAATCCGGTGGTCTATGCGGGTCTTTACGCCGCCGAGCAGCAGCATACCGCCTATTCGGATATCGAGCCCGACGACACCACATCGACGCCGCAGGAAGCCTTCGACGCGGCCATGAAAGTGATCGTCAAGCGCAAATGGCGCATCGTCGATACGCGGCCGCCGCTCCCGGGACCGCCGCCGCGCGCCGGCGAAACTCGCGCCTCCGGCGTCTCCGGGCGCGACGGCGTCATCGAAGCGGTGGCGCGCACGCCGATCCTCGGCTTTCGCGACGACGTGGTGGTGCGGATCCGTCCGACCAGCGATGGCGCCCGCATCGACGTGCGCTCGGCTTCGCGCTACGGCCGCAACGATATCGGCACCAATGCGGCGCGGGTGCGCAATCTGATCGACGATATCGACGATGTGTTGGCAGCACCGGTGCCGGAAAAGAAAGCGCCGCCGCCGTCAGCCGGCAGCCAAGGGCGCCGCCACCAAGCGGTAGGTGCCGGCGATCGACGGCGGCCCTTCGGTCTCGACGACGCCGCGTGCCACCAGATCTTCCATATGCGCCAGGACCGATAAGCCGGCGGCGCCGGCGAGACGCGGATCGAGCCCGATATAGACCGCCTTGACCAAAGTCGGGATGTCGGCCGCGCCTTTGCCGAGCCGATGCAACAGCGAGGCCTCGCGCGCCTTGCGGTGCCGGATCAGGTGCTGCCACGTAGCGCTGCGCCTCCGGAATCGGCGCGCCGTGGCCGGAGAGGTAAAGCGGTTCGCTGCGGCGGGCGAGTTTTTCGAGCGAGGCCATGTAATCGCTCATGGCGCCGTCGGGCGGCGCCACGATCGTGGTCGACCAGGCCATCACATGATCGCCGGCGAAGAGAAGATCGGATTCCTTGAAGGCAAAGGCCATGTGATTGGCGGTGTGGCCGGGCGTCGTCACCGCTTCGAGCGTCCAGCCGTCGCCCGCCACCACCTCGCCGTCGGCGAGCGCGACATCGGGCCGGAAATCCATGTCGGCCGAAGCATCGAGCCGCCGGGTCTCGCCGATATGCAGCGGCCGCGCCAGCCGGTGCGGGCCTTGGGCGAACACTTTTGCGCCGGTCGCCGCCTTGATCTTCGGCACCGCCGGCGAGTGATCGCGATGCGTATGGGTGACGAAAATGTGGGTGACGGTTTCGTTGCGCACGGCATCGAGCAGCGCCGCCACATGGGCGTCGTCGTCCGGCCCCGGATCGAGGATCGCCACTTTGCCGCGGCCGATGATGTAGCTCATCGTGCCCTTGAAGGTGAACGGGCCCGGATTGTTGGTCAGCACCGCGCGGACGCCCGGCGCGATGTCCCGCACCGTGTCGGGCTCGAGGTCGAAGGCTCTTGTTGAAGGGGATGTCGTCGCTCATGCGGGGCTTATACGACCCGCGCGGCGCTTCCGCCACGCTGGGGGCTAGCCCAAATAATAGAGCCCCGGTGCCGGGAATGCCGGGGCTCCAGCAACCTCAATTTATCACGGTAAGTGAGACCGAGATCGCCGACCATCACCATGCAAACCGTGGGCCAACTTCGGCCGGCCGGGCCAGACGGGAAAATCATGCATGAATTCCGGCCGTCTGGGTTTCGCTCGGCATGGCAAAGCCGGCGTTTGGTCGGATTAGCGGGCTTTCGCCTGGCTAAATTGCAGGCAGCGCCGCCAGGTGCCTAAAAAGGCGTCCTGCTGCGCATGGCGGCGGCCAGCGTCCCCTCGTCGAGATAATCGAGTTCGCCGCCGACCGGCACGCCGTGGGCGAGCCGCGTCACCTTCACATTCGGCGTCGTGCAGCAGGTCGGTGATGTAATGCGCGGTGCTCTGGCCGTCGACCGTGGCGCTGAGCGCGATGATCACTTCCTTGACCGCCGGATCGCTCGCGCGCTTGACCAGCGCGTCGATGCGTCAGAGTCGTCGGGCCCGACGCCGTCGAGCGGCGACAGCGTGCCGCCGAGCACGTGATAGAGCGCGTTGATGGCATGCGCGCGCTCCAGCGCCCAAAGATCCGCGACATCGGCGACCACCACGATGGCCGAGCGGTCGCGCTTGCCGATCGGTGCAGACCGTGCAGGGATTTTGCGTGTCGATATTGCCGCAGATCCGGCAGACCTCGATCTTCTCCATCGCGGTCTGCAGCGCTGCCGCCAGCGGCGCCATGATGAGTTCGCGCTTCTTGATCAGGAACAAGGCCGCGCGCCGCGCCGAGCGCGGACCGAGCCCCGGCAGGCGCGCCAAGAGCTGGATCAGGCGTTCGATCTCGGGACCGGCGGCGATAGCGGGCATTAAAACAGCTTCAGCCCCGGCGGCAGCGGCAACCCGCCGGTGAGCGCCTGCATCTTTTCCGCAAGCTGGCTCTCGAGCTTGCGCTTGGCGTCGGCATGGGCCGCGACGATGAGATCTTCGAGGATTTCTTTTTGGTCGGGCTTGAGCAAAGAATCGTCGATGCTGGTCGCGCGCAAGTCGCCTTTGCCGGAGAGCTTCACGGCGACCAGGCCGCCGCCGGCCGCGCCCTCGACCTCGATGCGCTCGAGCTCGGCCTGCATCGCTTCCATTTTCGATTTCAGTTCGGTGGCTTGTTTCATCAGGCCGAGAAAATCAGGCATCGAGATCACTTTCGTTCTGTGAGGCTTCCGGCATATCGCCCAAGTCAGCGGCCGGGTCGCCCGGCGGGCGCACATCGATAATTTCGGCGCCCGGAAAGCGTTGCAGCACAGCCTGCACCAGCGGATCGGCGCGCACCGTGTCTTTCAGCTCCGCCTTGCGCGCGTCCGATTGCGCCCGCATCGACGGCATCCCGGCTTCGGCCGAGACGGCGACCATCCAGCGCCGGCCGGTCCAATCCGAAAGCTTCTTCGACAACTCGCCGACCAGCGTCGGCCGCGCGCTCGGTTCCAGCGCTAATTCGAGCGTGCCGTCTTCGAAGCGCACCAGCCGCACGTCGCGTTCCAGCGCGCTCTTGATGCCGATGTCGCGTTTCTCGGCGGCGAGCGCGATCAGGTCGGCGAAATTCTTGACGATGCGCGCCGGCTCGGCCTTGTCATTCTCGCGCGCAGTGGGTTCCTCGCGTGGTGCGGTCTGCGCCGCTGCAATCGCGTTCCCTCCGCCGCGTGCGGGAAGGGAAGGGGAGCGGCTTTCCGTACGCAGCTCGGGACGTGATGGCGCTGCCGGCGCCGTCGCGCCAGAGCTTTGCGCCGCCCCGCCGTTGCCGCGGGTGTCGCCGAGCGAGCGGATCACTTCATCGGGCGTCGGCAAGTCGGCCGCATAGGCGATGCGCACCAAAACCATTTCGGCGGCATCGACCGGGCGGCCCGCGGCCTCGACCTCGCCGATGCCCTTGAGCAGCATTTGCCAGGCTCGCGCCAGAACCCGCATCGACAATTTGGTGGCGAAGGCGCGGCCGCGGACGCGCTCGGCTTCCATCAGCGACACGTCGTCGGCAAGCGCCGGCACGATCTTCACGCGCGTGACGAAATGGGTGAACTCGGCGAGATCGCCGAGCACCATCGCGGGATCGGCGCCGGAATCGTATTGGCTGCGCAGTTCGGCGAGCGCGGCTCCGATATCGGCGCGCATCAGCGCCTCGAACAGATCGATCACCCGGGTGCGATCGGCAAGCCCGAGCATCTGCCGCACATCTTCGGCGCGCACCGGGCCCGCCGCGTGTGCGATCGCCTGATCGAACAAAGACAGCGAATCCCGTACCGAGCCTTCGGCGGCGCGCGCGATCAGGCCTAGCGCTTCGGGCTCGGCTTCGATCGTCTCTTTGCCGGCGATGCCTTGCAGATGTTTCACCAACAGCGCGGCGTCGACCCGGCGCAGATCGAAGCGCTGGCAGCGCGACAAGACGGTGATCGGCACTTTGCGGATTTCGGTGGTGGCGAAGACGAACTTGGCGTGCGGCGGCGGTTCTTCCAGCGTCTTCAACAGCGCGTTGAAGGCCTGCGGCGTCAGCATGTGGACTTCGTCGAGGATATAGACCTTGTAGCGCGCCGATACCGGCGCATAACGCACGGCCTCGTTGATCTGGCGCACGTCGTCGACGCCGTTATGGGACGCGGCATCCATCTCGATGACATCGAGATGGCGGCTTTCCATGATGGCTTCGCAATGCACGCCGAGCACCGGCATCTTGATGGTCGGGCCGGTGATCGAACCGTCCGGCAATTCGTAATTGAGCGCACGCGCCAGAATCCGCGCCGTCGTGGTTTTGCCGACCCCGCGCACGCCGGTCAGGATCCAGGCCTGCGGGATGCGGCCGGTCTCGAACGCGTTCGAGACCGTCCGCACCATGGCGTCCTGGCCGATCAGGTCGTCGAAGGTGGCGGGCCGGTATTTGCGCGCCAGCACGCGGTAGGTTTTGGATTGTGGGGTTGCGTCGGTCATCGCATCAGATTGCGGATACTCGGAACGAAGCCCGGGTTGAGCGCAACGAAATCCGGGGCGGCCCTTCCCGCATTGCGCTGCGCTCCATGCGGGCTACGAGAAATGAATGGGTGGGAGGCTGACGAGCGACCCGAACCGCGCTCGTTAGGGCTGCTTCCTTCCGGATCTGACCCGGTTGGCGAGTGGCTCGTCCACCGCCAACCTCCCGGCCCCTATATCGGCCGGAGAAGCCCCGAAAGCAAGCTGCCCTTACGGTATGGCCCTTATGGAGAATTCCCGAATTTCCGGGGCGGCAGGTGTTGCCGATAGGTTCTCGATCGTCGGCGAGGGTGAGCCAGTTGCAGGGAGCACGGCCATGTCGAGAGCCATGTCGAGAGCCATGACGAGCACGATGTCGAGAACGATGCTGAGCAAGACCGCGGGGCAAGCGACCGAGCTGCTGCGCGCGGAGGCCGATGCGGAAAAATTCCTGCAGCTCGGCATCATGTATTCCACCGGCAACAGCGGGCCCGCCGACATGGTGTCGGCGCATAAGTGGTTCAACATCGCCGGCATGCACGGCTCGAGCGAAGCGGTGCGCTTGCGCTGCGAGATCGCGAGCGAAATGCGCGCCGCCGATATTGCTGCGGCGCAGCGCGCCGCGCGCGCCTGGCTGACCCGCCACTAAATAACCTTCATCGTTGGGCGTTACATCGTGACGGCGATTTGCTAGCTTCTGGGCGAATCTCAACGCCCATTCCCCGCCACGACATAACGATGAGGATTGCCATGCTGCGTGCCCTTGCCATTGCCGCTATGTTGGCGCTGGCGTTGCCGACTTTGGCTCTCGCCCAAGAGCACAAGGAGGCCCATCCCGGCGGGCCGCACCCGGGCGGTCCGCCGCATCCGCCGGCGCGGCCGGCCATGGTTCCGCACGGTCCGCCAGCCGGCGCGATGGCGCACCCGCACGGTCCGCCGCCCGGCGCCATGGCGCACCCCGGCGGCCTGCCGCCCGGAGCCATGGGCCATGTCGGCGGTCCGGTTCATGTCGGGGTCCATGCGCCGTGGCTGTTCCACGGCCATCCTTACGCATGGCATCCGGTCCACTACGCGCGTCCGTGGGCTTATCCGGCCGGCTATGGCTATCAACTCTGGACCGTGGGCGCGATCCTGCCGCCGCTCTTCTGGTCCACGCCGACTTATTACTATGCCGACTGGGCCGACATGGGCTTGCCGCCGCCCGATCCTGGTTTCCAATATGTGCAATACGGACCGGACCTGTTGTTGGTGAATGTCACCAACGGCGCGGTCGTCGAAGTGTTTCCGGGAGCATTCGAGTAACAAAAATGCAGGGTGGGTTTCGCGTCGCGAAACCCACCGTGGCTTGCTGGAGAGGTGAGTTCATGCGGACTCGTCTCCACCGGCCGCTCATTCCCGCGCAAGCGGGAATCCAGCCGAGTATTCTGGTTCCCCGCTTTCGCGGGGACGAGCGGGTTTAAATCATCATGCTCACGCCATCTCCCGGCCGGCGTCGTAGTCATAGAGCCAGGCCGCCTGAAACGCGGTGTTGTCGGTGCCGAAGCGCGCCCGCCAGGCGAATTTCACGTCGCGCTTGAGTTGCGCGAAGCGCGAGGCGAGGTGGTTCTCCTTGGCGCGGGCCCGCGAGCCGAGCACGGCGGCCTTGGTGCGCGGCGCCCGCATCCGCTCGTAACCCGCAAGCGCTGCGTTCAAATCCTCGCCATGGCGCGCGATCATCGCCGCGAGCACGCAGCCGTCCTCGATCGCCATGGCGGCGCCCTGGCCGAGATAAGGCAGCATGGCGTGCGCACTATCGCCGAGCAGCGTCGCCCGGCCTTTGCTCCAGCGCGGCAGCGGGTCGCGATCGTAGAGCGCCCATTTGTACCAGTGCTCGCTATAGGGAAAGAGCCGGGTCAGCGCCGGATTCCAGCCCCTATAGGCCGCAGTCACCTCGCCGAGATCGCATTCGTGCGTCCACGATTCCTCGGTCCAGGCCGTGCTGTCGAGATGGGCGACGATATTGACGAGTTCGCCGCGGCGCACCGGGTAGTGCACCACATGGCCGTGCGGCCCCATCCACAGCGCGCCGTCCGCCACATTGATATCGCGCGGCACCGCGTCGGCCGGCGCCATGCCGCGCCAGCAGATGCAGCCGGTGAAGCGCGGCGCCTCGGCGCCGAACAGGCTGTTGCGCACCACCGAATGAATACCGTCGGCGCCCACGACGATATCGGCTTCGATATCGCTGCCGTCGGCGAAGCGCGCAACCGCGCCGCGGTCGCTCGATTCGACCGCGATGGCGCGCTTGCCGAGCCGGATCTCGGTCGTCTTCAGCGCGCCGCGCAGCACGCCGAGGAGATCGGCGCGATGCGCCGTCAGATTGGGCGCGCCGTAAAGTTCGCGGAACTCGCCGCGCCGCGCGCGCGAGATGACACGGCCCGATTTCCACGACCGCATCAGCATATATTCCGAGCCCGACCCGATCGCTTCGATCTCGGTCCCGACGCCGAGCGCGCGCAGCGCCTTGACGGCGTTTGGCGTGAGGTTGAGGCCGGCGCCGAATTCGCTCAGCGCCGGCGCCTGCTCGCAGACGACGGCTTCGGCGCCGCGCCGCTCGAGCGCCAGCGCCGCGGCAAGTCCGCCGATGCCGCCGCCGATAAGGACGACGCGTGGTGCGCGTGGCATGAGGCGTTCCTCCCGGCTGCGCGGGCTTATGGTGCCCGCTGTCTTCGCCAACCCTGCCGAGGGTCGCCTTCGAGGGGCTTTCCGTCAAGCGTCGCGGCCTCGCGGCCGGTCGATGGGTTTTGCTTCCATAAACCCTCCGACGCTCGCAGAGCGGGCGTAGGAGGGTCCTTAACCCATCTTTGTTACAGCCTGATCGGCGAAAGCCGACGGTTCACTTTTTTGCCGGAGGTGTAGGCCGATCGGGAACTTAGTCGTCGCCTGGGCGCTGAGGAGGGTGAGTGACTATCCCAACGAACCGGTCTGATCGGCGCAATCGCTGACGGACATTTCCCTTGAGAATGGCATGACACATAAATTTTCGCTGGCGCAATCCGCTGTGATGCAGCGGCGTTCAAAATCTCCCGCCACGGTCGCTCTCGCGGCGGCAGTCGCCTTGATGCTGCACTCCGCCGGCGCCATGGCCAAACAGCCGCACCCGGGGCCGCCCCAGGAAGCGACGGCGCCGCGCGAAGCGGGCGAGCCGATCATGGCGATCGTGTCGATCAAGTCGCAGCAGGTCACCTTCTACGACGCCGACGGCTGGATCGTGCGCGCCCCGGTGTCGACCGGCATCAAAGGCCGCGAGACGCCGGCCGGCGTCTTTGCCGTCGTCGAGAAGGACAAGGACCACCACTCGAGCATGTATGACGATGCCTGGATGCCGAATATGCAGCGCATCACGTGGAATGGCGTCGCGCTGCATGGCGGCCCGCTGCCCGGCTATGCCGCCTCCCACGGCTGCGTCCGGATGCCCTACGGCTTTGCGGAAAAGCTGTTCGACAAGACATGGATCGGGATGCGGGTGATCATCTCGCCCGTCGACGCGGCGCCGGTGGAGTTTTCGCACCCCGCGCTCTTCACGCCGAGCGAGGATGCGCTGGCGCTGGCTCCGGCGCGGGCGACGACGCTCGCACGAGACGCCGAGGACGCCGCCAACGCCGCCGACGAGGCGAAAAAGGCCGCGGCGACGGCCACGCGCGAGGCGTCGATGCTCACGGCGTCGCTGCGCAAGCTCGGGCTCCTCAAGAACCGCGCCGATGGCGACCTTGCGTCCGCCGAGAGAGCAACCGCGGCCGCCAGCACCGATCAGGCGAAGGCGCGGGCCGAGGACCGGAAAAAAAGGCCACCGCCGACGCCGCGGCATGGGGGACGCAGCTCGATCAAGCCAAGGCCGACGCCAAAGCGGCGCTCGACCTCGCCGCCGCCACCAAGGACGCGGCCAAGGCGGCCGATATTAAAAAGACCGCTGCCGCCAAGGCGGCCAGCGACGCGAAGCTCGCGCTCGAGCCGGTCTCCGTCTACATCAGCCGCGCGACGAAGACGCTTTACGTGCGGCGCAACACCCATAAGGAGCTGCCGGACGGCGGCGAACTGTTCGACTCGACGATCGAGGTTCCGATCACGATCCGCGACCCCGACAAGCCGATCGGCACGCATGTGTTCACCGCGATGGCCCGCAGCGACAAGGGCCTGCGCTGGACCGCCGTCACCATCGATGGCGGCGACGACGCCAAGGACGCGCTCGACCGTGTCACCATCCCGCAGGATGTGCTCGACCGGATCGCGCCGACCGCCTTGCCGCGATCCTCGATCGTCATCTCGGACGAGCCGTTGAGCGCCGAGACCAACTACCGTACCGAATTTGTCGCGGTGCTGAGCAATCAGCCCCAAGGCGGCTTTATCACGCGCAAGCCTACGACCGACGTGAACCTTGCAAGCGACACCGGCGGGTGGGGCGGGGGCTTTTATCCTTATCAGCGCGATTGGAATTCCCAATCGGGCGACAGGCGCCCCCGGGCGCAGCGCAGCTGGTGGTAACGGGGACGTCGCCATCATGTCGCTGCGCTTATGCGGGCACTCACCTTCCACATCATCGCGACAGTCATGCGTGCAGCGGTCGCGAACCACCATCTGCGATTGGGTTCCATGGTCATTTTGTGACATTTGAGTAACGCTCCGCTGGCAAGTGCGGCAAAATCGGCTTCATTCCTTCCTTCCGTTGCAAATCGATGCTGTCTTGCCGAAGACGAAGACGGACCGTTTTGAGTCCGCAACGGGGCGATATTCATGACCGAGATTTCTGGCGCGCGCGCGGGCGCGAACAGGGGCGCTTTGCGTAGCGCTCCCTTGGTGCTAGGCGTCGCACTATCGCTGTTCGCGTCAGCCGCGGTGGCGCAGAGTATGGACGGCGCCTCGCACCCGCCGTCGAAAAAGACGCATCACGAGAAAAAGAAGCTTCACGAGAGCACGGCCCGGCCGGGGCTGGACGCAACGGAGCGTGCTCCGGAGCGTCGCGGGCGAAACGTCGCGGCGCCACCGCGAATGTCTGGCTTCTCAGTCATGGGCAACTTCGGCTTCCTAAACTACCGCGGCAACGGTTCGATGAGCGGCACCGATATTGGCGGCGCTCCCCCGACCGTGACCCAATCGCAATCGCTCAACCACACGACACCCGCCGGCGGCGTAGCAGTTGAATTAGCCCCCACTGTAACCAACGCGTGCATAACGATTTCAGGTGGAGATGATCCGACGGACATTACGAGTGGAGCTCCGATGGCCTTCAGCCTCTGTGATCTCTTTTTGGCCATCGCGGCCATTGATCCAGGCCGGGCTACGGCTTCGTTCTCAGGCCTCAATGCCGGTCCGGCGGGGACCGGTACGTCGTTTTTGAAAGAGACGTGGTCGATACCGATCGCTTTGGGGTATCGCACACCGGCAAGGACCTTCGGTATCAACGTGCCGGGCCTCTCCTTTGACGTCCACGGCGGCTTCGATTTCGACCGCTTCCAGGCGGGCTTCAACCTGACCGAGCCGGGCGCCGGCCCCGGCGCCCCCGCCACGTCCGCCACCAAGACCTGGTGGCAGGCCGATCCCGCGGTCGGCGTCGGCGCGCGTTATCAGCTCTCAGGCGGCTGGTTTGCCGGCGTCGATTCGAACTGGGCCTTCGCACGCTCGCAAAATGTCAGCGCGCCATCGGCGAATTTCGCGCCGTTCCAGAGTTATAACCTCGCAACCGGGTCGCACACGCTGACCACGGTCATGTTGAACTTGGGCAAATCTTTCTAAGTTCGACGCTCGCGGCCCGAATGCACCGGCGCGCCGCATCGCGCGTCGAGGCAAGCCTAGCCGAGGCAAGCCTAGCCCGGATGCGCGCAGCGCCATCCGGGGTCTGCCTCTCCAGCCGTAATCCCGCCTGTCGCTGCGCGCCTGCGGGGTAGTTGCTGCAGCGCTGCGGCTTTTTCGGAATTGCTTTCGGCGGCTATCGACGTGCCGGATACCACCCAGCCTATGCGCTGGACGTGTTCGCCAGCGTTTGGTCCCCCACCGGCAGCGTGAAGCAAAACACCACGCCGCGCGGTTCGTTAGGCTCCGCCCAGAGCCGCCCGCCATGCGCCTCGATGATCGAACGGCAAATCGAAAGACCCATCCCCAAACCGGTAGCCTTGGTCGTATAGAATGCTGTGAAGACCTGCTCGGAGCCGGCTTGAGGCAGTCCCGGGCCCGAATCCTGCACTGCGACGCGGATGCTGCCGGGATCACGCTCGGTGCTGATCAGAATGTTCCCGCGGCCCGTCGCCCATTTGGCTCATCGCCTCGACGGCGTTGACGATCAAGTTCAAAATCACCTGTTGCAATTGGACCCGATCGCCGTGAATGAGTGGCAGACCTTCCGCCAGCTCCATCTGCACCGAAACGCGGTTTTTCGATATTTCACTGCGGGTCGAGCGCGATCACCTCCAATATCGCTTCGTTGATTGCCACATCTGCCGACTTGCGATGGCGCGCTTTTCACGAGATCGCGAATGCCAGAAAAAATATTGGCGGCCCGTTTGCTGTCACCGATAATACGGTCGATCGACTGCTTGGCCCTTGCCAAATCCGGCGGCTCGCGGGCGAGCCAGCGCGCAGCGGTTTCGGCATTCGTCAGCGTCGCAGCGACGGGATGGCCGACTTCGTGGGCGATGGAGGCCGTCAGTTGGCCCATCGTCGCGACGCGGTTGGCGTGCGCCAGTTCCGTCTGCACCTCGCGATAACGCAATTCGCTCTCCCGCATGGCCTCCTCGGCGCGCTTGCGCTCGGTCAGGTCGACGAACGAAGGCGACGCCCTGATGCCGGATTTCGCCGAACGTCGCGCACGCCAGAAGCACCGGCACACGGCTGCCGTCTTTTCGAAAATACTCCTTCTCGAAGGGCTTGCAGGTCCCGGTAGAAGCCAACTCCGCCAAGGCCCGCTCGTCGGCTCCGGCCCATTCGGGAGGTGTTAGCTCGGTCCAGCGCAGTCGGCCCGACGCGAGGTCGTCGTGGCCATACCCCACGATGCTGAGAAAGGCCTCGTTGGCCTCCATGATGCGGCCGTCGAGATCGAAAATGCAGGTCCCGATGATGTTGGAGTCGACAAGGCGCCGGACCTTCGCCTCCCGTTCCTGGAGATCGCCATAGAGACGCGTGTTCTCCAGCGAGATCGCTGCTTGTGCCGCCAACAGTTCCAGAACCGCGATCCGGGCCGGTGTGAATGCGTAGGACGCCAATGTGTTTTCGAGGAGGAGAATTCCGGTCAATTGCTTCTGCTTGATCAGCGGAAGGCAGAGGATCGACTTCGATTGCCGATCGCGCAGATAGTCGTCGCCGGAGAACATGTTGGGTTGGAGGCATCATCGAGGATCACGCTTTCCTGCGTGCGGATGACATAACGCACGAGGGATTCGGGACAGCTGATCCGGGTTATCGGCCCTTGGCCCATCGTGACTTCGACACGGTCGCCGGCCGCTCGGGCCTCTGCCTGAATCAGCATATTCATCGCCTGCCGGCAGTATCAAAAGACCGCGATCCGCGCCTGCGTTCTCGATCGCGATCGTCATCAGCCGCTCGATCAGCTTGGGTAACTCGATCTCGCTGGATACGGCCTGAGAGGCTTTGACGACGCTTGCGACGTCCAGATGTTGGAGCGGGGGAGCCGATGGTCGCGGCGGCACGCTGCTCCTCCGGAGTGGCCAAATGCGGATAAAGCCGATCGAGCTGCCGCACCTTGCCGTCGGCGCCCCAGCGCAGATAACAATACCTGGCGTTCCGGAGATAGGCGTCGGCAATGCTCTCGAAGCCGCGTGCCGCATAGAAGCGCGCGGCAACCTCATAGGCGACGGCCTCGTTGTGCACGAAGCCGTTCGCGCGCGCCGAACGGATGGCCTGCTCGTACAGCCGCTCGGCGTCGAGTTCCCGCCCCTCGATCCGGGCCACCTCCGCCCCGACGAGTGCCGCCCGGTTGGCAAAATTCTCAGGGCAATGCAGCGCCCAGGTGTCGAGCTTCTGCAGGTGTTCCGTCAGCCTCGCGCGATGATATTTGCGGTCCTCAAGCGAGGCGAATTCATGGACCGCCGCATGGCAAAGCGCATCGTAGAAGTGGTACTCGACGATCTCCAACAGAGACGCGGTATTCCAGAGCATCGGTTCCGCCCTGGAGGCGGCCTGCAGGGCGTCCGCGTATTCGCCCGCGAGGAAACGCGCCTGCAATTTGCGGATGTAGTACCAACATTCGGGAAGCGCCAGCGCCGGATTGCCCGCCAGATCACGCTCGAGATCAGCTTCGCGGAATACGACCTTCGTCGAAGGAGCCAAGACGGTCGGTCAGTCCCCGCAGGCTGCGGATGAGACCGAGTTGGCCCAGAATCCAGCCCTCGATCGCGCCGAAGCCGACTTTGCGGGCAAAGTCGAGCCCGTGTTCGAGCCTGCTCCTGGGCCTCGATCAACGGGTCGCCGGCCAGGAGAAAGTTGGTGTTGAGCTGGCCGCAAGCGTATCCCGCGTAACTGATTTCACCGATCCGGCTGGCGAGGTCGAAGCCGCGAAAGAGGAACTCGCGCCCCTTTCGGACATGCTGAGTCCAAGGCACGAGGAAACCGAATGTCTCGAATGCCCTGGCTTGAAAGCGTTGCAATCCCGGTCGCTCGACCAACTCGCACCCCAACCGTCCGAAGCGGTAGCCGGCATCGAACTGGCCGAAGTAGGGTCCTGCCAGCGTGCCCAGCTGCACGTAGGCGATACAAGATGCATCGCTGTGACCTCGCTCGAGCCCCAAGCTGACAGCCGTGCAAACAGCCACTGCGAATATATGAAAGGAGACAAAGTGCCCCGGGACCGCAACTCTGATCAGAAGATCCAGAGCCGCCAGCGAATCCGGGTCGCTCATGAGCGGCAGATCGACGAGATCTTCGATCGCGCGATCGCCCAGCCGGGTCCAGATGCCATCGTAGGCGCGTCGAGCATCGGCTTCCGTCGGACGTTCCGGCAAGTCGACGCCCAGGTGTCGCAACGCACGCAAACCCACGGCGACCGCCTCATCGCTACGATCAATTCCCTGGTAAAGATCGACTTGCAGGCAGGCCACCGCGACGCGCTCTCCCGTCGTGACGGCACGAGTGGAAAGGCTGCGCAAACGCTGTTCGGCTTCCGCGATCGCTCCGGACGCGAACTCGCAATGCGCCCTGGCCAGCTCCAGGGCAAAGCTGAGTTCGCGACGCTGCTGCCAACTATCCTCCGTCAGTAACGCGGCTCCCGCGGTCAGGTAATTCAATGCGGATACATAGGCGGACGAGGCTTGGGCGCGCTTGCCGGCAAGCAGATTGAATTCGGCCAGTTGCTCGCGCTCTTCCGGCGCCGTCACCAAGGACGAAGCGCGGTTGAGTTGATTGACAATCTCGAAAATGGCCTCGTCCAGCTTGCCGGCAGGCGTATGCGCGACCAGCATCCTGCCGATCCGCAGGTGCATGGCGGCGCGCCGCTCGGTCGGGATCAGCGCATAAGCAGCCTCGTGGACGCGATCGTGGACGAACCGGTAGGAGCTCTCGAGGAAATCGACCAGCTCCTGGCGACGTGCCTCAAGAAGCCTGGCGTGCAGCTCCTGCTCGGTGGTGTCGTGAACGATCGCCAACATCGCGGTGGTCGCGATATTGCCGAGACAGGCCAGTTGTTGCAGCGCCTGCTTGAGTTGCGGCAGGAAGCCGGGCGAGTTTGCCGATCATCAAGTCAGCCACATTGTCGGTGTAACCCTTCGCGTGGATGCGCTTGAGATCCCACGACCAGCGCGAATGCACAGAATCGAACGCGATCAGACCTTCATCCGTCAATGTCGACAGGAACTGATTGATGAAAAACGGATTGCCGTCGGTTTTCTGCAAAATCAGCTGAGCCAGATCCCCCACCCGATCCGTTTCACAGTGCAGCGCGTCCGCGATCAACTGCGAAACGTGTTGGGCATCGAGCGCGCCCAGCGTGATCTCCTCGACGGACGACGTGCCCGCCGCCTTGATCGAGCGGAGTTTACGCATCAGCGGATGAGAGGCATCGACCTCGTTGTCGCGATAGGCGCCAATGAGAAGCAGGTGCGGGACGCCGTTCTGGGTGAGGAGATCCTCGAGCAGATCCAAACGTGGCCGCGTCGAGCCATTGCAGGTCGTCGAGAAACAGCGCGAGCGGATGTTCCGGGCGCGCGAAGACGCCGATGAAACGCCGCAGCAGTGACTGGAAGCGCCGCTGGGCGTCGGATGCCGGCAGCTCAGGGACCGGCTGCTGCTCTCCGATGATGAGTTTCAGCTCCGGAACGAGGTCGACGATAAGGGCGCCGTTGGGCTCCAGCGCATGGAGCAAAGTCTCCCGCCACCAGCCGAGTTCGGCTTCGCTCTTGGCGAGGATCGGCCGGATCAGGCGTTTGAAGCGCCTGCGCCAGGGTCGCATAGGGGATGTCGCGCTTGTATTGGTCGAACTTGCCTGCGGCGAACAGCCCGCGCGGCGGCACCAGCGCCTTGTGCAGTTCGTTCACCACCGAGGATTTGCCGATGCCGGAATAGCCGGACACCAGCACGAGCTCCGGCGTGCCTTGCCCGACGACCCGATCAAAGGCCGCGAGCAGGGTGTCGATCTCACGGCCTCGGCCGTAGAGCTCCTCGGCGATCAGCAATCGATCCGAGGCATCGTGCGCGCCCAGCGGGAATGGATCGATGCGACCGTACGACTGCCATTGCGTCAGGCAACGGCGCAGGTCCGCCTCGACGCCCGCGGCGGTCTGATAACGTTCCTCCGCGGTCTTGGCGAGAAGCTTCATCACGATCGACGAAAGTGCCGCGGGAATTCCGCTCGCTCGCTCGCCGGGCGCGATAGCCTGTCGCGCGATGTGGCAGTGCACCCATTCCATCGGGTCGGAAGCCGCGAAGGGAAGACTGCCGGTCAGCATTTCGTAAAATGTCACGCCGAGCGAGTAGAGGTCGCTGCGTGAATCGACGGAGCGATTCATGCGTCCGGTCTGCTCGGGCGCCATGTAGGCGAGCGTGCCGTCGATGAACTCGGGAGGCATCGGGCGGCTGCCGCTCGCGCGCGCAGCCGCGACGCTATGCCAAAACCGGTGAGCCGTATCTCTTCGCCGTCGCTGTCACCAGAATATTGGCGGGCTTGATGTCCTTGTGGATGAGGCCGGCCCGGTGCACCTTGCCGAGAGCCGCCGCAACGCCGACGCCAATGCTCAAAAAACTCCCCGCATCCATCGGCTTGCCGAGCGGCCGCTGAGCAACTCGCCGCCGGGATCCTCGAGCACCAGAACGGTCCGGCCGCGATCTTGCGCAAGAGCAAGCGGCCGCACCGCCCATGTGCCGTCGAGCTCATCCTTCAAAGAGTATTCGCGGGTCAGGCGATCGAGCGTGGCCGGTCTTGGCTGCTCCGAGACGGGAAACACCGCCAGCGCGACGTCGCCAGTGTCCTGGGCGCTGTTGCGCCATCCTCTGCAGAAGACGAATCCGCCGTCCTCTGACAAGACCTGGAGGCGGTCGTTCCCATCGCTGCCGAGCGCAACGGACGGACTCACTTCCAGCCTCGCTTTCGAGCCGGCCCCGACGTCGCCCCACAACCAAATTAGCAACTAGATCGAGGTCTGGCCAGAACAAGCTTGCACTCCGGCGGCGGAACGCCGGAACCGTGTTTCCGGTTATGGCGGCAAAGAGGCGCGTCGTCGCGGCAACCGAGACGTGATGTGACGATGGTCACCGTATCAGTTACATTCAACACAGTACCTCGCTCACCAAGGACGCCGTCGGGGAGAATTACAGTGACACCTTACTATTTACCCGATTTATCGAACGAACCGACTTGATCGGCGACGCCAATCCGAAGACGTGGGCGGCCGAAACACGCTTGCACCCGGGCCGTTGGAACCCTGGACCGGGGATTTCGGCGACACCTTGCTATTCACCCGATTTATCAAACCAAGGCAGACTCGCCCGCGCCAACGCCCGACGATGCACGGCGCCCCAGTCCAGCACGCCTTGACTTGCCGTGTGGCCCGGCTTCAATTCGGCTGAAACGGAGGTGAGAAATGCGCCCCAAGGAGCCCTTCCATGAATGTCCGCATCGCCGCGTTTTCGTATCGCCGCCCGGCCGGCAGCTCCGCGAAACGGCGGCATGATGCGCTATAAGTTCGCGCCCGCCTGATCATCGTGTCCGCCCGTCCCGATCTCGGTCCGCCCCCTCGGCTCGGCTACATCGCGAGCGCGATCGACCGCGCCGCGCAGTGGCGCGGCGACGCCGATGCGATAAGGCTATTCGGCGCGCGAGAAGACGCCGGTTTTTATCTGACCGGCGGCGAGCTCGTGGTGTTGAAAGCGCTGGGCGAGCGCTGCGACCCGCTGTTCTCTTCCGCCGAGGCGCAGGCCTTCGGCCCGTCGCGCGAGACGATCTTTCTCGGCCTGATCGACGGCGCGCCGCGCTTCGGTCTCGGCTTCGACGCGCCGAGCATCGAGCCGCTGAAGACGCGCAACGATCTAAAAATCACCGATCTGCGCTCGATCGCCGTGCAAGGCCTGGTGGAAGACCGGCATTTGCCGCCGCTCGCCGAAGCCAAGGCGCTGATCGGCTGGCATGCGCGGCACGGTTTTTGTCCGAATTGCGGGGCGGTGACGCAAATGGTGCAGGCCGGCTGGCGGCGCGACTGTCCGTCCTGCGGCGCCGAGCATTTTCCCCGCACCGATCCGGTGGCGATCATGCTGGTGATTGCGGGCGATCGCGCCGTGCTCGGCCGCTCGCGCCGTTTCGCGCCGACGATGTGGTCGTGCCTCGCGGGCTTCATCGAGCCTGGCGAAACCATCGAGGAAGGCGTGCGCCGCGAGGTGCTGGAGGAGTCCGGTATCCGTTGCGGCCGCGTGAAATATTTTGCCTCGCAGCCGTGGCCGTTTCCGTCCTCGATCATGATCGGCTGCCACGCCGAAGCGCTTTCACAGACCGTCGTGGTCGATCGCGACGAGCTCGAAGACGCGCGCTGGTTTTCCCGCGACGAATTGGCCTCGATGCTCCGGCGCCAGCATCCGGATGGCCTGACCACGCCGCCGCCGGTCGCGATCGCGCATCATATTATTCGCAGCTTTGTCGGGGGTGGCGCCGATGTCCTCCGCTAAGACCGGCGCGCCGCGCATCCTGTGCGCCGGCATCATCGTGCTCGACGAAGTTTTTCGCGTCGCCGAATTTCCCAAGCCCGACGGCAAGGTGCAAGCCGAAGGCTTCTTCGTGGTCAACGGCGGCTGCGCGGCGAATGCCGCCGTCGCCATCGCCCGTCTCGGCGGCCGCGCCGCGCTCGCCGGGCCGATGGGCGGCCCGGCCGGGCAGGACGACAATGGCGACCGCGTGCTCCGCGCGCTCACGCGCGAACAGGTCGACTGCAGCGCCTGCCAGCGCGTCGACGGTCTCGCCACCGCGCTGTCGGCGATCGTCATCAATGCGCGCGGCGACCGCACTATCGTTACCTATCGCGACGAACGGATCGCAGCGACGGCGCCGGCGCGATCCCGAGGCTGTCGTCGCCCTGGCGGATGCGGTGCTGGCCGACAACCGCTATCCGGAATTCGTCGAGCCGATCTGCGCGGCGGCGCGCCGCCGCGGCCTGCCGGTGGTGCTTGACGGCGACCGGCCGACTTTCGCCGAGGACCCGCTGTTTCGTCTCGCCTCGCATGTGATCTTCTCGTCGGAATGTTTGCGCGAGACCACCGGCCTTGCCGACCTCGGCGACGGCTTGCGGCACATCGCGCGCCATACCGGCGCGTTCCTCGCCGTCAGCAATGGGCCGGACGACATCGTCTATCTGGAGAGCGGCGCGATGCGCAGCCTGCCGGTATTTCCTGTGACGGCGGTCGATACGCTCGGCGCCGGCGACGCCTTCCACGGCGGCTTTGTGCTGGGCTGGCGGAGGGGCGAAACGAGGTCGCGGCCATGCGCTTTGGCGCCGCCGCCGCCGGCATAAAATGCTCCCGGCTCGGCGGCTCTTCGGGCTGCCCCAACCCGGGCCGAAGTCGAGGCCTTTTTGGCGCAACAGGGGGCGCCGGAACCTGCCGCTTGATTTAGAATATTTTTCTCTATAGATATCTCATTCGATAGCTGTATGGAAGAATATCTCTAATGGATGCCATAGACCGTAAGATCCTTGCCGTGCTGCAGGAAAATGCCTCTCTCTCGGTGGCCGAAATCGGCACCCGGGTCGGGCTTTCTTCGACGCCATGCTGGAAGCGCATTCAACGGCTCGAGGCCGACGGCGTGATCCAGAAGCGGGTCGCGCTGGTCGACCAGGACAGCATCGGGCTGAAAATCAGCGTCTTCGTCTCGATCGAAACCGGCGATCATTCGCAGGACTGGCTCGAGCGCTTCGCCAAGACCGTCACCGCCATGCCGGAGGTGATGGAATTCTACCGCATGGCCGGCGACGTCGACTACATGCTGCGCGTCGTGGTGCCGGACATCGCCGGCTACGACGCCTTCTACAAACGCCTGATCGCCACGGTGCCGCTGAAGAACGTGACCTCGCGCTTCGCCATGGAGAAGATCAAATCGACCACGGCGCTGCCGATACCGGATCTCAAATAATCGTCACGATGCCGTCCGCGCGATCGAGGAGGACTGCCGCGGCCGCATGAAAATCTGATCTTGCAACGTCATCGTTCCGGTCAACACATAGCCGTAGGTCGGATTGTAATTGTACTGCACCTGCGACAGCACCAAATAGCTGTTCGGCACCGCGAGCGACGGCGGCACGCTGACGACTTGCCCGACGGTGAGCGCCGAGCCATTGAGCGTGTCGCTCCACACCACCGTCGGCACGCCCTGGGCGTCGATCGAGATTTCCGACACCACTTCCTGCAGTGTCGCCGTCGGATAGGGCGCGAGGATGGCCGGACCGGCGGCCAGGATGTTCGACATGTCGGCGTTGGTGATGTCGGTATATTGGCTCGCCAGATCGGCGAGCGTGTGGGTCGCCAGCGTCACTTTGCGGTTCGTGGCGATGCCCTGCGAGGCTTCCACGCTGCCGAGATAAAGCGTCATCATCATCGGCAACAACAGCGCGAACTCCACCGCCGACACGCCGCTGCGGTCGCCGGCGAAACGAGCGATGCGCCGCCCCGGGGCGCTAGGATTTATAACGACGGCGACCGTGGCTTTCGGTGTTGCTGACATGACAGAGCTCCCGATTGGCGCGTCAGGACGAAGCATAGGGTTCGTTGCGGAAGATCGCGGTCGCGGCGAACAGATTGAGGCCGCCGTTGAGATTGCTCAAATTGAATCCGAACAGATTGACGTAGACCGGATACTGGTAATAAAGCCGCAGCATCACGATACTGCCCGGGCCGCCGGGATTGTAGCCGAGCGCGCCGGTGTTGAGACTGCCATTGGCGATCGGCAGGCCGGTATTGGCCGAAGCAAACGAGGGATAAGTCTCGACGTCGACGTAAACGCCGCTGTTGCAGTTGAAGATGCCGTGGATCTGATTGCAGACCTGCGCCTTGAACTGCGCGGCGCTCCAGCCATTGGTCTGCGCCTGGCCGGTGAAAATCAGGCGGGCCGAGGCGGCCGCCGCGGTTTCCAGCGTCTGACCGGCGAAGAAGACCATCGCCGTCTGCAGGATGGCGAACAATCCCGCGATAAAAGGCGCAGCCAGCAATCCGAATTCGACGCTCGCTCCCGCTCGATCCTGCTTGACGAAGCGGCGGATCGAAATGGATGCAAAAGCTAGGACAATGCGCGCCTGCTGAATCACGAGAAGCCCTCACTCGAGCAATCGTTGCCCTGAGCATCGAGCAGTAGCAATGCGGAGTTGGCGTTTGCTTGCGGCGGGCGGCAAAAACGGCCGGCACGGTTTCAAGTCCCGCTAACTATCGGCCGCGCGAGTTTTCCGAAAAGTTTCAGGGAGTGCGGCGATGCGCCGATGTGCTCTAGCCGGACTAATGTCCGCCCGCGCCGGCCGCGAGCGCCTGGCTGCTGCGGCTGCCGGCTTGCGCCAGGTTCTTGTCGAAGTAATCGAAATCGTCGCCCAGCGTGACGCGGGGGGCGCATTCCGGCGTGCAGCTATAGGTGTTGCGGACGGCGCCGCGATAGACGTAGACGACGCGATCGGGCGGCCCTTCGACCTCGACGTTGCGTTCCATCAGCACCGCGCCGGTCTTATCGAGAATAACGACATTGGTCGCGCCGTAGCTCTTGCCGGTGATCGACCGCGAGCCCGCCGGGCTGCAGCGAGACGTCGGCGATCAAGGGGTCGCCGATCACCAGCGTCGCGGCGCGCTCGGGCAGCTTGATGATCCGCGCCTGATCGAGCTGAACCGGGAGGACCTCGTCGGCGAGGGCGGGCGCGGCGAGGACGGCGAGCGCGGCGCTGACGACGAGGGCCGCCGCGAACCCACGCAGCGTCCTCGAGGCCGCAAGGCCTGGCGCAGACAACGCCGTCATCGATACTCTCCGAAACGCTACGCGGATTCGACGACCGAACAAGCCGTAAATCGACACTCGCACTTACACTCGCACTGACGCGTTCACTTGACTGTAAATTCGTGAATGAAGTGCAAAGCGTGCAAGCAGAAGCGAGACTTGCAACGCCGCTGGTGACGCTTGCTTAACGATGATCCGAAAATGACCGGCGCGTTGGCGAGCGGGGCGCCGGTCACTGCGTGAACGGGTGCACCAGCTGTGCCGGGAAGCTCGCCGGGAACTCGCGCTCGGCGATGCCGTAGCGGTCCGGCAATTCGCCTTTCGGCATGTAGAACGTGCCGAACAGGAGGTCGAGCACCGGGAAAGTGGCGGCAAAATTCTTTTCCCCGCCGCGGTCGGCGGCGGTGTGATGCCAGCGGTGGAATACCGGCGTCGCGATCACGTATTTGAACGGGCCGAGCGTCCAGTCGAGATTGGCATGCACGAAGGCCGAATGCGCGATGGTCAGCGGGCCGAGCACCACGAATACGTTGGGGGAGATGCCGGCAAGCAGCATGACGACATCGGCCGCCACGCTGCCGAGGAACAGATTGACCGGGTGAAAGCGCGCCGCCGAGATCCATTCCAGCTCCTCGGAGGAGTGGTGTATGGCGTGGTAGCGCCACATGCGCTGGCCGTGGAACAGCCGATGCGTCCAGTACAGGATGATATCCTCACCGATGAGGAAGAGGATCATCTGCGCCGGCAGCGGCAGCGCGGCAAGCGGCCCGTGGCCGTTGTCGTAGAAGTCGATCAGGCCTTGCGCCGAGGTGATCCCGAACAACAGCGCCGCGCCGGCGATCAGCATGCCGATGCGCAGAAAGCGGGTGATGACGGGAATGAAGAACCAATAGCACAGGTCGGTCACGATATCGCTTTTGCGCCACCACGGCTTTCCCGGGTTGCAGGCCCAGAACGAGGTGAGGACGGTAAAGACGACAGCCATGCCGATGGAGATCGGGACGATTCTGGTGAAGGTCTGTCCGAAGCCGATCAGCGCGGCGAGAAGCTTCCTCACGCATTGTACAAACCCCATGCCGGCCAAATTCGCGCGGCGCAATCGATGTGCCGCACTGGTATCGGCGATGTTCGATTAAAACGCCGTGAATACGCAGTGCCGTAGCGCTGCGTCTACCGATCATCTGCCAAGAGGTCCGCGCAAAGGTTCGCGCGGATAGCGCGCGCAGTGAAATTGCCGCCGGCAACGACGCTATGGTGTATCGATGGTAAAGAAATTTGTTCCGCGCGCGCGTCCAACAATGGATGCTCTTGTCTGAACGTCGCGGCTGGCGAACGAGTCGCGACGCAAGACGATGTTAACTACATCGCGGAATGCGCGATGGAACGCATGTTTATGCGATCGATTTAACGCTGTCGCAATTTCTCGACGATAGCTTCCGTGCACGATCCAAACGGTGCGGAAAATGCCGTTGGGTCAGCTCAGACAGCCACGTGTGGATCTTCGAAGGAGCCAAATCATGAAGACCCTTTTCTCGCGTTTCGTGAAAGACGAGTCGGGCGCCACGGCGATCGAATACGGCCTCATCGCTGCCGGCATCTCGGTTGCGATCATCGCCGTCGTTCAGGGCCTCGGCACCAAGTTGAATACGACGTTCTCGAGCGTCTCCAGCGCCCTCAAGTAAGCGTTCGTATTCGTTCAATGCTACGAGAGGGCTCCGGGCTTGTACCGGGGCCTTTTCGCTTTTTGCAGCGCGGCCGCGAAATTCGCCGCCGCTAACGCGCTCTCAACCCGCGCGGCGTATGGCGGACGGCAAACGTCGTCGAACGGTGCCATCATGCTGTCCGAAGCAATCCGGTTGACCCTGTTCCCCGCCGTCATGGCCTTTGCGGCCTCGAGCGATCTGTTGACGATGACGATCGCCAACCGCGTCTCGCTGGTGCTGATCGGCGGCTTTGCGCTGCTCGCCGGGCTCAGCGGCTTGATCGGGCGCCGAATTGCTGTCGCATGCCGGCGCGGCCGCTGCGGTGCTGGTGGTGGCGTTCATCTGCTTTGCGCGCGGCTGGATCGGCGGCGGCGACGCCAAGCTCGCGGCGGCAACCGCGCTGTGGCTCGGCTTCGGCTCATTTGTTCGACTATCTGGTCTATGCGTCGCTGCTCGGCGGCGCGCTGACGATCCTGATCGTGCAATTTCGGCACATGCCGCTGCCGCGGGTTCTGGTCGGCCGCGTTTGGGCGGAACGCCTGCACCGCCATGGCGGCGGCATCCCCTATGGCATCGCGCTCGCCGCGGCCGCGCTCGTCGTCTATCCGCAGACCGAATGGATGACGGCGCTCGGCCTGTAGCGGCCACCGCGGGTTCCGCGCCGCCACACGGGGCGGTTTCGCCTCAGTCAACAAAAGATTAACGCGATTTGGATACGCCTCATTAACCATGCTTTGACGTTTAGCTGCTGATAATCGGCGGCGACGACCGTTATCGGCCGCTGCGTCACGTGGAAAGTGAAGCGTAATGAAAGCCGCGCGTCTCGTGGTACTCGGGGTTGCAGTCGCCGCGGGCGGCATCGCCGCGTATTTGGCGGCCGGCAGCAAGGCGCCGCCGCCACCGCCGCCGGCGGCGCCGGTGGTGCAGCTTGAAACCACGGATGTGCTGGTCGCCAAATCCGATCTCAGCCGGGGACAAGTGATCGAAGGCCAGGACATCGGGTGGCAGACCTGGCCGGCAGCCGCGGCCAATTCGAACTTCATCAAGAAGTCCGACCGTCCGAACGCCATCGCCGATTTCACCGGCGCCATCGTGCGCGTTGCGCTGGTCGCGGGCGATCCGATCCGCGATCCGAATGTCGTCATGGCGAAGACTTCGGGGTTCCTCGCCGCGGTGCTGCCGAAGGGCATGCGGGCGGTTGCGATCGAGATTTCGCCCGAGGCCGGCGCCGGCGGGTTCATCCTGCCGGACGATCACGTCGACGTCATGCTGACGCGGCGGGACAAGGCCGCCGAGAAGGCGACCGGCGTCGAGAAATACGTCAGCGACACGATCTTGCGCAACGTCCCGGTTCTGGCCGTCGATCAGACGATCGACACCAAAGGCGGCAGCAGGACCCAGCTCGGCAAGACCGCGACGCTGGAATTGACCGAGGACCAGGCGGAGACGCTGGCGCTGTCGCGCCAGCTCGGCACGCTGTCGCTGACGCTGCGCAGCATTCAGGACACGTCGGAAACCACCGACGACGACACAGGCAAAAAGGATCGGAGCGGGCCCATCAATATGGTGCGCTTCGGCGTCACCACGCCGGGGAACAACCGTTGAGCGGCCGGAGGGACTTGAGCATGACAGCAAGGACAACGCCCCGCTCGAGCTGCCTTGACGCTATAGGCCGTTATTCCGCCGCCAGCGGCGCCGCCGGTCTCGCGCTGGTGATCGCCACAGTGTTGATCGCCATGTCGTGGCTCGTGCCGCGAGCATTCGCCGGCAATGTCGCCTATAGCCCGCCGCCGGCAACGACCATGCATATCGTCGCCAGCGATGCCGAATCGCAATCCATCACGCTCGGCGTCAGCAAGTCGGTCGTCATCGATCTGCCGCGCGATATCAGAGATGTGCTGGTGGCCGATCCCAAGATCGCCAATGCGGTGGTGCGCTCGTCGCGCCGCGCCTACGTCATCGGTACCGCGGTCGGGCAGACCAACGTGTTTTTCTTCGACGCCGACGGCAAGCAGATCGGCGGATTCGATATCGCGGTCACGCGCGACCTCAACGGCATCCGCTCGGCGATCCACCAGGTTCTGCCCGACGCCGACATCGCGGTCGAGGGCATCGGCGACGGCGTGGTGCTGACCGGCTCGGTGTCGAGCCAGGCCGAGGCGCAGCAGGCCTACGATGTCGCGGCGCGGCTCCTCGGCGTCGGCAGCAACGACACCGTGTCGCAAGGCAACAAGATCGTGAACGCCATTGTGGTGCGCGGCCGCGATCAGATCATGCTCAAAGTGACGGTCGCCGAAGTCGAGCGCGATATCATCAAGCAACTCGGCATCAATCTGTCGGGCGCGCTGAACTACGGCACGGCGGTGGTCAACTTCAACAATACCAACCCGTTCTCGTCCTACGGCCAATCGCTGAGCGGCTCGAGCATCACCAGCGGATTCAAATCGGTCAGCGCCACGCTGCAGGCGATGGAGCAGGCCGGCATCATCCACACGCTCGCCGAGCCGAGCCTGACCGCGATTTCCGGCGAGTCCGCGACCTTCGTGGCCGGCGGCGAGTTTCCGGTTCTCAATGGCTTCAGTTGCACGCAGGCTACGACCGGCAGCAGCGCCCAGACCTGTCAGCCCTCGATCGACTTCAAGAAGTTCGGCGTCAGCCTGAATTTCACGCCGGTCGTGCTCAGCGAGGGCCGCATCAGCCTGAAGGTCATGACCGAAGTCTCCGATCTCTCCACCCAGAACTCGCTGACGATCACCGAGCCCGGCACCACGAATACGGCGACCATCCCCTCGATCCGCACCCGGCGCGCCGAAACCACCGTGGAAATTCCGTCCGGCGGCTCGCTCGCCATGGCCGGCATGATCCAGAACTCGACCAAGCAGTCCATCAACGGCCTGCCGGGTTTGATGGAGCTTCCGATCCTCGGCCCGCTGTTCAAGAGCCGCGACTATGTCAACCAGCAGACCGAACTGATGGTGCTGGTGACGCCCTATGTGGTGCGCGCCGTGGCCCAGAAAGACTTGTCACGCCCCGATGACGGTTTCGCCGATCCGAGCGATCCGGAGACGGTGCTGCTCGGGCGGCTTAACCGCATCTACGGCGTCGGTTCGGTTCCCGAGCCGACCGACAACAACTACCACGGCAAATATGGCTTCATCCTCGACTAGGCCGGCGCAGGAGACGACGATGCACAACATCCGCACAACGCGGGCCGGGCGGCGCGCCGTCGCCGGACTTGCCGTGCGCGCCGCCGTTGCGGCGGGTTGCGCGCTCTTTCTCTGCGGCTGCAATACCGATCAGAAAGTCACCGGCCTGCCGGATCCGCCCGACGATTACCGGCTGCGTCATCCGATCACGATGCAGGAATCCGACAACTCGATCGAACTCTTCATCGGCTCGAACCGCGGCGAACTCACGCCGACGCAGCGCGCTCAGGTTCTCTCCTTCGGATTGGGCTGGAAACGCGAGGCGACCGGGGGCATCGTCATTGCCCGCCCGGTCGGCAGCGGCAACGAGCAGGCTTCGGCGGATGCCATGCGCGAGATCGGATCGATCCTCGCCGCGAGCGGCATGCCGCCGCAAAGCATCCTGATGCGGACTTATCCGGCGCGGTCGAGCGTTGCCACCGTGCGCATCAGCTATCCGAAAATCACGGCGCAGGCCGGCCCTTGCGGCATCTGGCCCGAGGATATCGGACCGAGCATGACCCGGGACCACGACGAGAACAGGCCCTATTGGAATTTCGGCTGCGCCACGCAGCGCAATCTCGCCGCCATGGTCGCGGACCCCGCCGACCTCGTGCAGCCGCGGGCGGAAACCGCGGCCTACACGCCGCGCCGCACCACGGTGATGGAAAAATATCGCATAGGCAACGACGCCTCGACCACCAGTTCGGCCGGCGCCCAATCGGCGAAACTCACCGACGTCGGCAAGTAGTGGGTGGGCAAGTGACGAGTGACGGAGTGCGCAAGGTCGGCACATCATGAGACAGGGTTATGAGACCGACGCGGCGGACGGCGCGCCCGCCGACATCGCCGGCCGCGAGGAGCACATCGCGCCGGCGCCGCGCGTGTCGGTCCAGGCGTTCTGCGAAAACGTCGACACGGCAGCCGCCATTCAGGCCGCCGGCGAAGACCGGCGCATGGCCAAAGCGCATTTGCGCATCCAGATGGGCGGGCTGACGGCGGCCATCGAGGCCTATCAGAGCTCGCCGACCCCGAACGTCATTATTCTGGAGTCCGAAACCCGCAGCGAGGATATCCTCAACGCGCTCGATGCACTCGCGCAATATTGCGACGCCGGCACCCGCGTCGTCGTCATCGGCCGCATGAACGACGTGACGTTGTATCGCGAACTGGTGCGGCGCGGCGTCAGCGACTATCTGATATCCCCGGTCGATGTGCTGCAGATCGTGCGCGCGGTGTGCGGCTTGTTCTCGGCGCCGGATGCCAAGCCCGTCGGCCGCGTCATCGCCGTGGTCGGCGCCAAAGGCGGCGTCGGCTCCTCCACCATCGCGCATAACATCGCGTTCTCCATCGGCAACGACCTCAAACTCGATTCGGTCGTGACCGATCTCGATCTGCCGTTCGGCACCGCCGGCCTCGATTTCAATCAGGACCCGGCGCAAGGCATCGCCGAGGCGGTGTTCTCGCCCGACCGCATCGACACCGCATTCATCGACCGGCTGTTGGCGAAATGCACCGATCACCTCAATTTGCTCGCCGCGCCGGCGACGCTCGATCGGGTCTACGATTTCGGCGCCGACGCCTTCGAGGCGATCTTCGATTCGCTGCGCACGACGGTGCCGTGCATCGTGCTCGATGTGCCGCATCAATGGACCGGTTGGACCAAGCAGACGCTGGTCAGCGCCGACGATATCCTGATCGTCGCCACTCCCGATCTCGCCAATCTGCGCAACACCAAGAATATTTACGACTTCCTGAAGGCCGCGCGGCCGAACGATCGTCATCCGCGTTACTGTCTCAATCAGGTCGGCATGCCGAAGCGGCCGGAGATCAAGGCCGCGGATTTTGCCAAGGCGCTCGACGACGAAGCCATGGCGATCATCCCATTCGAGCCGCAATTGTTCGGCGCGGCGGCGAATAACGGCCAGATGATCGCCGAGATTTCCGCCAGTCACCGTACCGCCGAAATATTCCGGCAATTGGCGCAGCACCTGACCGGGCGCGCTGAACCGAAGAAGCAGCGCTCGGGACTGCTGTCGCCTTTGTTCGACAAATTGCTGCAACGGCAAGCGTAATCGGTTGGAGTTGCGTTAAGTGTTTGGCAAGCGTCCCACCACCGGCAGTTCGCCTCCTGGCACAGTTCAGACGCCGGTGCCGCGCGCGGTGCCGCCGCCCACTCAGGCCGCGCCGCCGCCGCCGCCGGCCAATCCCGGCGGCGGCGGCCGCACGCCGTTTCCCTCCGCCGGTCTCGGCGCCGCCATCATCGGCGCGCCGACCGGAAAGGCCAATGTCGGCGGCTCGCCGAATCCGCCCCCACAGGTGCCGACGGCGGTCGATTCCCGGCGTTCGGAAACCTATTACGAGGTCAAAGGCACGATTTTCGGCGCGCTGATCGAGGCCATCGATCTGGCGCAGCTTGCCAAGCTCGACGCCGATTCGGCGCGCGAGGAAATCCGCGACATCGTCAACGAGATCATCGCGATCAAAAGCATCGTGATGTCGATCTCCGAGCAGGAGGACCTGCTCGACGATATCTGCAACGACGTGCTCGGTTACGGTCCGCTCGAGCCGCTTCTGGCGCGCGACGAGATCGCCGATATCATGGTCAACGGCTCGGGCACGGTCTACATCGAAGTCTCCGGCAAGATTCAGAAGACCGGCATCCGCTTCCGCGACAACCAGCAGCTTCTGAATATCTGCCAGCGCATCGTCAGCCAGGTCGGCCGACGGGTCGACGAATCCTCGCCGATCTGCGACGCGCGCTTGCCCGACGGCTCGCGCGTCAACGCCATCGTGCCGCCGCTGGCGATCGACGGGCCGGCGCTCACCATCCGCAAGTTCAAGAAGGACAAGCTGACGCTCGAGCAGCTGGTGCGTTACGGCTCGATCTCGCCGGAGGGCGCGGAGATTCTGAAAATCATCGGCCGCTGCCGGGCCAATACGCTCATCTCCGGCGGTACCGGCTCGGGCAAGACGACGCTGCTCAACTGCATAACGCGCTACATCGACGACGACGAGCGCATCATCACCTGCGAAGACGCCGCCGAACTGCAATTGCAGCAGCCGCACGTGGTGCGGCTGGAAACGCGGCCGCCGAACCTCGAAGGCGAGGGCCAGATCACGATGCGCGATCTGGTGCGCAACTGCCTGCGCATGCGGCCCGAACGCATCATCGTCGGCGAAGTCCGCGGACCGGAAGCCTTCGACCTGTTGCAGGCGATGAATACCGGTCACGACGGCTCGATGGGCACGCTGCACGCCAATACGCCGCGCGAGGCCCTGTCGCGTCTGGAATCGATGATCACCATGGGCGGCTTCTCGCTGCCGTCGCGCACCATCCGGGAAATGATCTGCGCCGCGGTCGACGTCGTCGTCCAGGCCGCGCGGTTACGCGACGGTTCGCGCCGCATCACCCATGTCACCGAAGTGCTCGGGCTCGAAGGCGACGTCATCATCACCCAGGATATTTTCCTCTACGACATCGTCGGCGAGGACGCCGCCGGCAATCTGGTCGGCCGGCATCGCTCGACCGGCATCGGCCGCCCGAAGTTCTGGGAGCGTGCCCGGTATTACGGCGAGGAGAAACGTCTCGCCGCGGCGCTCGACGCCGCCGATGTCGCCGAGGAGGCGGCTAAAGCTTAACGTGTGGGTGTCGTAATGAGTACCTACGGCCTGTTCTTTCTGGTGGCGCTGGCGATCGGCGGTGTCGCCTGGGTGTTCCTCTATCCGGTCCTGTCCGGCGAGCGGAAGGCGGAGCGGCGGATGGCGAGCGTCGCTCGCTCCGAGCCGATCGCGGCGCGTCCGACGCGGGCGGCCTCCAGCAAAACACGCCGCGAACAGGTCGAGGGCACCCTCAAGGAGATCGAACAGAAGCGCCAAAAAGCCAAGCGCGTGCCGCTCAATCTGAAACTCGCGCAGGCCGGGCTCAATTGGTCGAAGCGGCGTTTCATGATCACCGCTGGGGCACTCGGGCTCGGCGCCTTCGTCGTCACGCTGATCCTCGGCGTCGGGCTGCTTCCGGCGCTCGGCATCGGCTTTGCGGCGGGCGGCGGCCTGCCGTTCTGGACGCTGAAATTCCTGAAGAAGCGCCGTGAGTCGCGCTTTCTGAATATGTTCCCGGACGCCGTCGACGTCATTGTGCGCGGCATCAAGGCCGGTCTGCCGCTGCTCGATAGTCTCAAGCTGATCGCCGCCGACTCGGCCGAACCCGTCCGTGGCGAGTTCCGCGCCATCGTCGAGACGCAAGCCATCGGCATGCCGATCGGCGAGGCCTGCCTCAAGCTTTTCGAGAACATGCCGGTTGCGGAAGCCAACTTCTTCGGCATCGTCATTTCGATCCAGCAGCGCGCCGGCGGTAATCTCTCGGAAGCGCTCGGCAATCTGTCGCGGGTGTTGCGCGACCGCAAGAAGATGAAGGCCAAGATTCAGGCGATGTCGATGGAGGCCAAGGCCTCCGCGAGCATCATCGGCGCCCTGCCGCTCGTGGTGATGGGTCTCGTCTGGCTGACGAGCCCGGCCTATATCGCGCTGTTGTGGACCGAGCCGCTCGGCCGCGTGATGATCGGCTGCTGCGGCTGCTGGATGTTCATCGGCGTCATGGTGATGCGCAAGATGATCAATTTCGATTTCTGACAGATGCAACCATGACCGACCTGCTGACGCAATATTTCGACCTGCACACGCTGACCATGCTGTTCGCGGCCGTCGCCGCCGGCGCCACCGTGCTGACGCTGGCGATGCCGCTATTGGCGACCGACACGCTCGGCAAGCGCATGAAGGCGGTGGCGCTCGAGCGCGAGAAAATGCGCCAGCGCGAGCGCGAAAAAATGGCGCAGGGCAGCAAGGTGGCGCTGCGGCAGTCGCCCAAAATGTTCATGAAGCGCGCCGTCGACAACTTCAACCTGTCGAAGTGGGTCGGCCAGGACCAGGCGCGCGCCATGCTGATGCAGGCCGGCTATCGCGGCCATGCGCCTTACATCACCTTCCTGTTTTTCCGCATGGTCATGCCGGTGGTCATGCTGGTCGTTTCGCTGCTCTACATTTTCTTCGTGCTCGACCTCGATTATCCGCCGATGGTCAAGGTCGCGATGTCGATCGCCTGCTCTTATCTCGGCATGTACAGCCCGGTTCTGTTCCTCAAGAACAGGATCACGCGGCGGCAGCTTTCGATCAAGCGCGCCTTCCCCGACGCGCTCGATCTGTTGTTGATCTGCGTCGAGTCCGGCATGTCGATCGAGGCGGGGTTCCGCCGGGTCGCCGAGGAGATCGGAACGCAATCGGTGGCGCTCGCCGAGGAGTTCACGCTGACCACGGCCGAATTGTCGTATTTGCCGGATCGCAAGCAGGCCTATGAGAATCTCGCGCAGCGCACCGGGCTCGAAGGCGTCAAGGCCGTCTGTCTCGCCCTGCAGCAGGCCGAACGCTACGGCACGCCGCTCGCCACCACGCTGCGCGTGCTGGCCCAGGAAAATCGCGACATGCGCATGTCGGAAGCCGAGAAGAAGGCCGCGGGCCTGCCGCCGAAGCTCACCGTACCGATGATCGTGTTCTTCCTGCCGGTATTGTTCGTCGTCATTCTCGGCCCGGCGGCGATCCGCGTGATGGCGCTGCATTAACGCTGGCGCAACACGCGCCGCGGGTTGCTCGGGCCGGCGTCGCAGTGCGGCACGGACGTGCCAAGTTCCGCGCAAGAGCGGCAGAGCGACACATAAGCATTGACTGCGGTCCAGGTCTGCAACCGTGCACGGAACGGATGGGGCGGGGGTCGGCGTTTCCTCTTTGTCGACAGGAGGAAACACGACATGAAAAAAACTATACTCACCGCTTCCGCGCTCGTGCTCGGCTTAGCCATGGCTTCGCCAGTCTTTGCGCAAAATATGCAAGGCCCCGGAGCCCAGAATTATGGCGCCGGCGGAAGCCCGCAAACCGGGGGTATCCCCAACACGCTCGCTGCTCCCAGCACAACACCGTCAAGCCATGGGCGCGCGCTGTACAACCAGGCGCAGCCCAACCAAACGGGAGCTGGAGGCGTTTCAGGAGACAACAATAACGGCGGTCAGCGGACGCGATGACAGCGGACGCGATGACAGCGGACGCGATGAGCGAGGCCCGGCGATCAGCCGGCCTTTTCTCTGCGGTGATTCCCCGTGAGGGCCTCGCGCGGTAGCGTCTCAGCTCGGCCCCGCACCAGTACGGGTGGCGCGGCCGGTGATCGGGACGTTCCCCTTTTGCGCCAACATCTCCTTGAGATAGGCGACATTGGCGGCAGCCTCTTCGGGCGGCAGGTCGGCGCGCGCGATTGCTTCGGCTTCGTCGAAGCGGCCCTGAAGGCCTACGACCAGCGCGAGGTTCTGCCGCACGCGCGGATCGACCGGCAGGTGGGCCGCGGCGCGCCGCAAGGTCATCTCGGCATTTTTGAGATCCTTCGACAGAGCGTAGGACAGGCCGAGATTGGATAGAACCGTCGGCTCGTCGGGCACGATCTTAAGCGCCGTGAGGTAATGGCGCTGCGCTTCCTCGTGCCGGCCCATCTGATCGAGCACCGCGCCTTGCGCCGAGAGAATGTGCCAGTCCGGATTCTCCGGCGTGTGGGCGCGGTCCAGCACTTCGAGCGCCTGCTCGTATTGGCCGGCCTCGGCCAGCGCCCGGCCGTATTCGCCCAGCAGAACTTTACTATGCGGGTTCTGCATCGCGGCCTGTTCGAGAATAGCCACGGCCTGGGCGCGTTGTCCGGTCGCGCGCAGCGCTTGGGCGTAACGCGCCGCGATTTCGGGGTCGGACGGTTTGGCGCGATATTGTTCGCCATAGACGTCGAGATCGTGCCGCCAGTCCGCGTCCGGCCGGTCGGTGGGCGCAAGCGTCACCGAGCCGGTCGTTTCAGCCGATTGCGTGGTTTGGCATCCGGCGAGGGCCGCGGCAATCACGATCATTATCGCCGCCGAGCCGAGCAAGCGCGCAGAGCGGGATCGGGTGAAACGCATCTCGATCGCTGCCGATAGCTGCTGCCCCAGGGTCGATCAGCAATAGAACGTTAACCCTAACGAGGAGTTAACGGATCATGGCGGGCGCCACGGGAATTGCCTATCCCATCCGGCGTCCGCGATAGAATCCCTTATTGGTCGTGTTCTGTTTTATATTTGCCGTATCGCCTTCTTCCGCGGCGTTGTGATGCTTTTCAGTTCCCTTTACCGATTTATCCTCCGCCAGCTTGGCGCTGACCTCGTTGTCCGCTTTGGCTGTCGTGCGGGGACCTTTATTGCTGCGATTGGCGGGCGGGACAGGGGGCATGTTGCTCGACATGGTCAGGACCCTTGGTTGAGATGCGTCATTGGCCGTGGCTGGTCAGCACGTTCTGGCAGGCCGTGCTGATCTTTGTGCGGTTCGTCTGCAGACAGTTCAAGATGCCGCCGACGTCATTTGGATTGACCTCAAGCTGGGTCTGGCAATATTTGACCACGTCGGGATGGCAGGCGGCGCGCTCACTCGCGCTGCCTTGCTGCGAGGGCGTTTGAGCGTGGGCTATCGTTCCGAGGGCGAGAGCAAGCCCCACCGTCAGCAATGTGGTGCGGAACATGCGATCTCCTTCGAGTGAATGGTGATAATTGAAGCTGAGAATTCATTGGCCGATCGATCATCGGCTCAACCCGGCAAGCGACGTGCTGGACTCTCGATGCTCATATCAAAGCTCGCCGGGGCGGATTAAGTTCCGCAGGACGAAGCACGCCAGGCCGAGACCGCCGCCAAACACGCTGAAGCCTTCGCGAGTCATAACCACCAAAATGATGAGCATGAGGACGCTACATGGCGGCCCCGCACCATGGTGGCCAAAACAGCTCACATCCGGATCCGAGCACGTCGATAAGCATCATTCGCGCATTACGAGTGCAAGATGAACCAATCAAGCTTGAGGTTGTTGTCACGGCGAAAGAGCACCCATGACAACTGATGATGAGACGCTGCGCGAGGATTTGCGCGCCTGGATGACGTCGCCCGCGCTGGGGCTACGGGACTATGCTGACGATCCCGTCGTTCAGCGCCGCGTTGGCGGCATCGTCGCGAATTTCTGCACCACATCTTGGTGCACTGCGGTGACGGCCGGCCGGATACGGAACCATCGAGGATGAACGAAAGATTGCCCGCGCCGTGCGAGGCTTGTAGCGGCACCGGCCTGCATAAAGGCAGCGCATGCAATGAATGCGCGGGCAAAGGCTATCGCCTGTTCATCAATGAAAGTCAGCCTCCCGTTCAAGAGCGCCCCCCGCGTCGGACGGATCACCGTCCGCGGCCGCAGGGAAGGCGTCCGGTTCGCTGAGCTTCTGTGTTTGTTGATGAGCGCGGAACTTAAGCCGCGCCGGTGCGTTAGCGCTGACCTTCACCCAAACCTAGAGATACACATGATTCGACACATGATTTTCGTTGGCGTCACGGCACTCGCAATGTCGAGCGCCGCATACGCCCAGGGCGTGCCCGATGGCGCCGCGCATGGCGCTCGCGTCGGGGAGCACGATGCGGGTCCCGTAGGGGCGGTTGTCGGCGGCGTCGTCGGTGGCGTCATAGGCGGCGTGGATGGCGTATTGGGTATCAATGACCGTCCCCGGTTCCATAGTTATGTGGTCGAACGGCACTACCCGTCTTACGAATATCGCGACGAACTTCGCGTCGGTGCCGTGCTCCCGGAAGCGGGCGTGACTTATTATGATGTGCCGCCTGAATATTCGAGCGCGCGCGAGTACCGCTATACGGTCGTCAACGGCCACACCGTGCTGGTTGACCCGCGTACGCACGTCATCATCCAGATTGTCGATTAGTCGGCACTCGGCATAATTCAGAAAAGCCGCCCTTCGGGGCGGCTTTTCAATTTCAACCTCCCGTGATCGCTCAACTGGCGTAAACGACATAAGGGCGGCAACTCGCCCCCATTCATGAGGCCGCGGCCTAGCTCATCACCCTTACCGGCTTGCCGTCGAGGAAGCCGCGGATGTCCTCGACCACGCCGGTGAAATAAGCGCGGTAGCCTTGCTCGGACACGTAGCCGAGATGAGGGGTGAGGACCACATTGTCCATCTTGCGCAGCGGATGATCGAGCGGCAGCGGCTCGACGTCGAAAGTATCGAGGCCGGCGCCGGCGATCTTTCTGTCGCGCAAGGCTGTGAGCATCGCCGGCTCGTCGACGATCGGCCCGCGCGAGGTGTTGATCAGAAAAGCCGTGGGCTTCATCAGGCCGAATTCGCGGGCGCCGACGATGCCGCGGCTGCGCGGCGACAGCACCACATGGATGCTGATGAGGTCGGACTGGCGGAACAGATCGTCCTTGCCCACATAGCCGACGCCGGCTTCCGCGCACTTTTCCGGCGTCAGGTTCTGACTCCAGGCAATCACCTTCATGCCGAAGGCCTTGCCGATATTGGCGGTGCGCTGGCCGAGCTTGCCGAGGCCGAGAATGCCGAGTGTCAGCCCTTCGAGATCGGGACCGATGGTGGTCTGCCAGGGGACGCCCGCGTGCATCCGCGCGTTCTCGTAGCCGATGTGGCGGGTCAATTCGAGCATCAAGGCGATGGCGATGCCGGAGGTCGGGCTGCCGAATCCGCCGGTACCGCAGACCGTCACGCCCCGCGCTTTCGCCGCCTCGGTATCGATCGAGGCGTTGCGCATGCCGGTCGTGATCAGGAGCTTGAGTTTGGGCAGCGCGTCGATGACCTGTTTGGGGAAGGGCGTGCGCTCGCGCATGGCGACGATGATCTCGAAGTCCTGCAGCGCTGCGATGACCTTATCGGGCCCGCCGAGATGCTCCTTGAAAACCGTGAACTCGACATCGGTTTTGACCGTCGACCAATCGACGACCTTGAGAACGACGTTTTGATAATCGTCGAGGATTGCGCAACGTAACGCCATGATTTCCCACCCTATTGCACGCCCTGTTGTGGGCTAAGCCGTCTCATAACGGCTCGGGCAAAACAAGCGGGTAGGGTGGGGCCGTGTCAGGCGCGGTGCTGGGCGAGGTCGCGCAAGCTCGCGCCGCGGTCGGCGGCCGGCGCTGGCGATTTGGGATAAAGATTGCCGTATTTGGCGCGCCATTTCGGGCCGGGGCCGCGCATATAGTGCAGGTCGGGACGGTAGGCGCCGGCCTCGGGAGCCGACAACCGCCATACCTCACTCAAGACTCTTGCGAACTCACGCCACATAGACCGCTCCCGTATTCCTTGGCGGCACGCCGCCCGAGGAAGCTCTCGTTCGCGCAGAATGCAGTCGGCCGCTTTGACCTGCCGCAAAGGCGGAACTTTTTTCAAACGCGCGTTTGACACTTATTGTCGGCAGAAACCATTAAAATTTGTTGCGAATTCGGCGAAGCCGCGCCGCAAATGTGATCTGCGTTTATGAAGTTTTACCGCGGCCGGCACCGGCGGACCTGCCAGACTCTGGCCGGCACCCCGCACCGGGGCGGAATTGCCCGCACAATATCGGCGCTTGCCGCAGGCGCCCGGCGTGGCTACATCAACGTCCTATTTCCCGACATGAGCGCCGTCGCGGTCGCACCTATGTGTTGCGCATAGGCTATAGCGGCGCCAACCAGGAGCGCGGGGCTTAAAGCCCGCACCGAAGCATGGCCCGTCAATTCGCCTATCACATGGAAGGTTTGTCCAAGGTCTATCCCGGAAACCGCAAGGTCTTGGACAACATCCACCTGTCCTTTTATCCCGACGCCAAGATCGGCGTGCTCGGCGTCAACGGCGCCGGCAAATCGACGCTGTTGCGCATCATGGCGGGCATCGACACCGATTATACCGGCGAAGCCTGGGCCGCGGCCGGCGTCCGCGTCGGCTATCTGCCGCAGGAGCCGCAGCTCGATCCGGAAAAATCGGTGCGCGAGAACGTCATGGAAGGCTGCGCAGCGCAGCAGGCGGTGGTCGACCGTTACAACGAGATTGCCGCCAATTATTCCGACGAGACCGCCGACGAGATGACGAAGCTCCAGGACGAGATCGACGCCAAGGGGCTGTGGGATCTCGATTCCAAGGTCGACCTGGCGATGGACGCGCTGCGCTGCCCGCCCGACGATGCCGTGGTGGAAAAACTCTCCGGCGGCGAGCGGCGCCGGGTGGCGCTGTGCCGGCTTCTGCTCGAACAGCCGGAGCTCCTCCTCCTCGACGAGCCGACCAACCATCTCGATGCCGAGTCGGTGGCCTGGCTCGAAGGCCATTTGCGCAATTATCCGGGCGCGATCCTCATCGTCACCCACGACCGCTACTTCCTCGACAATGTCACGAGCTGGATTCTCGAGCTCGATCGCGGCCGCGGCATTCCCTACGAGGGCAATTATTCGTCCTGGCTCGGTCAGAAGCAAAAGCGCCTCGAACAGGAAGGCCGCGAGGACGACGCGCATCAGCGCACGCTCGCCCGCGAGCAGGAGTGGATCAAGGCGTCGCCGCGTGCCCGCCAGGCCAAATCCAAGGCGCGCTACGAGCGCTACGAGGAGCTTGCTGAAAAAGGCCGGCGAGAAGCAGACCCAGACCGCGCAGATCGTCATCCCGGTCGCCGAACGGCTCGGCCAGAACGTCGTCGATTTCGAGCATCTGAAAAAGGCCTTCGGCGACAATCTTCTGATCGACGATCTCACCTTCAAGCTGCCGCCGGGCGGCATCGTCGGCATCATCGGGCCGAACGGCGCCGGCAAGACCACGCTGTTCCGCATGATCACCGGGCAGGAAAAGCCCGACCAGGGCACCATCCAGATCGGCGAGTCGGTGCATCTCGGCTATGTCGACCAGTCGCGCGATTCGCTCGATGCCAAGAAGAACGTGTGGGAGGAAATTTCCGGCGGCCTCGATCAGCTGATGCTCGGCAAGCGCGAGGTGAATTCACGCGGCTATTGCTCGGCCTTCAATTTCAAGGGCGCCGATCAGCAGAAAAAAGTCGGCCAGCTCTCCGGCGGCGAGCGCAACCGCGTGCATCTCGCCAAGATGCTGAAATCCGGCGCCAATGTGCTGTTGCTCGACGAGCCGACCAACGATCTCGACGTCGACACGCTGCGCGCGCTCGAAGAGGCGCTCGAGGATTTCGCCGGCTGCGCCGTCATCATCAGCCACGACCGCTGGTTCCTCGACCGCATCGCCACCCACATCCTCGCCTTCGAGGGCGACAGCCACGTCGAATGGTTCGAGGGCAACTTCCAGGACTACGAGAAGGACAAGATGCGGCGGCTGGGGACGGACACGGTCATCCCGCACCGGATCAAATATAAGAAGTTCAGCCGGTAAGTATTGGCGCCCTAATTCTCAGGCGTAATCAGCGCCACGTCGGGAAAATACGTCCGGTAACGTCCGGTATCGCGAGTGAGCACCGGGCAGCCGATTACCTGCGCATGTGCGCCGATGAAGAAATCGGCAAGCACGCCAGTGCGAACGCCACCCCTGCGCCGGTATCGACGGAATGTCTCTCCGGCAAGAAATAACGCGGATTTCGGTGCGCGATCGAGCCTTACCTCGAATTGCTGGACTGATGCATCGAGCTCGACTTCATTTGATACGTGTCCGGCCATTTCCGCATAGATGACTTCGTTGATGAGAAGCGGGCCTTTGATCGACTGTAGGCGAAGATTTGCAACAGACCAGCTCAGCCAATAGGGGTCGTTCGTCAGTACATCGAGCAGGACATTCGTATCGACGAGCGTCATTTCTTTTTCTGCCGAAATACCGCTGATTCGCCGCAACTCATTTCCATGATCTCGTCGGTAGTAATGCCGCGAATAATCCGCCGCTTGGCCAAGGCGCGCAGTTTTTCCTCATACTCGGAAGCTTTATCCGGATGGCCGACATAGACGCCACCCGACGCCGTGGCGCGCACGACGACTTTGTCGCCGGGCTTGATGCCGACAGCTTCCCGAACGCTCTTTGGAATCGTCACTTGCCCTTTGGAGGTAACGGTGGTGATCATAGCGACCTCGGTATTACCCTTTGCATAAAAGTAATACCGAGACTGCCGCCGGTCAATGAAATTGCGATCAAGCTATAAATAGCTTCCGCCCGGTTGCCGCCTGCCATCTTGGCGCGGCCGGCAGGTTTTGTTTCTTAGACTTCGATACCTATATTGTTGCTCAGAATCGGCATTTGCGCCGATTCTATTAAGCCGCTTCGGGTAAGAAGCGCGCGTGCGGAGGGCCCAGGGCCGCCGTCCACCACCCCAAAAAGGAGAGATTATTGGCAACCAGAGCATCCGAGGCGAAGTCCAGCGAGAACAAGGCCCGTGCCGAAGCAAGTTTCAAAAAGGACGAGCGCGCCAAGGACGGCGCCAAGGCGATGATGGAATATCAGGCCAATAGCCGCATCGTTCGCGAGAAAATGGCCCGGCTGAAGGCGCTGCGCCTGGCCAAGGAAACGGCCGATAAAGCGGCCGGCGAGGCTTGAGCCTATCGTTAAATCGGCCAAATCCGGGCCTTTTCGCTCGCGCCTGGGCCAAAACGCCGAGCATACGAGCGGCGCAACGCAAGTTTAGCCTTGAAACGAACACATCGATGGCTCATATGAGCGCAGCGGCCGATTCGGCCGGCGGCGAGCCGCGTGTACCGGACTCTCGTTTAGGACCTTCAGGCTTGCGCCTCTGGCAAGCGCCTTTAGGCAAACGGCTTCCGGCTCGCTCTTTTTAATCGCAATCGACAGCCCAGATCGCGCGGGGATGTCCTCATTCACCCGCACTGCCGGCCGCGGCGCTCCGCGCGGCGGCCGTCATCGCGTGTAACCGAAAGCCTATTCATTGACCAACTTTGACGACTTCAATCTCAATGGCGCCATCACGCGCGCCCTTACCGAAGAAAAATACGTAACCCCGACCCCGATCCAGGCGCAAACCATTCCGACCGTAATGTCGGGCCGCGACCTGATCGGCATCGCCCAAACCGGCACCGGCAAAACGGCGGCCTTCGCACTGCCGATCCTGCATCATCTCGCGGCAAACCCCCGGGCCGCTCGACCCCAAAACCTGCCGGGTTCTGGTGCTCAGTCCGACGCGCGAATTGTCCGGCCAGATCCTCGACAGTTTCCGCGCTTACGGCCGCCATCTGCGGCTGCGCAGCGCGCTCGCCATCGGCGGCGTCTCGATGGGCGCGCAGGTCCGCTCGCTGTTTGGCGGCATCGACATCCTCGTCGCGACGCCGGGCCGGCTGCTCGATCTCGTCCAGAGCAATGCGCTGCGGCTCAACGCCGTCGAATGTTTCGTGCTCGATGAAGCCGACCGCATGCTCGACATGGGCTTCATCAACGACATCCGTAAAATCGTGGCGAAGCTGCCGGCGAAGCGGCAAACCTTGATGTTCTCCGCCACCATGCCGCAGGCCATTGCCGAGCTCGCCGCCCATATGTTGCGCGACCCGGCCAAGGTCGCGGTGACGCCGAATGCCTCGACCGCGGAACGCATCGATCAGCGCGTCATCCGTGTCGATCGCGCCGCGAAGCCCGCGATCCTCGTCGACGTGTTGCGTGACGAGACCATCGATCGCGCGCTTGTCTTCACGCGGACCAAGCACGGCGCCGACAAAGTCGTGCGCCGGCTGGTGCAGGCCGGGATCGCCGCCGAGGCCATCCACGGCAACAAATCGCAAGGCCAGCGCGAGCGCGTGCTCGCGGCCTTTCGCACCGGCAAAGTAAGGACGCTGGTCGCCACCGATATTGCGGCGCGCGGCATCGACGTCGACGGCATCAGCCACGTGATCAATTTCGACCTGCCGAACATCCCGGAAACCTATGTGCATCGCATCGGCCGCACTGCGCGTGCCGGCGCCGAAGGCATCGCCATCTCGCTGTGCGACGGCGAGGAGACGGCGTTCCTGCGCGACATCGAAAAGCTTATCCGCATGTCGATCCCGATGACCGACCGGCGCTCCGAACCGCATCGCGCCGAGCCCGCGCCCGCCCACCACGCTTCCGGCCGTCCCGCCGGGAACGGCAATGGCAGGCACCGGCCGCAGCAACGCCGCGATAATGGGCGCAAACAAGAAGCCGGGCGCAAGCAAGATTTTGGCCGCAAACCGGATCATGTGCGCAAACCAGATCATGCGCGCAAACCGGATCATGCCCGCGAACAAGATCTTTCGCGCAATCACGGTCACCAGCAGCCGGCAAAAGACGGCGGCATCGCTTCCGTTGCCTTCATTCACCGCACCGCCCAGGCGGGACGCGGCAATGCGCGGGGCGAGCCGCGTCATTCGAAAGGATGATGCCATGAGCAAAGAAGAACTTTTGGAATTCGAAGGTCTCGTCCTCGAGATATTGCCGGACGCGCGCTATCGCGTTCAGCTCGACAACGGGCATGCGCTCATCGCCTATACGGCAGGCCGGATGAAAAAGAACCGGATCAAGACGCTGGCCGGGGATCGGGTCACGGTCGAAGTGTCGCCTTACGACCTCGAGAAGGGGCGGATGATTTTCCGCCACAAGGATGAGCGCGCCGGGACCGGTCCGCGTCCGCCGCAACGCAACCAGTATCGGCGGCGATGATGGCATCCGTATTCAACGAGAGGTCCGGCGGCGGCGCCGACATTGCCGCAAGGGGAGGCAGTGCGATGCGCATCTATATCTTCAAGTCGGAATCGAAGCCCGACCTGCGCGCCTTCGGCGGCGACCTGGTCGGCAGCCGGCTGCCGAGCCAGTTCAAGCCCTGGCGGGCTACGGGCTCAATCGGGCCGGAGAAGGAGCTGCCGTATAATCTATCGCGCGATGCGATCGAGACGGCGATCAACGACAGTGGCTTCCAGCTCTGGCGGATGAAGAAAAAATCCAAATAACAGATTTTGCAAATAACAGGATTTTCGTGTCCAAATAGTTCCGGCGAACTATTTCTAACTTTAGATCGCTTCTCCTGCGATATTAGGTCGCGATGGGGTGTTTCATCAGTCGCGTTAATTTTCTCCCAGTAAAGGTCGGGTAAAAAATTGCCATTCCGAGCCTATAGGGAGCTTGCTGTGGAAAGTCTGGTCCTGCGATTCCTCAGAGACGAATCCGGAGCAACGGCGATCGAATATGGATTGATCGCCGCCGGCATTGCGGTCGCCCTCATTACCGTCCTCAACGGGGTGGGCACCAAGCTCAAGACGACCTTCTCCTCGGTCTCTTCGGCGTTGAGATAGCCGGCCCGCGGCGCCGTGCGCGCCGGTGTCACGAGTTTCCAGCCGTAATTTTCACGCCGCGCCCCTGTGGATTTTACCGCGGTTTCGTCCATGCTATGGAACCGGACCCGAAACCGGAAAGCCCGACGCGATGGAAGACTGGAGCGCCCGCCAATATCTCAAATTCGAGGATGAACGCACGCGGCCGCCGCGCGATCTCGTGGCCCAAGTGCCGCTGCAGCGCCCGCGGCTCGTCGTCGACCTCGGCTGCGGGCCGGGCAATTCAACCGAGCTGTTGGTCGGGCGCTTCCCGCAGTCCGAGGTGATCGGCCTCGACTCCTCTCCCGACATGCTGCGCAAGGCGCGCGAACGGCTGCCGAAGTGCAAATTCATCGAAGCCGATATCGCCACCTGGAAACCCGATCCGGGCACCGACCTCATCTTCGGCAATGCGGTGATGCAATGGCTGCCGGACCATCCGGCCATCATGCGGCGCCTGCTCGAAACCATGCCGGAGGGCGGCGTGCTGGCAATCCAGATGCCCGACAATACCCGCGAGCCGGCGCTCCGATTCCAGCGTGAGGTCGGCGAGAGCGGGCCGTGGCAGGATCATCCCGAGATCAAGGCCGCGCCGCGCGACGACTTGCCGTCGGTCGATGCAGTATTACGATCTGCTCAAGCCGGTCTGCAGCCATCTCGACATCTGGCACACCGTCTACAATCACGTGATGGCGAGCCCGGCGGGCATCACCGAATGGTTCAAGGGCTCGTCGCTGCAGCCGTTCCTGTCGCCGCTCAATGCCGCCGAGCGCGAGCAATTTCTGGCCGCCTACACGGCAAAATGCGTCGCCGCCTACAAGCCGCGCTACGACGGCAAGGTGCTGCTGCGCTTTCCGCGCTTGTTCATCCTGGCGGTGCGGTGAAGCTCCTCCGAGCTCTGGTGTGCGCCGCGCTTCTGAGCGGTGGGTTTGGCGCCGAACGCGCCCTCGCTGACGCTGCCTTCCAATCCTTCCTGCAATCGCTGTGGCCGCAGGCACAAGCGCTCGGCGTCTCGCGGGCGACTTTCGACGCCGCGACACGCGGGCTCGAGCCGGATCTGACGTTGCCCGATCTCGTTCTGCCCGGACGCCCGGAACGGCCGCCGCCCGGCCAGCCGGAATTCGTGCAGACGCCGGCCGACTACTCAAGGCAGCCGGCGATCGAACAGTCTCGCGGTGCAAGGCCGCAAGCTTCTCGACCAATACCGCGCGCCGCTCACCGCCATCGAGCAGCAATTCGGCGTGCCGCCTTCCATCATGCTCGCCATTTTCGGCCGCGAAACCGATTACGGCCGCTCAGCCGACACCAAAAGCGCGATCCGTGTCTTGGCGACGCAGGCCTATCTGGGCAAGCGCAAGGAAAAATTCCAGGAAGAATTTCTGCTGGCGCTGAAAATCCTCGAACGCGGCGACGTCAAGCTTGCCGACATGAAGAGCTCCTGGGCCGGCGCCATGGGGCTCACGCAATTCATGCCGTCGGATTATCTGAAATATGCCGTCGATTTCGACGGCGACGGCCATGCCGATATCTGGAATTCGGTGCCCGACGCGCTCGCCTCCGCCGCCAAGCAGTTGCTCGACAAAGGCTGGCAGCGCGGCATGCCCTGGGCCTATGAGGTGCACCCGCCGGCCGATGTCGATTGCACCATCGGCGTGCCGTACTACACGCTGCCGATCGGCGACTGGCTCAAGCGCGGCTACGGCCGGCCTATGGCGCGCGCCATCGCGGCCGCCGAGCGCGAACAGCCCGCGTCGCTGTTGCAGCCGGCCGGACTTTACGGCCCGTCGTTTCTTGCCACCAAAAATTACTTCGTCGATCAAGGAATATAATTTCTCCGATCTCTATGTGCTGTTCGTCGGCCATCTTGCCGACCGCATCGCCGATCCGCGGCCGCAAACGGCATCCTTCGAGACGCCGTGGGGCAAAGTCGCGCAACTGCCGACCGCCGATCTCGACCGCATGCAGCAGCTCCTCACCGCGCGCGGCTATTACCACGACAAGATCGACGGCAAAGCCGGCATGCTGACCCGCGCCGCGCTCGGCGATTATCAGAAGAAGAACGGACTCAAGGTCGATTGCTGGCCGAGCGCCGCGGTGCTGCAGCAGATGGAGGCGAGCGGCCGGTGATCGGTCGGTTCGGGCGTAGCCGGCATCGTCGGCTGGGCCGCAATTCGCCGCCGCGCGTGCCGCCGACACTTGCGTCAGGCCGGAGGGGACAAAGGTTCTGGCGCACGCGCTTGTCGGCGTATGCCGATCAACACATCGCGAAGCGCCCACAGATCGATCGGTTTCGGCAAAGCCCCCCAAACGTTCAAATCGAGCGCTCGCCCGAGTTCCACCACGTCGTTGCTGGTGTCCTCGTCCGACTGGCTGATCACGATGATATGGGCCCGGCACTTCATCGTCGCGAGCTCGCGAAGGACGTCGAGCCCGACGTGTTCACCGAGCCCAAGATCGAGCGTGATGCAGTCGAATTGCTGGGCGCTCAGCGCTTTGCAGGCAGCTTCGTAGCTGTGAGCCTTGCTGGCGATGAAGCCAAGCTTGGCGGCGACACGATCGATGACGGCGCTGTGGATCGCCGCATCTTCGACGATCAACAGGCGGCCCGGGCTCTTGGCGGCTTGATCCCACGGATCGTCCGGTCTGGTCGCGCTCCCAGGGCCGAGATCGCTCTGATCGGCCAGCGGACTTGTCTCGGCGCCGTCGAGCGCCAGTGTAAAGTACTTTTTACCTTCCGCGTTGCGAACCTCGATTGACCAGCCTGCCCAAGCGCTGTCCAGCTGGTTCTTCAAGCCATTTGCGGTTTCGGTTGCAAAGTCGAAGGCGTCCTCGGCGCTGCGGAATTCATCTCCCGCGTAATCGTACAAAACCCGGCTCTTGGATTTGTAATCGAGGTAAAGGCGCATTCCGGCTCACTCGATTCCCGCCTCGGATCTGGCGCGGACACTAAACCGTCGGGAGCGTAACGCAGTCGCATGGCGCAGTATGTACGTACCATGCCGCATTGACGCGCTCGCGCCGCCTGCGCGGCTATTACCACGGCAAAATCGAGGGCTCGGCAGGCCCGCTTTCGCGGGACTGAGCGGAGGGTTAGTCCTCGCCCGGTGTTGCGTCCGGCAGACTGTCATCGTCCTCGCCCGAATAACCGAGCGGGTGCGCCGAAGCTCTGGTCTTGATCGAGCCGGTGACGCCGTCGCCATAGTGCTCGCCGGGATGCCGCGCGGCGAACTGCGAGCGCGCCCGGACCGCGGCGACTTCGCCGGGGATCGCCGACGGTTCGCAGATGTGGCGGCCGTCATAGTGCCGCATCAGATCGACGTGGATGTGATTGTAGTGATAGACGTTCGCGCCCGGCGCCAAGACGGTGGTGAAATCGTTGCAGGCGGCCAGCTGCACGTCGTGCAAAAAGCCCTGCTCCTCCGGCGAGCCCGTCCAGCCATATTGCACCGAGACCTTGTGGCCGTCGGCGAGATCGAATTCGGCGACGTCGAGCGCATTGCCGAAAGCGTGCTCGGAAATATGCGCATTGGGATTGCCGTTCATGCCGCGGCACGAATAGGCCGAGATTTGTTTGATCTCGACGACCGGCTGGCGAAACCAGCGCTGCGCCGCCGGCTGCACCGCGTTGTCGATCCATTGGTCGAGCGCGGAGACGATTGGGCAGGCAAGCGTCGCCGGCGGCTGGACCGCGACCGGGCCGGCGGAGGCCGTGACCATCGGAGATGCGGGGGGCCCAAGCGGCGGGACGTCGGCCCGCGACGGTGGATAAGACGGTTGCGGGTAGGATTGCGGCGCTGACGGAACGCTCGCGGGTCCGCCGTAATAAGGATGCGGCGGGCCGCCGGGAATTCCAAGGTCCTCATCGTCCTCGGGCGGCGGCAATCCCGGCGGATTGAGCGACAAAGGTTGGCCGGCTTGCGCCGTCGGATAAGACCGAGGCGCTGTCGGATAAGCTGGATAGGTTTGCGGCGCGACCGGATAAGACTGCGGCGCGGCTTGCAGCGGCGGCAGTGTGCTCGACTGGATCGAGCCCGACGGCATCGCGCTCGGCGCGGTTGGATAAGGCGCGCTGCCCTGCCAGCTTGGCGGCATCGCGCCATTCGGAACGGCTCCGGGCGGCCGCACCGGCTCGTCGTCATAGGACAGCGGCGCGCTGTCGCCCAGCGCCGAGACTTTGATCGGATAATCGATGCCGCAGGCGCCCGACCCGTTGATCGCCGAGATGCGAACGCGCTCCGGCGTTTCTTTCACCGCGCCGGAATTCAGACAGGCGAGTTCCGCCTCGTGCCGCCACGGTTCGCGCTCGGCGAGCAGATAATGGCTGCAGCCGGCGAGAGCGAGCAAGGCAACGAGGACGAGGGAGCTGACGAGATACCAGCGAACTCCGCGCGTCATATGCGGACAATGCGGGGAATTCCCTAAAGGACTGTTCAACGATGTTGTGGTGCGATCTTAGGAGCACATTAACCATGATCGCCGGCCCTTGATCCGGACACGCCTTTCGGGCCACATCGACGCGGGGAGGGAACACATGCTGATGCTCTCGGCGCTCGATCTTGCCCGCCGCATTGAGGCGGGCGAACTCAAACCCCGCGCGGTTCTTGAACTGTGCGCCGAGGCGATCGCTGCGCGCGAGCCAGAGATCCGCGCCTTCGTGACGCTCGACCTCGATGCCGCGCGCCGCGCCGCCGACGAGCCGCGGCTCGCATCGACGCCGTTGCGCGGCCTGCCGGTCGGCTTCAAGGACATTTTCGATACGGCCGACTTTCCGACCCAATACGGCTCGCCGATCTATGCCGGCTTATCGGCCGCGCGCCGACGCGACAGCGGTGGTGCTGACGCGCCGCGCCGGCGGCATTGTCATCGGCAAGATGGTGACGACCGAGATGGCGACGCAAGTGCCGTCGGTAACGCGCAATCCGCACAATCTCGCGCATACGCCGGGCGGATCGTCCGCGGGCTCGGCCGCAGCGGTCGCCGCCGGCATGATCCCGCTCGCCTTCGGCACCCAGACCGCGGGATCCGTCATCCGCCCCGCCGCGTTTTGCGGCGTCACCGGGTTCAAGCCGTCCTATCGGTTGATTCCGACCGTGGGCATCAAGGACGTGTCGTGGCATCTCGACACCGCGGGCCTGTTCGGCAAGGGCGTCGCCGATGTCGCTTACGCGGCGGCCGTCATCCTCGAACGCGAACTGCGTGTCGATCGCACAGCGCCTGCGGCGCCGCGCATCGCCTTCGCCCGCAGCCACCTGTGGCCGCAAGCGACACCCGCGATGCAGAAGGCGGTCGAGACCGCGGCGAAGATCGCCGCAGCCGCCGGTGCGAAAGTGACGGAACTCGCTCTGCCGCCGCTCATGGAAGAAGCCTTCGGCGCGCAAATCGTCATCCAGGACTACGAAACTTTTCGCGCTTTTGCCTTCGAATACGATCGGCACCGCGATCTGATCGACGCGAGACTGCGCGAGAACCTCGATCGCTCGGCGGCCATCACCGCGGAGCACTACGACGCCGCCCGCCGCACCGCGAGCCGCGCCCGGCAAGTGCTCGCCGACGCCATGGCGGATTACGACGTGATCCTGACGCCGTCGGCGCCCGGCGCGGCGCCGCATGGCTTCGCGACGACCGGCAATCCGATGTTCAACCGGCTGTGGACGCTGATGGGCGCGCCTTGCGTCAACGTGCCGGGTTTGAGCGACAACGGCCTGCCGCTCGGCGTGCAGATCGTCGGCCGCTTCGGCCGCGACCGGGCGACGCTGGAGGCGGCGCTGTTTTTGGAACAGGCGATCGCGCGGAAGATCGCGACCTGAAGCTAAACGTCTGCGCTGTCGAAGATAAACATATCAACGCCGCCCGTGGCGAAGGTCTGCACATCCGCCGCAGCGGCTTGGCCTTCGGCACTCGCAAAGGCCTTTTGAATCGCCGCCATATCGTCGAACTGCAGGACCGCGACGAGGTGATATATGGACGGCCCCGCCGGTGTCGCCACCGCGCCTTTGCTGACTTCGTATTGTCGCAGACCGGGAATTTTCTTGGCGAGCGGAATGTGCTTTTCCGCATAATGCTTGTCGAATGCCGCCGTATCTCGCGGCGTCTTGTACATCACCAAAAGCCGAGCCATGGCGCTCTCCGTGTCGTTCCCACCGCGCGGCGAGCGATATCACGGTTCGCCATCATCCGCCATGAAGGCGATGCGCGTTGGGTCTGCGTTCTCCAGGCCAGCGGGGCGCGCGCAAAGCGGGCTCTCGACGTTTCGGCACCGTCATTCGTTGTGGCCGGTAAGACCTTATGCTATTATGTACACAATCGAACACGCAGGGCATTAGATCATGGCCTCGACGACATTTACCGTCCGCGTTGAACCCGCGGTCAAAAAGCGTTTGGAGAAGCTAGCCAAGAGCACCGGCCGCAGCCGATCGTTTCTCGCCGCAGAAGCGCTTAACGAGTATCTCGACGTCAATGAATGGCAGGTTGCCGGCGTGAAGCGGGCCATGGCCTCGCTCGATCGCGGTGAAGGAGTTTCCCACAAAGATGTCGGCGAATGGGTCGGCTCGTGGGGCCGCAGGCGCGAACGCCCTACCCCTAAGCGATCGGCGACGTGAATATCGTCTGGTCGCCGGAGGCGATCGAAGACCTAGTTTCTCTGAGAACCTACCTCGCAGAGGAGAGTCCCGCCGGCGCGCGGCGAATTGTGCTGCGCATTCTCCAAGCCATCGAGGACTTGCTACCGGAAAACCCGCATATCGGACGTCCCGGCCGGGTGCCCGGGACTCGCGAACTCGTCATTCCGCAGACGCCCTACATCGTGCCTTATCGGATGCAAGGCGAAACGATACAGATTATTCGCGTCTACCACGGCGCCCGGCGCTGGCCTGAAAGCTTCTAAAGTCCGGAGCCTGCGGCCCTTTAACTCGCTTATTCCGCCGCGCTCCGCGCCGCCGCCAGCGGATCGTAATTGAGGATCGGCGCCAGCCATTTCTCGGTCTCGGCGAAAGTCTGGCCTTTGCGCTTGGCGTAATCCTCGACCTGATCGCGCTCGATCTTGCCGACGCCGAAGTAATAGCTTTCCGGGTGGCTGAAATAGACGCCGCAGACCGAAGCGCCGGGCCACATGGCGAAGCTCTCGGTCAGCTTTATGCCGGTGGCGCCTTCGCCGCCGAGGAGATCGAACAGCGTTGCCTTCTCGGTGTGATCGGGCTGCGCCGGATAGCCGGGCGCCGGGCGGATGCCGCGATATTTTTCGGCGATGAGTTCGCTCGGGCCGAGCGTCTCGTCGGGCGCATAGGCCCAGAATTCCTTGCGCACGCGCTGATGCATGCGCTCGGCGAGCGCTTCGGCAAGCCGGTCGGCCAAAGCCTTCGCCATGATCGCCGAGTAATCGTCATTGGCGCGCTTGAAGCGCTCGGCCACCGCCTCCTCGCCGATGCCGGCCGTTACCGCGAAGGCGCCGACATAGTCGGCAAGCCCGCTCGCGCGCGGCGCAACGAAATCGGCGAGCGCCACATTGGCGCGGCCCTCGCGGCGGTTCAGCTGCTGGCGCAGCGTATGCAGCACAGCGATCGGCGCGGTGCGCGCTTCGTCGGCGAACACCGCAATATCGTCGCCGTCGCTGTTCGCCGGCCAAAAGCCGATCACGGCGCGGAGACGGAACCACTGTTCGGCGATCATCTGCCGCAGCATCGCCTGCGCGTCGGCGAAAAGGCTGCGCGCCGCTTCGCCGACCTTCGCATCGCTGAGGATCGCCGGATATTTGCCGGTGAGCTCCCAGGTGGTGAAGAACGGCGACCAGTCGATATAGTCGACAAGCTCGGCAATCGAGACATCGCCGATGCTGCGCGTGCCCAGCGCCGGCGGGACCGGCGGCCGGTAATTGCCGGACCAGTTGAGCTTCAGCGCATTGGCGCGCGCCGCGCTGAGCGACATCCGCTGCTTGTTTTCCTCGCCGCGCGCGTGCGCCGCGGCGATCCGGGCATATTCGGCGCGAACTTCGGTGACGACGCGGGCTTTAGTCTCGCGCGACAACAGCGAAGCGACCACGCCGACGGCGCGGCTCGCATCGGTGACATAAAGCGCCTGGCCGCGCCGGTAGTTGGGATGGATCTTTACCGCGGTGTGGACGCGGCTTGTGGTGGCGCCGCCGATCAGGAGCGGCAGCTCGAAACCTTGCCGCTCCATCTCGGCTGCGACATGGCACATTTCGTCGAGCGACGGCGTGATCAGGCCCGACAGCCCAATGATGTCGGCTCGTTCGGTGATGGCGGCCTGGAGGATCTTTTCCGCCGGCACCATGACGCCGAGATCGATGACGTCGTAATTGTTGCACTGGAGCACGACGCCGACGATGTTCTTGCCGATATCGTGCACGTCGCCCTTGACGGTCGCCATCACAATCGTGCCGTTGGTGGACTTATGTTCGCGACCGTCCTTCTCCTGCTCCATATAGGGCATCAGATAGGCGACCGCCTGCTTCATCACCCGCGCCGACTTAACGACCTGCGGCAAAAACATCCTTCCCGAACCGAACAGATCGCCGACGATATTCATGCCGTCCATCAGCGGACCTTCGATGACGGCGAGCGGCCGCGGCGCCTCGCGGCGCGCCTCCTCGACGTCGGTCTCGATGAAGTCGGTGATGCCGTGGACCAGCGCGTGCGATAGCCGCTTGCCGACCGGCCATTCGCGCCAGGCGAGATCGGCTTCCTTCTTTTCCTTGCCGTGGCCGCGATGGCGTTCGGCGAGCGCCAACAGCCGTTCGGCGGCGTCCGGCCGCCGATTGAGGACGACGTCCTCGCAGGCTTCGCGCAATTCGGCATCGAGATCGTCATAGACCGCCATCTGGCCGGCATTGACGATGCCCATGTCCATGCCGGCCGTGATGGCGTGATAGAGAAACACCGAATGCATCGCCTCGCGCACGGCTTCGTTGCCGCGGAACGAGAACGACAGATTGGAGACGCCGCCCGAAATATGGGCGTGCGGCAGGTTCGCCCTGATCCAGCGCACCGCTTCGATGAAGGCTAAGCCATAGCCGTTATGCTCATCCATCCCGGTCGCGACCGCGAAAATATTCGGATCGATGATGATGTCCTGCGGCGGAAAGCCGATGCGCTCGGTCAGAATGTCGTAGGCGCGCTTGGCGATTCCGCATTTGCGCGCGAGCGTGTCGGCCTGGCCGGTTTCGTCGAACGCCATCACCACGACGGCCGCGCCATAACGGCGCACCGTTTCGGCGTGACGGATGAAGACCTCCTCGCCTTCCTTGAGCGAGATCGAATTAACCACCGCCTTGCCTTGCACGCATTTCAAGCCGGCCTCGATCACCGAGAATTTTGAGGAATCGATCATCACCGGCACGCGGGCGATATCGGGCTCGGCCGCGATCAGATTGAGGAACGTGACCATGGCCTTCTCGGAATCGAGCAGGCCCTCGTCCATGTTGATGTCGATGATCTGGGCGCCGTTCTCGACCTGGTCGCGCGCGACCGCGAGCGCTGCCGGATAATCGCCGGCGGTGACGAGTTTGCGGAAGCGCGCCGAGCCGGTGACATTGGTGCGCTCGCCGACATTGACGAAGGGAATTTCCGGGGTCAGCGTGAAAGCTTCGAGGCCGGAGAGCCGCAGCCGCGGCGGGATCGCGGGGATCGCGCGCGGGGTCTTGCCGGCGACCGCGCGGGCGATGGCGCGGATATGGTCGGGCGTGGTGCCGCAGCAGCCGCCGACGATATTGACGAGCCCCGCATCGGCGAATTCGCCGAGCAGCGCCGCCATCGCTTCGGGGCCTTCGTCGTAATGGCCGAACTCGTTGGGCAATCCGGCATTCGGATAGGCGCAGATCAGGGTGTCGGCGACGCGCGACAATTCGGCGACATGGGCGCGCATTTCCGTGGCGCCGAGCGCGCAATTGAGTCCGATCGAGAGCGGCGCCGCATGCGTGATCGAGTTCCAGAACGCTTCCGGGGTCTGCCCGGAGAGCAGCCTTCCCGAACGGTCGGTGATGGTGCCGGAAATCATCACCGGTACGCTTAAGCCGCGCGCCGCAAGCTCGTCCGCAATGGCATAGATCGCGGCCTTGGCGTTGAGCGTGTCGAAAATCGTTTCGATCAACAGCGCATCGACGCCGCCGTCGAGAAGCCCGCGCACCTGCTCGGTATAAGCGATGCGCAGCTCATCGAAAGTGATGGCGCGGAAACCCGGGTTGGAAACATCCGGCGAGATCGACGCGGTGCGGTTGGTCGGGCCGAGCGCGCCGGCGACAAAGCGCTCGCGGCCGTCCTCGTCCTGGGCGACGCGCGCCGCCTCGCGCGCAAGCCGCGCGCCTTCGGCATTGAGCTCATAGGCGATCTCGACCATGCCGTAATCGGCCTGCGCGATGCGGGTCGAGGAAAAGGTATTGGTCGAGACGATGTCGGCGCCGGCGCGGAAATAGGCGAGGTGGATCGAGCGGATCGCGTCCTGCTGGGTGATATTGAGCAGGTCGTTGTTGCCGCGGACTTCGCGGTTCCAGGCGTCGAAGCGCGCGCCGCGAAATTCCTCTTCGTCGAGCCGCAGCGCCTGAATCATCGTCCCCATGGCGCCGTCGAGCACCAGGATACGTTCGGCCGCGAGCCGCCGCAGCGCGGTTTCGGAATTGGACTGAGGCACAGACTTATTCATCGCTCTACGCGGGCTCTTTTTCTGGGACAACGACTGGGGCTGCGTCCGGCCGCAACCCCAGCAAATGACAGATGGCGTAAACAAGATCGGCGCGGTTCATGGTGTAAAAATGAAAATCGGTGACGCCATGATCGACGAGATCGAATACCTGCTCGGCGGCGACGGCGGCGGCGATCAGCTTGCGGGTCGCCGGGTCGTGGTCGAGGCCGTCGAAGCGCTCGGCGAGCCAGTCCGGCACCGAGGCTCCGGTGCGGGCGGCGAAGTTCTTGGTCTGCTTGAAATTCTGCACCGGCAACAAGCCCGGCACGATCGGGATGCCGATGCCGGCGGCACGCACGCGGTCGAGATAGCGGAAATACAGGCTGTTCTCGAAAAAGAACTGCGTCATCGCCCGCGTCGCGCCGGCATCCACCTTGGCCTTGAGCATGTCGATGTCGGCTGCGACCGAAGGACTGTCGGGGTGTTTTTCCGGATAGGCTGAAACCGAAACCTCGATATCGGCAATCCGCTTGATGCCGGCAACGAGATCCGCGGCGTTGGAGATAGCCGCCCGGATGCGGCGCATAGCGCTCGCCGACGCCGCCCAACGGATCGCCGCGCAGCGCCACGATGTGGCGGACGCCGGCTTCCGCATAACCCGCGATCACCGCGTCGACATCGGCTTTGGTGGCGCCGACGCAGGTCAGATGCGCCGCCGGCGTCAGCAGCGTTTCGGCGAGAATACGCTTCACCGTCGCGTGGGTGCGCTCGCGCGTCGAGCCGCCGGCCCCATAGGTCACCGAGACGAAATTCGGTTTCAGCGGTGCCAAGCGCGCAATCGATTCCCAGAGCGACTGCTCCATTTCCGCGGTCTTCGGCGGAAAGAACTCGAACGAGACATGCAGGCCCGGCCGCCCGCCGCCGTTCACAAACCGGCTCGGCCGCGTTGTGCTCATCACGCCACCTCGCGCGTCTTGTCGGGTGTTTTGGGCTGCGCCAGACGATGCGCGGGTCGCGCGCGAGCCACAGCGACACCGCGATCTTGCCTTCCGGTCCCGGCGGCAGCGTCTGTTGCCGCAGCACGTCGAGCCCGCAGGTTTCGAGCCATTGCGTCACCGTCTCGGCGGCAAAGCCAAGGCGCCGATGCGCATGCTCCTCGCGCAAGAATTCGAGATCGTGCGGCGCGAAGTCGACGACCAGCAAGCGGCCGCCCGGCCGCAATACCCGCGCCGCCTCGCGGATGGCGCGCGCGCTGTCGTCGAGGAAGTGCAGTACCTGATGGATGATGACGGCGTCGAAGCCGTCGCGCGGCAGCGCGAGGTCGTAGATGTCGCCGTGGCGCACGCTGCAATGTTTCAGGCCGGCGCGGTCGAGCCGCTCCCGCGCCAGCGCCAGCATGTCGAGCGAGAGATCGAGGCCGAGCCCGCGCTCGATATCGGGGGCGAACAATTCGAGCATCCGGCCGGTGCCGGTGCCGAGATCGAGCAGCGCCCGGATCGGCTTGTCGGCGAGCGCCGCGCGGATCGCCTCCTCGACGGCGGTGTCGGCGACATGGAGCTTGCGGATGCGATCCCATTGCGCGGCATGGCGGCGGAAATAGTTCTGCGCGGCGGCAGCCCGCGCCGCGCGCACCGCGGCAAGCCGCTCGCGGTCGCGGACGATGATCGGATCTTCGGGATCGAGCCGGCCGATCAGCGCGCGGGCGATATCGGCGCCGCTGCCGCGCTCGCCCATCCGGAAGAAGGCCCACGAGCCCTCGCGGAAACGCTCGACCAGGCCCGCCTCGGCCAGAAGCCGCAAATGCCGCGACAGCCGCGGCTGCGACTGGCGCAGGATTTCGGTGAGATCCGAAACCGTCAATTCGGCCTCCGCAAGCAGCGCCAGAATGCGCAATCGGGTCGATTCGCCGGCCGATTTCAGCGTCGCGGTCAGTTCGGCGAAGGTCAGAGGGACGGGTGTCATCGGACGGCGGTTCTCGGTCGCGTCGGGGATCGACATAAAGATATCTTTATATGATTAAATGGAGGCCCGCAAGAAAAATGGGCTTGGTCCCATTGGGGGCCGGTGGGCCGGCGCTTTCTCATCCCGGCGGATGCGCTGGCGGTGGCCAAATGTGCGTGCCATTTTGCCGTCATGGCCGCACCCGCCAAACCCGCCCCGATCGAAGAAGCGCCGCCCGGCGACGACGCGGGCCTGCGCCCGGGCGAGATCGCGGCCGAACTGCCGGCGCGCGTTCGACGCCTCACTCTATTTTATCGGCCGCATCCGCACGCCCTGGCGGCGACGCGAGGATTGCCCGAAAAACGCGCGCGGCTCGGACGCCGTTTGCACCGTCGAGCTCGACCCGCGCTGGGCCGCGGGGCTTTCCGGCCTCGAAACCGTGAGCCACGTCGTGCTGCTCTATTGGATGGACAAAGCACGGCGCGATCTCGTGCTGCAGTCGCCGCGGCATTACGCCGAGCACCGCGGCACGTTTGCCTTGCGCTCGCCGGCGCGGCCCAACCCGATCGCGGTCTCGGTGGCGCGCCTCGTCGGCATCGACAGCAACAAACTCAGCGTCGTCGGCCTCGACTGCCTCGACAACACGCCGCTCCTCGACATCAAGCCCTATTTCGCCTCGACGGATTCCGTGCCGGATGCGCAGGTCGGCTGGCACGCGGGGCAAAAGCGCTGACGAGCGCAACCGGCATTCATCTCGATCAACACAAGCTGAGGGAGCCCCATGTCCAAGCCGATCTACGTCCTCAACGGCCCGAACCTCAACCGCCTCGGCACGCGCGAGCCGCATATCTACGGCACGACGACGCTCGCCGATGTCGAGGCGATGTGCCGGGCCGAGGCGAAGGATGCGGCCATCGAATTTCGCCAGACCAACAGCGAGACGCAATTGATCGAGTGGGTCCACGAGGCGATCGACAACGGCAGCGGCATCATCATCAATCCGGCCGCCTACACCTTCACCTCGCTCGCGCTGTTCGATGCGCTGAAAATGTTTCCGGGGCCGATCATCGAGCTGCACATTTCGAACGTGCATAAGCGCGAGGCGTTTTATCACAATTCCTATGTGTCGAAGGTCGCGACCGCCATCATCATCGGTCTCGGCGCCAAAGGCTATCCGGTGGCGGTTCGCGCGATGCTCGATCTCGTTCGGCAGGCCTAGCAAGCGCAGCCAAGATGAGCGAAGCCACGTGCGGTGTCGGACCCGGCGGATTGTGCCTTCGGCTAATCCGCGCTACCGCCCCGCTTCTCGGGATGACGTAACTTCGATCAAGGGCGACGAATATTGCCTTAAGAATTACTAAACAGCTATCGGGTAGATACTTAATTCGAAATAACCATTGGCCCATTTGGGCACACCGCCAATGACGGCACAGATTACGCTCCTCAGCGAACTCGAACATGCGATCGCACACGGCTCGGCTAAGCGGCGTGCCGAAATGCTCATGCACGTCACCGACCTTTTCATTCACGGATCGGCCGGATTTTCAGACGACGAAATTGACGTGTTCGACGGCGTTATTTGCCGGCTCGCCGCAGAAATCGAGGTGTCCGTGCGATCGTTGCTTGCCAATCGCCTTGCGCCGATCGCCAAGGCGCCGCTCAACATTACGCGAATGCTGGCAAGCGACGACGAAATCAGGGTTGCCTCGCCGATTCTCGTTCAGTCCGAGCGCCTCGACGACACTTCGCTCGTGCAAACTGCGCGATCGAAGAGCCAAGAGCATTTACTGGCGATTTCACGACGAAAATCCCTGAGTGAAGTCGTTACCGACGTTTTGGTCGAACGCGGAAACAAATATGTCGTGTTGAGCACGGCAAAGAATTCCGGAGCGAAATTCTCCGCGGCGGGCTATTCTCGCCTCATTAAACGTTCCGACGGGGACGACGCGCTCGCCGAATGCGTAGGCGCGCGTCCGGATATTCCTTACCCTTTATTCCTAAATTTGCTCGCAACAGCATCAGAAATGGTTCGATCGAAGCTGGTGGCCGAGAATCCAACACTGAAACATGAAATTCGCCAGGCTGTCGCGACCGTATCGGATAACATGCGCAATGGCGCCCCTGCCCGATCGACGAATTATGCCGCTGCTAAAATATTGGTCCAGTCTCTGCACGATTTCAGGTCAACTCGGTGAGACGGTAATCCGCAGATTTGCGGCAAACGGAAACTTGGAAGAGCTCACAGCTGCGCTGGCGCGCATGTGCGACGCGCCGATCGATTTCGTCGAACAAGCCATCATTGAGCACAAACCCGAGACGATGCTGATCTTGGCCAAGGCGGCCAAGATGTCATGGCCCACCACGAAAATTCTGCTGTCGTTGCGCGCCGGCCAACGGGCCGCTTCGTCGGATGAGATCGAGCAATGCCTGGCAAGCTTTGAGCGATTAAACCTCGGCACTGCGCAGCAAATCATCAAATTCTATAAAATGCGCCGCGCGAACGGTTCATCCAAGCCTGTTTGAATGAGCCGTAGGACGGAGCGGCCGAAAGCGTAATCCGCAGCCACGCGGCGGTGCATGGCGGATCAGTGCGGCAGGATAGACTGAGCCTCTGCGAAACCCAACGCTCGCCTTCTCCACACCGCCCCGCGTCAGCGTCCCGGCGTTTGCCGCGGCGACCAGCCGTAGATGCGAGCAACGTTGCCGCCCATTAGCTTGATCTTGTCGCTTGGCGAGAGGCGGTCGGTAACGCGGAACGCCTCGACACCCTGGGCGAAAGTGAGAAATCTCACTGCGCGGGTCCAGTCTGTCCCCCACATGCAGCGATCGATCCCGAAGGCGTCGATGAGCCGGCAGACCGGATACCAGATATCGCCATAGGGGAAGGGCTCGTGCGATAGCGTGCAGGCGCCGGTGATCTTGATCGTGACGTTCGGCTCTTTCGCAAGCGTCAGCACCTTGGGCAAATCGGCCCAGGGTGCAGCCGGCACCGGCGGCTCATGCGGCTGAACGAGGCCGAGATGATCGACGATGATCTGCGTATCGGGATGGCGGCGGATCAGCGCGATGCCTTGGTCGAGCCGTCCGGCGATATGCAGGTTGACCGGAAGCGACAGACGTTTTGCCTCCGCCAGCACGCGGTTGAGGCCGGGATCGGCGGGGTCTTCCGTATAGCCGCCGCGGAGGAGCAGCATGCGGACACCCACCGCGCCCTCGGTGCGCTTCCAGTCGGCGATGACTTCGCCGACGGCCGGGTTGGCGGGATCGACCGGCTTGATAAGCGCGAACCGTCCGGGATGGCGCTTGTACACTTCGAGCGCATAACTCGCGTCGTAACGATACATCGTGAACGCCGAAATCAGGATCGCGCCGTCGACGCCGGCTTGGTCCATCGTCGCGACGGTCTGCTCGCCCGTGACTTCGGGCGGTCCGGCCAGGACGGCATGCCACGGCCGGCCCGGGTGATTGCGCTCATAGGCATGCAGCTGCGCATCGATGGTCAGCATCGTCCTACTCCCGTGTGGCTGGACGCAGTCATGCGGCGCGCTAAGCGAGCGGGGTGGGGTTCTCGGCCGGCGGATCGATCGCGAACGAATTGGCGGTCATGCAGGTCATCGAAAAGCTGCCGACCGACGCGACCAGCGCCACGAGGCTCTCCAGCCCCATGGTCTTTTCCGCGGCCGCATAGGTTTCGTCGCCAAGGCCCTTGCTGGCGAGAAGTTCGCGCGCCACGACTAGGCAAGTCCGCTCCCGCGCATCGGGCAGCGCCGGAGTCCCGTGGACGTTGATCGTGTCGATGATCGCCTGATCGATGCCGACGGCGAGCGAACGCCGAGCCTGCGCGAACCACGGATAGCGCGCATTCCAGTGCCGGGCGACGACAAGATTCACGATCTGCTGCTCGCGCGGCGACAAGGCGCCGGATGACAAAGCCGCGCGCAAGTTTTGGCAGGCCTCGAACAATTCCGGCAATCGGATATAGGCATAAAACGGCCCGCCCACGATCCCGCTCGATTGCTTGGCCTCATCGTAGACCCGCGCCTGTTCGGCGCTCATGTCGGCGCGGTCCAAGATTGCTAGGCGAGCCATTCGTTTCCTCCCAGTTTCGCTTTTATGCGGCGGCGCGAAGCTAGCATCGGTCGGCGGGCCGCGCGAGCCGCAACCGCGGCGTCGGGCGATGCCGGTTGCCGGCCGCCGCCGTTGTGCTACTATCAGTTGTGCAAATAATTAATGCGGGGGCGGCCCATGGCGACACTCGATCCGTTTTTTGGACCTCACGCCGGTTCGATGCAGATCTACGTCGGGAGCTTTTCTGTAGGATCCGGAAATTTCACCGCTTTCAGCGATTATCAGGCCGATTTCACCGGATCGTACAGCTTCTTATTCCAGAGCGGCGCCGTCACGATCGCGATCGGCCTGACCGATCAAAATCCGACAAGCACGTCGGGACCGTGCAAAATATCGCTGAACGACAAAACCGACGCGGCCGCAACGTACCAAGTCATCGGCCAAAGGCTCAGGATCAACACACCGCTGAACGACCTGCCCATCGACGTCTATGTCAACAACAATGGAACGCAGGTCGACAATGTTTCGGGCCATAGTATTTGGATCGGCCCGTCGGACGGTACGCAGGTGGCTTAATCGGGGGGCGGCGCATTCGCAGCTACGCGGCGTTCCCCCAGGTTCGTGCCAACACCCGCAGCCAATTGCGGAAGCACAGTTTCTCGATCAGCGGCTCGCCGAAAGAGCGCTTGCGCATCGCCTCGACAAGGATTTGCAATCCCGCGGCATCGCCAAGCTCGGCGGGGATGACGGCGCCGTCGAAATCGGAACCCAGCCCGACGCCATCCTCGCCCAGGTGCTCGAGCAGATACGCGGCATGCTGAAGGATGAGGTCGGCAGGCGTGTCCTTGTCGTGACGGCCATCCGGACGCAAAAAGGCAGTGGCAAAATTGACGCCGACAAGGCCGCCGGTTTCGCGGATCGCCGCCAATTGCCGGTCGGTCAGATTGCGCGAATGCGGGCTGATCGCATGCGCGTTGGAATGGCTGGCGACCAGCGGCGCCTTGCTGATGGCGGCGACATCCCAGAAGCCGCGTTCGTTCAGATGCGACAGATCGATCAGAATGCGCAAAGCATTGCAGGCGCCGATCAGCGCCTTGCCGAGGTCGGTCAGGCCCGGGCCGGTGTCGGGCGACGACGGCAAGCGGAACGGCACGCCGTGGCCAAAGATGTTCGGCCGGCTCCACACCGGGCCGAGCGAGCGCAAGCCGGCTTCGTACAACACATCCAGCAGCTCGAAATTGGCGTCGATGCATTCGGCGCCTTCGATATGCAGCACCGCAGCCATTGCGCCGTCGGCGAGGCAGCCGTCGATATCGCGCGGCATCGCGGCAGACGCGCAGGCGACCTTGCGACTCGCGCTCGATGCGAAACAGCAGCGCCGCCATCGCGAAGGTGACGCTTTGCGCCTCCGCGATATCGACGCCGGGCGGCGCCGGATCGCTGCCGATGACGCTGCCGGCTGCTTGCGACGTCGCTTCGCTCGCGGCGCCGTCTTTGCGTTTCGGCGACGGCACGAACATCGCGAACAGACCACCCGCAAAGCCGCCCTTTAGCGCCTTGGGCAGGTCGAGATGCCCTTTGTCCTCGCCTTGCAGAAACGCCGCGACCGGGTCCGCGCCGCCATGCCGGTTGAGCCGCAACAAGACGTCGTTGTGGCCGTCGAAGATGGGAATGGGTTTGGGGGAGGGCACCGACAATCCTTCGCGGCATGGAAACTCAGGGCGCGCGGATTGGTCGATGGCGTAGCCGCCACGCAGGCGGTTCGGCAAGTGCGACGTTGCCCTACGCGCTCCCCATCCGGTTCCACGCATCGAGGCCTGCGATCTTGTAGGCCTCGGCCAGCGTCGGATAGTTGAAGGTATTCTCGATGAAATAGTCGATGGTGCCTTTGAGATTGAGCACCGCCTGGCCGATATGGATCAGCTCGGTGGCGCCTTCGCCGACGATGTGGACGCCGAGAAGCCGCCGCGACCGGGTCGAGAAAATCATCTTCATCATGCCGCTGTGGAGCCCCATGATGTGGCCGCGCGAGGTCTCGCGGAAACGCGCCACGCCGCACTCGTAGGGGATCTCGCGGCGGCGCACTTCCTCCTCGCTCATGCCGACGGTGGAAATCTCCGGCACCGAATAGATGCCGTAGGGAAAGAATTCCGGCGGCGGCGGTGGCGCCATGCCGAAGGCGTGGCAGGCAGCGACCCGGCCTTGCTCCATCGAGGTCGAGGCGAGAGACGGAAAGCCGATGACGTCGCCGGCGGCAAAGATATGCGGCACCGATGTCTGCATCGTCTTCGGCTCGACCTTGATGTGGCCGCGATTGTCGACATCGATGCCGACCACCCCGAGATTGAGATTGTCGATCGCGCCGACGCGGCCGGCGGCGAACAGCAACATGTCGGTCGAGACGATGCGGCCGTCGGCGAGTTTTGTGGTCGGCCGGCCATTGGCGCCGACTTCGATCGCTTTGACGGCGGAGCCGAACCGCAGCGCGAGATTGCGGTCACGCAGATCGTGGGTGAATTCCTCGATCAGTTCGCGGTCGACGAAATCCAGAAAAGTCTGGCGCGGCTCGATCAGTGTCACCGCGACATCGAGCGCGTTGAAGATGGTCGCATATTCGACGCCGATCACGCCGGCGCCGATCACGGTGAGGCTGCGCGGCAGCGCCGGCAGGTCGATGACTTCGTCGCGAGTCGATCACGGTCTTGCCGTTGAACGGCACATAATCCGGCCGGTACGGCCGGGTGCCGCAGGCGATCAGGATATTGGCGCCGCGAAAGACCTGGGTCTCGCCGGAATCGCCCGTCACCTCGATCTCGTGCGGCCCGACAAAGCGGCCTTCGCCGCGGGTGTGCTTTACGGCGTTGCGGTTGAACTGATGCTCCAGCACCTCGACCTCATGGTCGAGCGTCTTGCGCAGCCGCACCATGAGGTCGCCGGCATCGATGTCGTGCTTGACCCGATAGCTGCGCCCGTAGAAGCCGCGCTCGCGCCAGCCCGACAGGTTGAGCACGGTTTCGCGCAGCGTCTTCGAGGGGATCGTCCCGGTATGCACCGAAACGCCGCCGACGCGGCGGCCCTTCTCGACCACCAGCACCGACTTGCCGAGCTTCGCCGATTGCACCGCGGCCCGCCGTCCGGACGGGCCGCTGCCGATGACGATCATGTCATAGTCGTGCTGCATGCCGGCGTAGCGGGCATGCATGTTCGGTGCCAGACCGCACAGTCAGGGCAATTCGGCTTCTGCGGTGCAGCAAATTAGCGGGCTGCGGGAAGATCCGCCGAAACCGTGCAGCGACTTTTTGATGGGCTTTCCGGTCGGCGTAATTTAATAGTTGCTTCCGCTATAATCATTGGCACCCAAATCCGATGCATTCGCCGAAGCCGAAAACTGCCGACGGTGTCTTGCCGCAAGCGGCCCTATCGCCGCTCTATCGCTATTTGTTGCAATGCCATGCCGAATTTCGCGCGGACCAAAGCGGCGCCGTCGCCGACTACATTCCGGAATTGAAGAAAGCCGATCCGCGGCACTTCGGCGTCAGCGTCGCCACCATGGACGGCCACGTCTATGAAGTGGGCGACAGCGCCGTGCCCTTCACCATCCAGTCGATCTCAAAACCTTACGTATTTGCGCTGGCGCTTGAATTGCTCGGCGCCGAGCGCGTCGAGGCCGTCGTCGGGGTCGAACCGAGCGGCGACGCCTTCAATTCGATCCGGCTGCGCCCCGATAATCGGCCGTTCAATCCGATGGTCAATTCCGGCGCCATCGCCTGCTCGGGCCTGATCCAGACCGCGAAGGGCGACGGCGCGTTCGAGTGCATTCGTGCGGCCCTGAGCGGCTTCGCCGGCCGCGACCTCGGCGTCGACGAACAGGTCTTCGCCTCCGAGCGCGCCACCGGCGACCGCAACCGCGCCATCGCCTACCTGCTGCGCAATTACGCGGTGGTCGAAGGCGACGTCGGCGCCGTCCTCGACGTCTACTTTCGCCAGTGCTCGATCCTGGTGACCGCGCGCGATCTCGCCGTCATGGCGGCGACGCTTGCCAACAACGGCGTCAACCCGGTCACCGGCGCACGCGTCATGACGCACTATACGGTGGCCCGCACGCTGTCGGTCATGACGACGTCGGGCATGTACGATTATGCGGGCGAGTGGGTCTACCGCGTCGGCATGCCGGCCAAGAGCGGCGTCGGCGGCGGCATCGTCGCGGCGCTGCCCGGGCAGCTCGGGCTCGGCTCCTATTCGCCGCCACTCGATAGCCACGGTAACAGCGTGCGCGGCTTGAAGATCTGCGAGGCGCTGTCGACGCATTTCGATCTGCATATGCTCAACCGCGCCGCTGACGTGCACACCTCGGTCATCGCCGATTACGACATCGGCGGCATCAGTTCGCGCCGGGCGCGCAAGCCGCGCGACCAGGAGATCCTGAAAGCGCATCACGACGACGTCCGTGTCATCGAATTGGTCGGCGCGCTGACCTTTGCGACCATCGACTATGTGTCACGGCGTCTGCCTGAGCGGAGTGCGCAGTACCTTATTCTCGATTTTCGCCGCGTCGCCTCCATCACGCCGGCCGCGGGTTCGCTGCTGGCCGATACCTTTCGCCACCTCGGCGCGACGACGGCGATCCTCGCCGGCATCGAGCCGGCATCGCCGATCTGGGGAAGGCTCAAGCCGCTGATCGCCGACACCGGCAAGCTGCGCATGATTCCCTTGCTGGATGAGGCGATCGAGTGGGCTGAAGATCAGGTCATCGTTCGCCACGGCGGGCATTTGCCGGCGCCGGGCATGGCCGATCTGACCGAACAGGCGCTGTTGGCGGGCCTGACGGCGGACGAACTCGCCGATCTCACCAAGCTCGCGATGCCGCGCAGCTATCAGACCGGCGAGCGGATTATCGCTGCCGGCGACGCGGCCTCGTCGCTGTTTTTTCTGCGCAGCGGCAAGGTCAGCGTGAAACTGCCGAGCGGCGTGCGGCTCACCAGCCTCGACGAAGGCATGGCGTTCGGCGAAATGACATTGCTCGGCGCGCCGCGGACCGCCAATGTCTGGGCCGACACCGCCGTTACGTGCCTGGAATTGCCGATCGCCGCATTCAACCGCTTCCGCGAGGAACGCCCGCGCATCGCCGAACGCATCGCGCGCAATCTGGCAGCGATCCTCGCCAAGCGCTTGATCCTCGCCAACGCCAAGATCGATCTGTTGAGCGCGTATTAAAACGCGCAGCCTCGCGGTCCTATCGAGGAGTTAACGGAAAGCTTCGTCATCAAGGACGGGAGCAGACCGCCGTTCGCCTACGTCTATTTCGAGGACGAGCCGCAGCGGCAAATGTCGATGAAGCGGCTATCCCGAGACGAAGCGCGCCGCATCGCGGCAAACACCGCCAAGCTGCCGGGGCTGCTGCGCAAGCCTTGACGATACTGGACTTCGTGTCTGCTATACCCCTAATAGCGACCTACACTCAATTAACTCGTCGCCGCGGACGAGCCTCTGAATTGTGCGATTATTCTGGCATTCCGGCGAGTCGCAGACCTTCCGAGTACTTACTCCAAACACTTTCGGCGATGAACATAGACCGTGCCCGTTGTTTGGAAAGCGTCAGTTGCGGTTCAATCGTCAAAATTTGCCGCATGACATTCTGCTGCTTCATTCTCCGGTCAAGTTTCGCAAGGCTCGCTGCCAAAATACGAAGTAAGACGGTGTAGCGAGAATTCAACACTAATCCATGCTTTGCCGTTGATGCGGCCTCCTCAAAACGATCCTCTAAAAAATGCGCAAAAGCCAAGATCGTAAGATTGGCCCAACCCCTTGGATCTCGAGGGTTAAGTCGCTCAGCACGGTGAGCGCATTCCACTGCCTTTCCTATATTTCCCGAGTTGATTTCAATGTAGGCAGCAGTCGTTAGAGCCATAGCCAAATTCGGATTTATGGCTAGCGACCGATAGGCCAATTGTTTTGCATGTTGAATGTCCATCGCCAACTGCCAGATTGCATAGGCAGCCATCCATAGGACATTAGCGTCGTCTTTAGTGAGTTCGACCGCACGGGAGGCCAGACGGACACCCTCATCGGCTTCCATGGCTAAATCGCGCACCCAGCCTTGGGGACGGCGCCACGCATGGCAGTAAGCTGCCAAGGCCATGGCCGGAGCGTATGAGGGATCGATGGTAAGTGCTTGCCCCAAACAGCGAAGCGCCTCTTCGAGGCTTTCCCGAGTGAACTCGTATTCAAGTTGTTGCGCGCGAAGCAGCAGGTCATAGGCATCAAGGTTCGCGGCTGGTTTGTTTTTCAATCGCTCTATCTCAGCAAGCTGCAGCTTTGGCTCGATGGTGGCAGCCACGTTCTCCGTGACGCGATCCTGCAGGGCGAATACATCACTCAATTCGCCATCGAACCGATCCGCCCAAATGTGATTGCCAGATGCTGCTTCGATAAGCTGAGCAGTGATGCGAAGATGGTTGCCTGCACGGCGCACGCTTCCCTCTAGCACATAGCGTACACCAAGTTCGCGGCCGACCTGCCGGATGTCGATAGCTTTCCCTTTGTAGGTGAATGAGGAATTTCGCGCGATCACGAACAGCGAGTTGCAGCGTGACAACGCAGTAATGATGTCCTCTGCCATGCCATCAGCGAAATATTCCTGCTCGACGTCGCCACTCATATTGTCGAACGGCAGCACGGCTACGGACGGCTTATCGGGAAGAGTAAGTGTGGGCCGCCCGTTTGGTGCCGTTCCATTCAATCGCACACCATGGACGCGCACCGGTTGGGCAATGTTCTTAAGTTTCTGTTCGCCCATGTCGCTAATTTCAAGCGTGAGTTTGCCCTTGATTTGCTGGTAAGCATTGTCTGAAATGCAGATTGCGCCAGGGCTCGTCAACGCCTCTACGCGGGCGGCAATATTGACCCCGTCTCCATAGATGTCGCCTTCGTCAATGATGATGTCGCCGACATTGATACCGATGCGAAACTCGATCCGTCGGTCTTCGGGAATGGTAGCGTTGCGCTCGGCCATGGCGCGCTGGATTTCCACGGCGCAGCGCACGGCGTCGACGGCGCTTGCAAACTCAACGAGCGCACCATCACCTGTCGTCTTGACCATGCGGCCGCGATGCTCGGCAATCTTGGGGTCGATGAGTTCGCGACGGCACGCCTTCGCGCTGCGAGGGTGCCTTCCTCGTCAGCACCCATTAGACGGCTGTAACCGGCGACATCGGCCGCGAGGATGGCGGCCAACCGCCGTTCGACGCGCGCCTCAGCCATAAATATCGCCCCGAACGTGCCTGATTTCGCGTTGAGTTTATGGTCGGGGATGGGGGCTGTCCATCGAGGTAAAAAAACGTGCGGCAGTGCGGCATTTAACGGGGGCGAAGCGCCGAGTTGGGCCATTCGCATCGCGCGTAATCTGGCAGCGATCCTCGCCAAGCGCTTGATCCTCGCCAACGCCAAGATCGATCTCTTGAGCGCGTATTGAGACGCGCGATCCGCCCGTCGTCGCTAGCGACTATTCAGCGCCGCAGCCTGCTGATCGAGCCAGGCGAGGTCCTGCTTCCATTCGGGCGCGTCTGGATGTTGTTCGATCAGGCGCAGAATGACGGCCCGGCCGACTGCAAGCTCCTGCCGGGCTTTCGCCGTTAGGCCCGCCTTTCGGTAAATATTCGCAAGGCTCGCGTGCGACAGCGACAGATCGCGTTGCCATTCGGTGTTGCTGGGATCGGACCCGGCGAGGCGGTCGAAGATGCCAAGGCCGGCCTGATGCGCGCCCGCCGCCGCGGGCAGATTGCCCTGCGCCAAAAGGACGTCGCCGAGATCGCCATAGGCGACCGCGAGGTCGCTTTGCCGCAGCGTGTTGCCGGGATCCGATTGCGCCAACCGGTCGAAGATCGCAAAGCCCGCCTGCGTGGAGCCCAGGGCAGCCGACAAATCGCCCGTCGAGACCTCGACCTGACCGATCTTGTTGTAGCCGACCGCGAGATCGCGCCACCAGCCGCCATTGCCCGGATCGGATTGCGTCAGCCGTAACGCAATCGCCTGTGCGGCCCGGTAAGAACTCAAAGCCGCCGGCAAGCTGTTCTGCTGCACCTGCACATCGCCCAGTCTGTCGTACGCCTCCGATAGATCGCGCTGCCATTTGATATTGCCGGGATTGGACCGCGTCACACGGTCCGCAATGGCCAGCGCGGCCTGATACGAGCCCAGCGCGGCTGGAAGTTCTGCCTGCGCAAGCTCGACGTCGCCGATATTGATTTGCGAAAGCTCGAGGTCGCGCTGTCGGTTGTCGTTACCGGGCTCGGCATTCGCCAGGCGGTCTAAAATGGCGAAGCCCGATTGATAAGACGCGAGAGCGGCGCGCAGATTGCCTTGCGGCACTTCGACGTCGCCGATCTTGCTGTAGGACAGCGCGAGCTCCCGCTGCCACAGCACGTTGCCGGGATCGGCGCCGGCCAAGCGGTCGGCAAGTTTATTCGCGCTCCGATAGGTCGCGAGCGCTAACGCGAGGCTGCCGCGTTGATCCTGGATATCGCCGGTGCCGAGCTGCGCCCCGAGCAGGGCCTCGTCGTCGTTTCCCGGCTGGGCCGCCGCGATCACCTGCGCATAGGCGGCCTGCGCGGCATCGAGCTCTCCGGCGTCCTGTTGATACCAGCCGTTCCAATACATGCCCAGCATGTCGGAGGGATCGAGTCTTGCGGCTTGCCCGTAATAATCGCGCGCCCGCTTGGGATCGGAGACGGCCGCGATCGACGCGAGATTACGGTAGGCCGCGGCCGCATCCTTGGCGTCATTGCCGGCGCGCTTGGCTTTGTCTTCCGCCACCGCCTGCAACAACGGCTCGGCCTCGTTCGGCTTGCCGGCGCGGAGCAGGCCGAGCGCCTGCGCGTAACGGGGATCGGTCGCGGCGCCTTCCGCGATGGCGGTGATCGCCCGGGTCAGGCTTATTCGCGCACCCGGCGCCGCCAGCGCCGGGCTGACGAAACTGTACTTGTCGACGAGCGCCGCTATGTCGGTAAGTGTCGCTTTCTGCTGGCGCGATTGCCAGAAGAACGATCCCCCTCCGACCGCCAGCGCGACGATCACGGCTACGACCAGCGCGCGCAGCCGCAGTTGGCGCCGCCGCTCCCGCTCGGCGCGGCGGTAGACGTCGTCGGGGGCAAGCCCGATGAGGCGCGCGACCACTTTGGCGAGCGCGAGATCGAAGCCGTCGCCTTGTTCGCGCAAGTCCGCCGCCAGCACATCGACGGCACGGTCGGTGATGGCGCCGTCGGCCGCGACGGCGAAACGCAGCGCCGGCGGCAGGCACTCGGTCTCGGGATTTCCCGGTTCGCCATCGACGATCAGCGGAATGACCGGCCGGTCGGGGTGGCGCACTTTGAACAGACGTATCTCTTCATTGACGTATTTGCTGCGCGCCGCGTGCGGCGAGGCGACGACGATCAGCGCCGCCGATTCATCAAGGGCGGTGAGCGTCTGCTCGGCGAGCGAAGCGCCGGCGTCGAACTCGTTGCGGTCGCGAAATATCGGCCGCAACGTCTCGGGGATAGGGCCTGACGGCGTGATGCGCCCCACCAGATCCTTGTCGATGGGAAAGCCTTCGAGGCGGCCGTGGACGCGCTTTGCCACGCCGCTGTCGGCATGGCTGTAAGAAAGAAAGGCGCGGTATTTGCACGCAGCCGTCATACGCACTCCCGATCGCGAACAGTCGCGCGGCTCGGATATCGCGCAGCTTAGCATCGGGCGCGGCTGCGGCGCGACCCGGGGCGGCGACGGCCGGACGGTTGTTACTATAAGTGAGACAGAGCTTGACAGATGTCTCCATTTCAGTTACATAACTCCCATCTCGCCCCCCAAAGGACGCCAGCCGGGTGACACCGGCTGGCGGGGCGAGAGCGGTTCCCGCGGGCGGGGGCGTCACCTCCGTTCCCGGGCGGCTCCGGGTCGATACGCCCGGCCGGCACTACGACCGGTCTGCGGGGAAACCCGCTGCACTGGGACGGCAGGGAGCGGGTAACGCCCGTTCCTAACGAGATCCGTCTCAGGAAGCGCGTTAGCTGGAGCTGAGCGGTGGCGTTCGGTCGCTGCCGCAAGTGCCGCGGTGGGACGCCGGAAGGCGAGCCCCCCTCCGTGCCTGCCGTGTCGCGCGGCAGGTTCGGAGGGGGGAGCCGCATCCGCCGATGCGGAGGTTGGACTACGCGCCTGCCGGCGTTCCGCTTGCCTTTATTTGTTTCTTGGCTTCCCGGATTGGGCTTCACTTTCGTCCGGGCTACGTGTGGCGCAAGATCTTGCCGAACACCGGCCCCACCGCCGGTCAAGGCGTGACGCGATCGGGCCCCGCCGCAGGATGTTTGAAATGATGGCGGCACAACTCGGGCGCGCATGCGCCGCGGGAACGGAATTCTATTTCACCTCTCCCGTTTACGGGAGAGGTCGCGAGCGTAGCGAAGCGGGTGAGGGTTTGTTGCGCAGGCCTCAGCGAGTGTCACGGCCCCCTCACCCCAACCCTCTCCCCCGCTTTGGGGGAGAGGGGGGCGCCGAACACGATCTCAAAACAGCGCCGGCACGACGCCGACCGGAACGAGGCCGAGATACATGACGCCGTCGTCGACGCGCAACGGCAGTGCGATCGCGGGCTTCTTGTCGATTTCGGTCGGCTGGCCCATTTTTTTGATGTTGCTGACGACGCCGGTCGCGGCGCTGTCGCGGACGACGCCGCTCAACCCGGGCAGCAGGCGGTCGAGCGTGCCGAGACCTTGCTCCGCCGAACCGCTGCCGCCGGTGAGCCGGTCGATGCCTTGTCCGATCAATTGATCGACGCCCAACAGCGGCACGATATTGTCGATGCCGGCGATGGCGACATTGATCAAGCCGTCGAGCCTGCCGTGGCCGTTCAAGGTCAGCGTTCCAGCGCCGACGATGATGGCGTCAGGGCGCTCGATGCGCAGCGACTTTATTTCGATGCCGCCGCCCGAAGCCTGCATTTGGCGGAACAGCACCGGCCAAGGTTTCGGCGCAAAGTCCTTGAAGCCGCGCATGACGGCATCGATGTCGCCTTGCAGCGGCGCGGCCAGCAGCGGATGGAAGGTCGGCGCCATGGCGCCGACGAAATGGCCGGTCGCCTCGATCACCGGATTGTCGCGGGCCGTGCCTTGCACGATGCGGCCGTCGACGTCGACGCTGTCGGCCTTGAAGATCATGCCGCTCGCGGGGCCGGCGACGCGGTCGAGCTGCGGCGCCTGCAACGACACGTCAATGCGCTCGGGCTCCGGCGGCAAGCCCAGCAAGCTCAGGCGGGCGCGCGACCAGTTGACGGTGAAGACCGGTGAACCGCCCGGATTGGCGAGCGTCACCGGGCCGGTAATTTCGCCATTGAGCAGCGTCGGCCGAAACACCTGCGCGGAGAAGGTGACGTCGGTCGCCCGCACGTCGAACGGCGGTTGATTATTGCTGAACCTGGCGGCGGCCTCTTTGCAGCGGCTCGTGATGCTGAACGGAAAGCCGCCGATGTCCTGGCTGCCGCAGGCATAGACCCGGCCGAGCGCGGCCTCGCGTTCGATCCAAGCGGTTTCGGTGCGCCCGGCGACGTCGGCGGCGTAATACCACAGCCAGCACCAGCCGAGCGCGAGCGCGATGAGGACGGCGAGCGGGACAAAGACCCGGCGCAGCCGGCCGCGGTGCGGCGCGGGCACGCGCCGGCGTGCCGGGACCGGCGCGGCACGCATCATGCTGAGCGGAGATTCGCCTGTCATCGTGCCGCTATGAACCGTCAAGACGGCGCCATTGTGCCGCCGATCTCATCTTGTTAGGCGGGCGCAGGCCGCTTACGAATCATAAGATTAGCAGCCATCGAGGGCCGATGAATACCAGCGCCGAGCACGAAACCGGAGACCTTTGGGTGTTCGGCTATGGCTCGCTGATGTGGCGGCCCGGCTTTGCCTACCTGGAGCGGGTGTCTGCCCGTCTCATCGGCCTGCACCGAGCGCTTTGCGTCTTTTCCTTCGTGCATCGCGGCACCCCGGAGCGGCCCGGTCTGGTGCTCGGGCTCGATCGCGGCGGCATGTGCCGCGGCCTCGCCTACCGGGTCGCCGCCGCGGCCCGCGCCGAAACCATCGCCTATCTGCGCGCGCGCGAGCAGGTGACGTCGGTCTATCTCGAGATCATACGAGGCATCGAGCTCGAAGAAGAGCCGCGCCGGCGGGTGCGAGCCTTGTGTTACACGGTCGACCGCAGCCACGCCCAATATGCCGGCCGGCTGACACTCGCCGAGAGCGTGCATCACGTGCGCCAGGGCCACGGCCGGTCCGGCGCCAATCGCGACTATGTGCTCGAAACCGTCCGCGCGCTCGAGGGGCTCGGCTATCGCGAAAGCGAATTGCATCGCATCGCCGAGCAATTGAAAGGGGTCCATGAGGCAGGAGCGGGCAATCCGTGATCGGAGCTTCAGCAATCACTCCCGATCAAGCGTGCGGTCGCGTCCTCGACGGTCTCTTGAAGGCGCGTCAGGAAGCTTGCTCTGTCGAGGCCCGGCGCGATCGGATCCAGTATTTCGAGTATAATGGTGCCGGGCGGACGCAGCAGCGATCGTCGCGGCCAATGCAGACCCGAATTGAGCGCGATGGGAACGCAGGGCACGCCCGTCCTGCCGTAAAGATGAGCGATGCCGGGCTTGTAGTCCGGCTCGGCGCCCGGCGGCCGCCGCGTGCCTTCGGGGAAAATAACGAGCTGATAACCGTCCGCCAGCGCCGCTTTGGCACGCGCCGTCATCCGCGTCAGCGCCGCGAGCCCGGCGCTGCGGTCGACCGCGATGTAACCCGCCTTCCAAGCGTACCAGCCGAAGAACGGCACCCACATCAGTTCGCGCTTGAGAATAAAAACCGGCGCGTCGAGGACGACGAAAAGTCCAAAAGTCTCCCACGCCGATTGGTGTTTGCAGGCAATGATGCAGGGAGTTTTCGGCAGTTTTCCGGTGCCGCGAAATTCCGCGCCGATGCCGCAGACGGTCCGCAACAGCCACAGCGTCACCAGCGCGCAGGCGCGGATGCATGCGCGCGCATAGCGCCGCGGCAAAAGCAGAGTCGGCAACGAAAACACGAAAAACCCGGTCAGGTTCACGTAGAACAGCACGTTGAACAGGACCGAACGAACGACGATCGACAATGATGGCGACACGGACAGCCTGTTGAAAAGCGTTTGGTGGGACTAGGCGAAGTTTTTCGCGGGATGCGCTTGCCGCGACTATACGACTGGAATGACGCCTTGGCGCAATTCGCTGGTTTCGACAAATCCATCGAGCCGCATGCGCAGCTTCGCGGCAATGTATTTGAGATATTCCGACACGCACCAGCCGCGTCGTCGCGCCGTTCGACCACCATGGCTCGACGCGCAGCCGATCGGACACCACCGGGAACGGGATCAAAGCCACGTCGGGAAGCTGATGGGCGAGTTCGGCGAGCGCGCGCGGCATGTGATAGGACGATGTGACGACGATCAGCGAATGAAAGTCGTGCTGTAGCGCCCAGTGCCGCGCCTGCACCGCATTGCCGAGCGTATTGAGCGCGGAATAGTCGAGATCGACGCAGCACGACAATAGGCGATTGTAGTCGACCACCTGATGCGCGAGGTCGCCCATCGTGGTGCCGGGATTGACGCCGGTGATCAGCAGTCTCTTGCCGCGGCCGGAGGCGAGAAGTTCAAGCGCGTCGCTGACGCGCGACGTGCCGCCGGTCAGAACCACGATGCCGTCGGCATTGCTGATCGAGCGCGACCTCTTCGCTCGGGAAGAAGCCAGATGAAAAAGGCAAATCCCGCGAGCAACAGGACAATGCCCAATCCGGCGAGTTTCAGGCCCGCCGACCTGATACGCCGCGTTCTGACCGCGGATCTGAGGCTGAGCATCACCGCGCGCGTCCCTCGCGCTCCTCTGCGAGTTTGCCGTCAGAATCGCCCGCAAACCCGTCAAAATTATAGCGGCGATTGCCGCAGCTGGTGCAATTTGTTGCCGCCTCTCACTCGATGCTCTCGAGGGTCTGATCGACGGTATGGCGCGACGTTAAAGCCGTCACGACGGCCATGAGCACGATTTGGCCGAAGATCGCCGAGATAGCCGCCGAGCCCGACCGAGGAAGTGCCGAATAGCGCCGCCGCCTCGTCGCCGCCGGGCGTTCCGGCGGCCACGGCGTTAACGGCCGCCATGATGGCGAACAGGACCAGCGCGCCGCCCCCGCCGATCGCGCCGCCCTTGAAGCCGAGAAGCAGAAAGTGGCGCTGGAATTGGCTGGCAATGAAGCCGTCGGTCGCGCCCACATAATGCAGGACCTCCACGATCGGGCGGTTGGTCGCCATGGCGCCGCGGGTGGCGAACGTGACCGAGAGCACCGTCACGGCGATCACCAGGATCAGAATCGCCAGCCCGCCGGCGATTGCCGTGGTCCGCCATGGTGCGCATGCGATCGATCCAGCCGCGATGATCGTCGAGGCTTGCGCTCGGCACCTGGACCGCGAGCGCGCTGCGCAAGCCGGCGAAATCGGGCGCGGCGCCTGAGGCGAGCTTGACGACGATCATGCGGGGGATCGGCAGTTCACCCAGCGCCAAGCCGGAGCCGAGCCATGGTTCGACCAGCTGTTCGGATTCCGCCTTGGTGAAGGCGCGCACCTCGACAACGCCGGTGCTCGAGCGCGCGAGTTCGACGGCTGAGCGCACATCGGCCTCGATGTCGCGTCCGGAAACCGGCCGGACCTGGATTGTCACCTCGCGCCCGACCTCGGACTGCCAGTCGGACGCGGCGCCGACGACCATCATCACCGCCCCCGTGGTCAGCGCGGCGAGGAAAGTCATGATCGCGACCACGGCGGCGAGCGAGCGTCCGGCGATCGCGCCGCTTGGCACGATCGGCGTCGGCGCGCGTTGCACCGGCATACGGACCGCCGCAGCGTGGCGATTGTCCCACGGCTCCGCCAACGTCTCGGCCGGCTCAATCATAGACATTCAATCATAGGCTTTCAGTCATAGACATGCAGGCGTCCTTCATGGAGGACCAGGCGGCGCGCGTCGTATTCGTCCATCAGGGCAATATCGTGGGTAGCGATGACGACGGCAGTGCCCGATTTATTCAGCTCGATGAAGAGCCGCAGCAGCCGCTGGCCGAGACTGGGATCGACATTGCCGGTCGGCTCGTCGGCGAGCAGAAGCTGCGGCCGCGCGATCACGGCCCGCGCAATGGCCGCGCGCTGCTTCTCGCCGCCGGACAGCACCGGCGGCAGCGCGCTCATCCGTTCGCCCAAGCCCACCCAATGCAGCAATTCGACGACCTCGGCGCGGTAGGCGGATTCGTCCTTGCCGAAAACGCGAAGCGGCAAAGCCACGTTCTCGTAAGTGGTCAGGTGATCGAGCAGACGGAAATCCTGGAAGACGATGCCGATGCGGCGGCGCAGCGTCGCGCGTTCGTCTTTGCTCAGCGTCGCGGTATCGTGCTCGAACATCGAGATCAAGCCGCGAGTCGGCTTGAGCGACAGAAACAGCATCCGCAACAGCGAGGTCTTGCCGGCGCCCGACGGCCCGGTGAGAAACTGGAACGAATGGCTGTCGATGCGAAAGCTGAGGTCGCGCAAAACCTCAGGGCCGAGCCCATAGCGCAAGCCGACATTCTCGAACCGGATCACGCGTCCTCCGCAGCGGTCGCACTGACCTCAAGCCTCGGGCCGCGCCGTCAGGCCAGCCTTGGCGCGCGGCCTGATTCGTTCATCCCGGCAACTTAGCACCCGGCGCCGCTATAGGCTTTCGGTCCTTGGGCGTTCCGTCCTTGGTTTCCAATCCGTTAACGGATTCTCCGGCTAGGTTTGCCGGAAAGGCGCCGCGGCCCTGATTCGCCGATGCTGATCGTTTGCCCGAACTGCGCTACATCTTACGATGTCGAGGTGGCCAGTCTGCAGCCGGACGGCCGTCGGGTGCGCTGCGTGCGCTGCCGCACGGTCTGGCAGGCGGAACTGTCCCATGCCGACAAGCTGATGGCGGCCGCCGAGGCGCTGGCGCCGGTCCGCCGCGCCGTCGAAGCGGTCGCCGAAATGGCCGCCGAGGGCACGGCTTCGGAGGCGGCTGAGCCGCCCGGTGCAACTGCCGGCACCGATGATGCCGGTGTCGGCGGATCCAGCGCCGGCCGAAGCGCTGGACGAAACGGCCGCCGTCGAAGCGGCGGAAGACGCGGCATTCGACGCCCCGGAGGTGGAATTCACCACCGATCGCACCGGCCGATCTCGATGCCGGTCGAACCGCCGAGCGCACTGCCATCGGATAATCGCCCAGCCGCCGATGCTCCGGCCGGCGTCGAGCCGCCGGACAATGTCGAACAGTTCGCTGCCCGCCGCGCCGCGCGTCGTGGCAACGCGGGCCGGTGGTCGCGTTGGTCGCTGTCGCGGATCGCAATCGGTCACTCTGGCGCTGATTGTCCTCGACGCGATCGTGGTCGGCTGGCGCACCGACTTCGTGCGCGCTCTTGCCGCAAACCGCATCGTTTTATGCCGCGATCGGTTTGCCGGTGAATCTGCGCGGGCTTGATTTCGACAACCTCACGACCATCAACCGAGCAGCACGAAGGCGTGCCGATCCTGGTCGTCGAAGGCAACGTCGTCAACGATACCCACAAATTGTCCGACAGTGCCGCATTTGCGCTTTGCGGTCCGCAATGCCGCGCACCAGGAAATCTATTCGTGGACCGCAGCGCCGCCGCGCGCCAGCCTGCCGCCGGGCGAGGCCGTCGCCTTCCGCACCCGGCTCGCTTCGCCGCCGCCGGACGCCCATGACGTGCTGGTCCGCTTTCTCAATCGCTACGACATCATGAACGGGAACGCGACTGACATGGCCCGCATCCTGATCGCCGAAGACGAAGAGGCGTTGCGCGAGATGTGCGCGCGGGCGCTGTCGACCGCCGGTCACGAGGTCAAGACCGCATGCGACGGCGGCGAAGCGCTCGATGTGCTGCAGCGCGAGGCCGGACGGTTCGATCTCCTGCTCACCGATATCCGCATGCCGGTCATGGACGGCATCGCGCTTGGCGCTCGCCGCGGCGCGCGATTTCCCTGATCTGACTATTCTGTTGATGACCGGCTATGCCGATCAGCGCGAGCGCGCCCATGGTCTCGACGCGTTGATTCACGACGTGATCGCCAAGCCGTTCTCGCTGCGCGATGCTGCGCGGGCGGTGGATGAAGCGCTGGCGGTCAAAGTGCACTGATAAGCGCGGTCGCTCGGCCGCGGTGCGGGTCAATTCTCGTCCGAAACCGCATAGGGTCGTGGCAGCGGCTCGACCGGCAGGTCGGGATGCGGGCGGCCGAAATCCGGCGCCGGCGAATCCTGGCCGATCTGGACGATGCCGCGGCGGATCGCGCGCGTGCGGGTGAAATGGTCGAACAGCGCCTCGCCGTCGCCGCGGCGGATGGCGCGGGTCAATTTCGCCAGATCTTCAGTTGAAGGTGCCGAGCATTTCCAGCACCGCATCCTTGTTGGCTGAGGAACACGTCGCGCCACATCGTCGGATCGGACGCGGCGATGCGGGTGAAATCGCGAAAGCCGCCGGCGGAGAATTTCAGCACTTCCGAGCGCGTCACCTCGCCAAGCTCGTCGGCGGTGCCGACGATCGTATAGGCGATGAGATGCGGCAGATGGCTGGTGATCGCCAGCACCAGATCGTGATGCGCGGCCGGCATCTCTTCGACATTGGCGCCGAGCGCGCGCCAGAACGCGGCGAGCTTTTCGACGGCGGCCGGATCGGCGCCTTCGGGCGGCGTGAGAATGCACCAGCGCCCGACAAACAACTCGGCGAAGCCGGCATCCGGACCCGAATGTCTCGGTGCCGGCGACCGGATGCGCCGGGACGAAATGCACGCCGGCGGGCAGATGCGGGGCCATGTCGCGCACGATCGCGCCCTTGACCGAGCCGACATCGGAAACGACCGCGCCCGGCTTGCAGATGCGGCCCGATCTCGCTGGGCGATCTCGCCGCAGACGCCGACCGGAGCGCAGACGATGACGAGATCGGCGCCGGCGACCGCGGCGGCATTGGTCTCGACCACCTGGTCGGCGAGACCGAGTTCGGCGACGCGCCGGCGCGTCGCGGCAGAGCGTGCGCTCGCCACGATTTCGCGCACGGCGCCTTGCGCGCGCGCCGCGCGCGCGATCGACGAACCGATCAGGCCGACGCCGATCAGCGCGAGGCGGTTGAAGAGCGGTGCGGATTTGCTCACGGCATTATCAGACGGGCTTCGCCAAAAAATCCTTGAGCGCCGCGACGACGAGGCGATTGGCTTCCTCGGTGCCGACGGTCATGCGCAGCGCATTCGGCAGCTTATAGGCCGTGGTCTGACGCAGGATGAGCCCGCGCGCCGTGAGGAAGGCGTCGGCGTCCTTGGCGGTGCGGCCTTTGGTTTCCGGAAAATGGATCAGCACGAAATTGGCGACGCTCGGCGTGACCTTCAGCCCGAGCTTGCCGATCTCCGGCCATCAGCCAGTTGAGCCAGTGCGTATTGTGCTCGCGCGAGCGTTCCTGGTGCTCCATGTCCTCGATCGCCGCGATGCCGGCTGCGATCGCCGGACGAGGTGAGGTTGAAGGGGCCGCGAATGCGGTTGACCGCGTCGACGATGTGCGCCGGGCCGAACATCCAGCCGAGCCGCAGCGCGGCGAGGCCGTGGATTTTCGAAAATGTGCGGCACATCACCACATTTTCGGATGTGGCGACAAGTTCGATGCCGGCCTCGTAGTCGTTGCGCCGGACATATTCGGCGTAAGCGGCGTCGAGCACCAGCAGCACATGCGGCGGCAGGCCGCGGTGCAGCCGCTTCACCTCGTCGAAGGCCAAGCAGGTGCCGGTCGGATTGTTCGGGATTGGCGAGGAAGACGATCTTGGTCTTCGCCGTCACCGCGCCGAGGATGGCATCGACGTCGGCGGTGAAATCCGTCTCCGGCGCCACCACGGGCTTGGCGCCGGCGCCGAGCGTCACGATCGGATAGATCAGAAATCCGTGCGTGGTGTGGATCGCCTCGTCGCCGTCGACCAGATAGGCATGCGCCAACAGGTGCAGCAAATCGTCGGAGCCGGCGCCGCAGACGATGCGGTCGGGATCGAGCCCGAAGGCGCGCCCGATCGCCTCGCGCAACTCGCTCGCCGAGCCGTCCGGATAGTCTTCGAGATGATCGGCGCAGGCTTTGTAGGCCGCGATCGCGCGCGGGCTCGGGCCGAGCGGCGTCTCGTTCGACGACAGCTTGAAGATTCTTGGCGACGCCCGGCGCGGTGCTCTTGCCGGGCACATAGGCCTCGATGTCGAGCACGCCCGGCCGGGGCATGGGACGCGTTGCAGTCATTATCTAATTCTCTCCAGATTCCCGCTCCCGCTGCAGGGGAGCGGAATTTCACGGCATCGTATAGCGGGTCGCGTGACTGCCGACGAGGGCCGAGGAGCGGATCGAGGCCCCGATCTTGACCAGCGCTTCGGCGACCGCGCCGATGCCGCCGCGCTCGACCGACAGCAAAAGCGCGGCGCCGTCGAAGGCGCGGTCGGGCACCGCGATGACGTCGGCCAGCGCCGCTACGGTGCTGACCGCGGCTGCGCTCCAGCCCGAAACCCGCATGCTCCAGACCTCGGTTTCGGTCACCATGGCATCGGCGGCGACGCGCGAGACGACGAAGACCGGCAAGGCGGCCGGGTGATTGGCGCGTTCGACGAACGGCAGCCGCGCGATGATTTTCGGCGCCGTGGCGAATTCGAGCGCCGCCCACCAGGGTCCGGCGCCGGCGACCGCGAAGGCGGGAATGAGACCGAGGTCGCCCTTGGATTCGGAGACCGCTTCGACCACGCTCGCGGCACCGATATGCGGCACGAACGGCACCGTGAAGCCGAAATGAAAACGCGCGGAATCGCGCATCAGCGCATCGCCCGCCGACAGGTCGGCATGCACCGAAAACGGCGCCTGCACATAGGTGAAAGTCGAAATAATGACCCGCCAGATGCTCTCGGCGGTATCGAGCGGCAGGATGCCGTGATGCCGCGCCACGAGCCGGCGCATCATGTCGGCCTCGCGCGCCGGGCGGAAGGCCGAACCGGTTTCCTCGGTCTTCTTGACCGCGATCAGGGTATCGATGATCTCGCCGCGCTCGATCAAAAGCGCATGCATGGCCTCGTCGATGCGATCGATCTCGCGCCGCAAATCGGCAAGCGAGACATCCTTATGGCGGGGCGGCTTCGGCATGGCTTTAAGTCCGGCGGTGCGGGTGATTGATAGGTGCCGTTAAGGCCGAAATCAAAGAAAACGTTGACTCCATGCCGAGAGCGGCCTATTTACGCCCCTTTGGCTGCCCTTGTGGCGGCAAGACGCCGCGAAATGCGGCGGTCCGGGAAAGACTTATGGCCGACGCCAGCGCCACGCTCGATCTGGCCGACCGCACGCGCGAAGCGGACGATCCGCATTCGCTGGTGGTGCGATTTCCGGCCGACAAGCCGCTGCGGCTCGACGCCGGCGTCGATTTCGCGCCGCTGCAGATCGCCTATCAGACCTACGGCGCGCTCAATGCCGAGCGGTCGAACGCCATTCTGGTCTGCCATGCGCTCACCGGCGATCAGCATGTCGTCAACGATCATCCGGTGACCGGCAAGGCCGGCTGGTGGGAGACCATGGTCGGTCCCGGCCGGCCGATCGATACCGAGCGCTATTTTGTCATCTGCCCGAACGTCGTCGGCGGCTGCATGGGGAGTTCCGGACCCGCCTCGACCAATCCGGCGACCGGCATGCCGTGGGGGCTCGAGTTTCCGGTGATCACGGTGCGCGACATGGTCCGCGCCCAGGCGATGCTGCTCGATCATCTCGGCATCGACACCTTGTTCGCGGTGGCGGGCGGCTCGATGGGCGGCATGCAGGCGCTGCAATGGGCGGCGAGCTATCCCGACCGCGTCTTTGCGTCGCTGCCGATCGCGGCGGCGACGCGGCATTCGGCGCAGAACATCGCCTTTCATGAGGTCGGCCGCCAGGCGGTGATGGCCGATCCGGATTGGCGCGGCGGGCGCTATTTCGCCGAAGGCACCAACCCGCGGCGCGGGCTCGCGGTCGCGCGCATGGGCGCGCATATCACCTATCTCTCGGACGCGGCGCTGCACCGCAAATTCGGCCGCCGCTTCCAGGATCGCGACAATCCGACCTTCTCGTTCGACGCCGACTTTCAGGTCGAATCTTATCTGCGCCACCAGGGCATCACCTTTGTCGAACGCTTCGACGCCAATTCCTATCTCTATCTGACCCGCGCGATGGATTATTTCGATCTCGCCGGCGACTATGACGGCGTCGCCGCCAATGCGTTTCGCGGCACGCCGACGCGCTTTTGCGTGATCTCGTTTACCAGCGACTGGCTGTTTCCGACCGCGGAATCGCGCGCCATCGTGCATGCGCTCAATGCCTCGGGCGCGCGGGTCTCCTTTGCCGAGATCACGACCGACAAGGGCCACGACGCCTTCCTGCTCGACGAGCCGGAATTCTTCGCGATCGTGCGCGGCTTTCTCGAAGGCGCCGCGAAGTCGCGCGGCTTGCCGGCGAGGTGACGATGCTGTCGCGCCTCAAATACGATCTCACCATGGCGGGAGCGGCGCGCGGCCAGGGCGGCTCGCGCATCGACTTGCTGGTGGTCGCCGACATGGTGCAGCCGGGCGCGCGCGTGCTCGACGTCGGCTGCGGCGACGGCGAATTGCTGCGCTTGCTGGAGACGCGTGGCGTCGACGGCCGCGGCATCGAACTGTCGCGCGAAGGCGTCAATGAATGCGTCGCCAAGGGCCTCGCGGTGGTGCAGGGCGACGCCGATACCGATCTGGAAGACTATCCGGACGACGGCTTCGACTTCGTCATTCTGTCGCAGACGCTGCAGGCGACGCGGCAGCCGCGCGTCGTGCTCGAACACATGTTGCGCATCGGCCGTCACGGCATCGTGTCGTTTCCCAATTTCGGCCACTGGCGCATCCGCCTGCAATTGTTCTTCGGCGGCCACATGCCGCATACCGACAATCTGCCCTATGCCTGGTGGGAGACGCCGAACATCCATTTCTGCAGCATCAAGGATTTCCGTGAATTGTGCCGCGCGGTCGGCGCCAAGATGGAGCAGGCGGTGGCGCTCAACGCCTGGGGCGGCCGGATACGGCTGAAAATGCCGTGGTGGTTCTGGAATCTGTTCGGCGAGCAAGCGGTGTTCTTATTGAGCCGGCAAGGTTAGTGGGATTTCTGCTATAGATAATGTCTATCGCCTTCTTCTCCGCGCGTTGCGGATGGTGCGGGCCCGTAGCTCAATGGTCAGAGCTAGCGGCTCATAACCGCTTGGTTGGAGGTTCGAGTCCTCCCGGGCCCACCATGAAATCATTGCCCGACAGCTTTCGAAGGTAATGCTGCGGCGCCTCGCTGGAAATGACGGGGCGGCTGGCCGGGCGGCTTCGCCAATGTAATTTCGCAAATCGATGCGCCCGACCGATCGCGTCCCTGCGCACAAGATACGAGACTCCGGGCTATTTTTGCTGTAAAAGGCTTTCCACCGTGTTTCACTATTCGAAACTCGATTTCGTATGCCGGAACAAAAGCGAAAACTGGGGAAGAACGCCGTTACTCGCCGCGGGCGGATTGCGCGGCGAGGCGTCGTGCGCGCGTCGGTGCGCTCCGACGCAAGGCCGAAAGATACCAGTACACTCGATCTTGCTCTGCGCATCCTCGATCACCTTGCCCAGCAGGCGTCGCCGATCGCATTGACGGCGATCGCACAGACCTTTTCGGCGTCGAAATCGACGGTTTATCGGCATCTCAGCGCGCTGGTCCGCCACGGATTCGTGCGGCGTGACGTGAGCACGGGGCGCTACGCGATCGGCGTCAAGCTGATGGTGCTCGGCGAAACGTCTCGCGGGAACTTCGAGATTGTTAATGTCGCTCATGACGCGCTGATCAGATTGCGGGATGCCACAGGGCAGGCGGTTTCGCTTTGCACGCTGCTCGATGACAATCTGGTGGTGCTTGATCTCATGCATGGCCGGTCGGTCGTCGAATTCACCACGCGCCCCGGCACCCGCCTCGCCCTGCACGCCAGCGCCCATGGCAAGATTTGGCTGGCATTCGGTCCGGAGCCTGTCCTCAAAAGAGTGCTGAGCGGACGGCGAGAGGCGTGGACTTCGCACACGCTTATCGACGCAGCGACCCTCAATGCGGAGGTGCAGGTGGTGCGCCGGCGCGGCTGGGCCACGGCGCCGAACCAGGCCGTCATGGGCGTCAATACACTCGCCGCGCCGGTGTTCGACTATCGTGGCGCGCTTGCCGGCTCGATCGCTATCGTGGGCTCGACACAGGTTATCGCCGCGAAGCCCACGGCTGTGCAGATCGACGCGGTCCTTCATGCCGCCCGCAGCGTTTCCCGCGACCTGGGCTGGAAGGGATAACAATGACCTATTCGCTCGCGGTCGACATCGGCGGCACCTTCACGGATATCGTGCTGCGTCATTCATCCGGCGTATTGACCGTCGACAAAGTGCTGACGACCCATCACGATTTGTTGGAGGGCTTTTTCGCCGGCGTATCGAAAGTGATGAAGGCCGCCAAGATCGGCCCGCGCGACGTCGATGGCGTCGTGGTGCACGCCACAACAATTGTCACAAACGTGTTGATCGAGCGCAAAGGACAGTCGACGGCGCTGCTGGTAACGGAAGGGTTCCGCGACGTCCTGCACATTCGCAACGAGCACCGCTACGAGATGTACGATCCACAGATCGAATTTCCCGAGCCGCTGGTGCCTTCGCGAACTGACGTTCGGCGTTGCCGAGCGCGTGCGGGCCGACGGCACGGTGTTGCGCGCGCCCGACGAAAAGCAGGTCACGGCGCTCGCCGGCGAGCTCAAGGACAAGGGCGTAGTTTCGCTTGCCATCTGTCTTCTCAACAGCTACGCGAACCCGGACAATGAGCGGGCGGTCGGCAAGCAGCTCGCGGCGCTCTTGCCGGAGCTCTTCTTGTCACTTTCATCTGAGGTCGCGCCGCAAATCCGCGAATATCCGCGCGCCTCCACGGCGGCCGTTAATGCCTACGCCATGCCGATCTCGCTGCCCTATCTGCGCGGCCTGAGCGACCGCCTCAAAGCACGATGGATTTCCGAACTCGCCGCTCATCATGCTGTCGTCCGGCGGAGTCGTCGGCGCGGAGACAGCGGGTCGTAACCCGGCGCGCATGATCGAGAGCGGCCCGGCGGCAGGCGCGCTCGCGGGCTGCCACTATGCCGAGGTTCTCGGCATCGACCGCCTGATGTCGTTCGACATGGGCGGCACGACGGCCAAGGCCTGCCTGATCGAGGATGGCGAGCCGCTGGTCACCGGCTGTTTCGAGGTCGACCGCGATGTACCGCTTCAAGGAAGGCAGCGGCTGCCGCGTGACCATCCCGTCCATCGACATGATCGAGATCGGCGCCGGCGGCGGCAGCATCGCTCGGGTCGGACAATCTCGGCTTGCTCAAGGTCGGTCCGCGACAGTGCCGGCTCCGCGCCGGGCCCGGCCTGCTACGGCCGTGGCGGCGCATCGCCGACAGTAACCGACGCCGATCTCGTGCTGGGTCTCCTCGACGCCGACAATTTTCTGGGCGGCGACATGAAGCTTGACCGCAAAGCCGCCGAAGCAGCGGTCGGCAAGCTTGGCGACGCTCTCGGTCTCTCCCGCACCCAGGCGGCACGTGGCATCTTCCGCGTCGTCGCCGAGTCGATGGCGGCGGCGGCGCGCACCCACGCCACCGACCGCGGCGTCGACTGGCGCGGAATGCCGCTATTCGCATTCGGAGGCGCGGGCCCGGTGCACGCCTGCGAGGTGGCGGCGCTATTGCAAAGCTCTGAGGTGATCGTGCCGTCGCAGCCGAGCGTGCTCTCAGCCTTTGGGACGCTGGTCACGTCGGTAAGGTTCGATCTGGTGCGCAGCGATCTGGTCGGCATCAACGAACTGGATTGGTCGCGGGTGGATCGGATCCTGGGTGAGTTGGCCCGCGAAGCAACGGCGGCGTTGCGGGATGCCGGTTGCGCCGAAGAGACCGTGACTTTGCTCTTCGCCGCCGATCTGCGTTATCTCGGCCAGCAAAGCGAATTGACCGTCGCGCTCGACGTCGATCCGCGCACCCACCACGATGCGAGCCGCATCGTCGATGTGTTCGACGCCGACCTATAAGAAGCTTTACGGCGTCAATCCGTCCCATGTCCCCATAGAGCTTGTGACTTGGCGAGTGACCGCCCGTGGCCCCATCATCCCGTTCAATCGGGCGATGACGCTGCCGGCGGCGCCCGGCGAGCCCAAGGGCACGCGAGAGGTGCATGCTTGGAGCGACGGATTCCCGACGCCGGTCTACGACCGAAATAAGCTTGCCGCAGGCCAAAGCATCAAGGGTCCGGCGATCATCGAGGAACGGGAGACGACCACGGTGATACCGCCGGACTGGACGGCGACGGTCGATAAAACCGGCTGTATCTTTGCGCGGAAGGCTTGAAGCGATGGATGGCGTCGAACTCGAAATTCTTTGGTCCAATCTGATCGGCATCGTCACCGAGCGGGCGAAGGCGTTGCAGCGCATCGCTTTCAGCCCAGTCGTACGCGAGGCGGGCGACTTGGCGTGCGCCTTGTTCGATCGGCGCGGCCGCATGGTGGCGCAAGCCAATACCGGCACGCCCGGCCACATCAATTCACTGGCGATTGCCGGCGGGCATCTCGTTCGCATTTTCGCCAATAATCTCAAGCCGGGCGACGTCGTCACGACGAACGACCCGTGGATGTCGGCCGGTCACTTCTTCGACATCACGGTGCTGACGCCGATTTTCGACGGCGACCGCATCCTTGCCTATATCGGCTCGACCATTCATCACACCGACATTGGCGGCTACGGCATCGGCGCCGGCGCCCGCGACGTGCATGAAGAAGGCCTCTGGATTCCGCCGCTGAAGCTCTACGACGCAGGCGAGCCCTGTCCGGTCCTTCACGCCATCATCAAATCGAACGTGCGGACACCTGACGCCGTGTTCGGTGATCTCGCCGCGCAGGTGTCCAGCGGGCAGGCGGCGAGCGAGCGGTTGATCGCCATGTGCCAGCGCTACGGCTTGGTCGACATCGAGGAACTGTCGGACGAGATCATCTCGCGCTCGGAGGCCGCGACCCGCTCGGCAATTTCCAAGCTCAAACCCGGCACGTTCCGCGGCGAAAGCGCGTTCGATGTGCCCGGCGGCCAGGTGATTACGCTGAAAGCCGCTGTCACCATCGATCCGGAGGCGGGTGAAGTATTGGTCGATTTCGCCGGCTCGACGCCGCAGACCTCAAGCGGCATCAACGTCGTCCTGAACTACACCCATGCTTATTCGACCTTCGCGATCCGCTCCTGTCTCAATCCCGAATTGCCCAATAATGCCGGCAGCCTCGCACCGATCAAAGTCACCGCGCCCGAAGGCTCCATTCTCAACTGCCGATATCCGGCGCCGGTCAACGCGCGTCACGTCGTCGGGATGTATGTTCCGATGCCGATCCTCAAGGCGCTCTATCAGGTGATTCCGGACCGCGTGCTGGCCGAGGGCTCAGGCGCGGTATGGACGATGCAAATACAAGGCAAGCGCGACGACGGGCGACCCTTCACCTCCTCGATGTTCAACTATTCGGGCGGGATGGGCGCGCGCGCCACCAAGCCCGGCCCGAGCGCGACCTGCTATCCGACCGGCGTTGCGGCCGTTCCCGTCGAGATCGTCGAGGCGGTGATGCCGGTGCTGTTCGACCGCAAGGAGCTTCGTCCAGGCTCGGGCGGCGAAGGCGCCATGCGCGGCGGCGACGGCCAGATTATTCAGTTCCGGCTTCAGACCAAGGATGAATGGCTGCTCAATGCTGTTGCGAGCCGCGTCGACGACGGTCCCGAGGGGCTCGGCGGTGGCGCGTCCGGAGCCGCGGGTAAATTCCATATCAATGGCGTGCCGGTACGCGATCTCAAGAAACTCACGCTGCAGCCGGGCGACGTCGTACTCTTCGAGACGCCGGGCGGTGGCGGCTACGGCCAGCGCTGAACGAAAACCAATACAATCTATCGGGAGGAAAATATGGATAAAAAGTCGCTGCTTGTGCTGGCCAGTTTGGCGGCATCGCTGTCGGCCGCACCCGCGGACGCGCAGCAGGTCTACAAGATCGGAATCTCGGCGGGACTTACCGGCTATGCCGCAACGGTCGACCGCGGCTGGCGCGACGGTGTCGAGATCGCGGCTGCGACGCTTAATGCGAACGGCGGTATCATGGGCCGCAAGATCGAGGTGATCACCGAGGACAACAAGTCGGAGCCGCAGGAGGCGGTGACGGCGTACGGCAAAATGATCTCGTCCGACAAGGTCGACATCTTCCTGTCGGGCTGTGTCTCGGCCGGCAATTTCGCCGGCGCTCCGCTGACCGTCCGGGCGCAGATTCCGATGGTGCTATGTTCGATCCTGCCGCAGAATCCCGACCACGTGAAATGGGCATTCAGCACGCTGCCCCCTGCCGGTTTCGAAGTGGCGACGCGTCTTACGTATCTGAAGGAAAACACGCAGATCAAGAAATTCGGCGTGTTGCATGATCCATCGCCTTACGCGGTTCTGCAGAAGAACATTGCCGAGAAGACTGCGGCCAATTACGGCCTCGAGCTCGTTGGCGCCGAACAATACAAGCAGGACGACGCCGATCTCAGCGTTCAGATCAGTAAAATGAATGCGGCTGGCGCCGGTGCGATCCTCAAGATCGGCCTCGGCGGCACCACGTTGACCGCGGCGAAAAACATCAAACAGCTTGGCCTCGACATGCTGATGCTTACGAGCGTCGAAGATCTGGCGGTCTTTCGTCCGGTCGCGGAGGTGCTCGGCGACAAATTCTTCTTCGTCGCGTCGCCATCGCAGGTTTATGACGCGCTACCGGACAGCCCGATGAAGTCGGAGATAACTAAATTCCTCGTCCCCTGGCGGGCGAAATACCAGGACCGCGATCCGAACTGGGCGGCGCGGGGCTGGGATGCGGTCCAGATTACGGCGAAGGCCGTCGAGCAAGGCAAAAGCTTCGAGGGCGCGAAGGTGCGCGATCAACTCGAAAGCATCTCGGGCTTCCAGGGCACCACGGGCGTCTACAATATGTCGCCCGAGGTACATCAGGGCATCACCGTCAATCCGTTCCTGCTCGCGAGCATCATCGGCGGGCACGTCATAGTCGTGAAGTGATATCTGTCCTCGATATTCGGCATCTCTCGGCCCGTTACGGTCGCGTCGAAGCGTTGCACGATATCAGCCTGTCGATCGTGGACGGCGAATTTGTCGCCGTCCTGGGTCCCAATGGCGCGGGTAAAAGCACGCTGATGCGTGCGATCATGGGCTTGATCGCGAATTCGGGCGAGGTGGTGTTTCGCGGCGCGGTCCTGCCGCGGCAATCGCCGGATACCTGTGTGGCACGCGGTGTAGTGTTGGTGCCGGAGGGCCGCGGCATTTTCGCGCCAATGACGGTCGCGGAAAATCTCGAACTCGGCGCCTATCTGCTCAGGGACGCCGCCGAACTCGAGCGCCGTCGAACGCGGGTGTTTGATCTGTTCCCTCGCTTGTGTGAACGGCTCGGACAAATTGCAGGCTCCCTATCCGGCGGTGAACAGCAAATGCTGGCTGTCGGCCGGGCGCTGATGGCTGGTCCAAAAATTCTGCTGCTCGACGAGCCGTCGCTTGGTCTCGCGCCGAAAGTCATCGAAGAAATCCTCGGCACGCTCGCAATCCTCAACAAGGAAGGCTTGGCCATCGTCCTCGTCGAACAGAAGGCGCCATTGGCGCTTCGCCTCGCCAGCCGCGCCTACTTGCTGTCGGTCGGCCGACTGATTGCCGAAATCGATCCGCGCACCATCACGTCCCATGATGAAATTGCCCGCCATTATCTCTCGTGATCCGCTACGGCGCGGCTTCGCGTTGCTTCCGTGGGCGGTTGCTTGCGGGACGTTTGCTTATGCGTTCATCGTCGGCGGCTATTTCGTCACCGTCATGTCCATCGCGATGGTCTACGCTGTTTTCGTCATCGGGCTCAACGTGTTTATGGGATTTACCGGACAAGTATCTTTCGGGCACAACGCCTTCGCGGCACTCTCCGGCTACGCCTCCGCAGTCCTTACCGCTACATATGCTTGGGACCCGATTCCGGCCTTCGCAGTGGGTTTGGGCCTTGCGCTGCTGGTGGCGTTGGCGGTCGGCTGGCCGACATTGCGGCTTAAGGGCCACTACCTTGCCATGGCGACGCTCGCGATCGGGCTTATTGTGTACGAGATCACGATCGAGTGGCAGTCGGTGACCCAAGGCTACATGGGCATTTCCGGCATAGCGCCGCTCGGCATCGCCGGCTACGAAGTCGTCTCCGACCGCGGCAAGCTATTCGTCCTGCTGGTCATCGTGGCTCTCGCGGGCTTCGCCGCGGGGCGGCTGCGCGCCTCGCGCTTTGGACGGGCCCTTGCCGCCATTGCGGGCAGCGAGGACGCCGCGCGTGCACTCGGCATCGATGTTGCGCGCTACAAGCTCGCAGCCTTTCTGGTTTCGGCAGCCTTCGCGGCACTCGCGGGCTCGTTATTTGTTCACGTCGTCGAGTTCGTCAGTCCCGAAGTGTTCGGACTGCACATGGTCGTGCTGGCGTTCACGATGCTCTATGTTGGCGGCATCGGCACGCTCAGCGGCCCCATTCTCGGCGCTGTGATCGTAAGCCTGCTGCCGGAAATATTTCGTGGCTTCAAGGACTATCAGGACCTGTTCTATGGCGGCGGGCTTATCCTGCTGCTGATCTTCGCCCCGAAAGGTCTCGCGGCGCTCGGCGACATCATTCCCGCGAGGGGGAAGGCATGACGCTTCTGTCTCTGCGAGGCGTGACGCGGCGGTTCGGCGGGCTAGTCGCAGTCGATGCCATCGATCTGGAAGTTGCCGATGGCGGCGTTACCGCGGTGATTGGCCCGAACGGCGCAGGCAAAACGACCCTCTTCAGCCTGATTTCCGGCTTCCAGACGCCAAGCGCCGGTCGGATCATATTTGCGGGCGAGGATATCACCGGGAGGCCGCCGGAGGCGATCGCCGCCGCGGGATTGGTGCGTACCTTTCAGCTTGTCCAGTTATTCCAGAACCTTTCGGTGCTCGAGAATGTCGAGGTCGGCTGCCATCTACATACCGAAGGCGGCGTGTTCGCGGCGCTTTTCCGCAACGGCCGCACGCGGCGTGCCGAACGCGAGATCGAGGCGCAGTGCCGCGAGTTGCTCGGTTACGTTGGCTTGGACCGGTTAGCGGACGCGGAGGCGAGCGCACTTGCCTATGGTCAGCAGCGTCTCCTGGAAATCGCTCGCGCGCTTGCCGCACGTCCCCGGTTGCTGCTGCTCGACGAGCCAGCCGCCGGGTTGTCGGCAGACGAGAGCAAGCGTTTGACCGCTGCAATCCGTTCCATTGCCGAGCGTGGCACAACGGTGCTGTTGATCGAGCACGACATGAAGCTTGTGATGCACGCCGCGGACACCATCGCCGTGCTGGATTTCGGCCGAAAGATCGCCGAAGGACCGCCCGCGATGATCCGCGAAAACCCGGCCGTTATTGCCGCTTATCTTGGAGCGGCCCATGCCTGACCTCTCTTACCTGCCCCAAATCGCATTGTCCGGCATTGCCGTCGGCTGCATCTATGGGCTGATCGGCATCGGCTTCTGCGTTATCTACAACTCAAGCGGCATCGTGAATTTTGCCCAGGGCGCTTTTGTCATGATGGGCGGAATGATCGCCTACGGCGCCTACAAGACACTTGGGCTGCCGCTGCCGATTGCAGCCGCCGTCGCCGTTGTCGCAGTCGCGGCCGTCGGCGTTGCTGTCGAGCGCTTGGTGGTGCGGCCGCTTTGGGACCGCCGAGCAACGACGTTCGTGATGATTCTCGCGACGCTTGCGGCGCAAATCGTGATCGAACGCTTAGCTCTAATCGTGGCGGGTGATCAGCCGAAGTCGCTGCCTCAATTCTCCGACCTGCCGCCGATCCGGCTTGGGGGTGTCGCCATCAGCTATCAGTTTCTTTGGATCGTCGGGGCGTCACTCCTGCTGATCGTCATGCTCGACCAGTTCTTCAAGCGAACGAAAGTCGGCAAGGCCATGCGCGCGTGTGCCTTCAACCGGGAGGCGGCTTCGCTGCAGGGCATCAATGTCTCTCGGATGCTGTCACTGTCGTTCGCACTCTCGGCGGCGCTCGGTGCCATTGCGGGCGTGTTGATCACGCCGACGCAATATACCGCATTCAACGTCGGCATTCCGTTTGCGATCTCCGGCTTCATCGCCGCCATTGTCGGCGGCTTCGGCCATCCTCTCGGCGCATTCATGGGAGGTATCATGCTCGGGCTGGCGCAATCGATAGCCATCGTCGGATTCGGCGCTGGCCTGAAGAACGTCGCCGCGCTGTCGGTGCTCCTGATCTTCCTTTTCATCCGCCCCGGGGGCATTCTCGGGGAAACCAAATAACGGAGGGGTTTATGGACTTGCACAAGATCGATTGGGAAAACATCCCATGGGAGCCGGTGCGCGAAGGTATCGTGCGCAAGGCGTTCTCCGGAAACGGCGCGACTTTGGCGCTGCATAAGCTTATGCCGAAGCATGAGCCCAAGCCGCATAAGCATACCTATGAGCAGATCGTTTACATCCTTGCCGGCCATATCCGCTTCCACGTCGGCGATAAGAGCGTCGTGCTCGGCCCCGGCGGCTTGCTGCAAATCCCGCCCGACGTCATGCATTGGGGAGAGGTGGTCGGCGATGAGCCGGTTCTCAATCTCGACATTTTTACCCCGGTGCGCGAGGAGTATGCGCCTGCGCCGCCCGAACCGTCATGAAATCTCCGCCGCCTCCATATTGTTGAATGCCGTATGAAGCGCCGGCATCACGTCAGTGCCGAATAACTCGACCGAACGCAGCATCTCGTCAAAGCTGAGATCGCCAAAACAGAACTGTCCAACGACGTAATTAGCTCTGCTGTCCTCAAGCTGTAGGGCAAGCCCTGCAACGACCGTTTCGGGTGAGCCCGCGATCGCTTGGCCCTGGCTGATGAGTTGGTCGAAACTCTCCACACGCAAGGGCGAGTCCGGCATGGTACCATTTAATTCAGACAGGTAGGTGAAGCTCGATCGCCAGCGCAAATAGGCGCGGCGCGCGATCACCATCGCTTCCGTGTCGCTGTCGGCTACGACGATGAACCGCACCAAACCCATCTTTGGCGGCGCCGCCGAACCTTGAACTTCCTGCCAGACCCGCCGGTATCGGGAAATAATGGCGCGCGCGTTGGCGGGCATATCGTTCGTGACTACGTTCAAACCTTTACGCGCGGCGCGCTCGGCGCTTTCCGGCGAATGTGCCCCATACCAAAGCGGGGGATGAGGCTTCTGGAACGGCGCGAGTTCCATCGGAACGTTCTCGAACTGGTCGTAGCGTCCGTGCCAGGTCAAGGTGTCGACGGTAAACGCCTTGAGAATGAGTTCGAGACGCTCGGCGTAGATCTGCTGCCGCTCTTCGGCATTTTGTCCATAATACGAGATCTCGAACGGCACCGAGCCGCGTCCGAAACCGATCTCCAACCGGCCGCCGCTCATGTGATCGAGCATGCAGATTTCCTCGAGCACCCGTAATGGATGATGAGCCGGCAGGGCATAGACAAAGGTGCCGAAGCGTAGACGCGTGGTGCGTTGCCCGATCGCCGACAGGAACACGCTGGGCGATGGCGCCATGCCGAGCGGCGTGAAGTGATGCTCGGCGACATGATAGGCGTAAAATCCGCAGCGATCGAATGCCTCGATCACTTTCAGCCGTTGCTCATAATAATCATGCAACGGTAAATCGTTGCGGTCGAGATGATCGAAGACCCCGAATTCGAGCTTCATGCTTCCCCCATCGCCACGAACGCGCCAGCGCCAGTTCCGGCTACCGATTTCTTTTAGCGAGACTGTCGGTCAAAACCGCCGCCGGTCAATACCGCATTGGGACGGTCCGTCCTGCGTTTGGAACGGTCGCCACGCTGATTAGCCTCTAGCGATTACCGTCGAGTACCGCTTAGTATGGTCGTGGCAGCACGCATAAGCGGGCGCCAAGGGAGGATTGCGATGAAAAAGCCGAATTGGCCCGCCGGACGGGTTTCGCGCCGCACGTTCATGAAAACCTCGGCCGGCGCCGCCGTGGCGTCGACTTTGGCCGCGCCGCCCATCCTCGCGCAAGCCAACGCGCCTATCCGCATCGGCAACATCAATTCGTATACCGGTGGACTTGCATATGCGGGCGAGAACAATCTCAACGGGATGAATCTCTACTTCGACAGTATCGATTGGACCGTCGCCGGCCGAAAGATCGAGCTCGTCAAGGAAGACGATCAGTTCAATCCGCAGGTCGGGCTGCAGAAGGCGAAAAAGCTTGTCGAGAGCGACAAGGTCGATCTCGTCATCGGCATCCAGGCCAGCAATGTCGCGCTCGCCGTGCTGAACTACATGAAGCAGCAGAAGGCGTTCTATGTGGTGTCCGGCGCGGGCACCGACGCCATCACCTGGGACCGTTATCCGTATTTGTTCCGGACCTCGATCTCGACCTATCAGCTCTCGCATGCCGATGGCGGGCTACGTTTACGACAACCTCGGCAAAGAGATTGTCACGACGGCATCGGATTATGCGGGCGGCCATGACGTCATGGCGCAATTCAAGGGGCCGTACGTTGCCAAAGGCGGCAAAGTGCTGAAAGAAATCTGGCCGCCGCTCGGCACCACGGACTTCAGCGCCTATCTGACCGACATAAAGTCGATCAACCCGCCGGTGACTTACGACTTCATGCCGGGCGCCGACGCCGTCCGCTTCATCCAGCAATATTCCGAATTCGGTCTGAAAGATAAGATGCCGCTGACCGGCTTCACCATCATCGATTCGCAAACCGTCAGCGCGCTCGGCAAGTCGGCCATCGGCGTCATTTCGGCGCTCACCTATACGGACACGGTCGACAACGCCGAGAGCAAGGAGTTCGCCGCGAACTTCCGCGCGAAATACAAAATCTCGCCGGATCTGTTTGCCGATTATGGCTACGTCGGCGCCAAGGCGCTCGGCGAGGCGCTGAAGATGACGGACGGGGATGCATCCAACAAGGACAAGCTCGCCGAAGCCATGACCAAGGTCAAATTCAATGCGCCGCGCGGGCCGTTCCGCATGGACCCGGACACCCACAATCCGATCCAGAACATCTACATCTGCCAGGTGATCGAAAGCGGCAACGGGATCTCGACCAAAATTCTCTCCACCGCGAAGGACGTCCAGGACCCGGGCAAGAAGGTCTACTGAAGAACGTCGATCGCAATCGGCTGAACGGTCGGGGACCGCATGGAGCTGTTTGTCGCCCAGCTTCTCAATGGGCTGGTGTACGGCGTCCTGCTTGTTCCTGATGGCGGCCGGCCTTTCGCTCATCTTCGGGCTTGATGAATGTCGTCAGCCTGGCGCACGGCTCGTTTTTCATGCTGGGCGCGTTCTTCGGCTGGTCGATATTCAGGATGACCGGCAATTTTTGGCTGGCGCTGGTTCTGGCGCCGATCCCTGTCGTCGTGCTGGGCATCTTGCATGGAAGTGCTGTTCCTGCGTCGGCTCTATCGCCGCGGCCATATGGACCAGGTGCTGCTGACGTTCGGCTTTACCTTCGTCTTTCTCGACCTCGTGCAAACCGTATGGGGCCGTACCGTGCTGCGCTCTGCCGGCGCCGGAAGCGCTGCAGGGTACGGTGCAAATCGGACTTGGTGTATTCTCCGCATATCGGCTGTTTCTGATCGGCTTCGGCTTTGCGATCGCGTTATTGCTGTGGCTGATTTTGGAACGCAGCCGGATCGGCGCCATGGTGCGCGCCGGCGTCGACAACGCCGCTATGGCGGCGGGTCTTGGGGCCAATATCCCGGTGCTTTTCACCGGCATTTTTGCCTTCGGCGTGGCGCTCGCGGCTCTCGGCGGTATCGCGGCTGCGCCGGTGCTCGGCCTCTATCCGGGCATGGATAGCGAAATCCTCATTCCTGCCTTCATCGTCATCGTGATCGGCGGCATGGGCAGTTTGCGGGGCGCGTTCGTCGGCAGTTTGCTGATCGGCATCGCCGACACGTTCGGCAAGGCCTATTTCCAAAGCAGCGCATTGTTTCTGATCTATCTCGCGATGACCGCTGTGCTTCTGATCCGGCCGCAAGGCCTGTTCGGCATCAAATACTCGGATGTCTCCGTTGCACCAGCCGTCGCCACCACAAGCAAGCCTGCCACGATGCCGGACGCGGGCGGCGGGCGCCGTCATGCTGCTGGTGCTCGTGGTGCTGCCGTTTCTCCTGACCGACTATCCGCGCGCCCTGGTGTCGGAAATTTTCATTTTCGCCATTTTCGCCATGAGCCTCGATCTGCTCGTCGGCTTCACGGGCTTGTTGTCGCTTGGACATGCGGCATTCTTTGGTTTGGGCGCCTATTCGGTGGCCGTCCTCGGTGCCCAGTTCGGCATCAATGCATGGGTCGGCCTTGCCGCGGGCGTCGCGATTGCCGGCTGCGGCGCGGCGCTGATCGGCTTTTTCTGCGTACGCACCGGCGGCATCCCGTTCCTGATGCTGACGCTCGCCTTTTCGCAACTCGTGTTTTCCGTGGCCTTGAAATGGCGCGATGTCACGGGCGGCTCGGACGGCATCGCGATCGCCGAAAAGCCCAGATTTTTCGGGTTCGACCTGTCCAATTCGCTGCCGATGTATTTCATGGCGCTGATCTTCTTTGCCCTGGCCTATCTGGGATCTGCGTTCGCTTGCTGAACGCGCCGCTTGGTCACGCCTTTGTCGGCATCCGCGAAAATGAGCAGCGTATGATGGCGATCGGATATCCGACGCGCGCCTATAAGCTTATCTCGTTCACCATTGCGGGGGCGGTGGCCGGTCTTGCCGGCGGGCTCTACGCCATCTTCAACGGCTTCATCTCCGCGGACGCGGTATATTGGACGGCGTCGGGCGACATTCTCATCATGACGATGCTTGGCGGGGCAGGGACGCTGATCGGTCCGGCCCTCGGCGCCGCAATTTTCCTGCTGATGAAGAACGTCGTCAGTTCGTACAGCGAGCATTGGCTTGCGATCATCGGCGTCACTTCATCTGTTGCGTGATGTTCTTTCCTGGCGGCCTTTGGGGCACCTTGCAGAAAATGCGTGCGGTGGAGCGTGCGGCCGTGAATATTCTGCGCCTCGACCATCTCAACAAGTCGTTTGGCAGCCTGGTCGTGACCGACGACATCAGCCTCGCCATCGCGCCGGGCGAACGGCACGTCATCATCGGGCCGAACGGCGCCGGCAAAACCAGCCTCGTCAATCAGATCGGCGGTCAGCTTCGGCCGAGCTCGGGCCGGATACTCCTGAACGATCGAGACATTACCGGCTTATCGCCGGACCGGATCAGCCGCATGGGCGTGGCCCGCACGTTTCAGCGCAACAATCTGTTCCAGAATCTCAGCGTGATGGAGAATCTTCCGGCTCGCGTTGGAGGTGCACCGCGGCAATCCTCTCAACTGCTACAAAGCTGTCAGCAGCGGAACGGAACTGGCGCTATTCGCCGCGCGAGCTGTTGGATCGAGGTGCATCTCGCCGGCGACGGCACGCGCCTGGTGCGCAACCTGTCCTATGGCGAGCAAAGGCAGCTCGAGATCGGCGTCGCCCTTGCCGGCGATCCCGCTCTTCTTCTGCTGGACGAGCCGACATCGGGCATGTCGCCGACCGAGACGGCGCGCATGATCGACTTGATCGGGACGTTGCCGCGAACGCTGTCGATCCTCATGATCGAGCACGACATGAAAGTCGTGTTTTCGGTCGCCGATCGCATTACCGTGCTTTACTACGGCAAGGTTCTGGTCACCGGGCACGCCGGACGAGATCCAGGCGAACGACCGGGTGCGCGAGATCTATCTCGGGGTGGCACACTAATGCTGGATCTCGAGAACGTCGACGCGTATTACGGCGACAGCCACATTCTTCATGGCGTTTCACTGACCGTAGGTCAGGGCGAGATCGTTTGTCTGCTCGGGCGGAACGGCGCAGGCAAAACCACCACAATCCTTACAGTCATGGGTTACTTGCGGCCGCGGCCCGGCCGGATCCTGTACAACGACCGCAACATCGCCGGACTGCCGCCATATGCGCTGGCGCGGCTTGGGTTCGGTTTCGTCCCGCAGGAGCGCGGCATCTTCCCGAGCCTGACCGTGCGCGAAAATCTGACCGTTTTCGCGCGAACGGGCGTGCCAAAGGCTATTGGACGCTACAGCGCATTTTCGAGCTTTTTCCTGTTTTGCAGTCGCGCGAACGCAATCTCGGCTTTCAGCTTTCCGGCGGCGAACAGCAGATGCTGTCGATTGCGCGAGCCTTGATGCTCAATCCTGCGCTGCTGTTGCTCGATGAGCCGTCCGAGGGGCTGGCGCCGATGATCGTGCAGCAGATTATCGAAGTGCTTATGCGGCTAAGGCAGGAGGGTCTCGCCATCCTCTTGGTCGAGCAGAATTTGCAGGCTGCTTTCGCGGTCGGCAACCGGCACCACGTCATGAACAAGGGCGAAATCTGCTTCACCGGCAACGCGGCGGAGCTTCAGGGCAATGATTTCGTGCTGCGCAATTATTTAAGCGTGTGAGGTTGCGGTGCGACCCAGCCATTCCGGCCGTGGCATTCCTTTCACGATGTCGATGTGCCACGGTTCAGTCATAAGGCGAGCTCGAGCCGGCTACGGGCGACGGGCTTCGCCACGGGAGGCATTCGCGTGCAAGTGACAAAGCTCAAAGTCGCAGATGTCGAGCTCGAATTGTTCGAGGCCGGCCAAGGATCCGACCGAGGATCAGGCCAAGCACGTCCCATCCTGTTTCTGCATGGCGGGGGCGGTTTCAGCCCACAGCAACCGTTCGTGGCGCCGCTGTCCGAGAAGCGCCGCGTCGTCGCGCCCTTGCACCCGGGCTTCGGCAAGTCGAGCCTGCCGGATTGGCTCGACAGCATCGACGATATCGCCCACCTTTATCTTGAATTGATGGATATCCTAAAGCTCGATCGGATTGACGTGGTCGGCTGCTCGATCGGCGGCTGGATCGCAGCCGAGATGGCGACCAAATCGCCCGAGCGTTTTCGCCGCATCGTCTTCACCGCTCCGGTAGGCGTCAAGCTCGGGCCGCCCGACAAACTCGACATCCCGGATATTTTCGCCATGCCTGAATCGGATGTTGCGAAGCTCGTCTTTCACGATCCCGAACGGATGAAGCCCGATACGGCGAAAATGTCGGAGGATGAGCTCGCCGCCATGTTTCGTGCGCGCGAAACGCTCGCGCTTTTGACCTGGGAGCCGTGGATGCACAATCCGAAACTCAAAAGGCGTCTGCATCGGATCGCAGCCCCGACTTTGTTCATTCGCGGCGAAAGCGATGGCCTCGTGTCGCAGAAATATCTCGACGCCTATGCGCGAATGCTGCCGGATGCGCGTACCTTGACGATAAAAGCCGCCGGTCACGTGCCGCAGCTTGAGCAGCCCAAGGTCTTCGCAACCTCAGTTCTCGAATTTCTCGGAGAGTAGCATGCGCGCGTGGCATTTCAGCGAAACCGCCTATCCCTATCTGCCGCCAGCGGACACCTATCCGTCGATCCGCGTGTCGTTGCCCAATCGGATCTACGATCCCCTCAAGGGCGCCGCGCTCTACGACCGCTACATCGATGAATGGCTGATCGCCGAAGACGAGGGCGTGGAGATCATGCTCAACGAGCATCATCAGACCGCGACCTGCGTCGATCCGGCCGCCCCGCTGATGCTGGCTGCGCTCGCGCGATTAAGCAAAAAGGCGCGTCTGCTGATCCTCGGCAATCCGATCGCCAACCGCCGGCAGCCGGTGCGCGTCGCCGAAGAGATGGCGATGGTCGACGTCCTCTCGCATGGCCGCCTCGAGGCCGGCTTCGTCCGCGGCGTGCCATACGAGATCTTGCCGGCAAACAGCAATCCGGTGCGCATGAACGAGCGCCATTGGGAGGCGCTTAATCTCATCGTTAAATGCTGGACCCACCACGACGGCCCGTTCAGCCATGAGGGTCGGTTCTTTCATCATCGCTCGATCAACATCTGGCCGCGTCCCATACAGCAGCCGCATCCGCCTATCTGGGTCAGCACGACAAGCACCGGCGGCGCCGCGCAGGTCGGCGCCCACGGCTACATTCAGGCGACATTTCTCACCGGGTTCGACACCACAAAGCGCATTTATGAAGGCTATCGCCGCGGCTGGCGCGAGGCGGGTCGTGGCCAGGATGTGCCGATCGACCGGCTCGCTTATGCGGCGTTGATCTATGTCGGCGACACCGAGGCGAAGGCCCGCGCCGGTGCGGAGAAATTGCTGTGGTATGTTACGGCCAATAAGGTACCGCCGCACTTCTCAAATCCACCCGGCTATGTGCCGGTGGCGATGAACGTGCAGTTGGCGCGCGGTGCACACAACGTGGTCAGCGCTTACGGCACCAAGCAAGCGACCGTCGATGGTGCGATCGAAGCCGGCACGATGTTCGCCGGAACGCCGGATCAGGTCTTCCGGCAGATCAAGAAGCACTGGGAGCATGTCGGCGGCTATGGCCACCTGCTCATTATGGGGCAAGCCGGCTTCCTCGAGCACGACGACACCGTGCATGGCATCCGAATGTTCGCGCGTGAAGTCTATCCTCGGCTCAAGGAGTTCTATCCCGGAACTTTGATCTCTGGAGCGGCGGCCGAATTGAATTCGGCAGCGAGCTGAGCATCAGCCTCTCTACGGCGCGAACTCACGAAACCAGCGCGGCGTATTCACTGTTTCTTTGCCGGCCGGGCGTTGCCTCCGCCGCATCGGATTTCTGTAAATAGCGAAGCACGAAGTCGACAACCGTCCGCTTGCGCTTTGCGATGGTGGTGACGCTCGTCATCTCCCGCCCGAAGATAACACAACCTATTGTCTTGGCGAGCCGGAAAAAGAGCAGCTCAAGATCTACGAGGGGTGCCTGGCCGCCTACCGACGCGGACTTGAGCACTTCGGCCCGGGCAAGACGATCTCTGCCGCGTTGATGGCCGTGAAAGACAAAATCGACGCGCTCGGCCGCAACATCTGCGAAGCGGGCATTCACGGCCACGGTCTGGCTTTGCTCGAATATCCCCGATTCCGTCACCATGCCACACTTAAACTGCCGGCCGGGTCGATATATCAGCGAGCTTTGCTTTAACGGCCCACTGAAACATGAAGTTGCCGGCAAGTCTCTGGAACAATCATGCCCCGCCGTCCGTTCCCCATCCCGGGATCGTGCAAGTCTGGAAATGATACAAGGCTAGGAACGGCAAGTGTCTCGCGTAGTCGTGGTGGTCGATGATGAGCCGTTTGTTCGCGAAATCACGGCCGCCATGCCGGAGGACCTGGGATGCACCGTAAAAGCCGCAGCTAACGCGCAGGATGCATTGAAGAAGCTGGCGGCAGATCGACAATCGAAATGTTAATTACCGATATCAACAAGCCAGGTATCGACGCATACCATTTGGCCAAGGCAGCTAGGCGGATGCGAGTAGCTTTGTCGGCGATCATTCTTTCGGTCCGAGCAACGCAATCCCGTGGAATCCCCCTCATTCGCAAGCCCTTAGGCGCCGATGATCTAAAGGGAACATGGCGGGGCGCCGGCCTTTGTCGACTCAGTCCGTAGAGCGCCGTTGAGAAAATGACAGGGCGGCCTCTAACGCCAAGAGTACAGCATGAAGCTTCCCAACGAAGTGCGTATTCGAGCGGGCGGCATGAGCCAGCGCATTTCGACGGTGGAACAAGCCATAGAGTTAATCGATAAGAGGTTTCCACCTGAGGTCGCAAACCTGCCGCGATGGACTTTCGCTCGTGCCCTTCTTCTCGAGGCTCTCAAGACAGAAAAATCGCGCGACATGAAGGCGGCGATGCGCCAACTGCAGCAAGCTTTGCGAAACGAAAAGTGGATTTAGGCAAGGTGAGTGGATTTCGGCTAGGCGATTTGTTCGACGGCGCGTGCGATTCGCATGGAACCGCAACCCTCGATCGGCAGTTCAGACTTAGCCGGCGGAGAGGGCAATAGATGAACGTGCTAGCTGAGATCGCTGCGCCGCAGGTACTGCGGAGGGCGCGCCTGCGCGAGGGCTTGCCTTTTCCATTGGGCGCGACATGGACCGGCCTCGGCGTCAATTTTGCCCTGTTTTCGGCGCATGCCACCAAAGTGGAGCTTTGCCTGTTCGATGATCGCGGTGAGCGCGAGATTGAGCGCGTCGAATTGCCGGAATTCACCGATGAGGTCTGGCATGGCTTTCTGCCTGACGCGCGCCCGGGGTCGATCTACGGTTATCGGGTGCACGGTCCCTACGAGCCGGAGCAAGGCCATCGTTTCAATCCCAATAAACTCCTGCTCGATCCCTACGCCAAGGCCGTCGTCGGCAATCTCGATTGGAATCCGGCGGTCTTCGGCTACCAGATGGAGAGCGGCGACGACCTGACCTTTGACGAGCGCGACAGCGCGCCGTTCATGCCGCGCTGCCGGGTGATCGATCCCGCTTTCACCTGGGGCGACGGACGCGCCCCTCGCACGCCTTGGGAGCGCACGGTGCTCTACGAACTGCACGTGCGCGGCTATACCATGCTGCACCCATCGGTGCCCGAGGTGTTGCGCGGCACCTATCGCGGTCTGACCGAGCCGGACGTCATCGATCATCTGCGCGGCATCGGCGTCACGGCGGTAGAGCTTTTGCCGATCCATACCTTCGTCAACGACAGCCATCTGAGCGACAAGGGCCTGACCAATTATTGGGGCTACAACACCATCGCGTTTTTCGCGCCCGACCCGGCGCTATGCCCACGTGCCGGATTTCGCTTTCGCCGAATTCAAGGAAATGGTGGCGCGCTTTCATGATGCCGGCATCGAGGTCATCCTTGACGTCGTCTACAATCACACCGCCGAGGGCAATCAGCTCGGACCGACGCTGTCGTTCAAGGGCATCGACAACGCCTCCTATTATCGTCTGCTGCCGGACCAGAAGCGCTACTACATCAACGATACCGGAACCGGAAACACCTTCAACCTCTCGCATCAGCGGGTGCTGCAGATGGTCACGGATTCGTTGCGTTACTGGGTACAAGAAATGCATGTCGACGGTTTCCGTTTCGATCTCGGCACCATTCTGGCCCGCGAGACGCACGGATTCGACGAGGGCGGCGGATTTCTCGATTCATGCCGCCAGGATCCAGTACTGTCGTCGGTCAAGCTGATCGCGGAGCCGTGGGACTGCGGACCCGGCGGCTACCAGGTCGGCGGCTTTTCACCGGGCTGGGCCGAATGGAACGATCGTTACCGCGATACGGTGCGGTCATACTGGAAGGGCGAGGAAGGCAAGCTCGCCGATTTCGCGGCGCGCATCACCGGGTCCTCCGACCTTTTCAATCATCGCGGCCGTAGGCCCTGGGCAAGCGTCAATTTCATCACGGCGCATGACGGCTTTACGCTGAACGATCTCGTTTCCTACGAGGAAAAACATAACGAGGCCAACGGCGAGGACAACCGCGACGGCCATTCCGACAACCGATCCAGCAATTACGGCGCCGAGGGTCCGACCGATGATCCCGATATCCTCGATCTGCGGGAACGGCAGAAGCGGAATATGTTGAGCACGCTTCTGCTGTCGCAAGGCACGCCGATGATTCTGGCAGGCGACGAGTTCGGTCGCACCCAGCGCGGCAACAACAACGCCTACTGCCAGGACAATGAGATTTCCTGGGTCGACTGGGCGCACGATGAACGCGGGGAAACATTGACCGCTTTCGTCCGGCGGCTGAGCGCATTGCGCAACCAGTACCCGGTGCTGCGGCAGAGCCGGTTCCTGTCGGGTGCCTGGAACGAAGAACTGGGAATCAAGGATTCCACTTGGCTCACGCCGACCGGGGACGAAATGACCCCGCAGCACTGGCAGGATGCCGCGGCCAAATGCTGCGGCGTGCTGCTGGATGGCCGCGCTCAGATGAGCGGCATTCGCAAGCGAGCCAGCGAGGCCACGCTGCTCTTGATCTATAATGCCCACCATGACGTGGTGGTATTCACGCTGCCTAAGGCTCCCGGCGGCCGCGACTGGCGGCGGCTTGTCGATACCAACCTGCCCGAGGAGGATGAGGAATTCGACAGCGCCGCTATGTTCAAATGCGGGCATCGCTACGAGGTCACCGGTCGGTCGCTCCTTTTGTTCCTGCTGAGGGCTGCCAAACCCCAGCGCCGCCAGACCCGCCCCCGTCCGGCTATCCCGCCTAAATCCAGCTCCTCGGCATAGCGCGCGTCCGGTCAGACGGGGCCGGCCGCAGGTGGGCACGATCCCACGGAACTTTCTGTCCGCCGCCACATTAATTGCAGAAGGGGTCCCCCGATTGTCGGCTCGCGAGCGGTGACGGTTTGTGAAGGTATGCCTGCAAAGCGTCATTCAACGGCGGTGACGGACAATTGCCGAGAATTGTTCGCACCGAAAATATACTATTTTCATCCCTTGCTCGCTGGACCGTGCGTCTCGTGGCCACGACATTTGCGCCGTGCCCGCGATTTGGGTTTCGACCATCTCCTGACGGCGCCACTTTTTGCCCCGGGGCGGGATGGCAACATCTTCCTCACGGCCGACGACGACAAAGTTCATCCAGCGCTCAAGGAAGCCCGCAGCGCCGTTGAAGTCATCACAGAACTTGCAACGAGTTGCCGGCAGGTTGGGCTGAAGCTATTCGCCGACGTCGTGGTGGGGCGCATGGCGGCGGATGCGAGCGTCGCGCAAGACAAGCCGGGCTGGTTCCATGTCAGGAATAGCACCGGTGAGCGTGTCGACCCGCGGTCGCCGCTGCGGCAGACCGAAGCCGCCTACGCCCGGTTCGACGAACCAGGCATCGCGCCAGACCTAGAAGCTTGGTGGGTGGCGCGTTTGCTGCGGCTGGCGCAAGCGGGCGTCATGGGGTTTCGCTGCGCGGAGCCGCACCTCGTACCGCCGGCCGCTTGGCGCCGCGTCATTTCTGCGGTGAAGGAGCGCAACCCGAACTGTCGTTTTCTCGCCTGGACCCCCGGTTTGAAGTGGGACGAGGTAGCCGCGCTGCGCGGAGCCGGATTCGCCGGCGCGTTTTCGTCACTGCCTTGGTGGGATGGCCGCGCCGGCTGGTTTGTCGATGAACATGAACTATTGCGCGGCATCGGCTCGGTCATCGCCTGCGCCGAGGCGCCCTTCGGTCCGCGTCTCGCTAAACGATTTCAGAGCCGAGATCAATCTGTCGTCGCTTTACCGGCACGTCTTGCGTTGCGCGGCCGCGACCGGCGATGGGCTCATGGTGCCGATGGGCTTTGAATTCGCCTCGAGCGAGGACTTGAACGATCGGCCGCCGGCGAGCAACGGCTTCGCGCTGCCGCTCGACGGCAGCAATATCGATCTTTCCGCGGAGATTCAGGGAAGCCAATGCGTTGAGCGACCAATTGACCGCCTTCGGCGGCGGCGAGTGGCGGACGCTCAGCGGACCCGAGGATCCTGCGACAGTGCTGTTGCGTTCGGAAACGTCCGACGTCCGGCGTGCCCTGGCCCCCATCGTCGTGATGATCAATCCGGATTTGCAGCACGAGCAAAAGGTGCCGATCTCGCTTCATCCGCTGCCCCCGGCCGCCGGCGCGAGCCTTTCGGCGCATGAGGCGTTATCGGCCGATCGCGAGTCCGGTGCGACTGCTCGACGCCGGTGAAATTCGCGTTTTACGGGCTCACCGCAACGAGCCGATACTGACGCGCCGTGCGGACATTCGGGCGCCGACATTAGCCGCAGCGCCGCGCATCGTGATCGACAATATCGCCCCGAGCGTCGACGGCGGGCGGTTCGCGGCGAAACGCGTGGTCGGCGAAGCCATCATCGCCGAGGCCGACGTCTTTACCGATGGCCACGACGTCCTTGTGGTCGAGTTCCTCTGGCGTGCGGCGGATGGCGACGTGTGGCGGCGGGTCCCCATGCGTCGCTCGGCAACGATCGCTGGCGCGCGGCGTTCATGCCGGACCGTATCGGCCGTTACGAATTCACGGTGGAAGCGTGGATCGACAAATACGGCACGCTGTGCCGCGACCTTGAAGTCAAGCGGGCGGCCGGCGCCGACATCAGCGTCGAAGCCGAAGAGGCCCGGCAGCTGTTGATGAGACGCCAGGAGCGTACCGAGGACGGCGCCAGCAATGTCATCGACAGCGCGCTCGAATGGCTGCGCGATGCGTCGGCGCGATTCCAGCGCCGACATTCTGCTCGACGCCCGATCTGCGCGAGGTGATGCGCGAAGCGGAGGAGCGGCATTTCCGCTCGCCGCCGCGAGCCGGTCCTGCTGTTCGATGTCGAGCGCCCGCAGGCCGCGTTTGGCGCCTGGTACGAACTGTTTCCCCGTTCCGCCGCGGATGACCCCGCCCAGCCACGGCACGTTCGACGACGTCATCCGCCGGCTGCCGGCGCTGCGCGACATGGGATTCGACGTCCTCTATTTGCCGCCGATTCATCCGATCGGCACGACCAACCGCAAAGGCAGCAACAACGCGCTCCGCGCCGCGCCGGACGATCTCGGCAGCCCCTATGCGATCGGCAGCAGCGAAGGCGGCCACGACGCCATCCATCCCGCGCTCGGCACGATCGAGGATTTTCGCCGCTTGCGCGACGCCGCCGCGGCAGCACGGCATGGAGCTCGCGCTCGATTTCGCCATTCAGTGCTCGCCGGATCATCCTTGGCTGAAGAAGCATCCGGAATGGTTCAATTGGCGGCCGGACGGCTCGGTGCGCTACGCGGAGAATCCGCCGAAGAAATACGAGGACATCGTCAACGTCGATTTCTACGCCGAGGACGCGATACCGGATCTGTGGATCGCGCTGCGCGACATCGTTGCGTTCTGGGTCGGCGAGGGCGTACGCATCTTCCGCGTCGACAATCCGCATACCAAGCCGCTGCCGTTCTGGGAATGGCTGATCGCCGAGGTGCGGTCGCGCAATCCCGACGTTATTTTTCTGGCGGAGGCCTTCACGCGGCCGAAAATGATGTATCGGCTCGCCAAGGTCGGCTTCTCGCAGTCCTACACCTATTTCACCTGGCGCAACACCAAGCAGGAACTGACCGACTATTTCACCGAACTGACGACGTCGGAGCGCGAAGGAGTTTTTTCGCCCGCATCTTTTCGTCAACACGCCGGATATCAATCCCTATTTCCTGCAGACCTCGGGACGGCCGGGCTTTCTCATCCGCGCGGCGCTGGCGGCGACGCTTTCCGGCCTGTGGGGCATGTATTCGGGTTTCGAGCTTTGCGAAGCAGCGCCGTTGCCGGGCCGCGAGGAATATCTGGATTCCGAGAAATATCGAGATTCGGGTGCGTCGACTACGATGCGCCCGGCAATATCGTCGCCGAGATCACCAAGCTCAATCGCATCCGCAAAAGCCAATCCGGCGCTGCAGCAGCCATCTGGGTCTGCGATTCTATCAACGCCTACAACGATCAGGTGATCCTCTACGGCAAGCCGCTGCCGGCGCAGCGCGACATGATCCTGGTCGCCGTCAGCCTCGATCCGTTTCACGCGCAGGAAGCGACCATCGAGGTGCCGCTGTGGGAATGGCGGCTTCCGGACAACGGCGCGGTGCGCGTCCACGACCTGATGCACGACACGATGTTCGACTGGCACGGCAAATTGCAGCGTATTCGCCTCGACCCCGCAGAGCTTCCCTTCGCAATCTGGCGCATCGCGCCGCGTCGGGAGGCTGACCGTGGACGCACGACCAAAGACGATAAGCGAAAATCGCATCGGCCGCCGCGGCATCCAATAAGCCGGTGCCGAACCGACGAGTCCGCGCGACGACGCCTGTGGTACAAGGACGCGTGCATCTATCAGCTGCATGTCAAATCGTTCTGCGACAGCAACAGCGACGGCATCGGCGACTTTCGCGGGCTTGATCTCGAAGCTCGACTACATCGCCGATCTGGGCGTCAATGCGATCTGGCTGCTGCCGTTCTATCCGTCGCCGCTGCTGGATGACGGTTATGACATCAGCGAGTATCGCGGTGTCCATCCCGACTACGGCACGCTTGCGCGACTTCAAGCGGTTCGTGCGCGAGGCGCATGCGCGCGGCATTCGCGTCATCACCGAACTGGTCGTCAATCACACGTCCGACCAGCATCCCTGGTTCCAGCGCGCGCGCAAGGCCAAGCCCGGATCGCCGTGGCGCGATTTCTATGTCTGGTCCGACACCGATCAGAAATATGCCGGCACGCGCATCATTTTTCTCGATACCGAGCGTTCGAACTGGACCTGGGACCCGGTCGCCGGCGCAGTATTATTGGCATCGCTTTTATTCGCATCAGCCGGATCTGAATTTCGACAATCCGCAGGTGCTCAAGGCGGTGTTGAGCGTGATGCGGTTTTGGCTGCAGCTCGGCGTCGACGGGCTTCGCCTCGACGCGGTGCCTTATCTGGTCGAGCGCGAAGGCACCAGCAACGAAAACCTTCCCGAGACCCATCAAATCCTCAAGCGCTTCCGCGCCGAGCTCGATGCCGCGTTTCCGGGCCGCATGCTGCTCGCCGAGGTCAATCAATGGCCGGAGGACTGCAAGGACTATTTCGGCGACGGCGACGAATGCCACATGGCATTCCACTTTCCGCTGATGCCGCGGATGTACATGGCGATCGCGCGCGAGGACCGCTTTCCGATCAGCGACATCATGCGACAAACGCCCGCGATCCCGGATAACTGCCAGTGGGCAATCTTCCTGCGCAATCACGACGAGCTGACGCTCGAAATGGTAACCGACAGCGAGCGCGATTATCTCTGGCAAACTTATGCGGCGGATCGGCGGGCGCGCATCAATCTTGGCATTCGGCGTCGGCTTGCGCCGTTGCTCGAGCGCGATCGCCGCCGTGTCGAATTGATGAACAGCTTGCTGCTTGTCGATGCCCGGCACGCCGGTCATCTATTACGGCGACGAAATCGGCATGGGCGATAATATTCATCTTGGCGACCGCAATGGCGTTCGCACGCCGATGCAATGGTCGCCCGATCGCAACGGCGGCTTCTCACGCGCCGATCCGGCAACTCTGGTGCTGCCGCCATTGATGGATCCGCTTTACGGCTACGGCGCTGTCAATGTCGAGGCGCAGACGCGCGACCCGCATTCGATCCTCAACTGGACGCGACGCATGCTGGCGGTGCGCGCGCCGCCATCCCGCACTCGGCCGGGGGAGGCTGACATTTCTGTATCCGAAGAACAGAAAAATCCTCGCTTATTTGCGTGAATACGGTGGCGAGACGCTGTTATGCGTCGCCAATGTGGCGCATAGCCCGCAAGCGGTTGAACTGGATCTCTCCACGTTCGTCGGACGAGTGCCGGTCGAACTCAATGCCGGAACGGTTTTTCCGCCGATCGGCGAATTGACCTATCTGCTCACCTTGCCGCCGTTTGGGTTTTACTGGTTCGTCCTGGGCAAGGCCAGCGACTGGCCGACATGGCACACGCCCGCACCGGAGCCGCTGCCGGAGTTCGTTACTGTGGTGCTGCGCGGCAGCTTGACCAAGGCGCTGTCCGCGAACGCCGACACTGCGATCGAAAGCGAGACGCTCTCGCAATACATTGTCAAACGGCGCTGGTTCGGGCTGAAAGATCAAAAAATCGAATCCGTCCGCATCGCCGATCTCACCAACGTTGCCGACGGCAATCGGGAGATGCTGCTGAGCGAGATCGAGGTGACGACCGAGGCCGGCAAGAGCCGCTGGCTTTTGCCGCTATCGATATTTTGGGAGGACGAGCCGTCGGCGGCATTGCCGAACCGGCTGGCGCTGGCGCGGGTGCGGCGCGGCCGGCGTCTTGGTCTGCTTACCGATGCATTCTCGCTGCCGGCTTTCGCCCATCGTTTCATCTCGTGCCTCGCGGCGGGGGATGAGTTCGCGCACGGGGACGGAGTGCTGAGATTTAGATCGACCGAAAGCGGACGCGGACTGCTGGACGAAGCGCGGAATGCTGAGGTGAATTGGCTCGCTGCTGAACAGTCGAACAGTTCGCTGACTGTCGGCGACGCGCTGATGCTGAAAATCTACCGCCGCGTATTGCCGGGCATTCATCCCGAAGCCGAGATGGGCCGCTATCTCACCGAACAGGGGTTTGCGAATTCACCGCCTTTGCTCGGCGACGTCGTGCGGGTCGCGGCGGACGGGTCGCCGTGCACCATCGCGGTCGCTCTCGGCTTTGTCCGTCATCAGGGCGACGCCTGGACCTGGACGCTCGACCATCTGACGCGCGCCCTCGACGCGTTGGCTCCGGGCGAGACGGCAAAGGACGAAAAAGCGGATCTCCTTGCGGATTGTGAGGCGGTCATCGCCGCGATCGGACGCCGGCTCGGCGAGATGCACGCCGTGCTGGCGCGCGCGACGACGCTCGAGGCTTTCGCTCCGACAACCGCCGGCCCCGACGATGTGACGCAATGGGCGCAGAAGGCCGAGGAACGGATTGCCCATGCGTTTGAGGCAATCAGCCGCCGTCCCAAGTGGGAACGCGAGCAAGACCGGGAACGGGCCAAAACATTATTGGGTATGCGCGGCGCCGTCGTCGCCGCCGTGCGCGATCTGGCCAAATCCGGAACCGGAACCTTGATGACGCGCGTTCACGGCGACTTCCATCTTGGTCAGGTGTTGGTGGTGAGTGGGGACGCTTATATTATCGATTTTGAGGGCGAGCCCGCAGCTTCGATGGCCGAGCGCCGCGCCAAGGCAAGCCCTTTGCGCGACGTCGCGGGCCTGCTGCGTTCCATCGATTATATTGGGGCTACACTGACCGACCGGACGGGCGTCGGTGCCATGCCGGTGGATGAGCAAGCGCGCGACAAGCTCATCTCACAGTTCAGAAAGCGGGCATCGGCGGCTTTCCTGCGGGGATACTGGGAGACCAGCTGCGTGCAGAACGATGCTGCGGCGCGGGCGCTCCTCGATCTCTGTCTCATCGAGAAGGCGGCCTATGAGATCGGGTATGAGGCAGCCAACAGGCCGACCTGGATTGGCGTGCCACTGGCGGGACTGGCATTGCTGCTAAAGCGTATCGTCGAGACCGGAGGTCGCTCCCATGACCGCTGACGCCGACATCGCACTGAAACCGTCCTGGCGGCTCGATTCGCAATCCGCTCGCGCGCTCGCCCAATGCAGCCACGACAATCCTTTTGCTGCGCTGGGTCCGCACGACACTGAAGGCGGCCGCATTATTCGGGCCTTCCTGCCCGGTGCCGCAAAAGTCGACGTTCTTCGCCGATCCGATGGTGCGCTCTTGGCGTCGCTCGATCCGGGCGAGGAATACGGCCTGTTTGAGAATCTCGTTCGCGATCGCGCGCCGTATCGCCTTCGCATTGTCTGGCCGACCGGTGTGCAGGAAACCGAAGACCCCTATTCGTATGGATTGCTGCTGGGCGACCTCGATTTGCACCTGTTCAACGAGGGACGCCATTTCGAATTGGCAAAGTGCCTCGGCGCGCAGAGCCTGCGCATTGACGGCGTCGACGGCGTCAGATTTGCGGTTTGGGCGCCGAACGCGACGCGCGTCGCCGTCGTCGGCGATTTTAATTCCTGGGATCGGCGGCGGCATCCGATGCGGGTACGGCATCGTTCGGGAATCTGGGAGCTATTCGTCCCGGGGATCGCGCCCGGATCGCGGTACAAATACGATATTTGCGGACCCGACCGGATTGGCCTGCCATGGAAAGCCGATCCCGTCGCGCGGTTGACCGAAGCGCCTCCGCAAACAGCTTCGCGGGTCCCGCAGCCGGACCAGCATCGCTGGCGCGACGAGGCGTGGATGCGCGAGCGCGGCCGCCGCCAGGCCACCGACGCACCGATCTCGATCTATGAGATCCAGCTCGCTTCCTGGCTGACCCAAGTCCCGTACGACAGCTCGTTCTGGGATGTCGCCGTCGACCGGCTGATCCCTTATCTCGTCGAGATGGGTTTCACCCATGTCGAATTGCTTCCTATTGCTGAATATCCGTTTGGCGGCTCGTGGGGTTATCAGCCGCTCGGCTTGTTCGCGCCCAGCGCGAGGTTCGGCTCGCCGCAAAGCCTGTCGCGTTTCATCGACGAACTCCACGCGGCCGGGATCGGAATCATTCTCGATTGGGTGCCGGCACACTTCCCGAGCGATCCGCACGGTCTTGCGCGCTTCGACGGCACAGCGCTCTATGAGCATCTCGATCCGCGTGAAGGCTTTCATCAGGATTGGAATACTTATATTTACAATTTCGGCCGCCGCGAGGTGCAGGGCTTCCTGATCGCGAGCGCGCTGTACTGGCTGGAGCATTTCCACATCGACGGTTTGCGCGTCGACGCGGTTGCTTCAATGCTGTACCGCGACTACAGCCGCAAACAGGGCGAGTGGGTTCCCAACATCTACGGCGGCCGCGAGAATCTCGAAGCCATCGGTTTCCTCCGTCATCTCAATGCCGTCGTTTCCGAGCGTTGTCCCGGCGCGATCATGGTTGCGGAGGAATCGACCGCATGGCCGGGCGTCAGCCGGCCGATTGCCGCGGGCGGGCTCGGCTTTTCCTACAAGTGGAACATGGGGTGGATGCACGACACGCTCGATTATATGGCGAAAGAGCCGATCCACCGGCAGTTTCATCACGACGAGATGACCTTCGGGCTGCTTTACGCTTTCACCGAAAACTTCATTCTGCCGCTGTCGCACGACGAAGTGGTGCACGGCAAAGGATCCCTGATCGGCAAGATGCCCGGCGACCGCTGGCAACGCTTTGCCAATTTGCGGGCCTATTACGGCTTCATGTGGGGCCATCCCGGCAAGAAGCTTCTGTTCATGGGCGGCGAATTCGCCCACGAGCGCGAATGGAATCACGACCGCGAGCTCGACTGGCCTTCCCTCGACGATCCGGCGCATGCCGGCGTGCAGCGTCTGGTGCGTGATCTCAACCGTCTCTACGTCACCGAACCCGCCTTGCATCGGCGCGATTGTGACGCCGACGGCTTCGCGTGGATGGTGGGCGACGATCGATCCAACTCGGTCTACGCATTTTTGCGGCTGGCGCCGGACCAGCCTTCCGTTCTGGTCGTGTGCAATATGACACCGGTGCCGCGCTACGGTTATCGGGTCGGCGTTCCTCATCCGGGCGGATGGCGCGAAATTCTCAATACCGACTCCGGCTATTACGGCGGTTCCAATGTCGGCAATGAAGGGCGGGTCGAAACGTCAGCGATCACCGCCCATGGGCAGCCGCAATCCGTCGAACTGGCGTTGCCGCCGATGTCTACAATATTCCTCCGCTACGACAGCTAACGTCGATGTCGCTCTTTCCGGCACAACTCGATCGCGGCGCGCCTTATCCGCTCGGCGCAACATGGGACGGCTTGGGAACAAATTTCGCGGTGTTCTCCGAGCACGCCGAGCGCATCGAGTTGTGCCTGTTCGATCCGACGGGCCGACGCGAAACCGCCCGCCTGGATTTGCCGGAATGCACGGATGATATCTGGCACGGCTATCTGCCTGACGCGCGAACCGGGCAGATCTACGGTTATCGCGCCCATGGTCCTTATCGCCCTCAAGAGGGGCATCGCTTCAACCCGCATAAGCTCCTGCTCGATCCTTACGCCAAGCGACTCGCTGGCAGCCTGCGCTGGTCAGACGCGTTGTTCGGCTATCGAATCAACTCGCCGCGCGGCGATCTTTCCTACGATCGGCGCGACAGCGCTCCGGGTATGCTCAAGGCCGTCGTGAGCGACGACGTCTTCGATTGGGGTGACGATCGCCCGCCCAACGTCCCGTGGTCGGACACCGTCATCTACGAAGCGCACCTGCGGGGCATGACGATGCTCCGAGACGATATCCGCGCCAACGAACGCGGGACGTTTGCGGCTTTGGCCGACGCAAAGATCGTCAATTATCTCCGCGATCTAGGCATCACCGCGATCGAGCTCCTACCGGTTCATGCCTTTATCCAGGATCGCACTTTGGTCGAGCGCGGCCTGAAGAATTATTGGGGCTATAATTCGGTGGCCTATTTCGCCGTCGAGCCGCGCTATCTGTCGGACGGATCGCGCAACGAGATGCGTGTCGCGGTGCGGCGGCTGCATGCCGCCGGCATCGAGGTGATCCTCGACGTCGTCTATAACCACTCAGCCGAAGGCAGCGAGCTCGGGCCGACGCTGTCGTTCCGCGGCCTCGACAATGCCAGCTATTATCGCCTGGCGCCGGACAACCCGCGGCACTGCATCGACGACACCGGGACCGGCAACACGCTCAACCTGTCCCATCCGCGTGTCCTGCAGATGGTGATGGACTCGCTCCGCCACTGGGTCACCTCGTTCCACGTCGACGGTTTTCGCTTCGATCTCGGCGTCACGCTCGGCCGCGAACAGGGCGGCTTCGACTCCGGCGCGGCTTTTTTCGACGCGCTGCGGCAGGACCCGGTCCTAACCCGGGTCAAGCTGATCTCGGAACCTTGGGATCTCGGCCCGGGCGGTTATCAGCTCGGCCAGCATCCGCCAGGCTTCGCCGAGTGGAACGATCGCTTCCGCGACGGAACCCGGAAGTTCTGGCGGCGCGATCGGGGTGCACGCTCGGAATTCGCCTCCCGGCTCGCGGGCTCGAGCGATCTGTTCGACCGCCAGGCCCGCCGGCCGTGGGCCTCCGTCAATTACGTCGCCTGCCATGACGGCTTCACGCTTGCCGACGTCGTGAGCTTTACCAAACGGCGCAACGAGGCGAATGGCGAAGATAATAAGGACGGCGCCGATGAGAACTATTCGGCGAACTGGGGCGTTGAAGGATCGACCACCGACAAGACGGTTCTGGAAACGCGCATGCGCACCCAAAGAGCCATGCTGGCAACTGTTATGTTTTCCCATGGCACGCCGATGCTGCTTGGCGGGGACGAGTTCGGCCGCACGCAGGGCGGCAACAACAATGCGTATTGTCAGGATAATCGAGGTCTCCTGGTGGGACTGGCGAATGGCGAATGGCGAGACTGGACGCGCTCTGAGACGCTTCGTTGCCAAGCTAATAGCAGTCCGCAAGAGCCATAGCGCCTTGCGGGCGCAAAGCTTTTTTCACGGGCAATATGAACCGGCCCCCGGAATATCCGATATCGCCTGGTTCGATGCGAAAGGTGAAGCCATCGCGGAAGCGGATTGGCGTAATCCCGAGGAGTCGCCTGCTATGCCTGCGGCGCGCCACCAAGGACGATGACAAATCCGTTTCGTTGCTGACGCTGCTCTCAATCCCACGGCAGACGATCACTTGTTCCGTATTGCCCGCAGCCGGCGCTGCCGGGCCGCGTTCTCGTCGACACCGCTCACCCGGACGGACCGGACACCGAGATCGACAAGAGCGAAATCGAAGTAGGTTCGCACAGCGCCGTTCTTCTTTACGTGCGACTTGGAAGCGCGCGGCAATGATGGGCACCGGAGTGGCGTCTGTCGTTCGGTGCCAATCTGATCGGACACAACCGGACGCGGTTTCGTATCTGGGCGCCGGCACAGCGCGCGATGTCGCTCGCTGTCGATGGACGCGACTGTGCATGCCGATGTCTCGGACCGAGGACGGCTGGTTCGAGGTCGAAGCGAATTGCGGCGCCGGCGCTCGCTACCGCTTTGTTCTCGAAGATGGCATGGCGGTCCCCGATCCGGCCTCGCGCGCGCAGGACGGCGATATCCACGGCAAGAGCGTTGTCGTCGATCCCTCGGCCTATCGCTGGCGCCGTCCCGACTGGAAGGGACGACCCTGGCACGAAACGGTCCTCTACGAATTGCATGCCGGGCTTCTGGGCGGTTTCGCCGGCGTGGCGCGCGAATTGCCGCGGCTTGCAGCGCTCGGGGTCACCGCCGATCGAGTTGATGCCGATTGCTGAATTTCCCGGGGCGCGCAACTGGGGCTATGACGGCGCTTTGCCGTTCGCACCGGAATGCAGCTACGGCAGCCCCGACGACTTAAGCGCGCTTGTCGACGCCGCGCATGGCCACGGTCTGATGATCTTTCTCGACGTGGTCTATAATCACTTCGGACCCGACGGCAATTACCTGCCGATCTATGCGCCGGAGTTCTTCCGCAGCGATGTCGCGACGCCCTGGGGACCGGCGATCGACTTTCGCCGCAAAGAGGTTCGCCGCTTCTTCATCGAGAACGCGCTGTACTGGCTTCTCGAATATCGCTTCGACGGCCTGCGGTTCGATGCAGTTCATGCCATTACCGAATCCGATTGGCTCGACGAGATGGCGGCCGAGGTCCGCAACACGATCGAGCCGGGCCGGCACGTGCATCTGGTGCTCGAGAACGACGACAATGCCGCATCCTATCTTGCGCGCGATTTCGATGCGCAATGGAACGACGATGCCCATCACGTGCTGCACGTGCTGTCTGACCGGAGAGACGCGAGGGCTATTACGAGGACTATGCGGACAAGCCCGCAGCAGCGACTGGCGCGCTGCCTCCAGCGAGGGCTTCGCCTATCAGGGCGAGCCTTCGCCGCATCGCGGCGGTAAATCGCGCGGCACGCCAAGCGCCGACTTGCCGCCGACGGCGTTTCGTGCTGTTCCTGCAAAATCACGATCAGATCGGCAATCGTGCCTTCGGCGAGCGGCTGACCACGCTTGCCGATCCGAGAGCGCTCGAAGCCGCCATCGCGCTGCAGTTTTGTGCCCGCAAATCCCGCTTACTGTTCATGGGCGAGGAACGGGCGAGCATTACGCCGTTCTTGTTCTTCACCGACCACAATGCCGATCTCGCGCAAGCGGTCCGTGAGGGCAGACGGCGCGAATTCGCCGGCTTTCTCGCAGTTTTCAGATCCGAAACTGCTGGAGAAGCTTGCCGATCCCAACGATCCAGCCACGTTCGAACGATCGAAGCCGCTTCCCGAGCCCGACAATGCGGCGCGCCGCGCAAGAGCTCTACACAAAGCTCCTGCATTTGCGCAGCATCGAGATCGTGCCGCGGCTCAAAGGTGCACGCGCCGTGAATGCGCGCGCCGTCGCGGCGCGGCCGTCGTCGCGCATTGGCGGATGGGCGACAATTCTCTGCTGACCATCGGCAGCAATCTCGGCCCCGAAGCAGCCGAGATGCCGGTGCATCAAGGCCGATTGTTGTTTGCGACCTCGCCGGGGGCGGCGCAGGCAGCCCACCATGGATCCTCTCGAGCCCTATGCCACGATTGCGGTTCTGGGTCGGACATGAATGAGACCGCTATTTACGCGCTTGCCCGCCATGCCGGGATCGCGGTCGAGTGGAACGATTTCGCCGGCGCGCCGCACACCGTGTCGATCGAATCCATACGGCGCATTCTCGCGGCGCTCGGACTGCCTTGCGACACGACGGACGAATTGTCCCACAGCACACAGTCGCTCAAGAGGTCCAGCGCCCCGCCGCTCGTCACCGTAACGGTAGGCCAACCCATCGAACTTCCGGGAGTGACTGCGCCGCTCGGCGGCCGCGTCCAAGTCGTTTTGGAAGACGGCAGCGCAGCCGATCTCGCGGCGCGTGCCGGCCCGCGTGGCACACGCCTTCCCGGCCATCGACGTCGTCGGCTACCATTCCGCTACGATCGGCGATCAAGTCACCACACTGGCGGTGGCGCCCGCGCGCTGCGTGACGATTGCCGACCTCGCACCGCATGACCGCGCATGGGGCGTTGCCGCGCAGGTCTATGGCTTGCGCAGTCCGGGCGACTGCGGGATAGGCGATGCTGCGGGCGTCAGCGCCCTGGCCAGGCGAGCCGCCGCCCTAGAGGCGGACGCGCTTGCGCTCAGCCCGGTGCATGCGCTGTTCGCCGCCGATCCAAACCATTTCGGTCCTTATTCGCCGTCGAGCCGGTTATTCTACAATCCGCTGTTATGCCGACGCGCGGATTGTGTTCGGCGAACGCGTCGACAAGGCTTTTGACGCGGCCGGCCTCGCCGAGCTGGAGCGCGACCTCGAACAGCAATCACTGATCGACTGGCCGCGGGCCACGCGCGCCAAAATGTCTGTTCTGCGTCATCTATTCGATGATTTTGCATCGACCGATCTCGCCGCCGGCGAACCGACGGCGCTCGGCGAAGGACTTCGTGGCGTTTCGCCAAGCCGGCGGAGTCATGCTGGAAGATCATGCCCGCTTCGAAACATTGCACGCCAAAATGCTCGCGGAGGGGGGCGCTTGGAGCTGGAGCGAATGGCCGGCGTCATGGCGCAATCCGCAAAATCCGGAGGTCGCAGGCTTCGCGCAAAGTCACCCAGCAGAAATTTCATTCCATTGCTTTCTGCAATGGATCGCCGACCGCTCTCTCGCTGCGGCGCAGCGAGAAGCAAGAGAGGCCGGCATGCGGATCGGCCTCGTCGCCGATCTGGCCGTGGGCATGAGCGGCGCGGGCAGCCACGCCTGGACCAGCCAGAATGAAATTCTTGTCGGCCTCGAAATCGGCGCGCCGCCAGATCTCTATAATACGAACGGCCAAAATTGGGGTCTGACCACGTTCTCACCACGCGCGCTTTCGGCGGGCGGCTTCGCGCCCTTCATCGCAACTCTGCGGGCGGCGCTCCGCCATGCCGGCGGTGTGCGCATCGATCATGCCATGGGATTGCTGCGGCTATGGGTGGTGCCGCGCGGCGCTGATGCCAAGGAGGGGGCCTATCTGGCTTATCCGATCGACGATCTGATGCGGCTTACCGCACTTGAATCGCACCGACATCGGGCCGTCGTCGTCGGTGAAGACCTGGGCACAGTGCCGGCCGGTTTTCGTGAGCGGATGGCGTCGAGACCGGCATCTACGGCATGCGCGTCCTCTGGTTCGAACGCGAGCGCAATCGATTTACACCGCCGCAAGCCTGGTCGGCCGACACTGTCGCCATGACATCGACGCACGATCTGCCGACGGTCGCCGGCTGGTGGCGCGGCAAGGATATCGAAACGCAGGGTCGCAACTCGGCTTGACCGCCAATGGAGAAGAGGAACAGGCCGAGCGCGAGTAAGGACCGACGAACGCTGTGGCGGGCCTTCCGCCGCGCCAAGGCCGCGGCGGGGGAGGTGCCTTCGCCGGACGAGACGCAGCCGGTGGCCGACGCCGCGGTGAAATTCGTGGCGCAGACCGATTGCGAGCTTACGCTTCTGCCGCTCGAGGATGCGCTTGCGCTCGAAGACCAGCCCAATCTTCCCGGGACGATCGATCGAGCATCCAAATTGGCGCCGGCGCTACCCGGGATCGGCCGCCGAACTTGCTCGACAATGCAGATGTGCGCCGAAGGCTCGAACCGCTGTCACGACGGGGACGAGCGATGAGCGTACCGCGCGCGACCATGCGGCTGCAGTTTCATCGCGGCTTTACCTTCGCCGATGCCATACCTTTGGTCGGATACCTCGCCGGCGCTCGGCATCAGCCATGTCTATGCCTCCCCGATCATGACGGCGCGGCCAGGCTCCATGCATGGCTACGATACGATCGATCCCACGCGAATAAACCCTGAATTGGGCGGCGAAGAAGGCTTTCTTCAACTCGTCAGCGCGCTGCGACGTCACGACATGGGAATCATCATCGATATCGTCCCCAATCATATGGCGATCGGCAGCGGCAATCCCTGGTGGATGGACGTCTTGGCCGGCGGTCGCACCAGCCGTTATGCGAAATACTTCGACATCGAATGGGAGCCGGCCAATCTGCATCTTCGCGGCAAGGTTCTCTTGCCGGTTCTCGGCCGGCCGTATGGCGAGGCGCTCGTCGCAGGCGAGATCACCCTGCAGATCGATGAGACACAAGTCTTTGTTCGCTATTTCGATCACACCTTTCCGCTTGCAGGGTCGGCCGGCCCGGTTGTGAGAATCGCATGGCCCGACGCATTCGATCCCGCTTCGCTGGACGGCCGCGCCCGCCTCCATGAACTTCTCGAAGAGCAATATTACCGGCTCGCCTGGTGGCGCTCCGCCAATGACGAAATCAATTGGCGCCGGTTCTTCGACATCAACGAGCTTGTCGCGCTCCGCGATAGAAGCCGACGAAGTGTTCGAAGCCGTGCACCGGACAGTCTTTGCGCTTTACGCAAGCGGATTGATTGACGGCGTGCGCGTCGATCATATCGACGGGTTGGCGCTGCCCGGCGATTATTGCCGCAAGCTGCGGGCGCGATTGGCCGAGCTCGAGGGCCAACGGCCAGCCGATGTTCCGGGCGGGCGGGCTTATTTCATCGTCGAGAAGATCCTCTCCCGCGGCGAGCCACTGCGCCAAGCTTGGCAGACCGACGGAACGACCGGGTACGACTTCATGGATGAGGTCAATGCCCTGCAGCACGATCCTGACGGCGAGGGGCCATTGACGGAGCTATGGGAGCAGGTCAGCGGCAGGCCCGGCGATTTTGATGTCGAAGAGGAACTAGCGCGCCGCCAAATCCTGGACCGAAGCTTTTCCGCCCAACGCGAGAGTACGGTGCGGGCGCTTTACGTCATCGCGCAAAGCGAGCTTGCCACGCGCGATATTTCTTGGTCGGCGATCCGGCGCTGTCTGACCGAGATCCTTGCCCATTTCCCGGTCTATCGAATTTATACCCGCGCCCAGCACGCATCGGCAGACGACCTGGAATTCATCTCCCAGGCGGTTAGTCGCGCCAAGAGAACCTGCCTGGCGGTCGACGTCTGGCTTATTGAAAAGCTCGGCACGTGGCTCGCCGGGGAACGGATGCGGGCCGACAACGATCCGCTGCAAAACATCGCGCTCGCCCGTTTTCAGCAATTGAGTTCGCCGTTATGCGCCAAAGCGGTCGAGGATACCGCGTTCTATCGCTTTGGCCGCTTGATCTCGCGCAACGATGTAGGATTTGACGTGCGTCAGTTTGCATCCACTGCGGGCGAGTTTCACGGCAAAATGAAGCGCCGGGCGGCGGATTATCCGCACGCCATGTTGGCGACCGCGACGCACGATCATAAGCGCGGTGAAGACGTTCGCGCCCGTCTCGCCGTCTTGAGCGAACTGGCGGACGACTGGGCAACAGCGCTGCAGCGGTGGATTGAACACAGCGGCGGCCTTTCTACCGATAACGACAACGCAGTTTTGCCGGCGGCGGGCGACCTTGCGATTCTGTTTCAAACCATCGTCGGCGCCTGGCCCCTGACGCTCAGGCCGGACGACGCCGGCGGATTGGCGGCCTACGGCAAGCGTATTGCCGCATGGCAGCAAAAAGCGCTGCGCGAGGCCAAGCTTCACAGCGACTGGGCGGCGCCGAATGAGGCTTATGAGCGTGCGGCCGGCGAGTTCATTGCGCGGCTCTTTCGCGCCCCATCCGAGTTGTTGAATGAAGTCGCGGATTTTGTGCACCGCATTGCGCCGCCGGGCGCGGTCAACGGCTTGGCGCAGGCCTTGATCAAGCTAACCGCCCCTGGCGTCCCGGATATTTATCAAGGTACCGATTATTGGGATTTCAGCCTTGTCGATCCGGACAATCGAGCCGCTGTCGATTTTGCAGCGCGGCAAAAATTGTGCGGCGCGTTATCATTGGATGAATTACAGACAAATTGGATCGACGGCCGCATCAAGCAACATGTGATCGCCAGAATTCTTGCAGTGCGAAAGCAAGAATCTGAACTATTTTCGCGCGGAGCCTATGTCCCGCTACAAACAACCGGGCCAATGGCCGATCATGTCGTCGCCTTTGCCCGCCAACTGCATGATTCGCATATTATTGTTGCATTCAGCCGATGGCCTGCTCATCTTTTGGCCGGCGATGGCACCCTGAGTGTCCCGCCTTCGCGTTGGGGCGATACTTATCTTGAGATTCCGACGCGAATTTCACTCGGTCTTTTCAAATCCCCTGACACTTGAGGAAGGGATTTCATTGGGTCCCCAGACCGCCGTGGCACGCATCTTTGACAGGCTGCCAATTGCGATACTGACCAAACATTCACACTGACTGATCCGTGGGCAATACAGTTGTGAACAAATTCACTTAGTCCGCCTTGGGGCTTGCGCAATTCGCCTTTGGCAATAAGTTAGCGCCTAATCGCGGCGGCGTGGAAGCAGACACGCAGCACGGCACGCACGGGAGCCGGGGGCTATCCAGGTGAGGGGCGCCCAAAGCGGAAATCCGAGACGCAGCGGCCACTACCTCACGGTGCGTAGGTAGCGAAAAAGTGGCCAGCCGGAGTTGCGACCGGCCCGCGATAACCACCCTGTCGGCCGCTTGCCATTATGTCGTTGCCATTTGTGTCGACGCGGGATACGTTTCGTTCAGCGCCCTTCGGGCGATACCATTATCGCTACTACGAAAATTAGCACCCTCAGAACGGCGTTCTGAGATTAACGAGCGGCTTTGGAGCGCAGGTGTTTCATCACGTTCCGCACATTTTCGCTCAACGGCATCGTGTAAGCACAGTATAAATTCAACTGCGGAAGCGGCGCGGATAATAATAGAGACGCCAGCGAACCGTCGTTCAGTTCTGCCGCCACTACGCTGCTCGGTAAACACGCAATCGCGCTGCCGCGCCTAACTATTTCTTTCGTCGCCGTCGATTCCTGTACTTCCATGGCGACATCGTAACTGACAACGCCGATCGCCTTCAGTGCGGCGTCGGTCATCCGATTGAACCGCGAATTGCGCAAGCCGGTCACGAACCTCGTTCGCTGCAGCTCGTCGATGGTGACAGGGCGTTTGCCCGCCAATGGATGGCGCGGCCCGGCCACCAGGACGAGCCGTTCATGATCCAATACTTCGCAGCGGATACCGGACACAGGCTTCAATGCCAAAAAAAGCCCGATCATGGCGGCGCGGCTGCGCACTAGGCTGATGACTTCGTCGGCCGTGCTGACCCGCGTGATGACGTGCACCTTGGGATGATTCACCGTAAAGGCGGTCAGACGCTCCGGTAAAAAATGCGCCGCGATATCGCGTTGTACGGCGAGGACGACCTCTTGTGTCGCCGCCGCACGCATATCCGCCAGTTTTTTGGTGGTGGCTTCCGACCGCTGCAGTACGTCGACTGCAAAGGCGTAAAGGGCCTCGCCGGCCTCGGTAAGGCGGGGCCGGCTGCCGCGGCTCCGGTGAAACAAGGACTGACCAAGCTGCGATTCCAGCGCTTTGATGTGGGCGCCGACCGATGGCTGGGCGATGCCGAGCTGGTTGGCGGCGATATTAAAGCCGCCGCAGTCGACCACGCTCTTGAATACGTTCAGACGGCGAGTGCTGGCTGAGATCATCTGGGCGCAACTTATAGCCAAAAAGCTATAACTATTTAGCCGGAAATCCCATTGCTTGGCTAGGGCCGCATCTTCACTGTCTCCGGCAACAAAACGCCGCTAGGGAGTGGACACGTGATTGCCGTTGCAATCGATATTGGCGGCACCTTTACCGACCTGGTCGGCTTTGACGACAACACAGGCCGCTTCGTCGATGCGAAAAGCCTCACAACGCCCCACGATCTGGTGCAGGGCATTATCGATTGCCTGACCAAGAGCGGACTGACGGCGGACGCCATCGACGAGCTCATTCACGGCTCGACCATCGCCATTAATACCTTGATCGAGCGGACCGGCGCGAAGACAGCGCTGGTCGTCACCGAAGGCACGAGGGACGTCTATACCATCGGGCGCGGCAATCGACCCGAAGCCTACAACTTCTTCTTTCATCGGCACCGCCCGCTGGTGCCGCGGCATCTCACCCGGGAGGTCAACGAGCGGATGTTGGCCAACGGCGCTGTCGAGAAACGCCTTGATCGAAAGGCCGTCGAAGAGGTAGCGCGAGCGCTGGCGGCGGAAAAGGTCGACGCGGTCGCTGTGTGCTTCCTCCACTCCTACATCAATCCGGATCACGAACGGGCCGCCGGCGAGATCATCCGCGCCGCGCTGCCTGACGCGTATGTGTCCCTGTCCCACGAAATCCTGCGCGAGTACCGCGAGTTCGAGCGCACGTCGACGACAGTGGTGAATGCCTATATCGGCCCGAAAGTAGGCGGCTATGTACGCGGCCTGAAGTCGAAACTCGAAGGCATCGGCTTTTCGGGCAACCTGTCGATCATGCGCTCGAATGGCGGGGTGATGACCCCCGAGGTCGCGCAGGAGCGCCCCGTCGCGATGATGGAATCCGGCCCCGTCGGCGGCATCATCGCCTCGGCAAAGATCGGCGAGAAGCTCGGCTATCGCAATGTCATCTCTTTCGACATGGGCGGCACCACCGCGAAGGCGAGCCTGATCCGCGGCGGCGAGCCTTCATTGGCGCCCGGCTACTATGTCGGCGGCTACGCCAGCGGCCACCCGGTCATGCTGCCGATGATCGATGTGGTCGAAATCGGCGCTGGCGGCGGGTCTATCGCCTGGCGTGACGAAATCGACGCCCTCAAAGTCGGCCCGCAGAGCGCCGGCGCGGATCCCGGCCCGATTTGTTATCGCGGCGGCGGCACCGAACCGACCATTACCGACGCCAATGTCGTGCTCGGCCGGCTCGATCCGAATAACTTTCTCGGCGGTACGATGAAGCTCGACGCCGACGGCGCGCGATCGGGCATCGAAGAGAGGATTGCAAAGCCGCTCGGCATGCAGGTGGCGCAAGCGGCGCAAGCGATCATCGACATCGCCGTCAACAAAATGTCGCTCTGCGTGCGTGAAGTATCTGTGGAGAAGGGCTACGATCCGCGCGATTTCGTCATGTTCGCGTCGGGTGGCGCCGGGCCGCTTCACGTGCTTGCCGTCGCCCGCGAATTGTACATCCCGACCGTGGTCGTGCCGCTGTTTCCATCGCATTTCTCGGCGCTCGGCATGCTCCTCGCCGATGAGCGTCACGATTTCATTCGGACCTATTATGCCGATCTCGCCAGCGTCGATTTCGCCAAGCTGATCGAAGTGCGCGACGAGATGATCGCAGAGGCTCAGGGGGGACTGCGTCACGCGAGGGACGCCGAACTGCAGGTGCGTCTCGATCTTCGCTACACCGGCCAGGAATTCACCCTGTCCGTTCCGGTCACGACGGCGCAGCTAAAAAAGGGCGACCGCCGCGGCATCCGCATCGCCTTCGACAAGCTTTATGAGCAGCGTTATGCCCATCACTCGCCCGACGAGCCGGTGGAGATGGTCAATATTCGTCTTGCCGCCGTCGGCAAGCGCCCGAAGCTCAAATTCCCGAAAAAACGGGCCGCCAAGCGTCCCTTGGCGCGGCGCCGCCTCGTTCACCTCGGCAAGACTACAAAGCCCGTTGCTTGCCCGATTTATGCACGCGATACGCTTTCGGCCGGAATCCGCATCGCCGGTCCGGCACTGATTGAAGAGCACGGTACGACGACGGTCATCTACGCCGGCGATCATTGTTCGGTCGCGCCCTCCGGTGAGCTCATTATCTCCGTGGGAGCAGGCCGATGAGACGCAAGCGGGTAATCAAGGCAAAGGCGAAACTATCGCGACCGGCCGAGCCCACGTCGGCAAAACGCCAAGGCGCCAGGCGCGGCGTAACGCTCGATCCGGTGACTTTGGAGGTGATCCGCAACGCACTGCCGGCCGTGGCGAACGAGATGGCGGCCGATCTGCAGCGCACGTCGTACAACATGATGATCTACGAGGTGCGCGACTTCTGCACGGCGCTGGTCGATCCGGTCGGCCAACTGATCTCACAAAATGTCGGCGGCGTCTCCCACTTCGTCGCCGATCTCGGCGTCGTCATTACCGACTGCATGAAACGCTATGGCGAAAAAGGTCTTGCGCCGGGTGACGTCATCATCACCAATCATCAAGCGGTCGCCGGCCAGCACCTCAATAACATCGTCATCTACATGCCCTATTTCCATCGTGGCGAGCTTTTGATGTTCGCCATGGTGCGCGCGCACTGGATCGATGTGGGCGGCACCTCGACCGGCTTCGGCGCCGGGCCGCAGGTCGCCGACCCTTGGCTCGAGGGGTTGCAACTCGACCAGCTCAAAATCTATCGCGAAGGGGCGCTCGACGAGACGCTCTATCGCGTCATCAAGGACAACATCCGCTTTCCGGAATCCTCGCTCGGCGACATGAAATCGCAGATGGCAGCCTGCAGGCTTGCGGCGCGCCGGATGGACGAACTGTTCGACAAATACGGGCGTGAAACGATTCTCGCGGCGATCGATCGCATCTTCGACGAGACCGAGCGCAAGTGCCGCAACGTGGTGGCGCGGCTTCCCGATGGCGTCTACGAAGCTTCGGCCTCGATCGACGATGACGGCGTGCGCAAGGACGAGCCGGTCCCGATCATGGTCAAGGTTACGATCAAGGGCTCATCGATGACCATCGACCTGTCCGGCTGCTCGCAGGAGCGGAAGGCGGGCATCAATTCACGGACGCTCGCCGGAGCACGCGTCGCCTATAAAGCGCTCACCGGACCGCTCGACCCCGTCAACGAAGGCTCGTTCCGCGCGCTCGACGTCGTCATTCCCGAAGGCAACATCATGATGGCGCGCTTTCCGGCACCGATGGCGGGCTGGAGCGCGATCGTGCCGACGGTTGTCGACTGCATCGTCGCGGCGCTCGCCAGAGCCATGCCCGACCGCGTGCCGGCCGGACACCACGGGCTCCTTGGCGGGGCGGTCGTATTTTTCGGTTTGCACCCGAAAACCGGCAAACGTTTTGTCGTGCAGAGCCTCGAAGGCGGCGGCTGGGGCGGGCGACCCTCCGAGGATGGCGAGTCCGGCACGGTGTCGGTTTGCCAGGGCGACGTCCGCAACGGCTCAATCGAGGGCATCGAGCTGAAATGTCCGGTGCTGGTGGAAAGCCGCTCGCTGCGGCAGGATTCCTGCGGCGCCGGCAAATATCGCGGCGGTCTCGGCATCGACATGCAGGTCCGCAATCTGGTCGAAGGTCATTGGAATTTTGAGCAGACGCGGCGCGCTCAATGCCCGCCTTGGGGCCTGTGGGGTGGGACGGCGGCGGAACCCGGCAGCTATTTGCTGCGGCTGCCAGGGGAGACCGAATTCCGCCAGCTTGCGGGCGCCCGGTTACCGGTTCCGGTCGGCGCGTCGGCGATCGTGCGCACTGGCGGCGGCGGCGGATGGGGCGACCCCTACGAGCGCGATCCGGCGCGCGTCATCGACGATGTGCGCGAAGGACTCATCTCCCGCACAGCCGCCCGCGAACTCTATGGCGTCGTCATGCGCGACGATTTCTCGCTTGACGCTGAAGCAATGAAAGCTTTGCGTAGCGAGAAACGAGCCGAGCTGACCGACGCGGCGACGGTCGCGGCCAAAGCTTAAGAAAACGGGTCGCAGGCAGGAACAACTCGAGACCGAATGATGTCACAAAGGGCTCGAGGGTGTTGCGGCTATAAGGTTCGAGGGGCGCTCTTTGTCGTCATCGGCCTCGCGACATTCGGACTGCCGCGGTCTGTCAGTGCCGATACGCTGCGTGTCGGCAAGGCCGGGAGGACCGCGTTCTCCTTCGTTCCGGTCGATGTCGGTACGCAAGCCGGCATCTTTAAAAGCAACGGTCTCGATCTTGAGCAGGCGAGCTTTGGTGGCGACGCCAAGGTCCAGCAAGCCATGGCGGCGGACAGTATCGATATCGGCCTCGGATCGGGTCCGGGCCTTGCATTCATCGTCAAGGGCTCGCCGGTGAAGGGCATCGCCGCGATGGCCGGACCGCCGTTGATATTCGCGCTGGTGGTCCGCAACGACGGCAGCGTCAAAACGGTGGACGATCTCAAGGGCGGCAAAGTCGGCGTCTCCACCGTCGGCTCGATCACAAGCTGGATCGTCGACGAAGTATCGCGGCAAAAAGGCTGGGGCGACGACCCCATAACGGAGGTGCCGATCGGTGACGACGGCGCGCGCGTCGCGGCGGTAAAAGCAAAGGCCCTGGATGCCGCGATCGTCAACCTCGCAGTGGCGCTCAACTATGCCGACCATGGCGACGGGCGCATCGTTCTACGCTTCGGCAATCTGGTGCAGCACTTCCATGCCCACGTCATTTTCGCCACCGACAAGGCAATTGCCGCGCAGCCCGATCAATTGCGTCGATTTCTGAAAGGCTGGTTCGAAACCATCGCCTTCATGCGCACCCATAAAGACGAGACGGTCAAGATCGCCATGCCGGTGCTGGAGACCGACGTGTCGCTCACCTCGGAGATCTACGATGAGCTGATGCCGATGTTCTCCGACGATGGCCGCTTCGATCCTCAGGCTTTGGCTGTATTGAAACGCTCCTTCGTCGAGATGAAAACGCTGCCGCAGGAGCCGGATATGGGTAAGCTGATCAATGAGACGTTCCTGCCTCAATAACGAGGACGTAGTACGGGAGGGGAATTGATAATCATGCGCAAACTCATCGCCGCCTTGTGGCCGCTGCCTTTAATCGCGGCGGCGGTCATCGCGTTCGCCGCCGCGTTCGCGCTTGTTGCGCAGGCCAAGGCAGACGACACATTGCGCGTCGGCAAGGCCGTCCCGGAGGCATTCTCTTTCGTGCCGCTCGATGTCGGCATCCAAGAAGGAATTTTCAAGAAATACGGTCTCGATGTGCAGCCGACCGCATTCGGCGGCGATGCCAAGCTGCAGCAGGCGATGGCGGCCGGCAGTATCGATGCCGGACTGGGATCCGGCCCCGGCATGGCCTTCATTGCCAAGGGTTCGCCGCTGAAGGCCATCGCCGCCATGGCGGGAGCGCCCCGATTGCTGGCCATTGTGGTACGGCCGGATGGCCCAAAGACGGTCGCCGATCTCAAAGGCAAAAAAGTCAGCGTCTCGACTGTCGGCTCTTTGACGGCTTGGCTGGTCAGCCAGACCTCGCGTCGTCAGGGCTGGGGACCGCAAGGCATCGAGATCGAACCGATGGGCTTATTGCCGGGCCAGATCGCCGCGCTTAAGCGCGGCGATATCGACGGCACCATCATGGATATCAGCACCGCCTTCGATCTGGAGAAGAAGGGCGAAGTCCGCATTCTAGTACGCTTCTCGGATATCAAGGATTTCATCATCCACGTCATCTATGCGACCGACAAAGCCATCGCCGAGCGGCCTGATGCGTTGCGCAAATTCGTCAAGGGCTGGTTCGACACCATTGCCTTCATGCGCTCGCACAAAGACGACACAGTGAAAATCGCGGGCGCCGTCATCGGCAAAGACCCGGACATTGTCAGCCGCACTTACGATGAGCTGATGCCGATGTTCTCCGACAACGGCATATTCTCGCCGGCAGCGCTTGAGGTCTTGTCGAAGTCCTGGGTCGAGCTTGGCACGCTGCCGAGCGAACCGGATCTCAAGACGCTCTATACCGAAGAGTTTCTTCCGCAGTAAGCCAATCGCATTTTCACCCCAATGAGCCCCGCCGACGCAGCCATCCGGGTCCGCGATGTTTCGCATCAGTTTGGCGAAGTCGGCCAGGCACGGCATGTGCAGGCGCTGCTGAATACCTCGCTCGACGTTGCCCGCGGCGAATTACACTGCCTGATCGGTCCTTCGGGCTGCGGTAAGTCGACGCTTTTGAGCATCATCGGCGGGCTCACCGCGCCCACGACCGGCACCGTGACCGTCGCCGGCAAGCCGGTGCGCGGACCGATGCCGCGCGATCTCGCCTTCGTATTCCAGGAGAATGCGCTGTTTCCCTGGAATACGGTGTTCGAGAACATCGTGCTCGGCATGAAATTTCAGGGCGTCGCGAAGACAGAACGGCATGAGCGCGCACGCCGCGCGCTGGAAGCAGTCGGGCTCGAGGCCTTCGCCGAGCATTTTCCGGGGCAGCTGTCCGGAGGAATGCGCCAGCGTGCAGCGCTGGCGCGCGCCCTCAGCTTGGAAACCGATATCTTGCTGATGGACGAGCCGTTCGGTGCGCTCGACGAACAGACGCGCATGGTGCTCGGCGAGGATCTATCGGTCCTGCTCTCTCACACGCGGAAGACTATTGTCTTTGTTACCCATAGCCTTGGCGAGGCCGTATTCCTTGCCGATCGCGTCGCCGTGTTCTCGGCGCGGCCCGGCAGCACCAAGGAGATTATCTCGGTCGATGAGCCGCATCCGCGCAAGCCGTCATTCATGACTTCGCCCAAGTTCCACATCCTGCGCGATCGGCTTTACGGCTTGCTGCATGACGAGATTCGAAAGTCGATATCGGAGACCGCGCACCCGCGCCGGCGTTACGGTGAAGCCTCGGAAATCGGCGGAGGCGGCGCATGAATAGCGGTGCCCAAGATCCGTTACCTTTCCGACTTGCGAGTTACCTCATCCAAGTTGCCTCGCTATTGTGCTTGCTGTTGTTGTGGGTCTTCGCGACCAATGTCTGGCACGTCAGCAGCATTCTGCTACCGCGCCCGCTCGACGTCTGGTATCAGCTGATCGATGTGATCAGGTCAGGCGAATTCGTTCGCGATCTCAGGGTCACATTCGGCGAACTCGCCGCGGCCTTCGCCATCGCGACAGGCCTTGGCATCACGATCGGTTATTTCATCAGCCGCTCATCCTATCTCATCAAAGTCTTCGAGCCGCTCTTCGCCGCCATTTACGCTGTCCCGATCATCCTGTTTCTGCCGCTCTATGTCATGATCTGGGGACTTGGCCCGGCATCGAAGATTGCGCTTGGCGCCACCATCAGCTTCTTTCCGATCGTGCTGAACACTATCGTGGGATTCGGCACCGTCGACCGCACTTTGGCTGCGGCCGCAAGATCGATGGGCGCCAGCGACTTGCAGATGTTTCGCCATGTCCTTTTGCCGGCTGCGTTGCCGGTTATGCTCGCCGGGTTGCGCATGGGCTTTACGGTCGCGCTGTTGTCGGTGATCGGCAGCGAGACCATCGCGGCGCTGGCCGGTCTCGGGCATCGCATCGTCAATCTGGCGGAAAGCATGGAGATGGCGCGCATGTTCGCCTACATCGTTTTCGTCGTGGCGATCGTTGCTTTCCTGAACTGGACCTTGTCGATGCTCGAGGCGTACGGGCGATGGCGGTGATGGACACTAATCCGCAACGGCGCGCGTCGTTAGCCCGCTGGCTGGGCGCGCGCCCCGGCGTCTCGCGGCTTGGCGTCGTCATTACCCTTTTGGCGATCTGGGAGATTTCGGCGCGGTATTGTCTCGACCGCGACTTCATCAGCCCGCCTTCTGTCGTAGTGATGTCGCTCGGCAGTCTGTTCGCGACGCCCGGCGTACCGGCCGCGCTGCGGCTAACGCTTTACGAAATCGGCGTCGGCTTTCTGCTCTCGGCGGTGATCGGCGCCACCGTAGGCCTCGCCGTCGGTCTCAGCCGCTTCGCGCATCGCAGCTTCATGCCGATCATTCTTCTGCTCTATGGCCTGCCGCAAATCACCATTCTGCCGATCTTCGTCCTTCTGTTCGGGATCGGCGCGGCCTCAAAAATCGCCTTCGGCGTGAGTCACGGCATGTTTCCGATCATGATTGCGGTGGCGGCCGGCGCCCAAAAGGTCAACCCAATTCTTCTCACCGAGTGCCCGGTCGATGGGAGCAAGCCGCGGCCAGATTTTGCAGCACGTGATCTTCCCGCACATGGTGCCGATCGCTTATTCACGGGCTTGCGTCTCGGTATGACCGGCGTCTTGCTCGGCGTGCTGTTGGCCGAGCTTTACGTTTCGACGGCCGGCATCGGCTATTTCACCAGCGTTTTCACTCAAAATCTCGAGCCGGCGAAGCTGATCGGCCTCGTCTCGATGTTGGCGCTGATCGCCATTGTCCTCAACGAAATCGTCCGTCGCGCCGAATTGTACTATGGGCGCTGGCGCGCCTGATATGCATGTGAGCAAGAGAACACCATGAGCAAGCTGAGACTGACGGTGGCCTGCGGCGACTACGATATCGTCCGCCCGCTCAAGGAAGGCCTTGTCGAGGCCGATGGGCTCGATCTCATCTTTCTTTCCGATATGGGGCCGCGTGAACGTCATTGGCGCATGGGCCGCAAGCACGAATTCGACGTCTGCGAGGAAAATGTTGGCGCCTATTTCATGATCCGCGAACGCGGCGAGCCGCTGACGGCTATTCCGGTGTTTTTGCACCGGCGGTTTCGGCACGGCTTTGTTTTCGTCAACACGGCCGCTGGAATAAAATCGCCAAAGGACCTCAATGGCAAAGTGGTCGGTGGCACCAATTTCCAGCCGGCGGCGAGTATCTGGATCAGAGGCATTCTGGAAGACTCCTACGGTCTCGAGCATCGTTCGATCACGTGGCTGGTCGACCGCAGCGAGGACATCGCGTTCACGCCGCCGCCCGGCCTGCGCATCGAAATGAAAAAAGCCGACAAGCCGCTCAGCACCATGCTGGCCGAGGGCGATATCCCGGCGATGATCTCTCCGACGCTGCCGGCGCCGTTCGTCGAGGGCGACAAGCGCATCGCACGACTGTTTCCGAACTACAAGGATGTCGAGCTTAATTACTTCAAGGAAACCGGCATCTTTCCGATCATGCACGTGACCACGATCAAACGGGACATTACCGAAAGATATCCTTGGGTGGCCACCAACCTGGTCAAGGCCTTCGAAAAGTCGAAGCAGTTCGCCTATCGCAGGCTCGCAAATCCGCGGATGGTGCCGCTTGCCTTTGTGCGTACCGCGGTCGAAGAGCAGCAGGCTACGCTCGGCAAGGATCCGTGGTCCTACGGGCTGAGCCCGGCAAATCGCAAGAACCTGGAGACGGTTCAGCGTTACTGCCATCGCCAGGGTCTTATCCGCGACGCAGTGCCGCTCGACCGGCTCTTCGAAGACACCGATCTCGGCGATGCTGCCGGCAGTGGCGCCGACGAATTCTGAAAACGCATGACATTCGAACAACGCCTTGCCGAGATCCGCGCCTGCTGCCGCGAGGCGAAACTCGATCTATTGGTCGCCTTGCACGACGGTGCGCACTTTATTGAGAAGCCCGATCCAGTCATGGTGTTGACGGGCTTCAAATCGTTAGGTCCGGTCGCGGCCTGTCTTGATCGGGACGGCGGCGTTACCTTGGTCGTGACACCGGCGTGGGACGCGGAGAGGGCGGGCGACGTCTGCTCGGGCGTGCGTATCGTCGCTGCGGAGGATGTGATCGAGGGCCTGAAGAGAGCGGTTCCTCACGCGCGTGCGGCGATCGGAGTGGCCGGGCTGGCCGCATTGCCATTTGGCATTGCTCGCCGCTTTCTCGAATGGGCGCCGCAAGCAATAGCCGCCGATGAAGCCGTATTCGTGCCGGCGCGCATCAAAACCGACATCGAGCTCGCGCATGCGCGCGAGGCCACCCGGATCGGGGAGGCCGGGTTTGCCCGCTTGCTGCAGATCGCGCGCCCGGGAATGAGCGAGGACGAATTGGCAGCCGAACTGCGCTGGCATTCCAAATCGCTCGGCGCGGAAGATAATTTCGCCCTCATGTGTGCGGGTCCGCACAATAAGGCGGTTGCGCCGTCGAACGGCCGGCGGATGCAGGCCGGCGACATCATTGTTTGCGAATTGACGCCGAGTTATCGCGGGCAGCTCGCGCAGATTTGCCGTACGATTGTGTTGGGCGAGGCAACTTCTCTGTTGCGCGAGAAATACGCGCTGGTGGTAGGCGCCATGGATAAAGGCTTCGCCGCCGCGCGGCCCGGCGCGACCATGGCCGACGTCTGCCGCGCCATCAATGCCGTGCTCGAGGCCGAGGGCTATGGCGAATATTGCTATCCGCCGCACATCCGCCGGCGCGGGCACGGGCTCGGTTTTGCCGCACATGGGCCGGGGGATGTGGCGCTCGATAATGCGACAGTGCTCGAGCCCGATATGCTGTTCATGATTCATCCGAACCAATACCTGCCGGAGACCGGCTATCTCCTGTGCGGCGAACCGGCAGTCATGAGTGCGGATGGTGCGCGCGCGCTGACCTCGCAAAAAGCGGCGCTCGCCGAAATTCCGGTGTGATGCCCCATGCACACGATGCATCCGACGCTGCGCATTGGATCCGCAGACTGGAACCCGGCGCATTTGCCGCGCGGGGAATTTGAGGGACGCATAGCCCAGCTTTGGGTCGACCATCCCGATGCCGGCGGCGCAATCGTTTACGGCGACCCGCACGACCATTCGGCGCTCAGCTATCTCACTCACTTTACGCCGAAACTCGAAGCTTCGCTCGCGCTTATCCCGCGCGAAGGCGCGATCCGCCTGTTGGTCGGCGGCGGCCCGAACATGGTGCCGGCCGCGCGGCCGCTTACTTTCATCGAGGACTTACAGGCACTGACGCGGGACGGAGGCTGCGGCCGAATGGGCGCATCGTTTGCCCGGCGCCACAGAGCTTGTCGTGATCGGCGGCAACGCGATGCCATTTGGCTTTCATCGGGCCTTGGAGCGCGCGTTGCTTGACCGGCGTGTCCAGGTTCCGGGAGACGCCGAGCTTACGCGGCGGATGCGGGTGAAGAGCGCGTGTGAGCTCTCGATCCTGCGTAAGGCGAGCGCGCTGCTGTCGACCGGCGTCAATGTGTTGGAGGACGAGTTTCGGCGCGGCGGCGGTGTGACCGAAATCATCCTTACCGCCGAACACGCCGTGATAGAGAAGGGCGCGCAAGACGTGCGCACACTCTTCAGCTTGGATAACGGCCGGACGCTGCGGCCGTTTGATGTTCCGGTGCCGGCGAAGCTTGATCTGTTGAGGGCATATTTTGCCGTCTGCTTTGACGGCTATTGGGTCGAGGCATTTGTGTCCTTGTCGACCGGACGGGACGATCTCGCCCTGCATACCCAACGCATTGTCGATGCACTAAGCGCGGCAACGCGTCCTGGGTTATCGCAGGCGGCCTTATGGAACATCGCCGACGAAGTGCGCGGAGCATTGTCGTTCCACCCGCTGTGCGCACACGATCTCGGCGGCGCTATTGGTCTCTCGCTTAATGACGGATCACTGACGCGCGACAGCCAAATGCCCCTCCGCGCCGGCGAGGTCTACGGCTTGCATGTCGGTCTGCGTGATTCAGATGTCGCGGCGCTGGCATCGCGCATGGTCTGCGTGACCGACGTGGGGGTGGAGCAACTCTGGCCGGTAGGGAAGCGCGATGAGCGACATTGAAGACCTTGCCACGTTCATCACCTCTCTGCGCGGCGCCGACGACGCGGTCCTGAAAAAACTCCGGTTACACGTCGCCGATACACTGGGGGCGTGGATTGCCGCCACGACAACGCCAGAAGGGCGCGTGCTGATCGCGTATCGCCAGCATCTGAAGAAGATGACGGGAACGTCCAGTACGCTCGACGATATCGCGCTCAATTGTGCTCTGGCCCGGTCGAGCGAGGTCGATGACATCCACATCGGGGCGATGATCACGGCGGGATCAGTCGCCATTCCGACGGCGCTGTGCATGGTGTCAGGATTTCGGGGCTGCGATCGAAGGGGAGTATCCGCGGCGATTCTCGCCGGCTACGAGGCAATGATCCGGATGGGCCGGACCATCAAGGGACCCGAGGTGCTGTTTCGCGGCATCTGGCCGAGCTATTTCGCAGCTCCTTTCGGTGCCGCAGCGGTTACGGCCAGGCTCTTGAATCTCGAGCGCGCAGCAGACGGCGCATGCGCTCGCTCACGCGCTGACCATGAGTGCCCCGTCGGTCGGCGGACACGAGGCCGCGTCAACGGCGCGTTGGTGGTTATTCGGCCAGGCGGTGCGAAATGGCGTGAGCGCGGCCTTGGCGGCGCAGGCGGGATTTACGGCCGACATCGGAATCATGCGCTCGGGGATGTTGCCCGATATCTTTGGCATAAAGCCCGATCTTGCGGCGATGGCTGGCACGAAGGATCAGCCATTGGCGCTGGCCGAGGTGTCGTTCAAGCCCTGGTGCGCGGCGCGCCAGACGATGGCGGCGGCGCAGGCGTTGCGCGAAGTTCTCGCCGCCGGCCTGTCGCCGGATCGCATTACGGCGATCAAGGCCTTTGTCGTTCCGCTGCACCTGAAAATGATCGATCAGGGAGTACACCCCGGCGATCGCGGTTCCTATTTTAAGAGCCTTCCGTACCAGATGGCGATCGCGGCACTGCAGCCCGAAAGCCGCTTCAACGTGGGTCCATCGGAGGAGACGCTGACGGTTCCGATCCTGGATTTCATGAAGCGGGTCACAATTGTGGCCGACCAAGATCTGATGGCACCCTATCCACGCGAGTGGCGGGCGCGAATTGTCGTCGATACGCCCGACGGTCCGCGCGAACATGCCGTCACGGCAGTGCCGGGCGACCCCGTTCGGCCGCTGTCGGATTCAGAACTGGCATCGAAGTTCAATCGATTCGCGACTGCGGCAGGTCTGCAAGCTGTCGAACAGCGATGGAGCGCAGGAATCGACCTATTGGACTCGATTGCCGGACCGCAACCGGTTGATCCATTCAGTCTGCCGCCGGTGGCGCACTGAGGGCTTGCGGCACCCCGCGATGGCTACGCAAAATTTACGTGGCGGATTTGACGGAACCGTGATTGGCTTCGCTCATTAATTCAATAAAATGGTCTCTCCCACCAGCCTGAAGCCGTGTAGACCCGTAAGGTCCGGCATCGCAACCGAAGAAGAGCCCACATGATCACGCTCACGGTCAATGGAACGCAGCACGACATCGATCTGGAACCCGATACCCCCCTGCTCTGGGCGTTGCGCGATGCCGTCGGGCTGACCGGCACGAAATTCGGCTGCGGGATCGCGCAATGCGGGGCCTGCACCGTCCATATTAATGGCAGGGCGATGCGCTCCTGCTCGGTACCGATCGGCACCCTGTCCGGCGCCAGCATCGTCACCATCGAAGGGCTTTCGCCCGACGGCAAGCACCCGGTGCAGCAGGCATGGCTCGCCGAGGACGTGCCGCAATGCGGCTACTGCCAATCCGGGCAGATCATGGCGACGGTCTCGTTTCTCAAACAATACCCGAACCCGACCGACGCCGAGATCGATGCCAACATCACCAATATCTGCCGTTGCGGAACTTATGAGCGGCTTCGCCGCGCGATCCATCGCGCCGCCGATCTGATGAAAGCGTGAGGGTGCAGCGATGAACGCTAATCTCACCCGCCGCCACTTCATCCTCACCGCCACCAGCGCCGCCGGCGGCTTGATGATCGGCATTGGCGCCGCGCCCGCGATTGCGGAAGCAGCGACTGTCGTCGCGCAGCCCTGGAACGAAGACAACGCCTATGCCGCCGAACGAGATCGACGCCTGGATCGCCATCGATCCCGACGATTCCATCCTGATCCGCTATCAGCGCTCGGAAATGGGCCAGGGCAGCATGACCGCGCTGCCGATGATGATCAACGAAGAGCTGCACTGCGACTGGTCCAAGGTGCGCATCGAATACGCTTCGCCCAACCGCAATCTCCGCGAGAACAAGGTCTACGGCGACATGTTCTCGAACGGCAGCCGCTCGGTGCGGGCCTCGCAAAAGAAAATGCAGCAGGTCGGCGCCAGCGGCCGCGAACGCCTGATCGCGGCGGCGGCCGCGCGATGGAATGTGCCGGCATCGGAATGCACGGCGGCATCGAGTGTCGTCACCCATGGCCCGTCGGGACAGACGCTGCGCTATGGCGAACTGACCGCGGATGCGGCGAAGATCAAGCTCGCGCAGGAACCCGCGATCAAGACGCCCGACAAGTTCACCTTCATCGGCACGCCGATGCCGCGCATCGACGTCGTGCACAAGATCGACGGCTCGGCCAAATTCGGCATCGACGCGCAGCTGCCCGGCATGGTCTTCGCCGCGATCAATGCCTGTCCGGTTCAGGGCGGCAAACTGAAGAGTGTCGACGAGTCGGCGCTCGCCGGCGCGCCCGGCGTGCTGCAGGTGGTCAAGCTCGATAATGCCGTCGCCGTGGTCGCCGAAGGCAGCTACTGGCGCGCCAAGCAGGCGCTCGCCCGGCTGCAGCCGGAATGGGATGGCGGCGAGGCCGCCTCGGTCGACAGCGACAAACTCTCCCAGGAATTTCGCGCGGCGCTGAACGAGACGATGGTGACGGCGCGCAATGACGGCGACGTCGATCAGGCGATGTCGGGCGCCGCAAAGACATTCGAGGCGATTTACGAGACGCCCTATCTTTCGCATTCGCCGATGGAGCCGATGAACGCGACGGTGCACCTGCAACCCGACCGTCTCGATGTCTGGGTCGGAACGCAGGCTGCCGATGAAGCAACCGAAGCCGCGGCCGAGGCGTCAGGTCTCAAGCCGGAGCAGGTCTATGTGCACAACGGCTTTGTCGGCGGCGGCTTCGGACGGCGCGACGCCAGCGATGAGATCGTTCAGGCGATCGAGATCGCCAAGGTCGTGCAGAAGCCGGTCAAGCTGGTGTGGACCCGCGAGGAAGACACGCGGCAGGACAAACTCCGCCCGCATGCGGTTGTCGCCTTCAAAGGCCGCTGCCGGCGCCGACGGCATGCCGACCGCGTGGTCGATGCGTGTCGTCACCTCCTCGATCTGGGCGAGCGTCGGCAAAAAGCCGCCAGACAAGCTTCCGGAGCCGCAATCCGTCGCGGGATTGGCCGACAACGGCTACAACGTGCCGAACACCCGCGTCGAAGCGCTGATCAAGAACACGCATCTGCCGGTCTGGTTCTGGCGCGCGCCGGGCGCGAACCAGCACGTGTTCGCGATCGAGAGCTTTCTCGACGAGATCGCGTCCTCAAGCGGCCTTGATCCCTATCAGGTGCGGCGCAAGCTTCTTGAAGGCAAGCCGGACTGGCTCAAGGTGCTCGATACCGCGGCGGAGAAAGGCGATTGGGGCAAACCGCTGCCCCGCGGCACCGCCCGCGGCATCGCGATCTGCGAAGACACCGACAGCCTGTGTGCGCAGGTCGCCGAGGTCACGGTCAGACCGAATGGCGACGTGAAAGTGAACCGCGTCACCGTCGCGCTCGATACCCGCTACATGGTCAATCCGCTGACGATTGCCGAACAGGCCGAAGGCAGCGTGATCTTCGGTCTGACGGCCGCGCTGTACGGAAAGATTACGATCAAAGGCGGCGTTCCGGTGCAGGGAAATTTCGACACCTACCGGATGGTGCGGCTGGCGGAAGCGCCAAAGATCGACGTCCATCTGGTCCCCAGCGGCGGCAAGGTCTGGGGCGGCGCGGGCGAGCCCGCAACGCCGCCGATCGCCGGCGCCGTCGCCAATGCGATTTTCGCCGCGACCGGCAAACGCATCCGCACGCTGCCGATCATGGATCACGACTTGTCCTACAGCGCGGTTTAGAGCGGCGCCGTTTGCCGGTCCGCACGAAAACGCAAGTCCGATTCATTGCGTGGCGCAACCAGGCGCTACGCCTGAGAGTTGTTCAGAAGATTATGAGCCGATTCAAGATTCTTGCCCTGCTCCTGTTTCTGGCAGCCACCAGTTCCCCTTCGCATGCACAGCAGACGGAGACACCGACCAACAAAGGCGAATATCTCGCGCGCGCCGGCGATTGCGTCTCCTGCCACTCCGTCCGCGGCGGCAAGGCCTTTGCCGGCGGCTTGGCGATGGGTACCCCCATGGGGACGATCTATACGACCAACATCACGCCGGATCCCGAAACCGGCATCGGCAATTATTCGCTGGAGGATTTCGATCGCGCGGTCCGCTCGGGCGTCGCCAAGGATGGACATCATCTTTATCCGGCGATGCCTTATCCCTCATACGCCAAGATCACCGACGAGGATGTGAAAGCGCTCTATACGTTCTTCATGAAAGACGTGCCGGCCGTAAGGCAACCGAACAAGCCGAATGAAATTCCCTGGTATTTGAGTCCGCGCTGGCCGCTGGCGATCTGGAATGCGGTTTTCGCTCCGAAGACCGGCTTTGTCGCGCGTCAGGATCATGATGCGCAGTGGAATCGCGGCGCCTACCTCATCGAGGGGCTCGGCCATTGCGGCGCTTGCCACACGCCGCGCGGCTTCGCCATCGAGGAAAAGGCGCTCGACGACAGCAACGCGTCGTATTTGCAGGGCGCCGAGCTTGATGCGTGGTCGGCGCCGAACCTGCGGGGCGACAAGCGCACCGGTCTCGGCGGATGGTCGGTTGATGACATCCAGTGCGTTCCTCAAGAGCGGCCACAACGACAAAGGCGTGGCTTTCGGCTCGATGCTCGATGTGGTGAACAACAGCACGCCGTACCTGACCGACGACGATACCAAGGCGATGGCTGTTTTCCTCAAGTCGCTGCCGGCGACGGCCGACCAAAGCCAGTTCGCTTACGACGATAAAGCGGCGAAATCGCTGCAGAGCGGCGAAGCGCAACAGGCCGGGCGCCGCGACCTATCTCGGTTCATGCGCGGCTTGCCATGGCGCCGACGGCAAGGGCCAGGCGCCATTCATGCCGCCGCTGGCAGGCAATCCGGCCGTGCTCGATCCTGACGCGTCGTCGCTCATCAATCTCGTCCTGAACGGCGCCGAACCGCTGGTCGTAAAGGGCGTGCCGGATGCGTACCGCATGCCGCAGTTCCGCATTCAAATGAACGATGAACAGATCGCGGACGTCCTGTCGTTTGTGCGCGGTTCTTGGGGCAATGATGCCGGAGCCGTATCGACGGATCAGGTCAAGAAGCTGCGGCCGGCAACCGATCCCAGCAGCGATCAGGTCATTGTCCTGAAAATGCGCTGACGGCGTCATCCGCCGGGGTCGATCCCTTTTGCCGCAGTCGCCTCGACCTCGACCTTGAATTCGGGCCGGGTGAAGCCCGCGACGATGAGGAGCGTCGAGGCCGGCGCGGGGAGGGCGATATAGCGGTCGCGCACCGCCATATAGGCGCTCATATGGGCGCGATCGGTCACGTAGGCGCTGAGGCGGACGACATCCGCGAATGTCATGCCGGCCTCGGTGAGACACGCGCCGATGGCTTCGAAACAGATCACGGCTTGGTCTTCGACGCTGTCGGGAATCTGCTCGGCTGCCGTAATGCCCAGTTGCCCGGAGCAGAACAGCCATCGCGCATGCGCCGGAACCTCGATGGCGTGGCTGTAGCGCCCGAACGGCGCGCGGACCGATTTCGGAACGATAGGGCGGAGCGCGCTCATGGAGTGCTCATGGGTCCTGGCATTCATGGGCCGGCCGGAGCGCCCGTCATGGCGGCGCGCAAGGCGGCCGAGACCATGCGGCAATACTCGTTGTATTGCGGCGAGGTGCGGACCTCCTCGCCGCGCGGATAGGCCATTGCAATCGGCACGTCGGCCACCACGCGTCCCGGCCGCGAGCTCATGACGATGATGCGGTTGGAGAGATAGACGGATTCGTAGACGCTGTGGGTGACGAAGATGACCGTCAGCCCCTTGCGGGCGAACAGATCGAGCAATTCGTCATTGAGCTTCGAGCGCGTGATTTCGTCGAGCGCGGCGAAGGGTTCGTCCATCAGCAGGATCTTCGGATTGGTGACGAGCGCGCGCGCGATCGATACCCGCATTTTCATGCCGCCCGATAATTGCCGCGGATAGGAAGCGGCGAAACCGTGCAGTCCGACTTGATCGAGCGCCTGATCGATGCGGCCCCTCGCCTCGCTCTTGCCGACGCCTGTCAGCAACAGCGGCAGATAAACGTTTTCGGCGACCGTCCGCCACGGCAAGAGCGTCGGCTCCTGAAAGACAAAGCCGAGGGCTGGCTCCGCCTGGCCGGTCGCGTCGTAGGTCGATTGCGGCCAGTCGATGGTGCCCGACGAAGGCACCGTCAGTCCGGAAACGAGCCGCAGCAGTGTCGATTTTCCGCAGCCGGACGCGCCGAGAATGCTGACGAACTCGCCTGGCACAATCCGTAAATCGACGCCGGTCAGCGCGGCGGTGCCGTTGGCGAATGTCTTGGCTACCCCGGCGAGCGTAAGGAGCGGCCGTTGCGGCGCGCCGGTAGACCGGGATTCGAGCGGCATCGATGTGGCCATCGCCCTGATCGGCACCGCCGCGGTCACCGGGCGCCTCCTTCGCCGTTCGGCACGAAGCTTCGCATCTTGCCGGGATTGAGCAAGCCCATCGGATCGACGTCGTGCTTGAAGCCCAATTGGTCGGCATCGACGCGTTTATAGCGGCTGCCGTCTTCGAGCGTAACGACATGGGGGTTCGCGATCATCACGCCGCAGGCTTCATAGCCGGCCATGATTTCATAGACGCGTTCCGGCGAACGATAGCGCAATACCGGAATGCCGCTCGCCGTCATGAAACCGTTCAAGCGAATGAATTCGAGATGTTGCGAGACCTCTTCGCCGAATTTCTCCCGGACATCGGCGACCGCCTCGATCAGCCGGCCGTGCGGATAAAGACACTGCAGATAGGTGACGCCACGATCGGTCTTCAGCGTTTGCAGGGTCGTGTGATTCCAGGTGTGCTCGTAGAGCGGCGTCTTGTTCGGCACGTCTTCGCTCGGGGCGTTGTAGGTGATGGTGCCCCCGAACGGGGCGAGTAGCGTTGCAAAACTCTCGATCGACATTTCGCCGATCATGCCGAGCAGCAGGTGTTTGCCCTCGGGACAAAACGGGCGGAAAGCCGCAAAATGCCGCGGCAACGGCCATTCGATAGGGGACAGGAGCTTTTTGACGATGCCGTCCGCCATGGCGATAGCCTGCCCGAAGCGAACCGCCGCGAGAAAATCGTCGAACGCGACGATGACGTCGAGCCAGGGCTGCACCGGCGCGAGCGGCATTTCCAGGACCGTAATGATGCCGGTCGTGCCGTAGGCGCGGCTGATCTTCTGTGCCGCGTCGCCACGCAACTCGATGACGCGGGGATGGCGCTCCAGCGTGACGAGCCGCGCCGCCACGATATTGCCCGGCTCCCGCATGCCGCCGAAAGTCACACTGCCGACGCCGCCGCTGCCGCCGGCGACAAAGCCGCCGATCTGGGCCGAGCGTTTGGTCGAAGGATGCATGCGCAGTTCGAATCCATTCGGCCGGGTCGCGGCATCGATATCGAACAGCTTGGCGCCGGCGTCGACTCGCACCAGACCCGGCCTCTGCCATTCGATGCGGTTCATCGCCGCCATGTCGAGCACCGCGCCACCCTCGAGCGGCACGCATTGCCCATAATTACCGGTGCCACCGCCGCGCACCGTCAACGGAATACGGTACCGCGCGCAGGCCGCGGCGACCCGGACCACCTCGTCTTCGCTCTTCGGCGTCACCACGACGTCGGCGATCTCGTCCTTCAACTGCGCGTAGAGGATCGGGCTGTACCAGAAATAGTCGCGCGACTTGCGTCTGAGCTCGATCATCTCGGTTGTTGCCTCGATACCTGCAATATCCGCGAGAAACGCGGCGAGCGGGTATCGGCCGGATCGGGTGCTTTCGGCCTGGGCGGCGGTCTGGGCCATGGCTCAATTCTCCCGCACGACCGCGCTGTCGTGCCACGAGCCAAGCGCGAGTTTAGACAGTGCGACGACAGCCAGGAACAGCGCGATACCGGCGAGCGTGATCAGAAACAGAGCGGCAAACATCCGCGGGATATCGAGCTGATAGCCGGATTGCAGGATCTGATAGGCAAGGCCGGTATTGCTGCCGCCGGTACCGGCGACGAACTCCGCCACCACCGCGCCGATCAGCGCAAGGCCGCTCGATATCCGCAGGCCCGCGAAAAAATACGGCAGCGCGCTCGGAATCCGAAGATAGATCAGGTTTTGGATGCGCGAGGCCCGGTTGATGGCGAACAGGTCCTGGTGACCGGCATCGATACTGCGCAAGCCGATGGTGGTGTTGGAGATGATCGGAAAAATGGCGATGATGGTCGCGCAGATGATCAGCGCCCCCTGGGTGTTCTTCACCAAGATGATGATCAGCGGCGCAATCGCGACGATGGGCGTGACTTGCAGAATAATCGCATAGGGAAAGAAGCTGCGCTCGATGATCGGGCTTTGCACGAACACGAACGCGATAGCCGTGCCGATGGTAACCGACAGGGCGAGCGCAATCAAAGTGACCCGCAGCGTCACCGTGAGCGAATGCAGAAGCGCCGGCGCGTTGTCGACGAAGGTCTCGGCGATCAGGCTTGGTGTCGGAACGAGGTAGGAGGGGATCGCGAAGAACCGGCAGCACGCTTCCCAGCCGGCCAGCACGGCAACGCCGACGACGAGCGGCGGGAGCACATCGGCAATTCTGCTGCCGCCTGTCGATGGCATTCTGCCGTCCGATTTACTGTCCGCTGCGGAGGCCCGACTGCACCATGCCCTACCACATAATTTTCAGGTCTTTAACGAAATCGCGTCGTAAAGCCCTTCTTCCAGTCGGTATCCTTCGGCAGCAAGCCAGAGCTTACCATAAGTTCGTCAGTCGCCTGCCAGCGCTGCTCGGTCATGATGCCGATCCCCATGGTCTTGGCGTCGCCGCCATCGACGACGTGCAATTCGTTCATGCGCTTGATGCCGAAGGCGATCTGCGCGTCGCTCATGTTCGGATTGTCGGCCTTGATCAGCGCATTGGCGGCGGACGGATCGCCTTTGAGATAGCTCTTCCAGCCTTCGAGCGACGCCTTGACGAAGCGGCGCGCGACATCGGGGTGCTCGGAGACGAATTTGGTCGTGGTGACCATGGTGGTGCCGTAGGGCGGATAGCCATAATCGGCGAACAGATAGAAATTCACCGGAACGTTTTTCTGCAAGGCCTGAAACGGCTCCGACGACGGATAGGCCTGCTGGGCGACATCATCGCCGGCGAAGAACGGCTGCAGATTGAAGGTGTAGGCCTGCAATTGCGCATCGGTGTAGCCGAACTTATGGCTGACCCAGGGCCACCATGACGTCCGTCCGGACGTGGCGATCAGGATGGTCTTGTTTTTCAGGTCGCCGAGGTCCTTGACGTCGGCATGCGTCATCATGCCCTGCAGGTCCTTCTGGAACGAGGTGCCGATGGTGGTGACCGGCAGGCCCTTGGAAATGCCGTTGAGGACCTGGAAATCGTAGCCCATGATGATGTCGGCATCGCCGCCGAGCAGCAAGTTGCATGCCGTTGACCTGCGGGCCGCCCATCTTGATGGTGACGTCGAGCCCGTCCTGCTCATAGAGCCCGGTCGCCTTGGCCTGATAGAAGCCGCCGTGTTCGGCTTGCGCGTACCAGCTGGTGAGGAAGGTGACCTTATCGGCCGCGTGCGCCGGGCCTGCGGCAACGGATAAAGCCACTGCGGCGGTAACTGCGGCGATACGGAAGGTCGACATGATGGCTCCTCTGCGTTCGGAAACGACACTCATGGTTCGGCTCGCGGCTCGGCTACAAGCGCGCCATCCTTTGAGTCCTCTTGACCTCCACTGTGGCTTAATCCATGGATCATAATAAGCATCAATTTTAGCTTGGAGTGATGCCTTTAAGGCAGCAATGGTGAAGCGCTATGCAAGCCGATGAAGCTGTGGGCAGGCGCATCGTTCGACGCCAAAAGGGCTCATAATCATGCTGCATTCGCGGCTGTTGGCCTATCTCGACGAAGTCGCCCGGCTGGGCTCGATCCGCAAGGCGGCGAGCCGCCTCAACGTCGCGTCGTCGGCCGATCAACCGGCAGATTTTGGCGCTGGAAAGCGAGATCGGTTCGCCGATTTTCGAGCGCATGCCGCGACGCCTGCGCCTGACCGCGACCGGCGAGGTGCTGATCGCCCATGTCCGCGAGACCCTGAAGGGCCACCAGCGCGTCGAAGCGCAGATCGCGGCCTTCAAGGGTTTGACCCGCGGCGAGGTCACCATCGCGACCATGAACGGCCTCGCGGCAGGTCCGTTGCCGCGCTTTCTCAGCGCCATGCTCGATCAGCATCCCCGCGTTCACGTGCGCTTGCGGGTGCTGCCGTTCGATCAAATAACCAATGCGGTACTGACCGGCGAGGCCGACCTCGCGCTCACCTATAATCCGCCGAACAGCCCGGGCTTGCGGGTCGTCGCCAGCCACGATCTGGCCTTGGGCGCCGCCGTCTCGCCCAAGCATGTGCTGGCGAAGCAGAAAGTTCTGCGGCTTGCGGACTGCGTGCAGTTCCCGCTGGCGGTGGCAGATTCTTCGATGACGATCCGGCCGGCGGTCGAATTGGCCTTCACCCGCGCCAATCTGCTGTTGCAGCCGACGATCGAAACCAATTCGATCGAATTCATGAAGAAGATCGCGCGCAGCGGGCAGGCCATCACGTTTCTCAATGTGATCGATGTCGCCGACGAAATCGCGGCCGGCACGATCCGGCACTTGCCGGTGCAGGAGCTTTCGGCCTATCCGATTGCGCTGCGGCTGTTGGTGCGGGCGCGCGGCGGCCTCGACACGTTCCCGAGTCTCGTGGTCGAGGAATTGCGCAAGGCGATGCCGCACCTTGACGCGGCCGATGCGGCTTCACCGACTTGACGTCCGCTGACGAGGGAGATGAGCTGTGGCGGAACGGAAGTTCTTTTGGGCCGAACTGAAGAGCAAGGATTTTCGGATCGCTCGACCCCGAAAAAACCATCGCCATCTTGCCGGTCGCGGCCATCGAGCAGCACGGCCCGCATTTGCCGGTGATGACCGACACCGCGATCGGGTCCGGAATGCTGGGAGTGCTGAAGGAGCGGCTGCCGGCGGATCTTTCCGTGCTGGTGCTGCCGATCCAGGCGGTCGGCAAGTCCAACGAACATCTACTGTCGCCCGGCACGCTGAACCTGTCGGCTGAGACGCTGACGCGGGTGCTGTTCGAGATCGGCGAAAGCGTCTATCGCGCCGGATTGCGCAAGCTCGTGCTGGCGAACTCTCACGGCGGCAATGTGCCGGTATTGGGGATCGTGGCGCGCGAATTGCGGGTCAAACACGGCATGCTGGTGGTGCCGACCCAATGGGGCAGGTTCGGCCAGCCCGACGGCATGTACGGACGCGGTCGAAGCAGCGTCACGGCATCCATGCCGGCGACATCGAGACCTCTTTGATGCTGGAATTCAGGCCCGATCTCGTCGATATGGCATCGGCTAAGAATTTCGTCTCGGCGGGAATCGGCATGGAGAAGGAATTCAAGCATCTCAGCGCCACAGGCCTGCACGGCTTCGGCTGGATCGCGCAGGATCTGAACCCCGACGGCGCGGTCGGCGATGCGGCAAACGCCACGGCCGACAAGGGCCGCAAGACCGCCGAGCATCAAGTCGACGGCTTCATCGCGCTGTTGCGTGACATGACCGCGTTTCCGCTCAGCCGGCTGTTTGTCCCCGAGGCCTCCGGCTGACTTACGTGCCCGGCCGTGCTGCCAGCAAATCCGGTCCGATGTCCGCAAGCGTGGCCGTGCCGCTAAGTTGCATGGCGCGCACGAGTTCGACCCGCAGGTGTTCGAGCACGTCTGCTGACGCCGTCGGCGCCATGCACGGAGAGGCCCCATAGCACCGGCCTGCCGATCATCACGGCGCGGGCGCCGAGCGCGAGCGCCTTGAAAATGTCGGTGCCGCGGCGGATGCCGCCGTCGACATAGACTTCGGCCTTGGTGCCCACGGCGGCCGCCACATCGCCGAGCGCGGCGGCGGTCGTCACCGTCGTGTCGAGATGCCGCCCGCCGTGATTGGACACCATGATGGCGCGCGCGCCGCAGTCGACACAGCGTGACGCGTCGTCGCCGCGCAGCACGCCCTTTGACGATCACCGGCATGGCGGAGCGCTTCACCAGCCATTCCAGTTCCCGCCAGGTGGCCGGGTACAGAACCTTGCCGGCGAAGTCGGGATGATAAAAGGTCCGCGCCGTCGGCGTGCCGGGCATATTGATGCTGAGAATGTCGGGCGAGGGCTCGTACTGCTCGCGCGCCGCGCGCGGGCTCCAGCCGCCGACCGGCGCATCGACGGTGAGCACCAGCGCGGTGAAGCCCGCCGCTGCGACGCGGTCGATCAAGGCTTCGACCTCGGTGCGGTTCGGCCAATAGTAGAGCTGAAACCACTGCGGCGCGGTGCGCCGCTCGGCGGCGACATCCTCGATCGTCACATTGGCGTGGTTCGCCATCACATAAGCGGCGCCGGCGGCCGCAGCGCCCCGCGCGGTTGCCCGTTCGCCTGCGGCGTGAAACAGTTTGTGCCGTCCCATCGGCGGTACAAGGATCGGTACAGGAACCGGACTGCCGAGCAGCGTGACACCGCGTATCGACGCTTGAAACGTCGTTGAGCACACGGGGCCGCAACCGGAGCGCACGCCAGGCGGATATATTTTCCGCAGCGCTGATTTCGTCGTCGGCCCCGGCGGCACAAAAGGCAAACGCGGCCGGGGCCATTTTCGCCCTGGCCTGTGCTTCCAAAGCGTCAAAATCGACACTGTCCACTTTGCCTCCCCCTGTCCGTTACGGCCAACGGCTGATGCGTCCCAAGCTAAAGCATTTTTAGAACATCCGGGAACCCCGACCGGTAGGATGCGACGAGGCGGCTGGCCTCGCCGTCCAGCCCTGGCCCGGCTCTTGCACGCCCGGGATTGTAATCTGTGCTACGGTTATTTTGTCGATGGAGCGACTGGATGTCAGGCCATTCCACCACGCCGGTGCTCGACGTCCCCGGCGCCGATCCCAGGCTCTATAATGAAGATCTTGCCCCGGTCGCCCCCGCGGGCCGCCATTGGGGCTATTTCGATATCTTTGCGATGTGGATGTCGGACGTGCATTCGGTCGGCGGCTACACCTTCGCGGCGAGCCTGTTCTTTCTCGGCCTGACCGGCTGGCAGGTTCTCGTCTCGATGGCGGTCGGCATCACGGCGGTGTATTTCCTGATGAATCTGATCGGCACACCGTCGCAGAAATACGGCGTGCCCTATCCGGTGGTCGCGCGCATGTCGTTTGGCGTCATGGGCGCCAATCTGGCGGCCATCGTGCGCGGCGTCGTCGGCATCGTCTGGTACGGCGTGCAGACCTATTTTGCCTCGAAGGCGGTCGAGGTGCTGGTCGTCACGTTGGCGCCGGGCGCCGAAGCGTTGCGCCATGGCGGCTTCCTCGGTCTCTCCCCGCTCGGCTGGGCAAGCTTTCTGTTCATGTGGCTCTTTCAGCTCCTGATCTTTCTCAACGGCATGGAGACGATCAGAAAGTTCATCGATTTCTGCGGGCCGGCGGTCTATGTGGTGATGTTCGCGCTCGCGATCTGGATCGTCTCCAAGACCGGGTTGTCGAGCCTGTCGCTCGAGCTTGCGCCGCCGGTCGAGGGTTCGACCGTGGGCCACATGGCGAACGCCGCCATGCTGATCGTTGCCTATTTCGCGGCGCTGCTCTTGAACTTCGGCGACTTCTCGCGCTTCACTAAGGACCGACGCGCGATGAAGCTCGGCAATCTTCTCGGCCTGCCGCTCAATTTCATGGCGTTTGCCATCATCACCGTGATTGTCACGTCCGGCACGCTGAAAGTCTTCGGCGAGGCGATCATGGATCCGGTCCGCATCGTCGAACGGATCGGCAATCCGCTGGTCGTCATTGTCGGTTCGATGACTTTTATTGTCGCCACCATGGGCATCAATATCGTCGCCAATTTCGTCTCGCCCGCCTACGACATCGCCAATCTCAATCCGCAGCGGATCAGCTTTCGCACCGGCGGGCTCATCACGTCCATCCTCTCCGTGCTGGTTTGCCCATGGCTCTTCGTGTCGAGCTCGCAGGCGATCACGATCTTCGTTTCGATTTTCGGTGCGGTGCTCGGCCCGATGTTCGGCATCATCGTCGCCGATTATTATCTGGTGAAGCGCGGCGAGGTCGCGATTGACGATCTCTACTCGATGGCGCCGTCCGGTTCGCTGTACTTCCAGAATGGCTGGAACAAAGCGGCTTTGGTAACGCTCGCGGCGTCCGGCGTCGTATCGATCGGGCTTGCGCTCTTGGGAAGCTACGGAATGATCCTCAATGTCGGCGACTGGGGCTGGTTGATCGGCGCCACGCTCGGCGGTGTCTTTTATCTCGTCGCGGTGCGCTCCCTCGGTGAGCGCGGTCTCGGCAAGGCCGCATTGATGTCGAGCCCGTGACCATACTGGTAAAATGACAATGCCGATCAAATTTGCCGAGATCGCTTGGCCGAAGTCGCAGCGTTTCTGGCTTGCTAACGCCCGGGTGCCGATTTGCCTGTTGGCGGACGCCGCGGCGTTCGCCGCCAGCGTCGATGCCGAAGGCGTGGTCGAGGCTGATCTTCTGGTCGATGGCGGCAAGCTTGCGCGCATCGAAACGCCGGACGCTTGCGCGCGAACGACGGTGTCGAGCGTGTCGATCTCGGCGGCCGTCAGGTCTGGCCGACCTTGATCGACATTCACACCCATCTCGACAAGGGCCACACCGTCGAGCGCAGTCCAAACCTGCGACGGCACCTTTCTCAATGCGCGTCTTGCAGCCGCCGCCGACCGGCCGAACTGGACCGCGGCGGATTTGCGCCGCCGCATGGAGTTCGGCTTGCGCTGCGCCTATGCGCACGGCGTGTCGGCGATCCGCACCCATATCGACACCTATCAGGAGACTGCCGAGCGAAGCTGGCAGGTGCTGCGCGACATGCGCGAAGAATGGCGCGGCAGGATCGATCTGCAGGCCGTGGCGCTGTGCCCGATCGATTTGCTGACCGACGAGTTCGGCGATCGAGTGGCGCGCATCGTCGCCCAATCGGACGGCTTGCTCGGCGGCGTGACGCGCGCGTCGATCGGCAATCATGGCGCGCCGCTCGACAATATCGATGCGCTTGCTGGATCGGCGTGTTCGCGCTTGCGACACGGCACGATCTCGACGTCGATCTGCATGTCGACGAGACGCACGATCCGGCTGCGGCGACGCTGCCGCTTGTCGCGCGCGCCGCGATGCGTCACGGCTACAAAGGCCGCGTGGTATGCGGGCATTGTTGCAGCCTCGCCAACCAGCCCGAAGCCGAAGTCGATCGCACGCTCGATCTCGTGGCCGAGGCCGAAATCGCCATCGTCACGCTGCCGACCGTCAATATGTATTTGCAGGACCGTCACGCCGGCCGCACCCCGCGCTGGCGCGGTGTCACGGTGGTGCACGAAATGCTCCGGCGCGGCATCGCGGTGGCGGCGGCCGGCGACAATTGCCGCGACAGTTTCTACGCCTATGGCGATCACGACGTGCTCGATACGTTCCGGCAGGCGGTGCGCATCATCCATCTCGATCATCCCTTGATTGGCGCATCCGCCTTGGTCGGCGCCACGCCGGCATCGTTCGGCGGCTTTTCGGATCACGGGCGCATCGCCGTCGGCGCGCCGGCACGGCTGATCGTTCTCAATGCGCGGACCATCAACGAGATCGTCAGCCGGCCGCAATCCGATCGCGTTGTTTTCGATCGCGGCGCGCGGATCGAGGCAAAAGCGCCGGACTATTCGGAATTGTGGGAAGACGTCAGCGCAGTGCAACTGCGCGCGCCGGCGCTGGCGCGCTCCTAAAATCCGGCTCGCGGCATGCGCATCCTCTACATCTATTGCCATCCGCTGCCCGAAAGCTTTCATGCCGCCATTCGCGGCAAAGCGTTGGCGGCGCTCGCCGCGGCCGGACATCAGGTGGACCTGCTCGACCTTTACGCGGAGAAATTCAATCCGGTTTTATCGGAGGAGGGCCGCCGGCATTATCACGATACGTCCCGGAACCAGGCCGGCTTGGAAGACTATGTGGCGCGGCTGACCTCGGCCGAGGCCCTCGTCCTCCAATTTCCGACCTGGTGCTTCGGACTGCCAGCGATGCTCAAGGGCTTCTTCGACCGCATGATCATGCCGGGCGTGGCGTTCGATCTGAGCGATCCGACGCACGTCAAGCCGACCTTGGGTAATATCAAGCGTATTGTCGGCATCGTCACCTATGGCCGGCCCCGCTATATGGCGCTGTGGATGAGCGATCCGCCACGCAAGATCGTCAAGCGTTACGTGCGCTGGTTTACGGCGGGCAGGGCGCGCACCCATTATTACGCGCTTTATCACCTCAACGTCGCGACCGAGGAGCAGCGAGCGGCCTTCATGGCGAAAGTCGAGCGCGGGTTGCGCCGGCTGTGAGTCGGCATGCCGCTTCAGACGCCCGGCGCAATCTCGCGGATCGCTGCACGGAGCCAAATCTGCAAGGGGTCGGCGTCGGTGCGACGGTGCCAGAACATATGCGGCGACACTTCGACGTCGGGCAGCGGCGGCGCCAATACGCGCACATTGGTCATGGGCAGCAGGCCCTGCACGATCCGGTTCGGAAGAGTCGCGATCAGATCGGTGGCCGCAACAATGAAGGGGATACCGGCTGAGTTCGGCAGAACCAGCATGATGCGCCGGCGCAATCCGCGGGCGGTCAAGATCGCGTCCACCACGCTGCGGCCGACGCCGTCGGCCGAGACCTGCACATGGCCGGCATCGACGAGATGCGCGGCTGCCGCGTAAGCTTCCATGGACAGCGGGTCACGCAGCGGGTTGTCGTTGCCGACCAACGTCACCAGCCGGTCGTTCCACAGCGGTTCGGCGCTGAGCTCCGCGGTCTTGGTGCCGAGCGGCGCAAAGGCCAGATCGATTTCGCCGGCGGCAAGCTGCTCGTGCAGATGCGAGCGCTCATTGGCGCGGACTTGCAGGTCGACGCCGGGCGCGCGCTGGCGCAAGTGCCGCACCAGCGAGGGCAAAAGCTTGGTGTGATAAAGATCGATAGTCGCGATCTTTATCGTCGCCCTCGCGGTGGACGGCTCGAACGCCGAAGACGCCGTCAAAGTGCGGGAAATATCGGCGAGCGCGCCGTGAATCGGACCGGCAAGTTCGCGCGCCCGCGCGGTCGGCTCCATGGCGCGGTCGCGCCGCACGAAGAGCGGATCGTCGAACAGAAAGCGCAACCGGTTGAGCGCCTTGCTCACCGCCGGCTGGCTCAGCCCGTTGCGCTCGGCCGCTCGGGTGACGTTGCGCTCGGCCATCAGCGCATCGAATACGACCAGGAGGTTGAGGTCGACGGAGCGTAAATTCCGTTCGGCTATGACATCCATATCGCTTTGTCATTTCCCTGGCGGCGCATGGTTCGGCATGATCGCGCCGTAAGCTGGTACCTCGTTGCGGACCTGCCCCGATGCGAGTCCGATAAATCAGTTAATACGATCAAGGGCTTGGCGTCCGTCATCGGCGTTCCTGCCGAAACTCGCGCTCGCTTCATGCCCTTAGGGCATAGCGGTCGTGCCTGATATCACGAAGCAAAATACATGCCGTCGTATCCCAAAAGGAAATGCCAAAGCAGCCCGTCACCGGGCCGTTCGAAGCATGATCATGGATAGCGGATCGCCACTCCTCGAAGCTCGCGGCATTACCAAGCGGTTCGGCGCTGTCATTGCCAACGAAGTCACCCATTTCAGTGTGCATCGCGGCGAGGTGCTGGGGCTCCTTGGCGAAAACGGCGCCGGCAAAAGCACGCTGGCCAAAATTCTTTATGGCTACTACGCGCCCGACGCCGGCGAGATTTTCGTCGACGGCAAGCCCGTTGCGATCGCCTCGCCGCGCGATGCCCGCGCGCTTGGGATCGGCATGGTGTTCCAGAACTTTACGCTCATCCCGGCGCTCAGCGTTTTGGACAATGTGGCGCTGTTTCAGAAAAACCTGCCGGCCGTGGTGCCGCGTGACGCGATTCTCGATCGCATGCGCCACTATGCCAAACGCTTCCATCTGACGGTCGATCCCTGGATGCCGGCGCGGCAACTTGCGGTCGGCGATCAGCAGAAGGTCGAAATCCTCAAGCAGCTTCTCGCCGGCGCTCGCGTCCTCATCCTCGACGAGCCGACCAAGGTCCTGGCGCCGCAGGAAAGCGAGGGCCTGTTCAAGACGCTCGGCGAACTGCGCAGCGAGGGTCTTGGCATCGTTCTGATCACCCACAAGCTGCGCGAAGTCCTCGCCTGCGCCGATCGCATTTGCGTCATGCGGCAGGGCAAGATGGCGGGCGTCGTCGGCTGGCGCGAGGCCAGTGAAGACAATCTCCTTGCGCTGATGTTCGGCGATAAACCGGTCCAGCCGGCGCTGCCGGTTTTGGATGCGATGCGCCATGATCGAGGCGATAGCGCCCTGCAACTGATCGACGCGTCGACTTCCGGGAGTAACGGTGCAACGCCGCTGCACAATATCTCAATGAAACTGCGGAGCGGGGAGGTCGTCGGCGTCGCCGGTGTCTCAGGTAACGGCCAGCGGGAATTCGGCGATCTCGTACTCGGTCTGCTGCGGCCGCAGACCGGGGCCAAGCTATTGTGGGACGAAGACGCCTCACGCTGGTCGGTCGCGCGGGTCCGCGAGGCGGGCGTTGCCGTTATTCCCGACGATCCGCTGGCGCATGCCTGTATCCCGGGACTGACGGTGCGCGAGAATCTCGCCCTCGGCAGTGGCGCGCGCTACCACGACGGGCTCGACCTCGATTGGCCACGGCTCGACGCCGACATGAATAAGAGTTTCGCGCGGCTGGGTTTCCCGCGGCCCAATTTCGACGCGCGCGCGGCCAACCTGTCGGGCGGCAATCTGCAGCGCGTCGTCTTGGCGCGCGAATTGGCGCACCACCCGAAAGCTGATCGTCGCGCTCTATCCTACCCGCGGCCTCGACGCCCGAAGTACCATGATGGTGCGGGCCCAGTTGCGCGACATGCGCGACCGCGGCGCCGCCGTGCTGTTGATCTCCGAGGATCTCGACGAGCTTTTCGAAGTCAGCGACCGGCTCGTCGTGCTGTTTCACGGCGCCATCGCGGCTGAGTTTGCACCGGAGAATTTTCGCGCCGAAGCCATAGGCCCGTTCATGGTCGGAGCGGCGGAGCACGCCGATGCAGCCTGACGGCGTCACACTATGGGCCTGCGCTTCGGCGCGCGCGAAAGCCTTCGCGCTTGTCACCGCGGTCGCGCTCGGTGTGTTCGCGACGCTTCTGATCGCAGCGGGCAAGGACCCGCTCAAGGCCTATATCGACACGCTGACCTATGTGTTCGGCAATGCCTACGGCTTTTCCGAGCTTCTGGTGCGCATGATCCCGCTGATGCTCACCGCCGTCGCGGCGGCGTTGCCGGCACGCATCGGACTGATCAATGTCGGCGCCGAGGGCCAGCTCTATATGGGCGCTTGGCTCGCGACCGCGGGCGCGCTCGCGTTTTCCGACCAGCCGGCCTTTGTTCTGCTGCCGCTGTTGACGGTGCTGGGATTTGTCGGCGGCGGCATCTGGGCGCTGATCGCCGGGGTATTGCGGGCGATGCGGCTCGTCAACGAGACGATCTCGACGCTCCTTCTCAATTACATAGCCCCGCTGATCGTGAGCTATTTCATCTTCGGCCCTTGGCGCAGCCCCGAAACCGCGTCCTATCCGCAGTCGCCGCCTTTCGTCGACGCCGCGCGGCTGCCGACGTTCTTTCATTCGCGCGTGCATCTCGGTCTGGTCTACGCCTTGGCGGCTGTCGTGCTCTACGGCTTCGTCCTGACGCGGACGCGCTTCGGGCTCGATATGCGGGCGATCGGCGGCAATCCGGAAGCGGCGCGCCGGCTCGGCATCCCGATCGTCCGTTACATGTTGGTCGGTGATGTTTGTCGGCCGGCGGCGTTGCCGGACTGGCCGGCATGGCGGAAGTCGCCGCCATTCAGGGCCGCTTGGTGTCCGAGCTTTCGCCGGGATACGGCTTCATCGGCTTCCTGGTCTCATGGCTTGCCGGGACCAGCGCGACGGGCATCGTCGCGATGTCGTTTCTGTTCGCGCTGATCAGCTCGGTCGGCGACATTCTTCAGATCACGCAGGGCGCTGCCCTATGCGGTCGTCAATATTCTGATGGCGGTCATTCTGTTCATCGTGCTCGGCCGCCAACAATATCGGGAGCACGGCGCGATGAATGTCGGACTTGCTCGTCGGCGTCATGTCAAGCTCGATCCTGTCGGGAACGTCGCTGCTTTATGCCACGCTCGGCGAGGTGGTCGGCGAACGCGCCGGCATCGTCAATCTTGGCCTCGAAGGCATCATGCTGATCGGCGCAGCGACCGGCTTCGCTGCGACCGCGCTGACCGGCTCGCCCTATCTCGGCATTGTGGCGGCAGCGCTTGCCGGTGCCGCCGCCAATCTGATTTTCGCCTATGTGGTGGTCGCCCGGCACGCCAATCAGCTCGCCGCTGGCTTGAGCCTGATGTTCTTCGGCATCGGCATGAGCGCGCTGATCGGCCGGCCGTTCGTCGGCTCGCTCATTACCGCTTTGCCGCAGCTGAGCGTGCCGGGAGTTGCCGAGGACGGTCTTGGCGCCCGACTGTTGAGCTATGACGTATCTGGTCTATCTGGCGCTACCGGTAGCGATCGCGACGTGGTGGCTGATCTACCGCACCCGATGGGGATTGGGGCTTCGCACCGTCGGCGAGAGCCCGGCGGCAGCCTATGCGGCCGGCCTGCAGCCGCAGGTGTTGCAGTATCAGGCGCTTACTTTCGCCGGCGCGCTCGGCGGCGTCGCCGGCGCCCATCTGTCGGTTGCGCTGACCCATACCTGGGCCGAGGGGATGACGGCCGGCCGCGGCTTCATCGCCATCGCGCTCGTGATCTTCGCCAAATGGGATCCGCTATGGGCGGTGGTCGGAGCGCTGTTGTTTGGTGCTGCCGAAGGCTTGCAGTTGCAGCTTCAGGCGGCGGGCGCGGACGTCTCGCCGTTCGTGATGAACATGACGCCGTATCTGTTGACGCTCGCGGTGCTCGTTGTCTGGGGCTGGCGCCGCCAGTCCGCGGCACCCGCGGCGCTCGGCCGAAACTTTGTCGGGGTGGAATGAGAGATATCGAACGCATCGCGGCGAAACCGGGTCGCCGCAATTAAGGAGAGAACCATGACACGCATGAAAATAGCTGCGGCGGCATGCTGGGCGCTGTTGACCCTGTTTGCCGCCGGCCCGGCAGCGGCGGAAGACAAGCCGCCGTTGATCGTCGGAGCCATCTATGTCGGCAGCGTCAACGACTACGGCTACAACCGGTCCATGAAGGACGGGTTGGAGGAGATGAAAAAAAACATTCCCGGCCTCAAGCTGATCGAAGCCGAGAACGTGCCGGAGACAGCGGAATCCGAGCGCGTCATGGAAGGCATGATTCAACAGGGCGCGAAGCTTATCTTCGCCACGAGCTTCGGCCACCAGCAATTCGCCTTCAACCTCGCCAAGGCCCATCCGGACGTTTATTTCGAGCACGCCGGCGGCTGGATGCAGGCACCCAATTTCGGCAATTTCTTCGGCGCCACCCAGGCCGCCTGGTATCCGATGGGCGTGGCCGCGGGAAAGATGACAAGTACGAATACGCTCGGCTTCGTCGCCGGCGTGCCGATCGGCTATGTGATCGGCAATATCAACGCCTTCGAGATGGGCGCGCGCTCGGTCAATCCCAAGGCCGAGACCCGCGTCGTCGTCACCGGTGGCTGGTCCGACAAGGCCAAGGAGGCGACCGCGGCCGGTGCGCTGATCGACCAAGGCGCCGACGTCGTGACCATGCATGTCGACTCGCCCGCAACCGTCATCCAGACCGCCGAGAGCCGCGGCAAATATTCGATCGGCTTTCAGTCCGTCGCGGCGCGCACGCTCGCGCCGAAACACTGGATCACCGGGCTTGGCTTCACCTGGGGGCCATTCATGACCGAAACCGCAAAAAGCGTGATCGCCGGAACCTTCAAGCCCGCAATGGTGCGCGAAGGTCTTGGCCAAGGCATGATGGCGGTCGCCCCCTTCGGCTCGGAAGTGCCGGCCGACGTTAAGGCCGCCGTTCTGGCCTCAGCCGACAAAGTCGGCAAGGGCTTCAATCCCTTTACCGGCCCCGTCACCGATAATACCGGTGCCGTAAAAATCGCTGCCGGCGAATCCTGGGGCGGCGACAAGATGGGCAATTTCGACTGGTACGTCGAAGGCGTGATCGGCAAGGCCAAATAGCTGGCCGGCGCGCGCTGCCCGTTGAACGGAGAAGCCGGAACAACATCGGCGCTTGTGCGGACGCGAGCGCCGATGCGTCCAAAAAATACCGTTGTGGAGAAACTCCGATGCTCGAGATTAACATTCCCGAGGTAGTCGCCGAGGTAACGGCAGCGTTTCAGCGCTACGAACGCGCGCTCGTCGCCAACGATGTCGAGGTGCTCGATGCGCTGTTCTGGAAAAGTCCTAATACGCTGCGTTTCGGCATCGCCGAGAATCTCTATGGTTACGACGCGATCGCGTCGTTCCGTAGTTCCCGGCCGCAGATCGACCTGACGCGCCAGCTCAAGAACACGGCGATCGTGAGCTACGGGCGGGATTTTGCCACGGCCAATACCGAGTTCCAGCGCGTCGGATCAAGCATGACCGGCCGGCAGAGCCATGTCTGGATCCGCACCGATGAAGGCTGGCGCATCGCGGCGGCCCACGTCAGCCTGATGCCGGCAGCCGCGCGCGATGCCGTGCGCAATGTCGCTACTGCGGCGACATAAGTTTTCGTTCCATTGTCGTTTCAGTGGAGGTGAATGAGCGCCGGCAACTCCTTGATCCTGGAGATTTCATGGTCGGGAGCCAAAGCCCGACAGCGTTCCGCTTCGCCGTAGCCGTAAGACGCCCAGCAGCAACGCGCGCCGCTCGCTTGGGCGAATAAAATGTCGGTTGCGGTGTCGCCGACCATAAGGATTTGCGAGCTCTGTAGTCCCGGATAGCGGGGCAAGACGTGATCCGTGATCAGCGCCGGATCAGGCTTTTTGGGCAGTCCGGCCTCGTCGGCCAGCACCAGATCGACGACCGGGCTGAGGCTGGCGTCGTCGAGCGACTGGCGGATAGCGGCGCTCCCTTTGTTACTGACGACGATGCAAGGCCTGCCGCCAGCGTGAAGCTCGCGCAGCACTTCCGCAACGCCGGTAAAGGGCTTCAGAAGTGCCGTTCCCTCATCTTGATAAAGAGTCCGATAGGTTTTGACGCGACCGTGCAGTGTCGCGCGATCGCGCTGCAACGCTTCATCCAACAGCAGAAACGTGTCCTGCAGGGTGATGCCGCTCGCAACGGTCCGCAGAATTGCCGCCATCGGCGGTACCGGCCGGCCCGATAGCACGAATGTGCGCTCGATGCAGTGAACGATGGCGGGACGGGTGTCGAACAGCGTGCCGTCGTAATCGAAGACGATCGCCGCGATGGCGCTCATCGCGGCCGGCGTCAGTGCCCTGCCATGTGCTTGCCGATGGTGGAGCGGTCGGTCTCGCCGACCGGCGCCTGATAATTGATCGTGCCGCCGGACATCACCGCGACCTGATCGGCGAGCTCCAAAATCTCGTCGAGGTCTTCGGAAACCAGGAGCACCGCGGCGCCGCGATTGCGCTGTTCCATGATCTGCGAACGTATTTCGGCAACCGACGCGAAATCGAGGCCGAAGCACGGGTTGGCGACGATGAGCACATCGACTTCGCCGGAGAGTTCGCGCGCCAGCACGGCGCGCTGCACGTTGCCGCCGGAGAGGTCCGAAATCGCGGTTTCGGGCGACGGCGTCTTGACCCGATAGCGCGCGATCAGCTCGCGGGCTTTTTCGCGCATCGGGCCGGGTGAGAGCCACCAGCCGAGTTTGGCCGCCGGCGGCTGATCGAAGGTGCGGAACGCCATGTTCTCGGCGACCGTCATTTTCGGCACGGTCGCGTTCTTCAGCGGCTCTTCCGGCAGTCCGAAGATCTTCAGGCGGTAAAAGCTGTCGCGGTCCGGTTCGAACGGGTGCTGCTTGATGATGATGCGGCCGTCGGTCAGCGGCCGCTGGCCGGCCAGCACCTCGACGAGCTCGGATTGACCGTTGCCGGAGACGCCCGGCAATGCCGACGATTTCGCCCGAATGAACTTTCAGATTGACCTGATCGAGCGCCCGCATGCCTTCGTCGTCGTCGGCATAGAGCGCGGCGAGCTCGAGTACCGTATCGCCGGCCGGCTTGTCGTTGCGGACTGCGCGATCGCGGATCTGCGTATCGCCGATCATCATGCGCGCCATCGCGTCGGTCGTCAGGTCCTTGACCTCGCCGCCGCCGACCTTGCGGCCGCGGCGCAGCACCGTGACGCTGTCGCAGAAGCTCAACACTTCGCGGAACTTGTGCGTGATCATGATGACGGTGATCTCCTTGCGGTGCGTCATGCCGCGCAGGAGGCCGAGCATTTCATCGGCTTCGTCCGGCGTGAGCACCGAGGTCGGCTCGTCGAGAATGAGCAGGCGCTGATCGAGATAGAGCAGCTTGAGGATTTCGAGCTTTTGCTTTTCTCCCGCGGCCATCGCGGACACCGGAACATCGAGCGGGACGCGAAACGGCATGCGGTCGAGGAACTCCTCGAGCGTACGCATTTCCTTTTTCCAGTCGATGATGGCCGGCGCGTCGGCGCGGCTGATCACCGAGATTCTCGGCGCCGGTCAGCGACGGCACCAGAGTGAAGTGCTGATAGACCATGCCGATGCCGAGCGCGCGGGCATCGCGCGGATTGCGGATCGGCACCTCGGCGCCGTCGAGCAGGACCTGGCCTTTGTCGGGCGAGTAGAAGCCCATGATGCATTTGACCAGCGTCGACTTGCCGGCGCCGTTCTCGCCCAGAAGCGCATGCACGGTGCCGGGCTTGACGTTGATGGAGACGTCTTCGAGCGCGACCAACGGGCCGAAGATCTTGGTCATGCCGATGGTTTCGAGTGACGGCGCGCGCATGGTGGACGCTGGCCGTCGACCAGTATGACCGTCCGCGACGCTCATGGCAGATTCTCCACAAAGCTCTTGGAATTGGACACCGCGCCGAACACGCCGCCCTGCATCTTCACCATCTTGATCGCGGCGAGATGGTTGCCGTGGTCGGTCGCGCCGCAGCAGTCTTCCAGCAGCAGACACTCGAAGCCGCGGTCGTTGGCCTCGCGCATGGTGGTGTGCACGCAGACATCGGTGGTGATGCCGGTGAGCACGATATTGCGCCAGCCTTTGGTCCGCAGCAGCAATTCAAGGTCGGTGGCGCAGAACGAGCCCTTGCCGGGCTTGTCGATGATCGGCTCGCCGTCCAAGGGCTTCAGTTCCGGGATGATGTCCCAGCCCGGTTCGCCGCGCACCAGAATGCGGCCGCAAGGACCGGGATCGCCGATGCCGGCGCCGATCTGGCGCGAGCGCCAGCGCTTGTTGTCCGGCAGATCGGCGAGATCGGGGCGATGGCCTTCGCGGGTATGGATGACGCCGTAACCCTTTTTGCGCATCGCATCGAGCACCGAGCGGATGGGCTCGATCGGCGCTCGCGTCAGCGACAGGTCGTAGCCCATCTTGTCGACGTAGCCGCCGTTGCCGCAAAAGTCGGTCTGCATGTCGATGATGATCAGCGTGGTGTTCTCGGGCGTGATGTTGCCGTCGAACGGCCAGGCATAGGGATCGCCGGGAATGGTGGGCATGGGGACCTTATTTGGTGATGCTCAGTTCGCCCGGCACGTCGCGCGCCGCGCGTTTCGATCCGGCCGATGCGATCATGATAAAGAGCGTGAGGATGTAAGGCGCGGCATTGAAGAAGTAATAGCCTTGGGTGATGCCGACGGATTGCAAGGCCGGACCGATGGCGCCGGCGGCGCCGAACAGCAAGCGCGGCGATCACGCAGCGGATCGGGCTCCAGCGCGCGAAAATGACAAGCGCCACCGCCATCAGGCCCTGACCGGAGGACAAGCCCTGGTTCCATGAGCCGGGATAAAACAGCGACAGAAATGCGCCGCCGACGCCGGCCAGAAAGCCGCCCGCCGTGGTGCAAAGAAAGCGCACCAGATCGACCGACACGCCCATGGCCTTTGCCGCAGGCGCGCTGTCGCCTGTCATGCGGATGATCAGGCCCCATTTGGTGTTGGCAAAGGCCCAGGCCATCGCCAATCCGACGAGGATGCCGACGATCAGCAGCGGATTGATCTGCAGCGCCTGTGGCGATCTCCTTATTGCCGGTCCAGGCGCCGAGCGAAAACGACGTCAGCTGCGGCGCCGACGGCTGGATGTAGGGCTTGCCGAAAAAGAACGCGACGCCGGTGCCGAACAGCATCATGGCGATGCCGACCGCGATGTCGTTCACCTTCGGCAGTTTGCAGATATAGCCGTGCATGGCGCCGAGCACCGAGCCGGCGCAACCGGCGGCCAGTACGCCGAGCCAGGGCGAGCCGGAATTGTAGGAGATCGCGTAGCCCGTCATGGCGCCGAGCACGAGCGTGCCTTCGAGGCCGAGATTGACGCGGCCGGACTTTTCCGTGAGGCACTCGCCGAGCGCGACGAACATGAAAGGCGTCGAAACGCGCAACGCGCCGCCGATGAGCGCGACCAGGACGATGATGTAAGCGCTCTCGTTCATGTGCGATCCGCCGCTCCGCGAACTTGGAAGATCTTGAAACGCCCATAGAGCGTTTCCGACATCAGCAGCACGACGAAGGTCAGGCCCTGCAGCACCAGCACGGTGGCATCGGGCAGTCCCATGCGGCGCTCGATAAGGCCGCCGGAGGCGACGATGCCGCCGAACAGGATGGCGACCGGAATAATCGCGAGCGGATTATGCCGCGCCAGGAACGCCACCAGAATTCCGGTATAGCCGTAGCCGGCGGCGAGCGACGCATTGGCGCGGCCTTGGATCGCGGCGACCTCGAAGAAGCCGGCGAGGCCGGCGCAGGCGCCGGCGATCGCGCAGCAGATCACGATCAGCTTGCCGACCGGGCAGACCCTGCGCCAGCGCCGCGCGGGATTGCCGCCGGCGACGCGAACGGCGAAACCGAACGTGGTGCGCGACAACAAGAATGTAAAGCGCGACCGAAAGCACGACGCCGGCCGACCAATCCCCAATGCACGTCGGTGCCGGGCATATGGCCGACCATATAGGCGTCGCCGATCGGCATGGTCGAGGGCTTGTTGGGATTGGTCAGATCGCGCAGCGATCCTTCGACGAAGAAATTCATGATGGCGATGCCGATATAGGTCATCAGCAGCGACGAGATCGTTTCGTTGACGCCGCGCGCGTAGCGCAGATAGCCGACGATGCCGATCCACAATCCGCCGACCAGCATGCCGGCCGATCGCCATCAGGCAGAGCGTCAAGAACACCGGCGCATGCCCGGTCACCAACGGAATGGCGACGACCGCCGAGGCGAAGCCGCCGAGCACGAGCGCGCCTTCGCCGCCGATGACCACCAAGCCGATGCGCGCCGGCAGCGCCACGCACAGCGCCGTGAGGATCAGCGGCGACGAACGCTGCAGCGTGTTCTGCAATGAAAACGAGGTTCCGAAGCCGCCGCGCTCGACGAGCTGGAAAAATTCGATCGGAGACTTGCCGAGCGCCAGCAGCAGAATCGAGAACAGCAATCGCCGAAATCGCCAGCGCCAATAGCGGGATGACGACATATTCCGCGCCGCGGCGAAGCCGGATGGAAAGATCGCCCCAGTGGTTCGGGGCGATCGCCGCCGGATGCAGCGGCTCTGCGATGTCAGCCATGCTCTGCTACGAGCTCCCGAACTGTCGGAACGATGCGAAGGACACGTAATCCGGCCGCGCGGCCAACATTCGGTTCGCCGCGCGGCTCGGTCGTCAGACGATGGCCGATCAGGTGATCGAGCCTTGGACGCCGTCGAGCAGATAGTTCATCTTGTCGAGGAACGGATCGAGATTGTCGTAGGTCTTGCTGATGACGACGTTGCCTTTGTTGTCCTTCAGCGGACCGACATAGATCGGCTTTTTGGCCTTGAGGCCGGCGATCGCCTCGGTCGCGGCCTTTTGCGCGCCGCTTCGCTGGCGCCGGCGCCGAACGGCGTGTTCTGCACCATGTCGGCCTCGTAGCCGCCGCTCACCATGTTGGGCAGCGTCTTGCCGGCCGATGAGGTCGGTCGGCATAGCCCTTGTAGATCGTGATCCACTTGTATTCCGCGCCGGTGATGAAGCCGTTCGGCGCCAGCGGCGCCTGCGAGGCGTTGTGGCCGCAGGTTTTCACGCCGCGCTTCTCGGCGGTCGCGATCACGACTTTCGGGCTGTCGACGTGGCAGGTGATGACGTCATTGCCGGCATCGACCAGCGCGTTGGTCGCCTCGGCCTCGCGGACCGGCAGCGACCAGTCGCCGGTGAAGATCACCTGGACCGTCGCATTCGGATTGGTCGTTCTGGCGCCCGAGCAGGAACGAATTGATATTGCTGAGCACCGAGGCGATCGGCTTGGCCGCGACGAAGCCGAGCTTGTTCGATTTGGTCGACAGGCCGGCGGCGACGCCGTCGACGTAATGCGCCTGGTTGAGGTAGCCGAAATAGCTGCCGAGATTCATTCGGCAAGGCCGGGGTCCACAGCGGTGCGGCGTGACGGAACTGGACCTTTGCATATTTTTTGGACAGATCGATCATAAAGGGGTCAAAATAGCCGAACGACGTGCCCAGAATGATGTTGGCGCCGTCCAGATTGACCATGGACTCCATGGTCTTGGAGCAGGCGTCGGTCTCGGGAACGTTTTCCTCTTCGACGACGGTGACGCCCGGAATGCTCTTGAGTGCCTTCGCGGCGACCGCATGGGCCTGATTCCAGCCGAAATCGTCGCGCGGACCGACATAAACGATGCCGATCGTAACTCCCGCGGCTTGAGCGGCTCTTCGCCGCCGATCCGGTCGCAAGTATTGAAGCCGCGCCCGCCTTTAAGAGCGTGCGCCGGTCGAATGTTGGGAATGCCATCTCACGTCCTCCACTGAGTGTTTTTGGAAAGCCACCCGCGAGACAGATTTTGCAAGCATCATGCCATGGACCCCGTAGAACGGCCCGGGTTTTGCAGCCGTGCAGCGCAACGGAAGGCGCGCTTCATGCTGGATGTTCTTGATCTCACAGGCCTCGGAGTCGGGCGATCCTGTCGCGGTGCGGCGCGTCGCCGCAGAATTAGGGCGCGCATGCCGCGAGACGGGCTTCTTTTACATTCGCAACCACGGTGTGCCCGAATGCTTTGATGTCGAGCATGTTCGCACGCTCGCAAGAATTCTTTGCATCGCCGACGGACGTGAAAGACGAATTCGCCATTACCCGATCGCCGCACAATCGCGGCTATGTCGGCATCGCCAGCGAGAGGCTCAATCTCGCGCAGGCCGATCAGAAAGAAGCCTTCAATATCGGTCTGGATCTTCCGGCGTCCGACCCCGAGGTCGTCGCCGGAAAGCCGTTTCGCGGCGTCAATTTGTGGCCGGATACGCCGGGATTTCGCGATACCGCGCTTGCCTATTTCAACGCGGTATGGCGGCTCGGCACTCGATTTGCATCTGGCGATCGCCGCCGATCTCGGACTGCCGCCGGACTTCTTCGCCGATAAGTTCGACCGGCCGATGGCGACGCTGCGCCTGTTGCATTATCCGCCGCGCGCCGCCAGATGCGGCCGACCTTCCCGGCGCCGGCGAACATACCGACTACGGCAGCATCACCATACTCCTGACCGACGATGTCGGCGGGCTCGAAGTGCGGCGGCGCGACGGCGCCTGGATCAAGGCGCCGCCGATCCCCGGCGCTTTCGTCTGCAACATCGGCGATTGTCTGATGCGGTGGAGCAACGACACCTACGTCTCGACGCCGCATCGCGTGACCAGTCGCCGCCCGGACGCGACCGCTATTCGATCGCATTCTTTCTCGATCCCAATCCGGACGCGCTGATCGAATGTCTGCCCGGCTGCAGCGCGCCGGGGACGGCCGGCAAATACCCGCCGATCCTGGCGGCCGATTATCTGACCCAGCGCCTGGTCGCGACCTACGGCACGAGTTGATCGTTCAACAAACGAATCTGCGGTGCGCATGGCCCTTGATCTGATCCTGCGAAAGGCCCGCATCGGCACGCACGAGCCGCGGACCGTCGACATCGGCGTCGCGGATGGACGCATCGCCGATATCGCTCCCTGAAATCGCCGCCGACGGCCCGGAAGAAGATCTCGCCGGCAGGTTCGTCGTCGCCGGCCTGGTCGAGACCCACATTCATCTCGACAAATCCTGCATTCTCGATCGCTGCAAGTCGGAACAAGGCACGCTTGCCGAGGCGATCGCCGAAGTGGCGGCGGCCAAGCGCGACTTCAGCGAGGACGATATCTACCGGCGTGCCCGCCGCACGCTGGAGAAATCGATCCTGCAAGGCACCATGCGCATGCGCACGCATGTCGAGGTCGATCCGCGAATCGGCACTGAAGGGCTTTCACGCCATTCAGCGGCTGCAGAAGGAATATCGTTGGGCCATCGATATCGAGATTTGCGTGTTCCCGCAGGAAGGCCTGCTCAACGATCCAGGCACCGAAGAGTTGTTGATCGCGGCCTGCGAGCAAGGCGCTGACCTTGTCGGTGGCTGTCCCTATACCGACAGCGATCCGCATGGACAGATCGCGCGCATCTTCGATATCGCGCGGCGCTTCGATCGCGACATCGATTTTCACCTTGATTTCGATCTCGACCCGTCGCGGATGGATCTCGACGAAGTCTGCCGGCAGACACAAGCCGCGGGCTGGGGTGGCCGGGTCACGGTCGGCCATGTCACTAAGCTCTCGGCGATCGGACGCGAGCGCTTCGCCGAAATCGCCGAGCGGCTGGCCGACGCCGGCGTCGCCGTGACGGTGTTGCCGGCTACCGATCTTTATCTGATGGGCCGTGACCACGACCACGATGTGCCGCGCGGCGTCACTCCCGCGCACCGGCTCCTCGATCACGGCGTAGTGTGTTCGATTGCGACCAATAACGTGCTCAATCCGTTCACGCCGTTCGGCGACTGCTCGCTGCTGCGGATGGCGAACCTTTACGCCAATGTCGCGCAGATCGGCCGGCCCACCGAATTGGCTTCCTGCCTCGACATGGTGACGACTCTTCCCGCGAAACTGATGAATCTGAAAAATTACGGCATCAAAATCGGCAACCCGGCCGATCTCGTGGTGCTGGATTGCAAGCGACTCCGGCGCTTGCGGTGGCCGAACTGGCGCGTCCACTGTTCGGCCTGAAGAACGGCCGCCGTAGTTTCGTCTGCCCGCCGCCGCGGCTTCTTCCGGAGCCCAGCGCCTTCAAATAAGGAGGCTTCTCAAAAGCAGCCCGGGACTCGGCTCGAAATGCCTGGCGATGGCCTGTTCGAGCGCCGGCAACGCCGCGGCGATCGCGGATTTATCGGCCATTCCGGCGCGCAGCCGGTCGGCGAGTTCGGCGCGGGCGGCGGCGGCATCGACGCCTGTCGACCATGCCGTCTTTGACGACGGTCTTGCCCGCGACAATCAGTTCGCGAATATGCCGTGCAGTGGCGCGCGTGAGCACGAGCTGCAGCGCGTCGATATCCGGGCGCAACCGGTCGTCGTCGATCGCGGCCCAATCGAGCAGCAAAAGGTCGGCCGGCTCCCCGGCGCGGACGGCGCCGTCCGCGGCCGTGTTCGTCACCGAGAGCACGGCCGTTGGCGAAGGCTGCCCGTAACAGCTGCTCCCGGTTCATGGCGACCTCGAAGCCCGATGCCGACATGGAGAAGGTGCAAGAGCCGCAATTCGCGCAGCGCATCGTCATCGTCGTCGAGCGCGCCGCCGTCGATGCCGAGCGCGATCCGGCAGCCGGTCTCGACCATGCGCGCGACCGGCGCGATGCCGGAGCGCAGATGCAGATTGGAGCTCGTGTTCACGGCGATGGTGACGCCGCGCGCGGCGAGTAATTCAAGCTCGTCGGGCCGCGCCCAGACGCAATGCGCGAGCGTCAGGCGAGGCGACAACAGGCCGAGCGCATCGAGATGTTTGACCACGCCATCGGGATGGGTCGCGTCGGCCCAGGCGCGCTGATAGCGCGTCTCCAGAAGGTGCATATGGATGCGGCGGCCGCTGCGCTGCGACTCCTCCGCGATCGCCGCCAGCAACGCGTCGCTGCACCATTGCACGCCATTGGGCCCGAATTGGACGTCGAACATCGGCCCGGCGGCGGCGGCGACGACCTCGTCGAAGAGCGCAATGAATTCCCGCGGCTGCCGCGGCGGCCGCGCGATGTCTGCTTCGATCTCGCGACGGGCCTGCGGCGGCAGCGCCGCGAGAATCGGTTCCGACGGTCCGTAGACCAGCGGATTGCGGTCGCGCATCGACACCGCAAATCCGACCCGGACGCCGATGTCGCGCGCCGCGCGCGCGATGGCGGCTGCTTCGGTGGGAAGATCGGTCAAGCCCTGCGGCCGGGTGAGATGCATCATCACCGTGCCGACCCCGCCCAAGGCCGAGCGCGACAGCGCGACGACGGCGACGAGATACGGATCGAGCGACGGGATCAGCGCCTGATATTGCAGCCAGGTTTCCAGCGGCTTGCCGCTGGCGCCGAGCGAACTGGTGCGCACCGCGCGGCCGTGGTCGTGAGCATTGACCAGCGCCGGCATGACGAACAACGGCTCGGCTTTCGCGGGTGCGATCGACGGCGACCGCCTCGACCCGGCTACCGCCGATGCGAATTTGCCGGTTTGCCGCGATCGGCCGATCCGGCGCTTCGATCAAGTGGGCGCAAGTGATGATCCGCATGATCGCTCGTGCTGGCCGCGGCGAATTCGCTCGTTCGGTCTACCACACGCCGTCGTGCAGCGCGGCAGCTTCGTCTTCAAGCAGCGGACCGATTACCTCGACGGGGCGTTGGCCGGCCGCAAAGACAATACGGCACGGCAAATCGAGCGTCGGATTTTCCGCGTGATTGCCGGTCATCGTCTTGAGCCGGCGTTCCGACAGGCCGAACACCACGCGTCCGATGCCGGCCCAATAGATTGCGCCGGCGCACATGGCGCAGGGCTCGGCCGATGTATAGAGCGTGCAGCCGGCCAGGACTTTTGCGTCGATCTCTTTCGAAGCTCTGCGTGGCGAGCAGGCGCTCCGCGTGTCCCGTCATATCGCGGTCCGGCAGGAAGCCGTTCTCGGTCTCGATCAGCACCTCGCCCGCAGCGCTCACCAGGATGGCGCCAAACGGATGATTGCCATGGGTTCTGCGCTTGCCGGGCTACGTCAAAACTCCGGCGCAGAAAGCTTTCGTGATCGAGTTGCTGCACGGCCTATCATCCGCCGGTCAAATTGCCGTGCCGAATTTATCCGCTATCGCGGCAAAAATCCGATCCGGCTTGAACGGCGTCGCGCAAAAACGGATCCCGGTGGCGTCGAACAGCGCGTTGCCCAACGCGGCATTGATCGGATTATAGGGGCTTTCGCTCATCGATTTGGCGCCGAAGGGGCCGACCGTATCTAGGGTGTCGGCGAACAGAACTTCGGTGCGCGGCAGATCGCCGAACTGCGGCAGATGATAATTGCGGAAGGTCGGATTGGTCACCCGGCCGGTGTCGTCGATCACCATTTCCTCGTAAAGCGCGGCGCCGAGCGATTGCGCCACGCCGCCTTCGACCTGGCCGCGGCACTGCATCGGATTGATGACGCGGCCGGCGTCCGCGGCATGAACACTGCGCAGAATCTTGATCGCGCCGGTGCGCTTGTTCACCGCGACGCGGAAGGCCTGAACGTTGAAAGCAACCGAGCGCGGCGTTCCGTTCCAGCGGCCGTTGGCCGTAAGGGCTCGGCCGGCCGCGCGTGCCGCCACGGCAAGCTCGGCGAGTCCGATCTTTCGTCCGGTGCCTTCCGCGGCGCCGGCAACAAGCGACCACGCCGACAGAGTGCCGCCCGCGTATTCGGCGGCAAAGCGCAAAATTTCATCCCGCAAGGCTTCGCAGGCGAGCTGTGTGGCGCGGCCGGCGACGACGGTGCCGGTCGAGCCATAGGCGCCGGTATCGTGGCCGCCATTGTCGGTATCGGAGGCGAGAAGGCGGATAGCGCCGACGGTGGCAGAGAGCGCGGTCGCGGCAATCTGGTGATGAACGGTGGCGGTGCCGTTGCCGAACTCGGCGGTGCCGACCCTAAGCTCGAACGTGCCGTCGTCGCGCAGCGCGACGCTGGCGTCGGCGATATGGCCGAACGGCGGCACGGTATCGATCATGCCGAGCGCCACGCCCTGGCCGGTCAGCCAGTCACCGGAGGAGGGCGGCGGTTCGCCGCCGCCGTGCGCCAGCGCCTCCCGGACCAAGGCGAGACATTGATCGAGGCCATAGCTGCCGTACTGCACATCGTGGCCTTCCTCCGATCCGGTCGAGACCATCGGGTCGCCGGGCCGTACGATGTTGCGCTCGCGAAAGGCGATCGGGTCCATGCCGATCTTGTGCGCGAGTTCGTCGATTGCCGACTCGACGGCGAAATTGGTCTGCGGTAGCCCGTAGCCGCGGAAAGCGCCGGCCGGAACTGTGTTGGTGTAAACCGCAACGGCGTCGATTTTTTTGTTGGCGCAGTTGTAGACGGAAACCGATTCGCTGCAGGCGTGGTTGAGCACGGCAAAGCCGTGGTTGCCGTAGGCGCCGGTGTTGGAGACAACGTTCATTTCGATAGCGGTCAAACGGCCATCTTGCCGCGCGCCGGCCTTGATGCGCACGCGCATCGGATGCCGCGTCGTCGCCGCGATAAATTGTTCTTCGCGGGTGAATTCGAGCTTCACCGGCCGTCCGGTCTTCAGCACCGCGAGCGTGACGACGTCCTCGACCAGCATCTCCTGTTTGGCGCCGAAACCGCCGCCCATGCGCTCGCAGAACACGCGGACCTTCGCCGGATCGAGGCCGAACAGGCCGGCGAGCGCGCGGCGGGTCAGAAACGGCGTCTGCGTGCTGGAGCGGATATTGAGGCGCTGTGCATCGTCGAGCCAGCCGATCGCGCAATGCGTCTCCAGATGCGCGTGCTGGACGCGCTGCGTGACGTAAGTCCCTTCATAGACAAAGTCGGCTTGCGCAAAGCCCTCTTCGACGCTGCCGACATGGCTGTGAATTTCGCCGACAATATTGCGCCCTGGATTGGCGATGCGGGATTCCGGGCCTTTGTCGTGAATGATGGGTGCGCCCGGTTGCATCGCATGATCGGCGTCGAACACGGCCGGCAGCACGTCGTATTCGATATCGATATTGCGGCAGCCCGCTTCGGCCGCGGCCTCGGTCTCGGCAACGACCGCGGCGACGCGCTGGCCGACAAAGCGGACGACGCTGTCGAAAACGGCGGTGTCGTCGGGATCGGCCGCTTCGCTTTCGTGCCTGGCGCTCGAATAAAGCTTTTGCGGCGCGTCTTCGAATGTCAGCACGGCGCAAACGCCCGGAATCGCCAAGGCCGCATCCTTGCGAATCGACTTGATGCGCGCATGGGCGTGCGGCGAGCGCAGGAGCTTCAGGTGCAGAAGCCCAGGCGGAGCGACGTCCATGGTGTAGCGGACCGTGCCGCTGATCACGCCGCGCGCTGCCGGCGCTGCGACGCTGCGGCCGCAGGCTTGGCCTGCCTCCGCTTGCTCGACGGCGGACACGCCGCGGATGGCGTTTTCGATGGCGCCGTAGCCGGTGCAGCGGCAGATGTTGCCTTTCAGCGCCCAGGCCAGATCCTGACGTTGCGCCTGATTGAGGCTCGCCGCCGTGATGATCATCCCGGGCGTGCAGAAACCGCACTGGAAACCCTGCGCTTGCAGAAAGGCTTGCTGCATCGGATGCAGTTCGCCGTTCCGCGCCAGTCCTTCGATGGAGGTCACCGCGCGGTTCTCGGCGCGGTAGGCCGGGTAGAGACAGGAATGCACCGGATCGCCGTCGATCAGAACCGTGCAGGCGCCGCAATCGCCGGCGTCGCAGCCCTTTTTGACGCCGAAGCAACCGAGCTCGCGGAGGAAGGTGCGCAGGCACTGTCCCGGCCGGGGCCGCTCCTCGTGGCTCGTTCCGTTGACCAGAAAGCTCATGCGGCGCTCACGGCATTGTCCGCGAGTTCGCCGCGAATTTCTTCGGCGAATTGCAGGGTGACCTGGCGGCGCCACGCCGGCGCGCCATGAACGTCGTCGTAATAACGCTCGGGCGGAATTTCTGCTTCGAGCCGATCGCGCAATGCGCCGGGCCCCGGCAGCTGGGCGAACGAGCAGGCGAACCGGACGTGGCGTCGAGGCAGTGACGGTCAGCGCAAACGATCCGTCGTCCGGCGACAGTGTCCCGATCAGGAGTGCGCCGGAACGGCCGAACGGGCTCAGCGAAATCTGGCGGAAGGCGGTGCGGCTGCGCAGCGAGGCGAGCGGCAGATCGATGGCGCGCAGCAGCTCGCCGGGAGCCAGCGCATTGTGGAGCGGCGCCAGGACGAAATCGCGAACGGCAACGCGCCGCTCGCCGCCGTCCACCATCCAGATGGTGCACACGCCATCGAGCGCGGACGTGAGCGAGATCATCGGCCCTGCCGGCAGCGCCATGCAGAGATTGCCGCCGACAGTCGCCATGTTCCAGATTTTGAACGAGGCAAGAAACGAGCGGCAGCATTGATTGACCAGCGGCGCCGCGGTCCAGTGCGCGGGAAACGCCATGCCGTCGAGTTCGGCGATCTTGCAGGTCGCGGCGATGCGAAGACCATGCTCGGTAATCTCCAGCGCCGGCCAGCCCAGATCGGCGATGTCGATCAGCCGCGAAACTTTCAGCTGCGGTTCGGAAAACAGCCACGTGCCGCCGGCGAGCCAGGCGTCGCCCGCGCCCCAAGCCGGAAATTCCGCGCGTCGGCGCGGCCTCGCGATTTCGGTGATGGTATTAAGGTCCATCGCTGTCCGATGCTGCACAAATCATGCCGTGGCGCGCGCCGCGGCTCGCCACATTTTAGATCAAACCGGGAGCTTGAGCGCCGGCTTCCCCGCGATATAGGTCTGCCGCACCGCGCGATCATCGCCCATGGTCATGAGCACGAACAATTCTTCTTCGAGGTCGCGCGTCACCTCCATGCGGTGCGCCATGGCGGGCGTCGCGCGGGCATCGAGCACGACAAGATCCGCAAAACCGCCGGGCGCAATCGTGCCGATCTCGCCGTCGAGGCCGAGCGCCGCGGCATTGGCGCGCGTCATCAGATCGAAGGCCGCGAGCGCCGGCAGGTTCTGGCCTTGCAGCTGCAGGACCTTGTAGGCTTCGGCCGCGGTCCGCAACATCGAATAGGACGTGCCGCCGCCGACATCGGTGGCGAGCGCGATGCGCACGCCGGCCTCGGCGAGCCTGCGGTAATTGAACAGTCCGCTGCCGATGAAGAGGTTTGACGTCGGGACAGAACACCGCCACGGACTTTGTGTCGCGCATCAGCGTGACTTCGGCATCGTCGAGATGAATACAATGGCCCATCAGCGAGCGCGGGCCGAGCAGTCCGAAGCGGTCGTACACCGCGGTGTAGCTCGCGTCCTCGGGGAACAGACGCTTTACGGTCGCGATCTCGTCGTGGTTTTCGTCGAGATGGGTCTGCATCAGGACCGTCGGAAATTCCCTGAGCAGTGCGCCCGCGGCTGCTAGCTGCTCGCCGGTCGAGGTAATGGCGAAACGCGGCGTCACCGCATAACGCTGGCGCCCGTTGCCGTGCCAGCGGCGGATGAGATCGCGGCTTGCCGTGATCGCGTCGCGTGCCGGTTCCAGCAATCCCGGCGGGCCGTTGCGGTTCATGATCGCAGTGCCGGCGATCATGCCGACGCCGCGGCGCGCTGCGGCGGTGAACAGCGCCTCGGCCGAGGCCGGATGCGCCGAGCAATAGGCGACCGCCGTGGTGGTGCCGTTGCGCGCCAGTTCGTCGAGAAAGAATTCGGCGTATGCGGGCGGCGTGCACCGGATCGCCGAATTTCTGTTCTTCGACGAAGGTGTATTTCTCGAGCCACTCGAGGAGTTGCGCGCCGTAGGACGCGATCACCTGGGTCTGCGGATAATGGATATGCGGATCGATAAATCCGGGCAGGATCAGTCTGCCTCGGATGGTGGTCGACCGGCGTTCCCGCCGGCAATGCCGATAAGAGCTCGCTCGCCGGCCCGACCGCGGCGGTCCGGCCGTCCTTCACCAGTACGATGCCGTCGTCGATATAGCGATAGCTTTCGGCATCGCCCGCGCCGCGCGGCGCGCGCAGGAAGGTCAATACCCGGCCGCGGATCGCACGCACATCTGCCGTCCGGCATGACCCGATCACTTCCCCGGCGCGCCGGCGGCAAGCCAGGAGGCGAGCATGAGCCGCTCCTGCGGCGTCATCTCGGTGATATTGCCCGGCGGCATCGCGCGCGAGCGCACCGCGACGAGATCGATCAGCGGCGCATGCAGCCGTATCTGTTCGTTGCTGTCGAGCATGACGCCCTTCGGGCGCCGCCGGGATGCCGTCCCAGACCGGTTCGGCGGCATGGCACATGCTGCAGCGGGAGATCACGATATCGGCGACTTGCTTGAATTTCGGCGCCGGCGGCAACGCGCCCATCGTCGGATGCCCGCGCCGGCCGCCGACAGCCAGGCGATGGCGGCCATGCCGGCGGCCGCCACGGCCCAGGTCCACCACGGGCTGCCTTTGCCCTCATGGCGCGAATTGAAGAAGTGGCGGATCACCGGGCCGATGGCGAGCACGATCGCGACGATCAGCCAATTGTATTTGGTGGCGAAGAACAGCGGATAGTGATTGCTCAGCATCAGAAAGACGACGGGCAGCGTCAGATAATTGTTGTGCACGGAACGCTGCTTGCCGAGCGCGCCCCAGCGCGGATCGGGCTCCTTGCCGGCGATCATCGCGTCGACGGTCTTCCTTTGATACGGAATGATGATGACGAAGACATTCGCCACCATGATGGTGCCGATCAGCGCGCCGATCTGGGTGAAGGCGCCGCGGCCGCTAAAGACGTGGGTGAAGCCGTAAGTCAGCGCGACCAGAAAGACGTAGCCGACCAGCGCCAGCGCGACTTCATGCTCGCCGAGCGGCGAGCGGCACAGCGCCTCATAGGCAAGCCAGGCGACGACGAGGCTCGCAAAAGCGATGCCGGCCGCCTGAACGGCGGTGAGATCGAGCACCGAGGTGTCGATCAGGAACAGGTCGGCGCCGAGGTAATAGACGACGACCAGGAGCGCAAAGCCGGAGAGCCAGGTCGTATAGGCTTCCCATTTGAACCAGGTCAGGCTGTCCGGCATCTGCGCCGGCGCGACCAGGTATTTCATCATGTGATAGAAGCCGCCGCCGTGAACCTGCCACTCGTCGCCCTTGACGCCGGCCGGCAGGCCGGGACGGGCTTTGAGGCTGAGGTCGAGGTGGATGAAGTAGAATGAGCTGCCGATCCAGGCGATGCCGGCTACGACATGCAGCCAGCGAAGGATGGCGCTCACCCATTCGATGAGCACAGGCTCCACGATGTGGGGCTCCTTCCTCAAAAAAACCGGCGCGATCAGCATGCCAGACGGCGCGTCGACCTTATCAAGCATTTCCTCGTGCCGACGCGTAGCGGACTTCTGACTCGCGCAGCGGAATTTCAGGCGATGCGATTTTTTCGATGCAGATGGCAATGACGGATCGCCTGCTGCGATCACTTGTTGCCGGCGGTGGCCGGCAGCCGGCGGTCGTATACCCCCCAGGGGTCGAGCTTTGGAGTTGCTGCGTCAGGAAGGCGCTTGATTGTGGATTTGTACGCCTCATCATTGGCCTTCTCTTCGCGCTTCTGCTTTGCGATTTCGGCCTTTTCGTCCGCGGTCAGCGGTGACGGCTCGTCCCCGGACAAGCTGTTTTGGGCGTAAGAAACCTGTGTCAGCGATACTGAAATGACCACCGCAACGGTCGATATCCTCATGGGCAACATCTTTCGGCTAGCGCAGTCTTGATGGCTCGAGCAGTTCCCGGTTCCTCGCAAAGATGCTGACTCGGTCTGACCGGAAATCGCTTCAGTGCTGTCTTGTTCAGTGCTGTCTTGCCTGGCTCCCTTTCATTTTTAATTCGTCTTCATCCGGACGTAAACCCGCTCCCTCGCCTAGCCCTGTCGGCGCTTGGACCCGGAACCGCTAAGGAAGGAGGAGGCCAAAACAAACATGCCCGGCACGAGGCCGGGCATGTGTCCGATTTGATGACGCCGTCGAACGTCAGTTACTTGAAGTGGTAGGTTGCCCCGACATAGGCGGTGGACATGATCGACGTTCCGGGAGCGCCCGCCGAACCCGCGAAGCCGCAAGCGCCACCCGTACAACCGGCGAACAACGCTGCGTTATGGTTGGTGCCGTACATATTCTCCCAGTACCGGTAACCCACATAGGTATCCCAGATGCCCGGCTTGCCCCAGAAGATCTTCGATGTGTCGAGCGAGAGCCGCACGTCTTCGAACACCTCGGTCTTGGTTTCATTGTTGGCAAAGGCGCCCAAGGGACCGGAGCAGCCGAGTGCTATACACTGCGCATTCGAAATGCCGGTGCCCTTCGGGCCAGTGATGCTCAAGATGTTGACGATATGGGCCGCATCCGCCCACGAGCCTACGAGCGGGCCGAGTGGCAGCGAGTAAAACGTGAAGATCTTCCAGGTCGTTTCGAAATCTCGCGAGCCACTAAACGCGCCGCCTCCGCCAATACCACCGGTTCCGGGGCAGACGCCATTGACGGCTACGCCGAAACCAAGATTGCCGCACGCATTGAACTCGTTATTGGTGTATTCCTTGTAAGCCGTGATCGCTGCCTGAAACGATCCGCCGAGAATTTTGGGGAGCGCGAAGTCGACGTTCACGCCGGCAGCGTATTGCGTCGTTTCCTCGTCGAGGAAGTGGTTTTGCGTACCGGCGGTCAACCTGACGAGTATGCCCAGATCATTGGTAATCGGCGTGGTGAACACCTTGCTGTGGGTCAGCTCATTCAAGCCGAATGTCTCCTGCGCAAACCCGAACAATTCTCGAGAGCCGGCAGCGCCGGGATCCCCACCGATCGGGTCTTGCTTGGAGTATTGGTTCAGCTCCATATGGATAAGGGTGACGCCATACTCCCAGATATCGAAATGATCGAGGGAGCCCTGGGCCATCCCGAAAGTATTGCCCGTGTCACCGACGCCGCCTGGCACCCTATCAGATGAGCCGGCAACGCCAGGATCTTGATAGTTGAAAAAATAAGTGCCGCTCACCGAGGTGTCGTTGACGAAGAAGAACGGTACAGCCTTCGGCGGCGGCGGTGCCTTCATCGGCATATCCGCAGCGAGAGCGAAGCCACCGGCCGAAACCGAAACGAGTGCGGCCAACGCGGCCGCCTTTGCATTCAACTTGAGACTAGACTTTTTCACGACGGCCCCCTGCCAATTCATGGTGGTTTCCTTCATTGCGGCCCCCTGCCAAACGGCAACGACCTCACGCAGGTCATTAACCCTGGTCGATAAGTTACTTTAGAGATCGGCCACTGAAAGCCCTTTATTTGAGCAGGGTTTTGTCGCTTTCTTAGGTCGCCAGGGATACCGGGGGCTTTCCGACCTCTTCGAGACCGCTCTAGAGCGCAAAGCCGCGCTGTCGTTCTCTCCCTTTAAGTCATTGCCAAATAAATTAAATCTGCTGAGCGCCGGGCCATGGCCACCGCGCTTTTCTCGGCCGATTGGCGCGGTGTTCGGCCCAGTTCGGGTCGCCTAACTTGTGACTAGGGGGTGTTTGGGCGAGTTTGAATTCTTACAGAATGTGACAAAATGGAGACACTTTTTGGCGGTTTTCCAAGGGTTTCCGGGCGGCCGTGTGGATTACCGATCGTCCCCCCGGGCAGGTTCGCCAATGAGTTGTTTCGCTCCAGGCGGGGACCGGCCAGTGGCCGCCCGGCAATTCCCCCGAGTTTGATCCGCGATGATCTGAGCAAAGGCTTCCGCTCATTCCCGGCTTTCGCCGGAGCCGATTTTGTCAGATGATCGACCGGCTGAGTTGCGGACCTGATGGAATATTCTTTGCAGCGCCGGAGCGAGCGTAGCAACACCGATGCATGACGTTCCCCCGCATAGCGCCGCGTTCCGTGCCGAACCGCTGCTGAGAGCCATCGGCATTACCAAGCGCTACGGAACTTTCCTCGCCAATGACGGCATCGACCTCGATCTCTATCCGGCCGAAATCCATGCGCTGCTTGGCGAAAACGGCGCCGGCAAATCGACCCTCGTGAAGATCATGTACGGCCTCATCCAGCCGAGCGCCGGCGAACTGCAATGGATGGGACAGAAAGTCGTGCTCGCCGGTCCATCCGAAGCGCGCGCGCTCGGCATCGGGATGGTGTTTCAGCATTTTTCGCTGTTCGAGAATCTGACGGTCGCGGAGAACGTCGCGCTCGGGCTGCGCGCCGACCGAATCCTTTGCGTCCATCTCCGAGCGGCTGGAAGAGACCGCGCGGGTCTACGGCTTGCCGCTCGAGCCCAAGCGGGAAGTCTGGCGGCTCTCGGTCGGCGAACGCCAGCGCATCGAGATCGTGCGCATGCTGATGCAAAATCCGAAGCTGCTTATTCTCGACGAGCCGACGGCCGTGCTCACGCCGCAGGAGGCCGACCAGCTTTTCGTCGTGCTGCGGCCGGCTCAAGGGCGAGGGGCGGGCCATTCTTTACATCAGTCACAAGCTCGATGAGGTGAAACGGCTCTGCGACACCGCAACCATTCTGCGCGGCGGCAAAAAGATCTCGACCTGCGATCCGCGCCAAGAGACCGCCGGCTCGCTCGCCCGCATGATGGTCGGCGCCGACATCGGCGAGGTGAAACTCGGCATCCGGCGGCGGCGTATCGGTGCCGCGGCTCGTCATTCATCAACTTTCGCTTGAGCCGGATGATCCTCACGGCACGCATCTCGACAAGGTCTCGCTCGAAGTGCGGGGTGGCGAGATCGTCGGCATCGCGGGGGTTTCGGGCAACGGCCAGGATGAACTGTTCGCGGCACTCTCGGGAGAACGGCTGGCGCCGAACGACAGCGCCATCGTTATCGATGGTCTTGCGGCGGGACTGCTCGGCGATCAACGAGCGCCGCCGCATGGGGGCTGCCTTCGTGCCGGAGGAACGGCTCGGCCACGGCACCGCGCCGCGCATGAAATTGTCCGAGAACGCGCTGCTGACCGGCCATGCGGCGAGCGGCATGGTCAAACAGCGGCTTCATCGACAAGCCGGCGATGCTGGCGACCGTCGACCGCACGACCAAGAGCTTCGATGTGCGCAAGGCCAAGCGCGATCCGGAAGCGGTGAGTCTTTCGGGCGGCAATCTGCAGAAATTCATCGTCGGCCGCGAAATCCTGCGCGAACCCGGCGTGCTGGTGGTGGCGCAGCCGACCTGGGGCGTCGATGCCGGCGCGGCGGCGACCATTCGCCAGGCGCTGATCGATCTCGCCGGTGCGCGGCGCCGCCGTGCTGGTGGTCAGCCAGGATCTCGACGAACTGCTCGAGATCGCGGATCGCATCGCCGTGATGTTTCACGGCAGACTGTCGCGCGCCGCTGAATGCCGCCGATGTCACGCGCGAAAAGCTAGGCCTGCTCATGGGCGGCGCCAAAACCGGCGAGGAACCGAGCGCGGAGGAGACGGGCCATGCGGTTGGTGCTTGAACGCCGCGCCGAACGCTCGGCGATTATCGCGATCGCTTCGCCGCTGATCGCGATCGCGCTGACGCTGGTCACGGTCGCCGTTCTGTTTGCGCTCCTCGGCAAGAACCCGATCGAAGCGCTGGACGTCTATTTCCTCGAGCCGCTGCTCGATCCTTATTCGCTCGGCGAGATCGTCGTCAAAGCGACGCCGCTGGTGATGATCGGCGTCGGCCTGTCGCTCTGCTATATCGCCAATGTCTGGAACATCGGCGCCGAGGGGCAGTTTCTGGTCGGCGCCGTCTGCGGCAGCTGGCTTGCGGTGCGCACCAACGGCACCGACGCCGGGGCTTGGGTGCTGCCGGCCATGCTCGTCCTCGGCGCGCTGGGCGGCGCGCTCTACGCGCTCATTCCGGCGATCTGCAAGGTGCGTTTCGGCGCCAGCGAAATTCTGACAAGCTTGATGCTGGTCTATGTCGCGTATTACGGCATGGACTATCTGGTCCGCGGACCGTGGCGCGATCCCAAGGGCCTGAATTTCCCGACCACGGCGCCGTTCGATCCGGTCGCCACTCTGCCGCCGCTGTTCGACGGCAGCCGGGTTCATGCCGGTACGCTGATCGCGCTCTTTGTCGTGATGCTGATTGCGGTCGTGCTCGGCCGCACCATCATGGGCTTCGAGATCAAGCTCGTCGGCGCCGCGCCCAAGGCGGCACGCTTTTCCGGATTCAATTCGGATCGGCTGATCCTGTTCACCTTCGCGGTGTCCGGCGCGCTCGCCGGGCTCGCCGGAATCATCGAAGTGGCCGGGCCGATCGGATATTTGCAGCCCGATATTTCGCCCGGCTACGGCTTCACCGCCATCATCGTCGCCTTCCTCGGCCGGCTCAATCCGGTCGGCATCCTGATCGCGGGGCTGTTTCTCGCGCTTACTTTCATCGGCGGCGAAAACGCGGAGATCGCCATGAAGGTGCCGCTCGATCTCACCAAAGTGTTCCAGGGCATTCTGTTGTTCTATGTGCTGGCCTGCGACTCGATGATCGTCTATCGCGCTCCGCTTCGTCAGCGCCTCCCCCAAGCGTGCGGCCGCCAATGCTTAATGCGCTCGGTCAGATCTTAGGGCTGATCTTCTCCGTCAACTTCATCTTGACGGTGATCACGGCGTCGACGCCGCTCCTTCTGGCCGCTTCCGGCGAATTGGTCGCCGAGCGTTCGGGCGTGCTCAATCTCGGCGTCGAAGGCATGATGATCATGGGCGCGGCCTGCGGCTTCGCCGGGGCTTACCTTTCGGACTCGACCATTATCGGCGCGATCTGCGGGATATTGGCCGGAACGGCGATGGCGGCGATTTTCGCCTTTCTCACGCTCGGTCTTGCCGTCAATCAGGTCGCCACCGGACTTGCGCTGACGATCCTCGGTACCGGTCTTTCCGGACTGATCGGCGCCGGATTTGTCGGCCAGAGGATCGTGCCGGCCGCGCAACTTCACCTGCCGGTCCTGACCGAACTGCCGGTCGTCGGACGCATCCTGTTCGGTCAGGATGCTTTCGTCTATTTCTCGTTTGCGCTTATCGTTGCAATTTGGCTGTTTCTCTATCGCACCCGCAGCGGTCTGGTGCTGCGCGCCGTCGGCGACAATCACGCCTCCGCGCATGCACTCGGCTATCCGGTGCTCAAGATCCGCCTGCTGGCCGTGTTGTTCGGCGGCGCTTGCGCCGGGCTTGCCGGCGCGTTCCTGCCGCTCGCCTATACGCCGTTCTTCATCCCGGGAATGACGGCCGGGCGCGGCTGGATCGCGCTGGCGCTGGTGGTGTTCGCCTCGTGGCGCCCGGGCCGGCTGGTCGCCGGCGCCTATCTGTTCGGGGCGGTTACGTTTCTCCAGCTCTCGGTGCAGGGGCTCGGCCTCGGCATTCCGCCCCAGGTGATGTCGTCGCTGCCCTATCTTGCAACGATCGTCGTCCTGGTATTGATTTCTCGTACGCGCGGCACCGCCGGGTCCGCCGCGCCTGCCTCTCTCGGTGTGGTCTTCGTGCCAGACCGTTGAACTTGTCCTTGTCCACCTGCGCGTGCGGCGGGGGATCGCATGTGGGAACCAAGACACCCGTCCTTCGAACCCGGAGTGAGCACATGAAAAATCGAATAGTGGTCGTTGCCGCCGCCGCAATTTTCGCGATTGCGGCCGCAACGCTGGCGGCGCCGGCGGCCGAGAAACTTAAAAGTCGGTTTCGTCTATCTGGGCCCGGTCGGCGATTTCGGCTGGACCTACCAGCACGAGGTCGGACGGCAAGGTCTGGTGAAGGCCTTGGGCGACAAGATCGACACCACCTATCTCGAGAACGTCAACGAAGGACCGGACTCCGAGCGCTCGATCGAGCAGCTGGCGCGCACCGGCCACAAACTGATCTTCACCACGTCGTTCGGCTACATGGACCCGACGATCAAGGTGGCGAGCCGATTATCCCAAGGTCGACTTCGAGCACGCCACCGGCTTCAAGCGCGCCACCAATGTCAGCACCTATTCGGGCCGCTTCTACGAAGGCCGCTATATCCAGGGCATGATCGCGGCCAAGATGTCGAAGACCGGCGTGCTCGGCTACATCGTGTCGTTCCCGATCCCGGAAGTGATCTCCGGCATCAATGCGACGATGCTCGGCGCGCAGACGGTCAATCCGAACATCAAGGTCAAGATCATCTGGGTGAGCACCTGGTTCGATCCGGGCAAGGAAGCCGACGCCGCCAAGGCGCTCGCCGACCAGGGCGCCGACGTGCTGATGCAGCACACCGACTCGCCCGCCGCCATGCAGATCGCCGCGCAACGCGGCCTTCTCGCCTTCGGCCAGGACTCCGACATGATCAAGTTCGGACCGAAGAGCCAGCTCACCGCGATCGTCGACAATTGGGCGCCGTATTACGTCCAGCGCACCAAAGACGTGCTCGACGGCACCTGGAAGTCGACGGACACTTGGGGCGGCCTGAAATCGACGCTGGTCGTCATGGCGCCCTATACCAACATGCCGGACGACGTGAAGAAGATGGCGATGGACACCGAAGCCGCCATCAAGGCCGGCACGCTTGCATCCGTTCAAATGCCCGATCGTCGATCAGGACGGCAAGACCGTTCGAGTGCAAAGGCGGCGGCCATCTCGACGACGGTCAGATCCTGAGCATGAATTTCTACGTCAAAGGCGTGGACGACAAGATCCCGGGGAAGTGAACCTAACCTCGAGATCTCGGGTGCTTACCGATGGCGGCGCTGGCCGGAACTTTTCCGGTCGCGCCGTCCGGCGTGCCCCGTTGTTGCAGACGCCGCCTATTTCAACATCAGTTCCATGACGTCGGCGAGCCGCTTGTCGCTATTTGCCCGGCAATAATCGACGACGTTGCGGTTGTTGTATCGGACCCGCGCCAGATTGATGCCGCGCGCCTTTCACCGAGCCCTTGTACCAGCCGCTATACCAGGCGAGCAGCAACTGGGTTTCTTCCGGCGAGGCGGCGTTGAGGTGGGCGCAGGTCAAGTTGCCGGATGTCGATGTTGCCGTTGGCGTCGGCATATTTGCGCCAAGGCCGGCGGCGCGGCTGGCGTCTGCGCCGCGGTGCGTTGGCGCCCCGCCAGGTGCCGGTCTCGGCGCCGCGCTCGGCCCCAGATTCGGCGTCTCGTCCGACGGCAATGCGACCGCGGCATTGGGGCAGGCTTTGGCGATGATGGCCGCGAGGTCGTAACCCAGAACCAAGCGGCCGGGAGTGACAATGTTATCCTCCACCACGTAAACCTGTCGGACCTTCGATGAAAGTGTTCTTGAGCACCAATCCATGTACCGCCTTCATTCTTCTGAAAATTTTCGCAAGGAAACTTGGTTTCGACAGCCCGGGCTTTCGGCGTCAGGCCGGGAACTTGCGAGGCGATAGCCGCAGCAGTAACGAGCGCAAGGCCACGCCGCATGATGGATCTCCTTTGGGGCCTGGGCTCGGATAGTTTAACAAAGAATTAGCGGCCGGACTGCAGTTTGCGGGCTGCGGCGGAATGGCGCTCGATCAGGCCGGTCAGATCGAGACCCGGGATCGCGCCGTCCTCGACGACCCAGCGGCCACCGACCATGACACGGTCGGCGCGATGCGCGCCGCAGAGAACGAGCGCCGCCAGCGGATCGCCGCTGCCGGAGAAGCGCAATTCGTCGAGCTTGAACAGCGCGAGATCGGCCATTTTGCCGACGCGCGATCTCGCCGATATCGGTTCGTGCCGGCGCAGGCCGCCGAGCCCTTCGTCGCCCAGCGCAACGCATCGCGGTGACTGACCTTGTTGACGCCATAGCGGCTGCGCTGCAGCAGGAATGCCGCGCGCACCTCCTGCATCAGGTTCGAGCCGTCGTTCGACGCCGAGCCGTCGACGCCGATGCCGATATGCATGCCGGCGTCCTCCATGGCGCAGACCGGGCAGGTTCCGGAAGCCGAGCGTCTGGTTGCTGCACGGACAATGCGAAATCGTCGTGCCGGCGCGCGCGAGGCGCTTGATCTCGCCCGCATCGAAATGGATGCCGTGCGCGAGCCAGGTCCGCGTCGTTGAGCCAGCCGCAATCCTCCAGATAATCGAGCGGGCGGCATTTGTAGAGTTCCAGGCAGAAACGGTTCTCGTCCTCGGTCTCGGCGAGATGGGTGTGCAGGCGCACGTTGAGCCGATCCGCCGAGCGCCGCGGTCGATTTCATCAGCGAGGTTGTCACCGAAAACGGCGAGCAGGGGGCGAGCGCGATTTGCACCATGGCGTCCGTCGCCGGCCTCGTGATAGCGCGTCACCACGCGCTCGCTGTCGGCGAGGATGGTGTCCTCGTCCTGCACCACGCTGTCGGGCGGCAGCCCGCCGTCGCGCTGCGACAGGTTCATCGAGCCGCGGGTCAGCAACACGCGCAAACCGAGCCGCTTCGCCGCGGCGACTTCGATGTCGATGGAATCTTCGAGGCCTGTCGGAAAGACGTAATGATGATCCGTCGTCGTGGTGCAGCCGGACAGCAGCAGTTCGGCCATCGCCACGGTCATGCCGAGATCGAGCGCTTCGGGCGTCAGCCGCGCCCAGATCGGATAAAGCGCTTGCAGCCAAGGAAACAGCTCACGATCGAGCGCCGCGGGAACGGCCCGCGTCAGGGTCTGATAGAAATGATGATGGGTGTTGATCAGGCCCGGCAGCACCACGTGTTCGCCGGCGTCGAAGACGGCGGCGTCCGGGTGTCGCCGGCGTGCCCCTCGTCGGTACCAGTTCGACGATACGGCCGTCACGCACCACGACGCCGCGCTCGGCACCGTCGGCGAAAATGGCGAGCGGATCCTTGATCCACAGCGGCGGTTTATCGCTCGGCATGGCGCTCATTCCGCTTCGTCAACTGCCGCGATAGGTGGAATAACTCCACGGCGTAACGATGATCGGGACGTGATAATGCGCCTCCGGCTCGGCCACCGCGAAGCGGATCGGAACGACGCCGAGGAACGGCGGATCGCGTCGCCGGCGTACCCTGGCGCGCGAAATAGTCGCCGACGTCAAAGCGCAATTCGTATTCGGCGATCGGGATCGGCTCGTTCGCGATCAGCGGCCGGTCGGTACGGCCGTCGGCATTGGTGACCGCGCGCACGATCGACCGCGTCGCGCCCGATGCAGCGATTTCGAGGAGTTCGATCGCGACGCCCGAAGCCGGGGACCGCGATGGGTATCGAGCACGTGGGTCGACAGCCGGCCATGAACTTTCAAGCTGATCCGGCGCGGTAACGCGCTGAGCCAGCCGCAGCGCAACGATCCGGAAGATTTCCTTCGAGCGCCGCGTCGCGCTCGGCGGCGGCGTCGTTGTTCAGGCGCTGCTCGAACTGGCGCAGGATCGATTCCTTGCCGTGGCGGCGGACGCAAACGATGAACGGGATGTCGAACTTGCTGTGATAGGCGTCGTTGAGCCGGTGGAACGCGGCGAATTCCTCGTTCGGATAGTCGATCGAGCCCGGCGCTCGACTGCTCGCGTTTGGAATTGTCGGTGATCGCGCCTTCGCGCGCGGCTTTGCCGGCGAGATCGGGATGGCCCTTGATGAGAGCCATCTGGCGGTCCGGTGCCGGCACTGCGCACCGCGGCCGTCATGGCGTCGTAGAGCGCGTCGAGGTTGGCAAAGGGCCGCGCATGCGAAGGCAGTCTCGGCGACCCAGGGCGCGTGCTCGAAAACCTCGCCAAGCGCCGCGACAAAATTGTCGCGATCCATGGCGTTGAGTTCATCGAGCGTGATCTGCGCCATTAGACCGAATTCCTCACGCAATCACCGGCGCGTCGGCGGCGAGCGCAAGATGCTCGCGATGCCAATGCCGCGCGATATCGAGGCGCGTCGCGACCCAGACCCGATCGAATTTGGCGATGTGATCCAAGAATCGGGCCAACCCGGCGGCCCGGCCCGGCCGGCCGGCCAGGCGGCAATGCAGCCCAATCGACATCATTTTCGGCGCTTCGGATCCTTCGGCGTAGAGGAAGTCGAACGTATCGCGCAGATAGCCGAAGAACGAGTCGCCGTCCGGGAAGCCCTGCGCATTGATGAAGCGCATATCGTTGGCGTCGAGCGAGTAGGGGATGATCACGATGCGGCCCCTTCGGTCCGTTCACCCAATAGGGCAGATCGTCCGCGTAGGAATCCGACGAATAGAGCAAAGCCGCCGTCTTCAAGGACAAGCTTCAAGGTGTGTTCGGTGGTGCGGCCGGTATACCAGCCCAGCGGGCGGTGCCCGGTCGCTTCGGTGTGGATGCGGATGGCGTCGCGCATATCGACGCCCTCCTCGTCGTAGGAGAAATCCTTGTAGTCGATCCACTTCAAGCCGTGGCAGGCGATGTCCCAATGCGACTCGCGCATGGCGGCGACAATCTGCGGATTGCGGGCTAGCGCATTGGCGACGCCGAACACGGTCACCGGTAGTTTCCGCGCCGTGAACAAGCGCCACAGCCGCCAGAAACCCGCGCGCGAGCCGTATTCGAACATCGACTCGACGTTCATGTGGCGTTTGCCGGGCCACGGCCGTGTACCGAGGACCTCGGTCAGAAACGCCTCCGAGGTGGCGTCGCCGTGCAGGATCGCCCGCTCGCCGCCTTCCTCGAAATTGACCACGAATTGAACGGCGATCCGCGCTTTGCCCGGCCAGCGCGGATTGGGCGGATGGCGGCCGTAGCCCAGGAGATCTCGCGGATATTCGGAAAACGGAGGAAGCGTCATCAGGATGCCTAAGCGTACTCACCGGGGCTCAGGATACGCCGTACGAACTTAAGGGAAGCCGCACGAAATGGAACGATCTCTCGATCCATGTTATGCCGGTTCCGCTATGCACTGCCCGTGACCCCGCTTGGCCAGCCCGCGACGATGATTTCCACTTCCGATTCCTTAAATCTGCGTCCGGCAAATTTACATCCAACGACCGCACCATGGCAGATGCGGGACAACGTGTTCAAGTCATCGCCGCTCTGACCGCCCCACACAGCCGGATCGCATGGTGAAAGATCAAGCGCACACAGTCACCGGCGCATCGCCAGCCCCCGGCTTTTTCGGCGCCCGGATCCTCGATCTGGCGCGAAAACTGGCACAGTGGTCGGAGCGGCCCGAGGGCCTGACCTGCACTTATTTCTCGCCGGCGCATAAGGCCGCGGCCGCGCAATTGCGCGACTGGATGCGCGCGGCCGGCCTGAACGCAGAAATCGATGCGGTCGGCAATGTCGTTGGCCGCTACCCGAGCGCGGCCCTTGGGGCCAAAGCGCTGCTCGTCGGTTCGCACTACGACACCGTCGTCGATGCCGGCCAATTCGACGGGCGGCTCGGCATCTTGACCGGGCTCGTTGTTGCCGAACATCTCCGTCATACGGGCCGGCACTTACCCTTTCATCTCGATGTGATCGGTTTTGCCGAGGAGGAAGGGGTGCGGTTTGCGGCGCCCTATCTGGGAAGCGCCGCGATCGCCGGCCGTTTCGACGAGACGATATTGCGGCGGAGCGGCGCCGATGGGCTCAGCCTGGCGGCGGTCTTGGGCGCCGAAGGCGTCGATCTTGCTGCCATCCGTCAAATAGCGCGCCAGCCGGAAACGCTGCGCGGTTATCTTGAAGTTCACATCGAGCAGGGGCCGGTGCTGTTGCAGCGCGGCTTGCCGCTCGGGATCGTCACCTCGATTGCGGGCTCGGGACGGTTCCGGGTTGCGATCCGCGGCGTTGCCGGCCATGCCGGGACGGTGCCGATGGCGCTGCGGCACGATGCGGCGGCGGCCGCCGCCGAAATCGTTCTCGCGGTTGAGGAGCGCTGCGGCAAGGCCGCGACGCTGGTCGGTACCGTCGGCCAACTCGCCGTGCCGCAGGGCGCCATCAACGTCATTCCCGGCACTTGCGAATTCTCGATCGATATCCGCGCCGGCGACGATGCCACACGCGACGCCGCCATCGCAGACGTGCTCGCGGCGATCCGGCGCATTACAACGCGGCGCGGCGTTACCGCCGGCGTTACCGAAATCGGCCGGCACGGCGCCGTGCCCTGCGCGCCGAAAATGCAGTCGGCATTCGCCGCAGCTATCGGCCGGGCCGGCGTCGAGCCGCTATCATCTGCCGAGCGGCGCCGGGCACGACGCTGCGATGTTCGGCGGCGTGACCGATATCGGCATGCTGTTTGTCCGCTGCGGCAACGGCGGCATCAGTCACAGCCCATTGGAGACCGTGACGGTCGAGGATGCCGATCTCGCCGCCCGCGTCCTGCTCGACGTGTTGGTCAATTTGGATTAGTCCCGGTTCAAGGAGCCGACTTATGGAACGTATCCGCATCAAAGCCGGCCGCTTCGAATTCGTCGCGCGCTTCGAATCCGAAAAGGCACCGAAGACCTGCGCGAAATTCAAATCGATGCTGCCCTACAAAGAACGGATCATTCACGTGCGCTGGAGCGGCGAGGGCTGCTGGATTCCGCTCGGCGAGCTCGACCTCGGGCTGCAGCACGAAAACCACACCAGCTATCCCGCGCCGGGCGAATTCATCCTTTATCCCGGCGGCTTGAGCGAGACCGAGATCCTGTTGGCCTATGGGGGCGTGCATTTCGCGAGCAAAGTCGGCCAGCTCGCGGGGAACCATTTTTTGACGGTCGATCGAGGGCAACGATCAATCTGCGTCCGCTCGGCGAATACGTGCTGTGGCACGGCGCGCAAGATATCGTGTTCGAGGCGATGTAACGGGGAGTGGGCGCGGGGCGCCGGCAGGCGGTTTGCGTCGACGGCTCCTGACAAGGGGGAGTGCGATCATGTCGACCATTGCTGGAGACGGCAGCCGGCGTCAGCGCGCGCAAGCCGCTTTATTCATCGCTGTTCGTCCAGGTTCTGGCGGCGCTCGTTCTCGGCGTTATCCTCGGCATCGCCGTCCCGGATTTCGCGATCTCGCTCAAAATTCTCAGCGACGCCTTCCTGAAATTGATTTCCATGATCGTCGCGCCGATCGTGTTCTGCGTCGTCGTGCACGGCATCGCCGGCGCCGGCGATCTGAAGAAGGTCGGCCGGGTCGGCCTCAAGGCGCTGGTCTATTTCGAAGTCATGACCACCATCGCGCTTTGCGTCGGACTCTTGCTGGCCTTCTTGTTCGCGCCGGGCCACGGCATGAATATCGATCCCTCGACGCTCGACGCCAAGGCGCTCAGCAATTACTCCGAGAATGCGCACAAGCTGCAGGGCGCCGGCGTCGGCAGCTTCATCCTCAATATCATTCCGACCACCTCGATCGACGCGCTGGCGCGCAACGACGTGCTGCAGGTGCTGTTCTTCGCCGTGCTGTTCGGCGTCGCGCTCGCTCTCGTCGGCGAGCCGGGAAAGCCGGTCGCCTCGCTCATCGAGGCGGTCTCCAAAATCCTGTTCAAGATCATGGGCCTGATCGTCCGTGTCGCGCCGCTCGGCGTGCTTGGCGCGGTCGCCTATACGGTCGGACGTTACGGCGTCGGCTCGCTCAAGCAGCTCGTCTCGCTGGTCTTTATTTTCTACGTCGCTGTTCTCCTATTCGTGATCGTGGTGCTGGGCGGCGTGCTGCGGGCGGCAGGGCTCAACATCTTCAAGTTCCTCGGCTATTTCCGCGAGGAATTGATGATCGTCTTGGCCACGGCGTCATCGGACGCGGTGCTGCCGCAGATCATGCGCAAGCTCGAGCGCATGGGCGTCAAGGATTCCGTCGTCGGCCTCGTCATTCCGACCGGCTACTCCTTCAATCTCGACGCCTTTTCGATCTATCTGACGCTCGCCGTAGTCTTCATCGCGCAAGCAACCAACACGCCGCTGTCGCTCGGGGATCTGTTGTTGGTGCTCGCGGTATCGCTGATGACCAGCAAGGGCGCGCACGGCGTGCCCGGCTCTGCCATCGTGATCCTGCTCGCGACGCTCAATGCCGTACCGACGGTGCCGGTGCTCGGCCTCGTTCTGGTGCTGTCGGTCGATTGGTTCATCGGCATCGCACGTGCGCTCGGCAATCTGATTGGCAATTGCGTCGCCACCGTCGTGATCGGCGCATGGGAGCACGAAGTCGATCTCGCGACCGCGAGGCGGGTGCTCGACGGCGAAGTCGCGGTGGATGTGACGGCCGGCTGACGCCGCGTATTACTTCGGAGTCGCCATCTTGATGCCGGTGAGCGCCGCCAACTCGCCCTGGCGCTTGGTCTCGCGGCGCATGGTAGTCGGCGAGACGTTCGGGCGTGTTCTCGGCCGGCACGGTCATGCCGAGCGCCGCCATACGGCTGCGAAACTCCGGCGATTGCACGACGTCGTTGAGCGCTTTGTTGAGGATAGGCGATGATCGGCGCCGGCGTCTTGGCCGGCGCCGCGAGGCCGACGAAGCCGCCATAGTCGAAATTCGGAAAGCCCAGCTCCTGCATGGTCGGCACTTCGGGCCAGGTCGCGATCCGCTGCGGGCCGCGCGATCGCGAGCGCGCGCACTTTGCCGCCGTCGGCAAGCGGCTTCGCCTGGGCGTAGAACGCAAACGCGCCCTGGACGCCGCTCGGCGAGACGTTGCGCGCGGCTTCGCCGGAGCCCGCATAGGGCACGCCGGCGATCGCGGTCTTGCCGAGCGCATTGAGCTGCGCCAGCGCCATCGCGGGCGAGGTGGCCGGCCCGGATGTGCCGAAGCTGATTTTGTTCGGGTTGGCCCTCGCGTCGGCGAGCAATTCGGCGAGCGACTTGTACGGCAGCGTCGGCATCGACGATCAGGACCAGCGGCGGTCCTTCGACGATCATACCGATCATCGCGAAATCGTCGATCGCATTATAGGGCACCGGGATGAACCACAGATTCTGCGCGTCGGCGATCGAATTGGCGAACAGCGTATAGCCGTCGGGCGCCGCGCGCACCGCATAGGCCCCGCCCAGCGTGCCGGAACCGCCGGGCTTGTTCTCGACGATGATGGTCTGGCCGATCCGGTCCTGCAGCATGCCGGCAAGGACGCGCGCCGGAACGTCGGTCAAGCCGCCGACCGCGAACGGCACGATCATGGTGATCGGGTGGTTGGGATAATTCTGCGCCGTCGCAGGCGCCGGTAACAGCGCCCCGGCGATGAGCGCGCCGAGCACCGCGAGATCAAGCCACAATCGATCTGGTCATATGTCGCTCCTGGGCGCACACCTTTTCAGCGCCGCGCCGCAATGCCAAAGTCCATGCTCGTCCCGGACGCAGCCATCATAACAGCACAGGAGACGCCCGATGACCAAGAGCGCGACCTGCGCCGTAGAGCCGCTGCTTCCGGTCGAGCTCGGCTCGGGCAAGATCAAATTCGCGCAGGGCATGAAGGCCGGGCGCTGGGTCTTCGCCACCGGGCTGATGGCGCAGGATTTCAACAACGGCATCGCGCCGGACGTGCTGGCGGAGCGCGCGCCGCATGCGGGCCTACCCAAGCGCGAGAAGGAAGCGCTGCGCATCTTCGAGAATCTCGACGCCGTGCTGCGCGCAGCCGGCACCGATCGCAGCAATCTCGTGCGCACCGATCAGTACTACACGACCGTGAAAGCGGTGCCGCCCTATCAGCAAGTCCGGCGTGAATTTCTTAAAGGCCGCATCCCACCCTCGACCTCGATCGCGCAGCAGGCGCTGCTGCTGCCGGGCGCCGACATGAACATCCAGGCCATGGCGCGTCATCCCCGGCAGACGGATTTGCAGGTCGAGCACCTCAAGCACGAGCAACTCGCAGGGCGTCCGACCTCCGGCTATTCGCCCGCGGTCACGGTCGGCGACTTCATTTTCCTTCCGGGCATCACCTCGCTCGCGGTCGGTGACGAGCCGCGGCGCAACGGCGTCGCCGCGGCGGCGCTGATGGCCGAAGGCGCGCAATGGGGCGGCCAGCCGATCAAGCTCGAGACCGAATTCATCATCACCAAGCGGATGGCGGCGTCGCTGGCGCTCGCCGGCGCAACGCTGGAAGACGTCGTGCATGCGCAGGTCTATCTCGACCGACCGCGAGGATTATTCGGCCTTCAACGAGACCTGGACGCGGCATTTCGGCGAGCGCGGCCCGACCGTGTCGATCATTCCCTGCATCGAGCATGGGCTCGCGCCCTATGACGGCAAGATCGAGATCAACGTGATCGCGGCGAAGCCCGGCAGCGCCGCGGCGAAGCGGCACATCGATGCCGGCGTCGCGACTGCATTCCGCCACCAGCCGCAGGCGGTGAAGGCGGGCGATCTGCTGTTCATTCCGGCGTTGATGGCGGCCGACCGCGATGGACTTCTGCCAACGGCGGCCGTCGATCCGCGGCAGCCTCATTTCTCGTCATCGCCAGAGGCGCAGGCCGAAGCGATCATCGACAATATCGCGCGGCTCTGCGAAGCCGCCGGCACGTCGCTCGCCAATGTGGTGCGCGTGCTGCTGTTCTTCACCGACATCGGCGACTTCTATGCCGTCTACAAAGTGTGGGAACGCCGTCTCGGCGGTCGCCCGCTGCCGTTTTCCGCGGTGGAAGTGCCGGGACCGCTGCCGGTGCCAGGCGCGACGGTGATGATGGAAACGTGGGTTTATGCTCCGGCTGCATGACGAATATGTATGGAAAGTTAATGTGTTAGCCTCTAGAACGCGTGGCACTGCCACGCGTCCAGCCGTTTCTTTATCTTCCAGAATGTTCAACCAAAATGCCTGATGGTACCGCAACCGCACATCTTTATCGTCCCAAGCTCGCGACCGTGCTCCGCGAAGGCTACGGCGTAGCCTCGTTTCGCGATGACGCAGTGGCAGCGCTTACCGTTGCTGTGGTTGCGCTTCCGCTGTCGATGGCCATCGCGGTGGCGTCCGGTGTCTCACCGGTCAGTGGACTCTACACGTCGATCATCGGCGGATTTCTGGTCTCGGCTCTGGGCGGCAGCCGGTATCAGATCGGCGGTCCCGCCGGAGCCTTCATTGTGCTGGTCGCTGCCACGGTCGCAAAATTCGGCCCCGATGGGCTTCTTCTGACGGTTCTGCTCTCCGGCCTCATGCTCACGCTGATCGGCGTGCTGCGGATCGGTGCTCTCATCCGCTACATTCCGCACGCGGTGACGGTCGGCTTCACCTGCGGTATCGCCGTGACCATTCTGGCAAGCCAACTGCGAGGACTTGAGCGGCTTGACGCTGACCGGCGCCGAGCCGGGCCCGCTGTTGCCGAAATTAGCCGTGCTGGCGCAAGCCCTGCCGACCATTAATCCCGCGGCGTTTGCCGTGGGCATCGGCTCGGCGGCGCTGATCTTCGTGCTGCGGCGCTTGAGGCCGGACTGGCCGGGAATGCTCATTGCCGTCGTCGCCGCTTCGGTCGCCGCCGCGCTCTTTCATCTTCCAGTCGAAACGATCGGCAGCCGCTTCGGCGGGATCCCGCACGGTATTCCGACGCCGCGCTTGCCGGTCTTCACGCCGGCGCTATTGATCGGCGTCTTGCCCGCGGCGTTGTCCTTCACGCTTCTTGGCGGCATCGAGAGCCTGCTATCGGCCAAAGTCGCCGACGGCATGACCGGCCGCAAGCACCGCTCCAACATGGAACTTGTGGCGCAAGGGATCGCCAACGTCGCGTCCGCCTTTTTCGGCGGCATCAGCGTTACCGGAACGATCGCGCGAACGGCGACGAATATTCGCGCCGGCGCGCGCAGCCCTCTCTCCGGAATGATGCATGCCGTTTTCATTCTGCTTTTCGTTCTGTTCGCTGCCCCGCTGGCGAGCTTCATTCCGCTTTCGGCGCTTGCCGGTGTCCTGGTCGTCGTTTGCTGGAACATGGCGGAAAAGAAAGAATTCCTGGCGCTGCTCCGCGATTGGCGCACGGGGCTCGTTCTCATCGCCACTTTCGGTCTTACGCTAGTCAAAGATCTGACTTTCGGAATCATTGCCGGATGCCTGGTGGCCGCAGTGTTCGCGATCCTGCACCACGCCATTCCGAGCGAGGATGACGAAGAGGAAGATGTTGCGGTCCCTTAGGCCGGCGGCCAGCCCACGCCGCTTTGACCTTGAACGAGTTTGGCAACGCTCAGGATCGTCGGCATCCTCGAAACGAGGCGCGACGATCTGCATTCCGATGGGCAGGCCGTCGCGTGATAGGCCGGCCGGGGCGCTCGCGGCCGGCAGACTGACCAGCGTGATCAGGAACGCCGGCGAAATCCAGTCGATATAGTTTTCGAGCTTCTGGCCATTGATGTCGTCGGGAAAATTCTTCTCGACCGGAAAAGGCTTTACCGGCGCGGCCGGCGTGAGCAGAATATCGAAGCGGCTCGAACAGCTTTCGGAAGCGATGAAACACCTCCTGCCGCTTTTGTTCGGCGGCGGCGAAATCGAGCGCGGCAAGCTTGAGGCCGGCTTCGACATTGCCTTTCAAGTTCGGGCCGAATTGCTCGATCATTTTCAGGCGGTCGTATTGCTGGCCGACCATCCAGAAGCCGCGCCAGGTCTGATAGGGCGCGCGGCCGTCGCCGGCGTCGAAGTCGATCTCTTCGACCGCCGCGCCGGCGTCTTTGAGGCGGAAGGCCGCAGTCGCGGCAAATCTGCGTCGATTTCGGGATCGACGCCGATGCCGGCAATGTCGGAGACGTAAGCGACACGCAGAGCCCTTGGCGTCATGCCGGCGCCGCATTTCGGCGAGCGCACTCTGCCACGGCGGCGCGACCGATATCGGCGTACAGCCGGCTGAAGCCCGTCATGGCGTCGAGCATCAGCGCCGCATCCTCGGCGTCGCGGGTCATCGGCCCGTTGGTCTGGCCGAAATCCCAGGCGAGCGGCATCGGGTAGCTCGGGATGAGGCCCGGCGTCGGCCGCAATCCGACGATGCCGCAAAACGCCGCCGGCACGCGGACCGAGCCGCCGAAATCCGTGCCTTGCGCTATCGGCACCATGCCTGTCGCGGCGGCGACAGCCGAACCGCCGGACGAACCCGCGGCGCTCAGCGCCGCGTTCCATGGATTTCGCGTCGGCGCCGAACACCGGCGTTGACGGTATTGGCGCCGGCCGGCGAATTCCGGCGTATTGGTTTTGCCGATGACGATGGCGCCGGCGGCTTTGAGCCGGCGTACCACTTCGGCGTCTTCCGTCAGGCACGTAGTCCCTATAAAGCGGGGAGCCCCAGGTGGTGCGGATGCCGGCGGTGAGCGTGATGTCCTTGATCGCGACCGGCAGGCCGTGTAGCGGGCCGAGCGGCTCGCCTTTCATGACTGCCTGTTCGGCGGTGCGCGCGGCATCCCGCGCCTGCTCGGCGACGAGCGTAACGATGGCGTTGAGCTTCGGATTGACCGCTTCGATCGCCGCGAGATGGGCGTCAAGAACCTCGACCGGACTGACCGCTCGTTCGCGGATCAGTCGCGCCAATTCTCGCGCAGATATGCGGGTGAGCGTCACGTCGGCCATGCCCCGTGGTCTAGAGCATGATCCGCAAAAGTGGAAGCCGGTTTTCCGAAAAGATCATGCTCAAACAAAATGCCAGAGCCCAGTTCCGATTGAATCAGAACTGCGCTCTGGTGCAAAACTATTTGCCGGACCAGTGCACGAAGCGGCGCTCGATCAGGAGGAACAGCAAATTGAGCCCATAGCCGAGCACTCCGGCGGCGAAAATCGCCGCATACATCCGCGGCATTTCGAATAATTGCTGTGCCTCGAACACGCTGTGGCCGAGCCCGTCCTGCGAACCGATGAACATCTCCGCGACAACGATGATGACCAAGCGCCAGCGACACGCCGTTGCGCAACCCGACGAAAGTCTGCGGCAGCGATTCCATCAGCATCACGTCGAACGAGAACGCGCAGCCGCGACGCGCCCATCACCTTCGCCGCCAACAGCCGCGTCTTGCGCGCATTCATGACGCCGTAGGCGACGTTGAAGACGATCACCAGTACCGCGCCGAACGCCGCCACCGATATCTTGGTTTCGTCGCCGACGCCGAACAGGATCAGGAACAAGGGAAACATCGCCGAGGCCGGCGTCGAGCGGAAGAAATCGATGACGAATTCGAGCGAGCGATAGACCTTTTCGGATGCGCCGAGCACGATACCGAGCGGGATGGCGATGACCGCCGCGATCGCCGTCGCTGCCGCGGTGCGGTAGACCGTTTTGACGAAGTCGAAGCCGAGCGCGCCGCCGTCCATGCCCTTCCATAGCGCCTTCGCGGTCGCGATCGGAGAGGGCAGCAGCACCGGGTCGACCCATTGCCGCCAACATCACGAGCGACCAGACGGCGACAAGGCCAACGACGCCGATGATCGGCAGCAACGGCTTGAAACTTTCCGCTTTCACGCCCGCCTGACCTCGCGTTGGAATACTTCCAGACAATGCGCCTTGATGCGCACGAATTCCGGATCGGACAGCGTCGCGTCGGTGCGCGGCCGCGGTGCCGCGACGATGGGAAAATCAGCGACCAATGCCGGATGCCGCGACAACAGCAAAACCCGATCGGCGAGAAACACCGCCTCTTCGAGGTCGTGCGATACCAGTACCGTCGTGGTGCCGGTCTCCATAAAGACGCGTTGCAGTTGCTCGCGCATGAACAGCGTCATCTCATAGTCGAGCGCGGAGAACGGCTCGTCGAGAAACAGGATCTCAGGTTCGACGATCAGCGCGCGCATGATCGAGACCAGCTGCTGCTGGCCGCCGGACATCTGATAGGGATATAGATTGAGATCGAGCTTGATGCCGAGATGCGCGACGAGCCTCTCGGTGCGGGCGCGGCGCTCGACTGTGCGGCACCCGCATCAGCTTGAGCGGATAGGCGATATTGTCGAAGGCGCGCAGCCAGGGGAACAACGCCTCACGGTAGTTCTGAAACACATAGCCGAACTTGATCTCGTCGAGCCGCATGCCGTCGAACAGGATCTGACCGGCATCGGGCGGCGTGAGGCCGGCGATCATGTTGATCAAAGTGCTCTTGCCGCAGCCGTTTGGCCCGAACACCGAGATCAGTTCGCCGCGCGGGAGATCGAGATCGAACTTGTCGTAGATGACGGTGGTGCCGAAGCGCTTGCTCAAGCCGCGGATAGTGACGTGCGGTCGTTTATTCGCGCGGGATGCGGGTTGCAGCGACGGCGAGGGACTAAGCATCAGAACGATTTGAGGTCCTGTTTCACGTCGATCTTTTCCGGGACGACGCCGATCTGCTGGCCGAAATCGGCGAATTCCTGCAGATAACCGAGCTGCTTCGGGTTCATGTTCTTGACCATGATGTAGCCGAGCATCGGCACCGAATCGACGAGGTTGTCCGGCGTCAAGGTGTTCTTGGCGAGATATTTGCGGGCCGCTTCGGGATTGGCGTGGATATAGTCGATCGCCTTGCTCCAGGCTTCGGCGAAGCGCTTGGCGACATCGGGACGGTTGTTGATGAATTCGGTCGTGAACGCGCAGCCGGCGGCGTAAGCGTCGGCGTCGGGACTGCCCAGAATGTATTTGGCGATGACGCCGGCCTCGACGGTGTCGGCGACGCCGAGATTGTGCATGATGGTGGCGCTCGGCTCGAGCGTATAGCCGCCGTCGAAAGTGCCGGCCTTCATGGCATTGACGTGCTGGCCCATGTCGAGTTGATCGATGGTGTAGTCGCCGTCCTTCAAGCCGACTTTGGCGAGGATGCCTTTGGCGGTGTTGAGGTTCGCAGGTCCGGGCGCCGACATCAGTTTGAGACCCTTGAAATCGGCCAGCGTCTTGACCTTGTCGGCGAGGCCTGAGCGCACGACGAACTGCTCCATCTTGTAGGTCGTGTTCTGGCTGTGCATGGCGACATACATCGCGACGCCCGGCTTCTTGACGTCGGCATTGAGGCCTTCGAGCGTAACCAGAACGGCGGAGACTTCGATCTGATTGGTGATCAGAGGCCGCGACATTCGGCGGGCCGCCCATCAGCGTCGTCGTCTCCGGCTCGATATTGAGGTCTTTGAAGTAGCCGAGATTGATCGCGACGAAATAAGGCAGCGACGAACTGATCGGGAAGACACCGACCTTGACCTTGTCCGGATCGGCGTGCGCAGGCGACGTCGTCCAGCCGATCACGCAGGCGACGGCGAAGACGAGGCCGGCTAGCACAGCGCTGGATATTCGGAATCTGACGTTTCTTCATGGACTTACTCCGGTTATTGGCCCGGCTCGGTCGCCCCGGCCGCGCTGCTGATTTGGTGCAAGTCCTATGCCGCCATTACTCGCCGGCATCGATGATGGCGATGCACAGGTCCGCCGCCCTGCGGACCTTGATGCATGGCATCGACGGAGACGAATACCGCCGCGTCGCCGATCGCGGTCGCGGCGACGCCGCCGACCGCGGCCTTGATGTGACGGTGCCAGGGGACGTCGGAATCGTCCATCATGATCTGGCGCCGGCCGCGCAGCGTGCCGCGCCGGTCGGCCTCGCATTTCATGAAACAATTGACGACGCGCCCGCCGAGATCCTCGGCACGCGGCCGTTCCGGCAATTCGAGGCCGGCATTGCGGATCGAATTCGTAGATGCCGTCGATGTCGAGTGCGTCCTTCATCACCGAATGGCCGATGCGATAGCGGCCGCCGGCGCCGGGCTTGTTGCCGAGCAGAACGATCTGCGCTTGCGTCAGCTCGACGCCCGACGAGCACGACGCGACCGAAGAATAAAGATCGAGGTTGTGGCAGATCTCTTCCGCCTTCGGCATGCCGATTTCGCCGAGCGCGACCGCGATGCCGAGCCCGGTGGTGCCGTTCGACACGCCCATCGACATGTGCACTTCGCAGGCGACGTCGCTTGCCGCGCGACTGCGCATCCTGACCAACTCGATGGTCAGGAGCGGCGTCTTGGTCTGCACGTAATGCACGTCCGCCGGGTCATCGATGCCGGCATCGCGCATCGCGGCCTTCACGCGCGTCGGCGACTTTTTGCACCATGGCCGGCCGGCCGATATCTTCGGGCAACAGCTCCGCGCTCATCGCGGTGCCGATGGCAAGCCGCGATTTCGACGCTGGCCCGGTCTTGTCGTTGCGCGCAAAGACCGTCGCGTGCGGCGTGATCACGCCGTCGCAGCCGCCGGACCACACCATCGGAATCTGCGCGATATCCTGCTTCCGAGCGATGGCCATGTTTCAGCAGCACTCGGCGAAACGCCTGGTCGGCGAGAATGCGGGTGAAATCGTTGACGCCGCCATTGCCCTCGGTCTTGCCGATGACGGCGATGACCTGATCGGCGGTGAACTGACCCTGCTTGATGCATTCCTCGACGCCGGACGCGTCCTGCACTGTTTTCAGTTCGACTTTAGCGACTTCGATAGCCATCCCGGATCAGATCCTCATCTGTTTCTTCACGCCGAGCGTATCCACGGCTTTATTTCGCCGCGCAGCATTTTTTCAAAACCTTCGCCACGATCGATGATGGCAGGCTTGCCACGCCGTCGCGCTGCGCCGTTCATCGCGAAGCTGTGTGGTTGCCTGCTTCATCGACGGTCGAGCGTTTCGCCGCTCAACGAGCACGACGCCGTAATCGTCGCGCGCGGCCTCGGCCGACACTTTACCGTCGATGACGTCCTGCAGCACCAGTTCGGGCTCGCGCTCCAGCGGATCGCCCCAGCCGCCGCCGCCGGTGGTACGCACGCGCACGATCTGCCCTGCCAGCACCGGCTCGCCGTCGACCAGCCCGCCGAGGTCGCGCGGCGTGCCTTCGATATCGATGGTGACGCAGAACGGCATGCCGGCCTTGCCGCCATTGACGCCGTAACAGCCGAGCCGCACGCGGTCGGCGGTGACGATGGTGCGGCAGTCGACCAGCGCGCGGTAATGCTTTTCGTAGCCGAGCCCGCCGCGGCGTTTGCCGGCGCCGCCGGAATCGGTGCGCAGAGCGAGTTTTTCGACCAGGATCGGAAACCGCGTCTCGGTGAATTCGGCCGGCTGATTGCGCGAATCCGGCACGATGTGAATGGCATCGTTGCCATCGGCGTAATAGCGGCCGCCGGAACCGCCGCCCAACACTTCGCGCGACAGGAACGATTTGCCGTTCTTGTCGGTGCCGTAGAAGCCGGTGTAGCGGATGGTTTCCTGATCGGCCGGCATGCGGCCGTCGACGGCCTGCGCAACGACGCCGGCGAGAAGGCCGAGGCAGCGCAGCAGCACGAACGAGCGCGCATTGGTGGCGGCCGGCCATTCCGGCGTGATCAGCGTTCCCTTCGGCGGAAAGACAATGTCGAAAACTTCGCAGACGCCTTCGTTGACGTGGATTTCGGCTGCGCGCTCGGGCGTGTCGGCAAGATTGCGCAGGATCGGCGCGATCCATTTGATCAGGAACGCGCCGCCGGCATAGTCGGCCGGCCAGTTGATCGGGCCCATGGATTGCGGATCGGTGCCGGTGAAATCGAGCGTGATGCGATCCGCGGTCTTGCGCATGGTGATCGCAAGCTTGTGCAGCTTGGGATCGGTCAGCCCGTCGTGCTCGACATAGTCTTCCCAAGCGATATTCGCCGTCGGCGATCTTCGGCAGAAGCTCGCGCCGGAAAGTGTCGCGGCATTTGTCGAGAATGGCCTGGAAGCACGCCTCCACGGTGTCGCGGCCGAAGCGATCGAACAATTCGGCCATGCGGCGGGCGCCCATAATGCAGGCCTGCACCTCGCTGTCGAGATCGGCCGCCAGCATTTCGGGCACGCGGGTATTGCGTTTGATGATGGTGAAGACGGCGTCGTTACGAACGCCTTCGCTGAACAACTTGATCGGCGGTACCGCGAGGCCTTCTTCGAACACCGTCGCCGCCGTGCCCGGCATCGAGCCCGGCACCCGGCCGCCGATATCGTCGTGATGGCCGAAGGCCTGGATGTAGGCGACCACCTCGCCGCCGTGAAACACCGGAACGGTGCTGCACAGATCGGGCAGGTGGCCGATCGAGCCTTCGGTGAGATAGGTGTCGTTCATCAGGAACACGTCGCCCGGCCGCATCGTCTCCGGCGGAAAGTCGCGCACCACGGCGTTCGGCATCGCCGAATAGGATCGGCCGGTGAGCTTTCGGCAATAGCGGTCGAACAGCCCGACGCGATAATCATGCGCCTCGCGGATCATCGGCGAGCGCGCGGTGCGCTCGATGGCGAATTCGATTTCCGCTTCGATGGAATTCAGCGTGCCTTCGACGATTTGCAGGACGATCGGATCGATATCGCGAGGGCGCGAACGGGGCGCGGTCGGCCACGGCCAAGTTTGCGGCTGGACGTTCATCGCTTGGTCTCGTCTGCTGTGCCGACCCGCCGCACGATCAAAATACCATGTTGGTCGACATCGAGTTGCTGGCCCGGAAACACCACCGTGGTCGAGCCGAATTCCTCGATCACCGCGGGGCCCGCCAAGCGGAAGCCGGCAGGCAATGTGGACCGATCATAGATCGGCGTCTCGCGAAACGCGCTGCCGAAATAAACCGGACGCGTGCCGCGAGGCTCGGCGGGCTTTGCGACGGCTAGCTTCGGAATCGCCGGACGTTCGATCATGCCGAAGCCCGAGACGCAGAAATTGACGATCTCCACCTTTTGCCGGCCGGCGTAATTATAGCCGAAAGCTTTCAGGTGGGCGGAGTGAAACGCGGCGATCGTCGCCGCGACGAAAGCTGCGTCGATCGCGCCGACGGGCGCACTGCACGCGGACTTCCATGGATTGCCCGGCGTAACGCACATCGGCTTCACGCGACGAGACGGATGCGCAAGCGCTCGATGCCATCCTCTTCAAGCCTCGCGACCGCCTCGCTCTCGAGAGTGTGGTAAATCTCGGCGATCGTGCCGGTATCGACGGCATCCTCGTGGGTGACCTTGGTCACGATCTGATCGGTGCGCCAATCGACCGCGAGCAGGCCGAATGCCGAAAGATTTCCGGGATTGGGCGGCACGATGCAGGCTTTCATGCCGATGAGGTCCATCACCGCCGGCGATTGCGCCGGGCCCGAGCCGCCGAATGACAACAGCGCGAATTGCCGCGGATCGATGCCGCGCTGGATCGTCATCTGCCGGATGGCGTTGGCCTGATCCCAATTGGCGATCTCGATGATGCCCTCGGCGAGTTGCTCGGGCGTCATGTTGCCGGCGAGCCGCGTCGCAAGTTCGGCGATGCCCGCGCGCGAGCGCTCGACGCTCAAAGGAATGCCGCCGCCGATCAGCGCCGGCGGAATCCGCCCCAGCACGAGATTGGCGTCGGTTATGGTCGGCTCCTTGCCGCCGTTCGGGTAGCACATCGGCCCGGGCTCGGCGCCGGCGCTGCGCGGTCCGACCTTGAGATGGCCTTCGCGCGTAATCCAGGCGATCGAGCCGCCGCCGGTGCCGATGGTCTTGATATCGATCATCGGCACGCGCACCGGAAAGCGTCCGACCGCGCCGCCGTTGGTAATGCTCGGCTTTAGCGTTCTCGATCAAACATAAATCGGTCGAGGTGCCGCCGGCATCGAGCGTCACCAGATCGGGAAAGCCTGCGATCTTGGCGATGACCGCGCAGCCGATGGCACCGGCCGCCGGTCCCGACAGAGCCGTGGTAATGGGCTTTCTCATCACCTGATCGGGACTCGCGACCCCGCCGCTCGACTGCATCACCAGAAACGGCTTGTCACGCAGGCCCGGACCGAGCTCCTCGCGGATGCGCTGCAGATAGCGGCCCATATGCGGCTTGACGAAAGCATCGACCAGCGTCGTCACCGCGCGTTCGTATTCGCGATATTCCGGCAGCACGTCGCAGGACAGCGAAACAACGCAATCCGGAAATTCCTCGGCGAGGATTTCGCCGACGCGGCGCTCATGCGCCGCATTGGCGTAGGAATGCAGGAGACAGACCCCGACGGCCTTGATGTCTTGTTCGCGGAAAAAGCGCGCCGCGGTTCGGATTGAAGCCTCGTCGAGCGGCCGCAACTCCTCACCCAAAAAATTCAGTCGGCCGCCGACCTCGCGGACGTAGCGCAGCGGCACGAGGCGGTCCGGTTTGACCCAAAAATACGAGTTGCCGTAGCCGTCGGGCACCGCTTGGCGCGCGATTTCGAGAATATGCCGGAAACCATCGGTGACGATCAGGCCGAGGCCTGCAATCTCGCCTTGGAGAAGGGCATTGGTTGCGACCGTGGTGCCGTGAGCGAGACCGGCGAGATCGTCGATCGAGGCATCGCCGAAAATCGATTTGACGCCGCGGACGAGCCCGATCGCCGGATTTTGGGGCGTGCTTGCCACTTTGGTGACGCGCATCGCGCCGGAGGCGGCATCCACGCAGACGATATCGGTGAAGGTACCGCCGGTATCGATACCGATACGCAGCTGAGGAGATCGCCCGGTCATGTTTACGCCTCAACAGAGAGAGCGTCGTCGCTGACGCTCCCCGACGACTGACGTTATCAAGTAAACGACGAAAGCCGGCCGTCGCAAGACGGCCGGCACTCGCCCGATGTCGCCGCTATGGCGTTATTTCATCGCTTCATAGACGGCGTGGGTCCAAGCGCCTTCCGGCTTCTTGGTGATGACCGGATCGGACTTGCCGCTCATCAGGATGCCGACGGTACGGTCATAGTCCTTCGGATCCAGTTCCATGTTGCCTGTATCCAGAAGTTTGCCGATCTCGCCCATCATCCGCTTTTGGTCCTTTTCGGTCTTTGAACCGGTGGTGTCGGTGGCGAGGATGATCTTCACCGCCTCGTCCTCATGGGCCTTGGCATAGTCCCAGCCCTTGACCGAGGCTTTGACGAACTTCGCCATCTTGGCGACGAAGGCCGGATCCTTGAGCTTCGGCTCCATGGCCCAGAGACCGTCCTCGAGCGTGCTCACGCCTTCCTTCTCGTAATTGAAGACCACGAGATCGCTGGGCTTATACCCGCCGTCGATTACCTGCCAATATTCATTGTAGGTCATCGCCGAGACGCAGTCCGCCTGCTTTTGCAGGATCGGGTCGACGTTGAAGCCCTGCTTGATCACGGTCACGCCATTCGGACCGCCATCGGTCGAGATGCCGAGTTTCGACATCCAGTTCAGGAACGGATATTCGTTGCCACCGTACCAGATGCCGATCTTCTTACCCTTGAAGTCCGCCGGCTTGGTGATGCCGGTGTCCTTGCGGCAGACGAGCTCCAGGCCCGAATGCTTGAAGGTCTGCGAGATATTGACCAGCGGCACGCCCTTCTCGCGCGAGGCGAGCGCGGACGGCATCCAGTCGACCACTACGTCGGCGCCGCCGCCGGCGATCACCTGCGGCGGAGCGACATCCGGACCGCCCGGATTGATCGTCACGTCGAGGCCGACGTCCTTGTAGAAGCCCTTCTCCTTGGCGACGAAATAGCCGGCGAACTGGGCCTGCGCCACCCATTTCAGCTGGATCGTCACCGGATCGGCAGCTTGAGCACCGGCAACCGAGAACGCGAGCGCGCCGGCTGCCGCAACCATCGTTATTTTTCTCATGATCGTACTCCAGACGATATGCGAACCGCCGAGTCAGGTCCGATAGGATGGATGCCAGAAGGTCGTCGCGCGCTCGGCGAGCGCGACAATTCCGTAGAAAGCCATGCCGGCAATCGCCGCCAGCGCGATCTCCGCCCACACCATGTCGAGCGCCATGCGGCCGGCCTCGATCGAGATGCGAAAGCCTATTCCTTGCGTCGGGGTGCCGAAGAATTCCGCGACGATCGCGCCGATGAAGGCGAGCGTCGAATTGATCTTCAGCGCGTTGAAGATGAACGGCATGGCGGCAGGCAGATAGAGTTTCTGCAGCGTCTGACCCTCTCCGGCGCCATAGGAGCGCATCAAATCGCGCTCGATGTGTCCGGCCGCATTCAAGCCCGCGAGCGTGTTCACCAGCATCGGGAAAAACGTGATGACGACGACGACGGCCGCTTTCGACGGCCAATCGAAGCCGAACCACATCACCATGATGGGCGCGACGCCGACGATCGGCAGCGCGGAGACGAAATTGCCGAGCGGCAACAGCCCGCGACCGAGGAAAGTGTAGCGGTGCGCGACGATGGCGACGAGAAAGCCGGCGCCGCAGCCGATGACATAGCCGGTCAGCACGCCGAGGATGAAAGTCTGAAAGAAATCCTGCCACAGCGTCCACAGCGAGTCGAAAAAACGCACGGCGATCATGCTTGGCGGCGGAAACAGCACAGTGGGCACGCCGAAGCCGCGGACGGCTACTTCCCACAGATAGAACAGGAAGGCGCCGAACAGGAGCGGAATCGCGAGTTCGACGGCGCGGGAGGTAATCTTGTCGTGCGGCCTGATGGCGGCTAGCCCGGCGACGCCACACCAAGCCGCGATCCAGTTCGCCATGACGATGAGCCAGAAACCCAATGCCGCATAGCCGGCGATCGTCGGATCGTGCAACAGCACGAGCGTTATCCAACCGCCGCGCAAGACGCCGATAAACGTCAGTGCAATCGACCACCATGCGGTCGTGAACGCGGCTCCGGTATAGAGGAGTGCCGTCAGCAGCGTCGCCGCAAGAACCGCGGGCCGGGCGGGGATCGCTGCCGTCGGTTCGCTCGACAACGGCGCAACCATGGCGGCGAAGAGGCCGATCACGGCGACCACATAGACCGCGCGGTGCCAATTCACGTTCACGCGCGCGCTCCCATGAGTTGCCCGACCCAGCGCTCGATCAGATCGACAAGACCGATCAACCCGACGGCCACCACCGACGCGGCAACGAGCGCCGCCCAGATCTGGACAGTCTGTCCGTAATAGGAACCGGCGAGTAGCCGGGCACCGATGCCGGCCTGGGCGCCGGTCGGCAATTCGGCGACGATCGCGCCAATGAGCGAGATCGTGATCGACACCTTGAGACTCGTGAACAGGAAGGGCACCGCCGACGGCCAGCGCAGCTTCCAGAAAATCTGCGCCGGTGTTGCCGACCAGGTTCGCATCAGATCGAGCTGGATCGGATCGGGCGAATTCAATCCCTTCACCACGCCGATGGTAACCGGGAAAAAGCACAAATAGGCCGAGATGATCGCTTTCGGCAGTAGCCCGCGAAGCCCGATCGAGCCCAGCACGACGATGACGATAGGCGCGACCGCCAGGATCGGCACCATCTGCGAGCAGATGATCCAGGGCAGCAGGCTTTTTTGTAATGTTCGCGCATGCACGATCAGCACGGCGAGAAAAACCCCGAACGATGCGCCGAGCAAAAAGCCGACGAAGGTCGCCGACAGCGTGACCCAGCTGTGATAGACAAGACTGCGCGGCGACGTCACCGGCCAGCCGAACACGTCATCGGCGAAGGTCGCTATGATCTGATGCGGCGCCGGCAATAACGGCCGCTCGGCGTCGAGCGTGCCGGCGATCAATTGTCCGGTGGTGTAGGGCGTTTCGTCGCGCTCGAACTGGTTGCGCACGATATTCCGGTTCATCAGCACCGCGCCGATATACCAAATCACGATCAGCGCCGCGACCACCGCGGTGACCGGGGCAGCGCGCACGACGGCGGGATGCCATCTGATCGCAGCCGGCCGCGCTACCGCATAGGTGTTACTCATCGTAGGAATGCCCCGAACGCAGCCCGGCGCGCACCCGCTGCGCGATTTTCAGAAATTCCGGTGTTTCGCGAAACTCAAGCGTGCGGTCGCGCGGAAAATTGCAGGCAATGACGTCGATGATCCGTCCGGGCCGCGGCGACATCACCACGATCTTGGTCGAGAGGAACACCGCCTCGGGAATTGAATGGGTGACGAACACTACTGTTTTACCGGTTTGGTTCCACAGCCGCAGCAGTTGCTCGTTAAGGTGATCGCGCACGATTTCGTCGAGTGCGCCGAACGGTTCGTCCATCAACAAAAGCTTCGGCTCGAACGACAGCGCGCGCGCAATCGACGCACGCTGCTGCATGCCGCCGGAAAGTTGCCAGGGATATTTGCGCTCGAAGCCCGAGAGATTGACGAGCTTGAGATAATGCTCGACGCGCTCCCGGCGCAGCGTCGGATTAAGCCCCATGATCTCCAAGGGCAGCGCCACGTTGCGTTCGATGGTGCGCCATGGATAGAGCGCGGGGGCTTGAAACACATAGCCGTAGTGCCGTTCCAGCCGCGCCCGTTCGGGCGTGACGCCGTTGACCAGAATTGTTCCCGAAGTGGGCCGCTCGAGGTCGGCGATCACCCGCATCAGTGTGGTCTTGCCGCAGCCCGACGGGCCGATGAAGGAGACGAAATCGCCCTCGGCGATATCGAGGTCGACGTTGGCGAGCGCCTGTACCTCGCCGTCCGATGTCTCAAATGTCAGCGAGACGCCTTGCGCCTTGACGGCCAGGGCCGCGGAACCGGGCGCAGGCTGGCCGACAAAACTTCCAGGATCGGGTGCTCGCATACTTTCATCCACGCGCAACGGGTCAAGTGATGCCGATGCAAAAGCCGTGCTTTGCCATTTCGGCCTCGACCGCCTTGCTGTCCGAGGGATCAAAGCAAAATATGACAGACCTTCACATGGTTTCCGCGCCCAAGATTTGGGCGAAGTCTGAGGGATTATTGTGCAAGAACGCGCAACGATACAGTGCAAAAGTGCCAAGTGCGCCCCTCCAAAGGAGAAAATTTTGACTCCTCGGGGCAATCCTCCTCATACTTTGCCGGACATCTGCGCAAAGTCCCTCGACCATTGTCCGCAAACATGAAGCCCGCACCATTCAAATATATCGTCGCCCGTTCGATCGAGCAGGCCTTGGCGCTCAAAACCGACTATGGCGGCGACGCGCATTTTCTTGCCGGGGGTCAGAGCCTGGTGCCGACGATCAATTTTCGTCTCACCCAGCCCGCCGTTCTGATCGACATCAACCCGCTCACCGCATGCGCCGGAGTGAAAAATTCGGACAGTGGCACTGTCCTAATCGGAGCGCTGACGCGATACGGCAAGCTTGAACGCGATCCGGCGATTGCGAAGTGCCTTCCCCTTATCCATGAGGCGTTGCCGCACATCGCCCATCCGCAGATTCGCAATCGCGGTACCATTGGGGGCAATCTCGCGCACGCGGATCCGGCGTCCGAAATGCCAGCGATTGTGCTGGCGCTCGCGGGCAGGCTGCGGGCGCAGTCTCAGAAAGCGGAGCGATGGATCGCCGCGGCGGACTTCTTTGCCGGCGCGCTCACCACGACGCTTGAATCCGACGAGATGCTGACGGATGTGGAACTCCCCGTTGCCGGGCCGCGCTGTGGAAGCTCGTTCATGGAAGTATCGCGGCGGCGTGGCGATTTTGCACTGATCGGCGTCGCTTGCACCGTAGAGCTCGATGCCGATGGAAATTGCGCGCAAGCTCGCATTGCCTTGTGCAACGCCGGCGAGACACCGATCCTCGCCGAAGAAGCCGGTGGCTCGCTCCTGGGGCGGCCCACTCAACGCAGCGGCGATCGATCAGGCTGCAGATTACGTGCAGACGGCGATTGATCCCGGCGGCAGTATCCACGCCAGCAAAGATTTTCAGCGGCATCTCGCCGGCGTCTTGACCAAGCGCGCGCTTACGGCAGCCGACGAACGGGCGCGACGTGCTCACTGACCCCGCAGCAACCGATACTCATGACGATCGCCGTCACCGTGAACGGCGTCGAATATCGGCGCACGGTCGAAGTCGCGTTTGTTGCTGAGCGACTTCCTGCGCCACGATCTGTTGCTCGCCGGGACCCATGTCGGCTGCGAACACGGCGTTTGCGGCGCTTGCACGGTGATCTTCGATGGCGTTGCCGTCCGCTCCTGTCTGATGTTCGCCGCGCAGGCCGATGGCCATGCCGTCACGACGGTCGAGGGACTGGCGCCGGGCCCTGACGAGCTTCACCCGCTGCAGGCGGCAATGCGGGAATGTCACGGCCTGCAGTGCGGTTACTGCACGCCCGGCGTACTGATGACCATGAAAGCGTTTCTCGATGAAACGCCGGCGCCCGACGAAGCGCAAATCCGCGAGGCGCTGTCCGGCAATCTGTGCCGCTGCACCGGCTATCAGCATATCGTCGAGGCCGTGCAGCTTGCCGCGGCGCAACTGCGAAAGCCGTCGCCGTGACGACGCGCAAATTCGGGACTCCGATCCGGCGCAACGAAGACGCCCGTCTGCTCAGCGGACAGGCTTTATTTGTCGACGATGTCGAGCTTCCGGGGCTGCTCCACGCCGCGTTTCTGCGCAGCAATGTCGCGCACGGCCGCATCCGCTCGATCGACGTTGCGGCGGCGCGCGCGCGGCCGGGCGTGATCGCGGTCTATACGGCCGTGGACCTCGGCGACTACTGGGCGCCCGGCCCGCTATTGGTGCCGCCGCCGCCGATCGCCGGCATTACGTTCAATCAACGCACCCAGGTACCTTTAGCCAAGGACAAGGTCCGCCACGTCGGCGAGCCGCTCGCCGTTGTGCTCGCCGAAAGCCGCTATCTCGCCGAGGACGCGCTGGCCGATATCGTCATCGACATCGAACCGCTGCCGGCGGTCGTCGATCTGGAAAAGGCCGTTACTGGAAATTCCGCTTCGGTTCATGACGATGTGGCTTCGAATGTCGCGGCGCATGTCCGCCAGACGAAGGGCAATTACGCGGCCGCTCGCGCCCAGGCCGGCCACGTCATCGCGCGGCGTCTTTCTTACGACCATGGTGCGTCGTCGCCCATCGAGACCCGCGGCATCGTGGCGCGATGGGACGCCCGCGCCAATCAGCTCACGATATGGGACACCACGCAGGCGCCGGTGTTTTTGCGCAACGGCCTCGCCGCGATGCTGGGCTTGAGCGAGCGGCAGGTCCGGGTCATCGCGCCGTTCGTCGGCGGCGGTTTTGGGCCGAAGATCATGCTGTTCTACCCCGAAGAGGTGGTGATCCCGTGGGCGGCAAGAAAGCTCAACCGCCCGGTCAAATGGATCGAGGACAGGCTTGAGCATTTTTTTGCCACCACGCACGAGCGCGGCCAGACCCACGACGCCGAGATCGCGCTGACGGACGATGGCCGCATTCTCGGCGTCAAGGACGTGTTCCTGCACGATACCGGCGCCTATAATCCCTATGGGCTGACGGTGCCGATCAACAGTCAGTGCACGTTGCTCGGCCCTTATGTGATCCCGAACTACGACAGCACGTTCACGGCGGTCTTCACCAACAAGCCGATCGTGACGCCTTATCGCGGCGCCGGGAGGCAGCACGGCGTATTCGTTATCGAACGGCTTCTCGATATCGCCGCGAACGAAATGAATATCGACCGCGCCGAAATCCGCAGGCGTAATTTGATCCCGCCGGATGCGTTCCCCTACGACAACGAGATCATCTATCAGGATTTTACCCAGCTCTCCTACGACAGCGGCAATTATGAGCCGATCCTCGACAAAGCGTTGGAACTGCATCGGCTATAAGAATTTCCTCGCCGAAGAGCAGCCGCGGCTGCGCGCCGAAGGCCGCCACGTCGGCATCGGCCTTGCCTGCTATGTCGAGGGCACCGGCATCGGCCCCTACGAGGGCGCCAAAGTCCAGGTTCAGTCGAACGGCAAGGTCAGTGTCGCGACCGGCATCGGCACGCAAGGGCAGGGGCATTTCACGGTGTTCGCCCAGATCGCCGCCGATCAGCTCGGCGTCGAGGTGGCGGACGTCGATATCGTCACCGGCGACACCGATCAGTTTTATTGGGGCGCCGGAACATTCGCGAGCCGTGGCGCCGTGGTCGCCGGCAATGCGGTGAACGAAGCGTCGATTGCGGTGCGAAAGAAGATATTAAAGCTCGCCGCCGATCATTTCGAATGCGCCGAGGAAGATCTTGAGATCGCCAATGGCGAGGTCTCGGTCGTCGGCGTTCCCGGCCAGGCGGTCAAGCTCGGCACGCTGGCCTTGAAGGCCAATCCGATGCGCGGCGCAGTGCAGCCGGGAACCGAACCGGGACTCGAATCGACGCAATATTTCGGTCCGCCGAGCGGCGCGACGGCGAGCGGCGTGCATGCCATGATCGTCGAGGTCGACCCGCAGACCTTCATGCTCAACGTGCTCAAATATGTCGTGGTGCACGACTGCGGTACCGTGATCAATCCGCTGATCCTCGCCGGGCAGATTCACGGCGGCGTGGCGCAGGGCATCGGCAATGCCTACTACGAGCAACTCGTCTTCGACGAGGACGGCCAACTGCTCAACGCTTCGCTTGCTGACTATCTGTTGCCGACCGCGCTCGAAGTGCCGCACATGGAAATTGCTCATACCGTCACGCCGTCGCCGCTCAACCCGCTCGGCATCAAGGGCGCGGGCGAAGCCGGCGCCATCCCGGTCGGGCCGCTGTTCGCGCAAGCGATCGAGGACGCGCTCGAGCTTGCCGCCAAGAAGGTCGAGCTTCTGGAAATTCCGCTGAGCCCGAACCGTCTGTTTGAGTTGACGGCGCCGCCGCCAAAAATCCGACAATGATCCTGGTCACCGGCGCCGCGGGCAAGACCGGCAAGGCGATCGTCAAGGCGTTGGCGGCGAAAGGCGCGTCGGTGCGGGCTCTGGTGCGGCGGCCGGAGCACATCGAGGTGCTCAAACAACTCGGCGCCACGGAAGTCTGCGTCGGCAGTTTCGAAGACGCCGTCGCCGTGGCCGGTGCAGTCGCCGGCACTCAGGCGATTTATCACATCTGTCCCAACGTCAGTCCGAGCGAATTCGACTATACGGGCAGCGTCGCGACCGCCGCTCGGGCGCACGGCGTCAAGCGCTTCGTTTACCACTCGGTGCTGCATCCGCAGATCGAGGCGATGCCGCATCACTGGCAGAAAATGCGAACCGAGCAGATGCTTTTCGCGCTTGATCTCGATCTCACCATCCTGCAGCCGACGGCCTATATGCAAAATCTGTTCGGCGCTTGGCGCGGCATCGCCGAAGCCGGCGTCTTGCGAATCCCCTATCCGGCGGAAACGCGGCTCAGCCTCGTCGACCTCGATGACGTCGCGGAAGCCGCGGCGATTGTATTGTCGAGCCAGCGCCACGGCGGCGCGACCTATGAACTGGCAGGCACGGCGCCCTTGAACCAAAGCGAAGTGGCCGCCGCCATCGGCGCGGCGTTAAACAAAGTCATTCGTGTCGAGGTTGAAACGGTCGAGGCCTGGGCGGCACGTGTCCGCGCTGCCGGAATGGGAGATTCCGAGGCGCAGACGCTTGCCGCGATGTTTCGCTATTACGCCGCGCATGGCTTGATCGGAAATTCCAACACGCTCCATTGGCTGCTCGGCCGCGCTCCGAACAGCCTCGCTGACTTCATCAGCCGCGGCGCAAAGAATCTGGTGGCGGATTAGGTTGAGCTCGGGTGCGGAATTGAGGCTGGCGTCAGCCAAGCCCCTATACCGAGGGCCGAAGCCCTGATCGACGTCCGGGCGCGCCTAAAAATGCCGTTCAGGGATCGCGCGCTGGCGGCGGCGTGAACGGTACTCCGGTAAGCGTATCGGACTCCGTCAAACTTCCGGCCTGAAATAGCCGGTAGTCAATACTGTAGTTTTGCGAGATTGTGGTTTGAGACTCATTGGGTAGTTTCTATCAGTGAGTTGCGAGCGCTTTACCGTGCGAACCGCATTTATTTGCTTGAGGCCTCGTGCAAAAGGCCGATGGCCACACGGGTTCAATCCCGAAGGAAAATCTCATGAAGAAGCCAAAAACCATGCTGTTCAGCGTTGCCGCCGGCGGGTTGGCATTGGCGGCAGCAACGTTCACGCCGCCGATCCACCAGGCCTGCGCGCAACACGCTCAAATGAGCTTCGCGGAGGACGTCGTGCCCATTCTCAAGGGATATTGCGTCTCCTGTCACGAGGCCGGGGGCCAAGGTCTCGCGGAGAGCGGGCTCGATTTGACGAATTATGACGGCTTGATGAAAGGCACGAAATTCGGACCCATGGTCATCCCCGGTCAGCCGGATTCGAGCAACATTATCGTCTTGATCGACGGCAAGGCCAAGCTGCGGATGCCGTTCGGGCATAAGGCGCTGCCGGCCTGTCTGCGCGACACCATCTACAGCTGGATTTTCCAAGGCGCGAAAAACAACTGACCGCGGCGGCGGCCACAGCGGTCTTTGGCTTCGCGGCGGCGGCGTAATTCAAGGCGCTATTTGTCGATCTTGAAGCTCGCCAGCGCTTGGTTGAATTCGTCGAGCAGTTTCGGATCGTTCGCCAGCGCCTGCCGGGCGTCGGCGATTGCGGCGGTCGCCTTATCCTTTTCGCCGAGCGTCGCATAGGAACGCACCAGCATCAGCCAGCCCTCCGGATCGGATCCGGATTTCTTCAGTCTTTCAGCAAGCCCGTCGACCATGCCTTGCATCCCCGCCGCGTCGTCGTGCGCCGGCGGCGCTCCGGAGGGCGGTCGCGGCGTGAAATTCGGCGCATTCGCGGCCGGCGCGGGAGCACCGTCGGTGTTATCTTTCAATCCCGTATTTAGTTCGGCGAGCTTGGCGGGATCGCCGGCGAGCGCCATTTTTGCATCGGCTGCCGCGGCGCGGGCTTTGTCGGGTTGATTGAGGACATTGTACGAGCGTATCAGCCGAAGCCAACCGGCGACGTCCGTACCGTCCTCTTTCAGCCGCGTCGCCAGGCCGTCGACCATCCCTTGGATCATCGCGTTTTGTTGGTCCGGCGGCTGACTGGCCGCGGCCGCCACCTGGGCGGCGTCGGGACCGGGCAGAGCAGGCGCAGCGGGCGCAGCCGCTTCCGTCGTGGCGGTGCCTTTGATCGCCGCGTTGAACTGAGCAAGCTTGTCTGGGTCGTTTGCTAGCGCCTGCTGCGCATCGGCGATGGTGGCGCGCGCTTTGTCCGGCTGACCAAGGACATTGTAGGAGCGCACCAATTGCGCCCAGCCGGCGGCGTCGGAGCCATCTTGCTTGAGCCGCGTAGCCAAGCGCTCGACCATCGCTTGGATCATGGTCGATTGTTGCCCGGGCGGCGCATTCGCCGCCTCCGCCATCTGGGCGGCGCCGGGACCGGGCGTGGTGTTGGCCGGGCCTTCGACGCGCGCCAGCGCGTCACGTACTTCGCCAACCCATTCGGCGCCCGCTGGCGCTCTAGCGATGAGATCGCGCCACATCTTGGCGGCGTCATCGCGCCGGCCATCTTGCTCGGCCGCGAGACCCAAATAGTAACGGGGAGCGACCAAGGTGTCGTCGAGGGCGAAGGCATGCGTGAAAGCGGCCTTGGCGTCGGCGGTGACGACTCCGTTCGCCTCCGCGGTCAGCGACTCGCCGAAATCGGCGTCGCGTTCGGCGTTATCGCCGAGAAGTCGCAGAGCGTTGCGCCAGGCGGCGACCGAATCCGAGTAACGGTCGACCTGCATGTAAACCGGCGCCAGGACTTCCCAGGCATGGCCGTCGTCGGGATTGCGCCGCAAATGCTCCTCGGCCTGAACGACCAGGCTTTCGATCGATTTATCCGGCGTCGCGGCGTCGCTTTCGGCCACGGATTGCGCGGCGGCGAGTTGCGGTGAGCCGAGGCGCAGATAAAGCCCTCCGGCGATCAGCGGGACGACGGCGAGCGATGCGATCGCGAGAACGCGTCGCCGGCGCGAAGCCGGTCCAGTGATCGCAGCCGCAGGCGCTGCGGCTTGGATGTCGGCTGCCGCCAGCAAGCGCCGGGATATCTCAACGCGCGCCGCTTCGGCCTCGGTCTGGCCGATCAGGCCGGCCGCGAGGTCGCGTTCGACCTCATTGAGTTGATCGCGATAGACCTCAACGTCGCTGCCCGACGTGCATCCGTGGCGCGGCGCATCAACGGCCATAAAACGGCGAATACCGCGGCCGCCGTCATTGCCGCCAAAATCAACCATAAGATCATCACACACTCTACTCGACAGCTGGTATTGCGTGAAACAATAATGCTCCGGACGCCAACCTAGCGTCCGAAGGTATCCTGATGCATCACGACGCAATTTTGTTGAGAAGCTTACAGCTTATGGCCGTTGGCGGCGAATGTTTTGCCGAAGTCGTTGACCGAGGCCATGCCCGGCGCGCCGGTATGGCACTTGGTGCAAGGCAGGCCGGTCGCCGCGGCATAAGCGGGCTTCGCCTGCGCTGCGCTCGGCGGCAAGAGCGCCATGCCGCCGGCGATCAATGCTGCGGTCATCAATCCGGCGCCGCCACAGAGAAACGGAATCGCGGTGGCGAAGGCATTTGCAATCTCGTCTCTTGTTCATTGTGATTTTCCCTTAACTTGCACGGTCTGCGGCTTCCCTTCCCTCTTTCCAGTGTCGAAGCTACGTGCAGGAGCAGGAAAAGTTCGGCGACGAAGCCAGCCGTCGAAGACAAGCTACCGGATTGAAGTTCGTTCCGACTTGATCGGCGTCAAATCCTCCGGGAATTTCGATAACGCCTGGCAGGTGCCTCTATACCTAACTTGACGATCTAAAACCGCGTTTGAATTCGCGGCGGTAGGTAAACACCAAAACTGCGTTGTGCCGGCCACACCATACGCGTTTATTAGATGATCGATCGCTTTTTATCTTGCTTCCTAAAAGTGCGAAGCTGAAACTTGACGATGAGATCGGTCGGGGGGCCGTCATGTGTATGTCTTGGGTTGGCAAAGTCCACCGTGTAGCGCTCGGGTTAGTCTGCAGTGTGCTTGCGGGATCCGCAACGGCAGCCAGCGCGACTGATCTCGGAAGCCAAGGCGATCCAGTCGCGGCACTGCAAAATTACATTCAATTAGTTGACGTTGCGCAGCCAAGTGCCCCCACCCGTACGATTGCAAAAGTCGCGGCGCCGACCAGTGCCGATCCCGTCGCGGCACTACGTAATTACCTCCGACAGGCCGTCGACCCGCAGTCCGATATGTCCGTCGCTCGCGTTCGAGCGACCGTAACGGTGGCCGATCGCGATTTTGCCGGCGACACCTACGCGCCGCTGCGCGCTTTCGCGCGGTCATTCTCGGCCGATGCGCAGCAGGCGAATGAGCATCAGCTGAAACTCGCCGACGCGGATTCTGCGCTGGATGCGTTGCAACAGCTTTTCCAAGGCCCTCCTCCGCCGAAGCCTGCCGCGCCTGCTGCGAAGCCGGGTAAGGCCGCCAAGCCGAAGGCGCTGCCTGCGGAGCCGGTGCCGGCGACTGTCGTCGGGCGCGAAAGTCTGCCTCACCTGCCACGCCGATCAGGCCAATCAATTCGGCTACACGCTGATGGGCCGGCTGCAAAAGCAGGGCAAGATCGATTGCGAAACTTGCCATGGCCCGGGCTCCGCGCATGTGAAGGCGGGCGGCGGGGTCGGCGTTGGAGGCATCACTTCATTCCGCCCCGAGGACACCAGCCGGACGGCGGAAGAGAATAACGCGATCTGCCTCGGCTGTCATAAGCGCGGCGAGCGCACCCTTTGGGACGGTAGAGGTCGCGCAGCACCCGCAGCAACTTGGCCTGCAAGGACAGGGGCATCTCTCCGATTTCATCCAGAAACAGCGTACCCCCGTCGGCCAGCTCCAGTCGCCCTAGTTTCCTGGCAACCGCGCCCGTGAACGCTCCTTTCTCGTGTCCAAACAGTTCGCTTTCCAGCAGGCCGGAGGGGATAGCGGCACAATTCAGCTTGATGAAACTATTCTCCTTGCGATTGCTTAAGTGGTGAATGGCGCGCGCCACCAATTCCTTGCCGGTGCCCGTTTCGCCCAGCAGCAGCACGGTCGCATCGCTGGGAGCGACCTTCGCCACCTTGTCCATCACTTCTTTCAAAACACGGCTGCGTCCGATGATTTCCCCGAACCCCAGTTCGGTGTCGATGGCTTGTTCCAAATAAAGTTTTTCTTCAGCCAGCTTCTCCTTCGCCTGCCGTAGTTCTTCCGTGACTTCTCGCAGGTGGGTTATATCCACGCACGCGCAGTTCACGCCTGCCACCTGGCCTTCGGCATCCAGCAACGGTTCCACCGTAATGTCGCAATGGTAGGTTTTTCCCCGAGCGCTGAGCGTGAACTCCTTGGCGGGTTCCACGGCCAGTTTCCAG
>CAVOKR010000014.1:0-649942 GCA_963696555.1 uncultured Alphaproteobacteria bacterium | reverse complement strand
GTTATGTCCTCTACTTGACACATCTCGTATTGCTTAAACGGACGGGCGTTCCGTCTTCGAATACCAGTCGGTCATTGGCAATCTTTAGGAGACCGTGCCTGCCGGCAGGCCGTCAGCTTCGTTGAGAAAAGAAAGATCAATGGGGGCCGTACTTGAATTGAGGATATCCGTTGGCCAAGCCGTATAATCGTCCGGTCCAAACCGTTCGGCATTGGTTGGACCGATGATCATGTCACCTGAGAGATTTAGGGTGGCGACATAGTGCCGCTGACCGTGAGGTATCTCTCCTTGATAAAAAAATGCTCGTATCTCGGATTTCTGTCCTGGAGATACGAAATTGACCGAGACAGGGGGAGGATCGAAGCGCATTTCCAACTTGGTACCGCCTGTCCTGCCCCAACTCCAGCCGCGGTTGTCAGGGAGAAGTTCCGGCTCTCCAAGTTGCGAACCGAAATTTGCAAGGTCAAATTTGAACGCAATGCCTCCTCCGATGACGTCCATCATCGTGCCGTGCGCATCAAAATCGAGGTTCCAGATTAGTTGCTGGCTCGGATTTCTTCTAACGAGGCCGGACAAGTCGAAGTTAAGAGCCTGATCGCTTCCAGCGATCGCATATTCAAATGGCGCGGTCACGGAAAACCGCGTCGACAGGTTGGCCCAAGTCCAGTCTTTTCCCCAGAAAACAAATTGAACTCGACATCGCCTTAGCCCCGCCGATAGATACGGTTGGAAGTCCGCTTAAATCATCCACGCTCGCACTCCAAGAAGCTGCGCAAACCGCACGAGATAGAACGCAAACGAGTGGGACGATGAAAGTGAAGCGAACAAGAGCTTTCACGCTGACGGTCGACATCTTGCTTCCCTCAGATGGATGTTTCTGAGCCTTTGTCGGGGCAATGTGGCGAAATGAGAGCTAAGTCTAACGCCGTTCTTAAGCTGTTGTGTAGGACGTCGGTGCGGTTCTACAGCAGTCAGTATGCAACCAGAGCTTCGAGCATCTCGCGGTCGAGTTGATGTCCTTGAAGGTTCTCGTAGACAACATCGGGCCGGCCACTGTCGATCACGCCGAATGGGCCGCGCAAATTCCACATACACCAACCCCAACCGGCCTCTTTCCAAAGACTAAGGGTGTCGGTCATCCATGCAAGGCAAGTGTCGTGTGGGGTTTTGTTGTAACATCCCCATTCTCCAACATGGACGGGCACGCCGAGTTTCATCAGAGGTTGCCACTTCGAGATGAGTTCTTTCCGAAGCGTCTCATGATTCCATAAGATGCCGTGACTGTCGGTCATGGGCCAGGTTGGCGCAGCGAGCGACTTAAATTCGTCGGCTGATACCCAGGTAGCGCCGTGGTGGCTGAGCATCTTAGGAAGGTAACCACGGGTACTTTGCACGATACTCTGGTCCACTAGACCAAGGACCGGCGTTTGGCCGAGGTCGGCGCCATCCGCGAAAATTATTCGTTCCGGGTTTGCCTCACGGATGACGGCTATCAGCGCACGCGCGATCTCGATGTATCGCGACTGATCAGTAACATGGGTCGTTCCGCGGACGTCAGCAAGTAGCTTGCGCGCAATATTCCCGAGCCATGATTGATCGGGCATGAAAGGCGGCTCGTTAAGTAAGTCGAAGCTCAGTTGGTTACTTGGTATCTCCTTGTACCGCTGGGCGAGGTAGCGCCACTGGTGTTTAGCAGCCTCAAGCGCTCGTTCCATCGTGTCGTGTGAGCTGTCGAATAATTGATAGGGCTCCATTTCGCGACCGTTGACGCAGTATCCGGGAATACGATGCAAACAAAGGTTGATGTGGATACCATATTGCCGTCCTAGTGCGATCGCCTCGTCCAGCGGTCGCAACGCCGAGTTGTCGATCGTCATCCAGTTGTTCTTATTGGACCAGGTCCAATAAGAGCAGGGCAAACGGGCGAAGTTGAAGCCCCATTGGGCGATCCATTGGAAATCAGACTCCTGATAATGCTGACGACGATCCCCGCTCATCAGTTCGGTCAGGTTAAAGCCGCGCCAGCGTGGGATGGTTGGCTGCGGCCGCGATGGAGGCGACGCCGGTTCGCCGTGGACGGGCTTGATAGCCATTGCGACGGCGGCAGTCGTCGAATTCTTAGGATATTGCGTCGGTTCACGTTCATGGAAAACCGCTAGAGGATTAAACCGACAGCTGGGAGACAGCGAAGCCTACCAACGCTCCTGGATGAACACTTATACCGCGTAGATGATATCCGGGCGTTTGGGCCGGAAATAACAGCCGACAAGGGTACTGCTCGGGGCTGCAAGTCGCCGACATTAGTTCCTTACGCAACTAACTTTTGGTACGCCGCCTCTGGAACGCCCGATTACTTCTACTATCACTATATGCGTTAATCGCATGTGGCACGAGGGAGCAGTGGTCAGCGATAGGGCGATTTCGACTCGATTTGTTTTCGAAGTTTTGCCATAAGCCCTTTGGTTTAAGGAGGCAGTGTGTGGGCGGATATGCTAAGGACCTCACGTTTCTATTGGAGTTTCGTCGTTGGCGTCTGATATAATTTCAAAATGTGATCTTCCGACGGTGATTGGGTGGGGCATTTTCGCCTTCGCTAGAATAGACTTTCGGGGTCGACAATTGCCCTACTCGGCGCCATGGGCTCCTGTGGGTGCAAGGTAAAGGGCTCGAATGGCATCTTGCCGAATGGACGGAGGGGGCAGACCAATGGAAAGCGTTGGCCAGCATGGTGAGGGCTAGGGCCGAGGGTGCGGCTCGATTGCTCGGCAGTCCGGGCGAGGGCGACTTTTCGCTTGGCAGGATCGATCGGAGCTCTCTGATGGAGGTTACCGATGGCCTCTCTAGGGAAGTCTACTGCATTCTCGGGATACCGATCGACGCCGTCGAGATGGCGGCGGTCTTGCGCATTATCGAACAGGCTGCCTCTGGCCTTGCGCCTTTTGTGATATCGACGCCTAATCTCAACTTCCTCGTGAATAGTCTGTCGGATGCGGAGTTCAGGGAGTCGCTGCTACTCAGTGATCTTTGCCCGGCCGATGGAATGCCAATCGTCTGGATTGCTCGCCTTATGGGGCTACCGATTGAACGCCGGATCGCTGGTTCTGATATCTTTGCAGCATTTAACGTGAAGCCTGGTTCTGATCCGCCGCTAAGGGTATTTTTCTTTGGGGCTACTGATAGGGTGGCAGCGGAGGCAGCCAGGACGCTCAACGCTAGCACAAGCGCAGTAAGTTGCGTCGGCTGGGCCTGTCCGGGCTTTGGCGACTTGGACGAATTAAGCCAGGACCAATTTATCGATAAGATTAATGCAAGCGGGGCAGACTTCCTGGTGGCTGCTTTGGGTGCCAAAAAGGGTCAGCTTTGGCTTCAGCGCAACCACCACCGCTTGCGGATCCCCGTCCGAGCCCACCTCGGGGTAACAATTCATTTTCAGGCCGGATCGGTCAAGCGCGCACCCACCGTTTTGCAGAAAATCGGCCTCGAATGGCTATGGCGGATCAAGGAGGAGCCCCATCTCTGGCGCCGCTACTGGCACGACGGGCTTGTGTGATCCGCCTTATGATGACCCGCGTAGTGCCGCTCGCCGCAAAAGCACGATTGCTGCGGTGGAAATCCGCGCGTAATCGACATGATCTGGTCATCGAGGAGGTGCAAAGTCAAAATTTGGTCACCTTGCGGGTGTCTGGTTGGGCAATTGCTAGCCACGTGGATCGGGCCATTGACTCCATGCGGGAAGCTTTGGGGGCGAAAAAGCCGATTACGGTCGACCTTTCGCAGACGAACGCCATTGATGCCCGTTTTCTCGGACTGCTCCTCATGCTGAGAAAGCAATTAAAGGTCCAGGGTGCCGATTTGAAGTTTACCGGTTTCTCCCGAAGTTTAGAAAAGACATTTCGTCTCAACGGCGTGGACTATCTGCTCCATGACGGAAAGCCCGTATGACTTCTTTGCAATTCGAGAGAAGTTCAAGATCCACCGGAATCTACGTCTGCTTGCTGCTGCTGACTGCCGTGCTGGTGGCTTTCATAGGATTTGGCGGAGCTCTGGCCGAGTTAGTCCATCGCTGGAATGCGCAGGAAGAATACAGCCACGGCTTCTTGATACCCATTATCACCGCCTGGCTGCTCTGGACGCGACGCGACGCATTGCAGGCGAATGTGGGACAACCGAGCTGGATTGGACCCGCCCTGGTTCTCTTCGCATTGGCCATGCATATCGTCGGTGAACTAAGCGCCGTTTATATCCTGTCACAGATAGGTTTCGTCATTGCCCTGATCGGAATTGTGCTTGGTATAGGCGGCTACCCGCTTCTCAAAGTGGCTTTTGTTCCGATCGCATTCTTACTCTTTGCGATTCCGTTACCCTATTTTATCGATGCAGCGCTAACATTGCGGCTGCAACTGATCTCTTCGGAGCTGGGCGTATTCTTCATCAGGCTGTTTGGAATCCCCGTATATCTCGATGGCAATATCATCGATATGGGGGACTATAAGCTGCAAGTCGTGGATGCTTGCAGCGGATTGCGCTATCTATATCCTCTCCTCAGTCTCAGCTTTCTCGCAGCATACCTGTTTCATGCGCCGCTCTGGCAGCGCCTCCTGGTGTTTCTGTCCAGTATACCGATTGCCATCGGCATGAACGGGTTCCGGATTGGCCTAGTGGGCCTTTTGGTCGATCGCTGGGGCAATCGAATGGCCGAAGGCGTGCTGCATTTATTCGAGGGTTGGGTCATTTTTCTTGCCTGCGCATTATTGCTGGCCTTGGAAATGTATTTACTGGCGCTTTTTTCCGGGAAAAGTTTTTTTGAGGTATTTTATTTTCCCAAGATCGCCGCGAAGCTTCCGCATGCACTCGCACTGGGTGCGTTGCGTACAAGTCCGCTCGTTACTTGCCTATTGCTTCTGTGTGCCGGGGGCCTTGCGGTCCATTTCGTTTCGGCGCGCTCCGAAATCATCCAGGAACGGCCACGTTTCGTGGAATTCCCCAATCGAATTGGCCAGTGGCAAGGGCGCACCGCCTCGCTCGATGAGGCGACGGAGAAGGCGCTAGGGTTCGACGATTACATTCTGTCGGACTACAGCCGCCCCGACGGAAAATCGGTAAACCTCTACGTTGCCTACTACGCCTCGCAGCGAAAGGGTAAATCGCCGCATTCGCCGATCGTCTGCATACCCGGGGGAGGGTGGGCAATAACCAATCTTCAGAGATCAGCTACGCCGACACCGGGCGAGGCGCAACCCCTTAACCGTGTCGTCATTGAAAAGGGCTCGGTAAAGCAAATTGTCTATTATTGGTTCGACGAACGCGGTAGGAAAATTGCGAATGAGTGGCTGGGCAAAGTTCTACCTGTTGGCCGACGCGATCGTAAAGAACAGGACCGATGGTCATTGGTTCGCTTAACGACACCAGGTCGCACCAGGCGAGATCCGAGCACGACGCCGACCAGCGCCTCAAGGCATTCATGCAGGATGCAGTTCCGAGGTTGGCCGAGTTTCTGCCGTCGGATACCGCACCTCCCGTCCGCGCGATGTCGTATTAGCCTGCGGGCAACCAGTCATAGGCTCTTGTATGTGTTCAGTTGATCAATTGATTTCGGTGAAATTTCCATTTCGCGCTTCTGTTATTCGCGGTCCTCCAGTTGCCGCGTGCAGCTCCGGCGAACAACGCGCACAAAACTATTACGATTCACGGCACGAAATTGATCGCAGAGCACAACACCGGAGGGCGCGGCTTGAATTTAAGAATGCGATTTGGCTGAAGAAGGATTTTTGCCGGCTTGTCGTGGTCTTGCACAGCTCGATGAGCTGATCGCCACTGGAGCGAATTAGTCCCGGTCCTGCGGGCGATCGTGGATCTCGATCCGAAGGATGTTGATACGAGAGCTTAAACTTGCGCGACTTTTGCTTTATGGCGGAGCAACCGATCAGGCCCTTAAGTTGGTTAATGACCTCGATGATGCCACAATGCGGCCGTTTTGCCCTAAAGGCGACGATATCTCTACAGACTTAAGGACAATAGCTGGCGCTGTGCGCGAGGCGCAGTCGGCATTCAAGATCGATCCGACCAATCTCGAAGCGATGATGGTCCTCGCCGCGGACCGGTTAGACAATAACGATCCTAAGGCCGCTCTGCAAATTCTTGATAGTGATCCTGTGGCCCGCGAGAAGGACATTGGAGTTCAGCTCTTCAAGATCAAGATTTTTGAAAAGCTTGGTGATCTAGCCACAAATTGAAGCGCTTCTGAAAGAAATTGATCGCTCTCAATCCGCAGGAGTCGGTCTTTCGGCAGCAGCTCGTCAGCTTCTACATAACCAACATCGCCCGGATGATGCGGAAAGCGAATTGCGGAGCTATTGCGGCGGCCGACCCGAACAATTCCGATAGCTTCATTGATCTGTGTACGCTTTCTAAATGCGACCAAAGGCGCTGGGACAGCGCGAGCGGAATTGGTTTCCCGCATCGCTGCTGGAGGATACGTTCCCCTACCAGATGGCCCTTGCGGAGTTCGACTATGCCCAGGGCGACTATGCCGATAGCTTTAAATTACTTGAAACGCTTGCAACGACAACGGCTCACCGGACCATATTCTCGCCGCGAAGACCAAGCTTGCCGAATTAAATCTCGCAAGAAAGAATATCCATGCGGCCGAGGCACTTATAGCCGACATCCTTGGCAAGGACGCCGGAATACCAATGCTTTGCGGTTGAGGGCAATGATCCGCTTGGATCGTAACCAGTTCGAACCGGCGATTTCCGACCTCCGCGAGGCGCTCAACGATCAACCCCGATCTACTGAACTCATGTTGCTGTTGGCAACAGCTTATGAACGCGGCGGTTCGATTGAGCTTGCCGAAAAGGAATTTGCCGATGCAACCAGGGCTTCCGGCTACAATTCCAGTGTTGGACTCAACTATGTCGCGTTTTTGCGGCGCCGGGGCAGCATTCAACGTGCCGAGGAAGTATTAATTGATCTTGCCGGCCGCCAGCCGAACAACATTAGGTTTTATCGGCCCTAGCAGAAGTAAAACTCACTCTTCAGGATTGGGCGGGTGCGCAGGAAATAGGGGAAGCGATAAAGCGAAGTGGCACCAATAACGGTGTAGCCGATGAGGTGTTAGGTTCCGCCCTGAGCGGCCAGCACAAATTCGATGCTAGTATTGCTGCGTTCCAGATTGCCGTCGACGCGGCACCCTCTGCGGTGCAACCGATGGTCTCCCTGGTGAGGGAATTTATTCGCGCCAAGCAGACCGATCGAGCGGTCTCGTTTCTGCAGGCGGTCTTGAAAGCCAATCCCGGCTAATGCCGAGGCTCTGGTGCTCCTTGGTTCTGTACAGATTGCAAACATGCTCCGGACCAGGCCGAAAAGAGCTTTAAGAGCGCCATCGAAAAGCAACCAAAAAACGTCATTGGCTATCGAGCGCTTGGCGGATTTCTACCTTAGCCAGGCAAGCAGCGATGCAGCCCTCGAAGTCATACAGGCGGGTCTAAGGAACAGCCGGATAATGTTGTCCTGCATATGTCGTTGGCAGGATATCGGAGCTGAACGGGAATTTCGACGGCGCGATCTCGGAATATCAATATGTTCTCGCTCAACAGCCAGGATCGTTGATCGCATCCAACAATCTAGCGAGTTTGCTTTCGGACCATCGAACCGACACAGCCAGTCTTGACGAAGCACAAACGCTCGCTGCCAGCTTGCGCAAATCGCAAGTGCCTCAGTTTAAAGATACGCTGGGTTGGGTGAGTTATCGCCAGGGCGATTTCAAAGACGCTGTGCCGCTGCTGGAGGCGGCTGCCTCAGCACTACCGGATGCGGCATTAGTCCACTACCATCTCGGCATGAGCTATGCAGCTAGCGGCCAAGGTGCTAAGGCCGCTGAACAGTTCAAGGCCGCGCTTACCAAGGCGCCCAACACTGACTTGGAAGAAAAAATTAAGACCGAGCTCAGTAAGACTGCAACGCAATAATTCTTGTGCCGTTCTCTTTCCGGTCCACGCTGAGCTATTAAGCTGGCAGCTCGGACAAGGGAAGCACGCCGTACTCTTGCTTGTTTTCGACGACTAAATTCACAAGTTCAGCGGTGATCTTCTCCGAATTTGTCGCAAAACCATAAACCAACGCCGTATCACAAAGAATATTTATCGTCCGTGGAATTCCGCGACTTGCTTCGGCAATCATTTGGCAAGCCTCCAGGGTAAATAGCGGAGCTTCACACCCTGCGGCCTTGAGACGAAAGTCGATGTAGCTAACGACATCTTTCGCCACCAGCGGCTTGAGATGGAAATCCGATGATACGCGTTGGGCGAACTGAACCAGTTGGGGTGTTCGCAGCATGTCCTTTAGCTGCGGCTGGCCAACCAGAATTATTTGCAAAAACTGGTCCTTGTCGGCGTTTATGTTGGACAACATCCGTAGCTCTTCGAGCTCGTCCAAACCTAGGTTCTGCGCCTCGTCGACAATCAGCATCGTCCGACGTCCCTTGGCGTATTGGTCGCGAAGGAAGTGCTGAAACCTGGCAAATAATCGCGGGTAGGGTTCCTCATAGGGCTGATTGAGCGACATCATCACCCATTGCAGGAGCTCGGCATGGCGTTGCGGCGTACTCGCCATCATGCCGACGTTAATTTTTGAATCAATCTTTCGCAGGAGGTAGCGCAGGAGCGTCGTCTTACCCGCGCCAATTGCCCCGGTGATCACCGTGAACCCGGCATTGTTCATGACTCCGAATTCCAGCATGGAGAAGGCTAGGCGGTGGGTGTGACCCCAGTAAATCATATCTGGGTCAGGCAGGATTGAGAATGGCTTCTCCCGCAGCCCGTAGAACGACTTCATACATGAGTGGCCCTCTGACGATGCCTTTCCTGGAACGCGGCGAAGAGCACCCTTGTCTGCCTCTCTATTTAGCATTTTGGCTTAAGAAAACCAGATACGATCTGCCACGTAGGGTTTCCGACGCGGTGGGCAAAGGCGGCCGCGAAGAATCGAAAGCCTCTTGCAGACTGAGATATCGCCCGTAATAGTACGTAAACCGACCACAATATTTTGCTGTGTCACGAACACTGCGTGCGTCGAGGGCGGCGGAAGAAACAGCCGGAGCTTGCTGCCCGGTTCTTGGCGATCGCGACCGTGCCGCGCAAAGGCTGAAGCTGGACGCCATAGGCCAAAAAATGACCAAAACTGCTGAAATTACAGCCTCCATATGCCTATCGGATGGACGGATTGCGCAGTTGGATTGTCATATTAATAATGAAATCCGAGGTTTGATTATGTATATGGAAAAATGCGCTATACTTGTACCGAAGTAGCGGCGCACCACTGCGGAACTGACCATGCTCCAGACCAACATTGCTGCCCAGCACGGCCTTTACGAGGATCGAGGCCATGGTATTGATCCCGCGCGCTTCATTGCAATCTTCAAAAAAGCGCATATTCTACTTTGCGATCCCTTTCATATTCCTTCTCATCACCGGCTTTCTTATCGTCGCAATCCAGCGGCCCATCTATCGCGCCCAGGGCACGATCCTCGTCGAATCACCGCAAATCCCGACCGATCTTGTCGAGCCCACGGTTACGGCCGCCGCCACCGAGCGCATCCAGATCATCCAGCAGCGCCTTACGGCCAGAGACAGCCTGCTGCCGATCATGAATAAGTTTAACCTGTTCCCCTCCGAACGGCAGTGGATGTCCGGAACCGAACTGCTCGACTTGATGCGAGACAGATCACAGATTGTCCTTCTGGACCTCGATACGATGCTCGCTGGCAAGGATGGCAAGCCAGCACCAATCCGACAGAACAAGAATTCCGCAGTCGCCTTTACGGTGAGTTTCGACTACGAAAACGCCGACTTGGCCGCGAAAGTGGCAAACGAGCTTCTCACATCGATCCTCAATCAAGACGTTCAAGCCCGAACAAATCGCGCGACCGAAACAACCGAATTCCTGGCTCAGGAGGTCAAGCGACTACAGGACAAGCTTGACGCGGTTGATGGACAGATCTTCGAAGCCAAGCGACAGGCGGCAGATCCGACGCAGGAGAATCAACAAGCCCCGTCGCAGCAGAAGCTGCAGATGGACGAACTCACGGCAATGAAGGCCGACCTGATCCAGAAATCCTCCGTTTATTCGGACGAACACCCGGCGGTAAAGGCGCTCAAAAGGCGCGTGGCCGCGCTCGAACGCCAAATCGCTGAGGCGCCGAAAGCCGACGCGGCACGCGCCGGCAAAGGTGGTGGCGGACATTGATGTGCTCGAGCAGCAGCAGACAACTATCCAGAACGATCTCGATACTTGCCAGCAAAAAGCTCCAAGCCGCGCGTCTCGGCGAAAGCATGGAGCGAAACCAGCAATCTGAGCATTTGCAGGTTATCGAGCAGCCGATAATGCCGCAAAAGCCCATCAAGCCAAATAGGCCTAAACTATTCGCGCTTTCGTTCGCCTTGGCGGCATTCGCCGGCATCGGTGTTGTCTTTTTAGCCGAGACACTCGACAAGACTATTCGTGGCACGCGGGAGCTTGCCACAGTGGTCGACAGCCATCTCCTCGTCACTATTCCGTATATCACAACGGCCGGCGAAATTAGCCGGAGAAGGCGCAGGATCTTACTCCTGTGGATCGCGCTTGCTAGCGTACTTCGTGGCCGGGCTCGCCGCCGCACTTTACATCGGTATCGAGATCGATTTGTCCTCCTTGTTTGATAAATCGTGGATTTACCACCTGACCCGACTTAGCAAGTGAAGGCGCCTGCGCACTAGAACTGCGCGTTCGGAGCATTCTATGGAAAAAATACAGCAGGCGATCGAGCGGGCGAAAAGCACGGTCTGGCGCTGAGCCGCAGCATAGTTTGCGGTCAAGTGTTTTGCCGCGCAGACCCGAACTGGATGCTGCCCCTCAGTACGAACTCGCTCCGGACATTCGCGAAGTCGAGCTTAATAGCACCTATCTTCGTTCCCAGCGGATTGTGTCACACATTGTCGCCGATCGGCTGTCGCGCCCCTTCGATATGTTGCGAACTCAAATTTTGCATTCGATGGATGCAAAGGGCGCCAAAATTCTTGCTGTTACATCGCCGACCCCGGCCTGTGGCAAAACTGTTGTGGCGGCAAATTTGGCCTTAGTATTGCGCGACAGTCGGAAAGGTCAGCATTGTTGGTCGATTTGGATTTTGTAGGCCCGAAGGTCGCGCCATGCCTTGGGCTCGAATGTCGATGAAGGCGTATTGGGTGTTCTGGCAGGAAGAAACGAATTGCACGAAGCGATCATTCATGCTCGTGTGGGCAAGCAGCAATTGTTGGTGCTTCCGACGAAGTCGCCAACTGGCTCGTCGGAATTGTTGGCTTCACGGGAAATGTCCACAATGTTGCAGGATCTGAGAAGAGACTATCCTGCTCAGACTATTATTGTGGATTTGCCGCCGATCTTAACGAGCGATGACGTTATCACCATCCTGCCGCAAGTTGATTCTGGTCTTATTAGTCGCGGCCGTCGGCACCTCGAAGGTCTCAGAAATCGAGGATTGCTTCAGGCACTTGCAGTCCGTGGACGTGCTTCGGGTTGTCGTGAATAAGGTGCCTGGTGCGGGTGCGCCCTATTATTACTATGTAGATGTTTTTCGCGACGGATCCCTTGTGTCGGGCGTCCACGGGATGCCATTAGAAGCGATACTTCGCACTCATCATGACGAAATTTCGCTTTGCGCTCTCTCCGGGAGCATTCGATAGAACATCAGTGTACTCGTACTCCCACGAGAGCGTCATATTGCGCCAAATCTCATAACTGAGCTGTACGTCCTGCCTGCCAATCATTGTCCAGCCGAGGGCTTCCGTAAAAATCGATCTGTGTGTAGCTGAAATTTCCGATCGCGGTCCATTGCGGTGAAATCTGGTACTGGGTTTGCAATGAAGGTTGTGTGACTGCGCGTGGAGCTGCTGAGCGCGTATTTGTTCCGGGGAGTTCACGCTCGAGAGCTTGCGTTGATACGGCGCCTTGCGGCGCATGATTTATTGTTTCATCGAGCGCGGCAGTAATTGTCCAAATGAGGCGTCGGGTAATAGGAGAGTCTTCCCTCCATATATGATGCCGCCCGTTGACCCCGAACCATCGGCATTCGCGCCTTGATAGCCGAAATAGGCGGAAGCTTCGCAATAATCCGAACTGACGGGTACCAATACCGCCCTTCATCTTGGTAGGCGTCCGAATTGGGATTGATCAGTTCGCCCTCGTTGCGCATCGAGAATGCCCCCTCGCGAATATGCGTATAATAGTGGGCCAAGCCAAAATGAACCGTTCTCACGAAATGTCTTTGTCGTGAATGCCGTGTAGGCACTGGACGTCCCGAGCCCTGGATGAATTGGTAATCCGTTTGGGCGACCGAACCGCTCAATGTCACGGCACCCCGATTGAAGAGCTTGTTCAGCGTCGTCGCTGTAGCGGTGTATTGATCGAACGGGTTGTGATGGTTTGTCCCGTTGGCCCGGATGAGCCATTGATGTTGCCTAAAAACTTGCCCCGTGGTGAAAAGATGTTGCCATTCGGGAATTCAGTATTGCCGTTTGGTAAGCAGACGTGGCCGTCGCGACCGGCGTTGAGATCGCGACTCGGAATGGAGCTTGTCAGGCTGTTGGTGTTCGTCGTGTGGGTATAGTCGCCGAGAAGTGTGAAAGTGAGATCCGGCAGCGGCGTATATTTCTGGGTAAATGTGGCCTGTCTGTCGAACGTATTGATCGGATTTTCCGTCGGGTACCGCTGCGTATCGACATCGGCATAAATCGTTGTTGTATGAATTCCGTTGGTCCATTGGGCTGTCACGCTTGGCGTTACGCCAAAACCCCAAGCATTGATTGGATCGTTGGAGAGAGAAAGAGATTGTCGGAATAGATCGAGTACAGTCGGACTGAGGGTAGAGCAGCCATTCGCCCATCGGGATGCCGCTACGACAGGAGATCGGGCCGCCATTCGCGACGGGATTGCCACCGCTCGCCGGAACTGTGATCCGCCAGAAGAGTTGGAATTACCGTAGAGACTGGAATTGCTGTAGAGGGGAGCGTTGCTTCCCGGAGTGGGGTTGCTGTAAAGGGGCGCATTATCGCCGGCGAGCGGATTGCTGTAGAGCGGCAGATTCGTGCCGGCATTCGGGGTGCTGTAGAGCGGAACACCGAGATCGGATGCGGTATTATTGCCGGCGGCCGCGGGACCGGGGTTTGGATGTCTGGAGCTGACGTTGCCGCTAAGAGGCCACGCCCGCCAGCGAGACCCGCGATCGCAGCCGGAACTCGCGAGTGCCAGGAAGTGCACCGGCCCGCGGAACGTCGAGCGGCGGCTCAGACTGCGCGAAACCTGCGGCTGCGGATCCCAAAATAAACATCGCGCAGAACGCTGCCCGCAGGGCGTAGTTTTTTACTCGATCTGATTCCGCCCGCAGCATGGAATGTTCAGATCAATCATCAATTATTGACTGGCTCACTCGCGGTGAAGATTTGATCTCCCTACGGAACAATCTAAAAATACCTTTCAGGAATTCGAATAAGATCCCCCGGTGCAATTCGCAACCGATGCTGACAAAGGATACTCCTGCCAAACAGTCTCTCCGGCGTGTTCGATGAGAACCGATGTCTTGCTGGCGCGATAGGTAAAACCACCAGCCAATGTGATGGCGGTTAATACGTTAAGTCCGCTAGTATACGGATATGCACCCGGTCTCAGCGTTTCGCCTAGGACGTAGAACGGCAAATAAGAAACAACGTCGACCGTGACTTTGGCTTCTTGCAGATATTTACCGCCCACATACTTGCCGGTAATTTCTCGCGCAAGATCAGTTTTTGTGCGCCCAACCGCTCTGATCGTTCCGATCAGTGGCATCACAATGTCGCCGGCGGGACTGATGGTGTAGGCGCCCGTCAGCGCATCTTCCCCATAGACCGTCACCTTAACGACGTCACCCGACTGAAGATGACTCCCAACATTGGCCGGTGCGAGAATGGGCTCCGGCTCCGCAGCGACGGGGCCATAATCGGTGTAGCAACCCGCGACCAGTAAGCCGATCGCCGCGACCGCAGCTAAGCGAAGGTAATTGCGGATCATGTCCTCTCTCTCCCCCTGACGCGCGCATACCAGAGAGCAAACGCCACATCTCGCGACCCCACGTCTCAATACAGGAATCGGAGACGCAGAAAGCCCCAGTGACACTCTACGGCTTAAAGTCATTGGGAACTGTGGTACTTTGGACACAAATCCGAAAATTCAGCGCCCTTGCAGCCAATTACTAGCGGGATCCTCGAAGTTCCCTCCAGTGCCGCCTAATTACGCAGCCGGACCGTTCGGTCTAAGCTGACAGCTACGACCAGCATGTGGACCTATAAGGCATTGAATAATAAGAATAAAATACACTTATGGCTCGATTTCAGGCCGGATTGCTAGTAAAAGATTAGTTAACTCCATTCCTACCCCTTCACGACTGTGATATTGCACTGCAACACGGCCGGTGGCGCGTCGGATTGATGATCGGTGGTCATGTCTAATTTTTCCCTCACTGACGTCTGGTCTTCCCCGCGTAATTCCCGGTCCATTTTTGAATTTATTCCTTATCAGCGGATACGGCATTTTACGCAGCTGTGCGATTTTGCACTGATCCTTACGGCAAGCCTAGCAGGCGGAATTTTCTATCATTATCTCGTTTTTGAGACCGACGGCGATGTGTTCGCCTATGTGACCGTTGGTAGTTATTGTGGTTTCGTTTTCGTGCTGATCTACAGCGCGCTCGGTCTCTACGAACCGAATAGGCTTTTGTCCGCCGGCGCACAAATTCGTGGCGTAATGCTTGTGTGGGCCACGGTCCTCCTCTTCGTAACTTCGCTTTTTTTCCTTTTTAAGACGGGCGCGAACTATTCCCGAGGCGGGACGATTGGTTTCGGCGTTGTGGGCTTTGCAATGCTCCTCGCCTCGCGTGCCCTTATCGGGACCAATCTTCGCCGGGCCCTGTCAAATGGTACGCTCGCCGGACGCCGCGTGGTCGTCATTGGAGATCAAGCGCAACTTGCCGCAAAATCGGCTCTCGATTTGCTGCGGGCGTACGGCACGCGCGAGGTCGGTCGTTTTGAGCTCTCAACTAATGTCGGGTCGGACGCGTTAGCTTCCCAAAACGATATCGACATGATCGATGCCGGGATCAGGGCCGCTCGATCAAGCCGTGCGGAGCAGGTTCTGCTCGCTATAGGATGGGCCGATTTGCAGCGCCGGGAACTTGTTTGCAAGCGGTTGCGGGTGCTTCCTCTTCCCGTACTGTTGCTTCCGGATCAGGCCGTAACTGCGACGCTCTCTCAGGGAGATGGCAGTATCTACCCGCTGTCTGCGATTGAAATCCAACGCGCCCCGTTGGCTCCGCGGGACCTGATGTTAAAGCGGATCTTCGACGTCATCTTTGCAAGCCTGGGATTGGTGCTTTTATCGCCGCTCCTTTTGCTAACGGCGTTGGCAATCAAGCTCGACTCTGCTGGGCCCGTTATTTTCCGTCAACGACGGAAGGGATTCAATGGTCGTGAATTTTCGATTTATAAATTTCGCACCATGAGTGTTCTGGAAGATGGCCCTTGCATAAAGCAGGCCCAACGCGACGATTGCCGAGTGACCAGGTTGGGCCGGCTGTTGCGGGTCAGCAGCATTGATGAGCTGCCGCAGCTGATCAACGTTCTCGTGGGCGAAATGTCTTTAGTCGGACCCCGGCCTCACGCTGTTGCCCACGACGACGAATACTCAGATGCAATCGAACACTACGCATTCAGGCATCATGTCAAACCCGGCATCACCGGGTGGGCTCAAACGCATGGATTTCGGGGTGAGACAGCCGATCTCGATACGATGTGCAGGCGAATTAAGCTTGATCTCTGGTACATCGACCATTGGTCTCTCTGGCTCGATATTCGGATAGTGGCGCTAACCTGCGTCGAGTTGCTGCGGGCCAGGAATGCCTACTGAGGCGGCGCCGACACTGTCAGCGCGGTGCGAGCGTCTGAAAAAGTTCGTCACCAGAAAAAATAAAGTCGGCAGATATCACTAAGCCGATGTCATCTTTACCACCAAATCAGGAGTTCATTGATCGCAATTTCGGGCGCACGTATCTTCGCGCGTCTCGCGATGTAAAGGGGTTGTCATGCGGATCTCTGTGATCGGGACAGGCTATGTGGGTCTCGTCTCTGGCGCCTGTTTCGCTGATTTTGGGCATCAAGTCGTCTGCGTTGACAAAGACATTGCTAAGATCGAAGCGCTCAATCGCGGTGAAATCCCGATCTTTGAGCCGGGACTTCAGGATCTTGTCCGTTCGAATGTTAACGATTCGAGGCTTTCATTCGCAACGACGCTTGAACAGTCAGTTGGCGCCGCCGATGCTGTATTCATTGCGGTCGGCACGCCCTCGCGGCGCGGCGACGGACACGCGGATCTTTCTTATGTCTACGCTGCCGCCCGGGAGATTGCGGGCGCGCTCGACGGCTTCACGGTGGTTATTACAAAGTCCACGGTGCCTGTGGGAACCGGCGACGAGGTCGAACGCATTATTCGCGAGACCAGGCCGGATGCCGATGTCGTCGTGGTATCGAACCCGGAATTTCTACGCGAGGGTGCGGCGATCCACGACTTCAAGCATCCCGACCGAATTGTGGTCGGAACCGACGATGAGCGGGCGAAGCAGATCGTAGCTGAGCTCTATCGGCCGCTGAGTCTTAACCGGGCGCCCATTCTCTATACGGCCCGGCGCACCGCTGAACTTATAAAATATGCGGCCAACGCGTTTCTAGCCACCAAAGTCACTTTTATCAACGAAATGGCTGATCTCTGCGAGGAGGTGGGCGCCGACATCCAGGACGTCGCCCGTGGCATCGGGCTCGACAATCGCATTGGCAGCAAATTCCTGCATGCTGGACCGGGATTCGGCGGCTCCTGCTTTCCAAAGGACGTCCGAGCCCTGATCAAGACGGCTCAGGACAACGACGTGCCGCTACGGATTCTCGAGGCCGTTAACGCCGTCAATGATTCCCGAAAGCGCGGTATGGCCCGCAAGGTATCAGCCATGTTTGCCGGAGTGCTGCGTGGCAAAACGGTTGCGGTACTGGGGCTAACTTTTAAGCCTAATACCGATGACATGCGCGAGGCTCCGTCGCTCGCGCTGATTACGGCCTTGCAGGACATGGGCGCACTGGTGCGCGCCTTTGACCCGGAAGGGATGCGTCAGGCTCGATCGATATTGAAGAACGTGACCTATTGCGAGGATGCCTACGACTGCGCCGACGCCGCCGACGCCCTCATTATTGTAACCGAATGGGAGCAGTTTCGCGCCCTCGACCTTGATCGTCTCCGTGACTTGATGGCTTGCCCGGTCGTCGTCGATCTTCGCAACGTCTACCGGCCTGACGAAATGCTTCGCCGCGGCTTTGCCTATTCATGTGTCGGCAGAGCAGCGATGCCGGCTTTCATAAACGACGTATCGCTCGATCCGCTGGCGGTAATAACGAACGTGCGAGCGCGGGCACCCACTTTGTAGACGTACGTCGAGAGCAGCGACGCGGCATACGGGTGAAGGGTTGTCCGCAACTGCGAGATGATCTGTTGCGAAATCGGCCACAATTGCTAGAGTGTCAGACGAGCAGGATGTGCCATCGCCTGGGCTGGCCGCATCTTCGCACCGATGGGGAATGGCGTGCTCACCCTCGACCGTGCCCAGTCGCTGGCATTAGCTCGCTCGACCGCGCTGAGCGTCACCGTCTGCGGATTTAGTGGGACTGGAAAAAGCTCGCTCGCAAACGCGATTGCGGTGCAGGCCGCCGAGGCTGGACTGACGTGCCTGTTGGTAGGCGCCAGTCCGGAACTCGAAAGACCTCTTGGATATCGTCTGGCGCATCCGTGCCATCCGATCCTTGCCCACCGCGCGAATATCCGGAACTACCCGATCGTCGAGCCGCGGGCGATTGATCCGATCGGTGCACGCGCACGGCTCGATCCTCAAGCGGCTCAGCTCGCACTGCGCATCCTGCATCGCGCACGCGAGCTCATCGAAACCTATGGGCTTGGTCCGGACGAGGTGGAGCACAGCCTTGCGGCGGCGCGGCCGGCGCCGCCGGAGGCCTTGGATCTGCTCGCGGTCGCTGCCCATGATGCTAGCCGCATCGCCGACACGTTGTGGTCGGGCAACCGGCGCAGCGGACGCTCACTGCGAGACATTGAGATGGTGATCTCAGGAAACGATCCTGAGGTTCCGCCAGACGAACAGCCGCTCGCCCTTATTCTCTTGGACGACAGGGCTTTCGAGGCGAAGCTTGCTGAACTCATCGCAACCGAAGAGCCCGTTGAGGAAATCAACCACCTTGGCGCGGTGGTCTCCGCGCTGCGAAGCTCCGCCGCCGCCGGTAGGACGCTTAACGAGGTCTACGAGCATATAATCTGGACGGCTCAGATACTCCGGGATGCAATCGATCTCGTTGGAATTGCCGGCAGTCCGGAAGCCGCGGCGAAGGCCGAGCCGCGTACGCGTGCTTCTACCGTTGTCGAGCTTTTCGTGCGCAAGCGTCCCGCGGACGGATCAGCCGCCGCGATAGAATATTTCGAGGGCTTGTTACGACAGTTCGAGAATGACAGAACGGCCCTGGCCCCCTATTTGGAGCGCCAGGGGACACGGAGCATCGCAAGTATCGCTCATCCCATAATTCGTAAGCCGCAGCAATTTGAACGTCCGAGCGCCGGCGCATTTGTTCAGAAAATCCGTGAGGCGCGCTATGCCGCCCGAAATCTGCCGGGACTGATGGGCCAATTGCAGTCCCACTTGGCGCCGCCTGTCATGGATAGGATTCGCGACGTGCCGATCGAGGAGATAACGAACCATGCCGAGCTAAGTCGGGTCCCTGATGCACGCACGACGGCCGCGGATGAGTTGCGCCAGCTTCGCGATCTTTTTGCAAGCACCGGCTTCGGAGATGTGTTCACAGCACCGGATGACTTTGTTGAGCGACAGGAGGCACTCGTAGCCGAGCCGACACTTACGCCAAGCGGCCATCGCCCGGAACTTTTGGACTTACTGGTCGAGGCCACGTTGCAATCCTCACCCGGAGTCGTCTCGAAGATAAAAGAGTGGCCAAGCTCCATTGTCCGGATCAAAACCCAGCGCGAATTGGCTGAAATCGTATCACGGGAGGTACGGTTTGACGTTGTCGTGGCCGACGACTTCGACGAATTCGATCCTATTACAGTCGACCAATTCGCTGTGGCGGGAACGCGCGTTCATCGTATTGGAGCGGGCGCCAACGCCGATGCGATCTTTCTTGAGGTTCCTCATCGTCAAGCGAATTGCGAGATCGCCGATTTGGCTTCCTGCCAATCTAAACATTGGCTTGGCGGACCGGACGGCTTAGGTGTCGTGGTGCGTGAGAATAATGGCCTTCCGCTGGACCACCTGAGATCCGAGGCGACAAGACTGGCGGAGCGCTTGCAAACTGTGGGAGGCAGCACAGCAATTGCACCCGTTCCAAGCCACGTCGTTGCGGACATCGTGGTAGCGGCGACGGATGAATTGCATAATGCGGACCTCGCGAGGCTCGCCACATCAGCGCGTGGGGGGGTTGTGGTTCTGTGCCGTCGGGATCTGCGCCAGCGTGAACCTGCACCGGAGTGGCCTCTGCCTGCCGATGCTATCACAGCTCAGACTCTCGGATGGCGCATTAACCGCGTATGCGCGGAAGGTGTGCTGCTTGAAAAATCCGGTAGGTGTGCTGCTCTTGTCAGAGAGCCGACCACACTTACGGGTTCCGAGCAGTTAGTCACGGACGTTGTCGGTCACCTGTCGTTACTCGGTTGGCGTCCGCTCGTGGCATGGCGGGACACTCCGCGAGACCCGGCTCAATTAGACAAGCTTCTCGAATCACACTCGGTGCCGGCGCCCACGCAGGAGCATCTGCGAGTACTGGTTGACGGTCTCGGGCTTTCACAAATTGCGGCGCATTCGGACGACGGCCAAAGGGCCGAGTTGCCGGAAGAGTTCCGTCCCGCTGCGAACGAACCCTACAGCCCGCAGGTGGATCGTGAATATGCCCTTGAGCCGCCGACGGCGGAACCTTGGAGGACTCCATTCATCCTCTCGGTCGATCAACATCAGGTAGTCCAAGCCGTTGGTAAAATCGCCGCTGGATCCATCGAAGCGCTGCTGCTCGCAGCGAAGGGTCCAGATGATGCCGGGCTCACGACGGATGGAAGTCTCGCCCATGGCGTCGATCCGGAGCGATCGGGTACTGAACCGCACGTTGAAGTGCCTTCAAATCCCGAACCGCCCACCCGACTGGGAACGGACTCGGCGATAGGGGGGCGGGAGATCAAAATCAATGCGATCACAATCTCTGCGGATGGTCTAAGCCCAGGCGGTTCCGTCAAAATCCCATAGGCAGTTGTTTTGGCGAAGGGGACTGATAAATTAGGAAAGGGCAGGGACAAGAAGGTGACACAACCTGCCTTCAATCATAGGAGCGATCGCAACGGCGTTCGTCTTTGGCCCGCGAGGTCTGCCAGACTTGGACCAGCCACAGCCCGCTAACTTACCCAACCAGGCCTGTAGCCTTGCGCTTGATGGCACCTTTGGGACGGTTGGCAAGATGCGCTGAATTGAAAGTGTCTTTGACTGGTCTGTGTCGCGAGGACGAGCTATTGCTCCGCTCTCAATTCTCCATAGCCTCGAATAGGACCTAAGCGATGCCGCGACTTTACGACAGCCGAAAACGTATTCTGGTAACGGGCGGCGCTGGATTTCTCGGGTCTCATCTCATCGACCGGCTGCTGGAAGAGGGACACGAGGTGTTGTGCGCCGATAATCTGTTTACCGGCACCAAGCGCAACATGGATCATCTTCACAATCACCCTCGCTTCGAGTTTGTACGGCACGATGTGACGTTTCCGCTATATGTTGAAGTCGACGAGATTTACAATCTTGCCTGCCCTGCTTCGCCGATCCATTATCAACATGATCCCGTGCAGACGACGAAAACGTCGGTGCACGGCGCGATCAACATGCTTGGCCTCGCCAAGCGTCTTCGGTGTCGCATTCTTCAGGCATCGACGAGCGAGGTATATGGCGATCCAACGATACATCCCCAGACTGAGGATTATTGGGGCAACGTCAATCCCATTGGACCTCGCTCATGCTATGATGAGGGCAAGCGCTGTGCCGAGACGCTGTTTTTTGACTATCATCGCCAGCATGGTCTTGAAATCAAAGTTGCCCGGATATTCAATACTTATGGTCCCCGCATGCATCCATCGGATGGAAGGGTCGTTTCCAATTTCATTGTTCAGGCGTTGAAAGGCGAGCCAATTACGATCTATGGGGACGGCAGCCAAACCCGATCATTCTGCTACGTGGACGATCTCGTCGACGGATTGATACGGCTTATGGGAAGCCCGGGTGATTTCACTGGTCCAGTCAATCTGGGCAATCCCGTGGAATTCACCATGCATGAATTGGCAGAATTGGTGCTCAGGGAAACCGGTGCCTTATCCCGCCTTGTTCGGCTGCCATTGCCCCAGGACGACCCAAAGCAGCGTCGGCCGGATATTTCCGTTGCCAGCGAGCGCCTCGGTTGGACGCCCAAAGTGGCCTTGGAAGAGGGCCTGAAGCCAACCTCGGCGTATTTCCGTGCGATGTTATCGGAGTCGCCGTCCTCGGCGCTCTGATTATACTTCCACCGTAAATCCCCCAGCGGCAGAGGGCATGCGAGTTTTTTTAGAATCTAGACTTCACTCTCACGGCGAGAAGCAAGTACCGTAGACGTCGTCGGGCTCCCCGTTTTTATATGCCCTTTGAGCACGACACGGCGGCTGGGGAATGTAAATGCGAACCGGAAGCCAATTCTGTTGAATATTAGCACCAAGATTATCGGTGCAAATAGCCCGATCAAAGTGCCTACTATTACATGAAACGTGGGCGCAGAAACATGAGCGAACTTCAGAAGCGCGATCCGGACACCAGCTGACGCAATTGAATGATCAACGTAGATTTCCAACGAATGGCGCCCGAGAAATTGAATTGCGTCCCCAAACTTCCCATTATTTACTAATACCGTAATCGCCATAATCGCAATACTTCCGCTAACCGCAAATATTGGCCTCAACGCGTGCCAGTCGTCGAGTTCAGTGAGGCCTCCTTGCGCGCCTCATATCACTCTTCGCTGGCCGAGGTTAGGGACTCGCAGTGTCCGTAAGCCCACCGCCGTGATGGATCGGAAAGCCCCAGAACCCTCGCTTGATGCGGGCAATCTGACAAACTACTACACCAAAATAGTTAAATCCCGTGTAGTAGAGTTACGACTCTTAATGCTGGAAGAATTATTCGGGTCACTACCAATGCTCACGCGAAAAGGTAAGTATGGGCTCAAGGCACTCGTCTGTCTTGCGGGCCTTCCTACGGGTCAGCTGGCCTTTGTGACCGACATCGCCGTCGCGAACAATATCCCGAAAAAATTCCTCGACGGCATTCTCGGTGACTTACGCAAAGCGGGTTTCGTCCGCAGCAAAACCGGCAAGGAAGGCGGCTATATGCTGGCCCGGCCCGCCGAAGAGATCCGCATCGGCCAAGTGGTACGGGTCCTGGATGGACCGCTCGCGCCCATTGCTTGCGCCAGCCAGACTGCGTACCAACGCTGCGACGATTGTTCGAGCGAAAAGAAATGTGCGGTCCGGCTAATGATGCTGGAAGTCCGCAATGCCGTCGCCACCATCCTTGATCACCGCACGCTTGCAGAGTTGCGAGACCTTCCCAAAGGCCGGTGATCCTAGCGGCGCAGGCCAGAGCGAAATCTATTCCAATGTCTATAGATTTTGTATACAATACTCTCGCGGGCGCAGGCGCGCCTTGAAGACACCCGATGTTGCCCGACGACGATATTCGCGTGATCATAATTGGCGGCGGGGCGACAGGCGTGCTCTTGGCTTGTCATCTCTTGCGCGATCGGTCGCGCCGGATCCAGGTCACCATCGTCGAAAAGTCCGAGACCGCTGGACTAGGCCTCGCCTATAGTACCCGCAATCCACAACATCTGCTCAATGTGCGCGCCAGCAACATGAGCGCCTTTCCGGACGAGCCTGGACATTTCTGGAATTGGCTGACGGCTAATAGCCTAGATAGGGGACTAGGCTGCGGCGATGCCTTCTGCTTTGTTCCTCGCGGGATCTATGGCCGATACCTCGAAAGTCTTTTGCAGACCCATCGATTGGCATGTTCGCCACGCCAAGCACTTCACGTGCTGCATGACGAGTGCGTGTCGCTATGCCCCACAGGGCCTGGCGTTGAAGTTAAACTTGCCAACGGCTCCAGTCATTTCGGCCACATCGCCGTGCTGGCGACTGGCAATGAGGCGCCGCCGAACGCGCACGGTACGTGCGGCGCGAGCCCTTGGTGCGAACCACAGCAATCGGGCGTCGCTCCCGATGATGCAATCCTAATCAAGGGCAGTGGCCTTACGATGGTGGACTACGTTCTGGCGCTGCTGCAGGCGCGGCACCGCGGCCCGATCATCGCGATTTCGCGGCGGGGCTTGCTGCCGCACCCGCACCGCGCCGTCGAGCCGCTACAGATCGATGCCGCCGATATTCCCTTTGGCAGCGATATTTTTTATTTTTTACGTTGGTTGCGCGGTGTTATCGCGCGTGATCTGGCGCCGGGCCAGGATTGGCGTTCGGTGATCGATGCGCTGCGGCCGTTCACGCAGGACATTTGGCAAAGTTGGCCGGAACCGACCAAGCGCCGCTTTTTACGTCATGCCCGCCCCTGGTGGGACGTGCATCGCCACCGCACCGCGCCCGAGATCGATGGCCGCCTCCGCGCAGCGATCGCTTCTGGTCAAGTAACCGTACTGGCCGGAAGAATTTTGCAAATCTCTGTGCAACCGAATGGCGCGACGGTGAGCTTTCGCCGCAGCGGCAAAACCGACGTGGAATCCATCTGCGTCGGCAAAATCGTCGAATGCGTCGGCGTCGGCGTCGCTCCCCGCTACAGCTCCAATCCGCTCCTGAAAGATCTTCTGGAACAAGGCTTGATTCGGCCCGATCCTATTGATATCGGCCTCGACGTCACGCCCGATTGCGCCGTCATCGACCGTTCCGGCAAGCCATCGGACAGGCTCCTTGCCGTCGGCCCGCTGACGCGCGGTAAATTCTGGGAAATTCTTGCCATTCCGGACATCCGCATGCAATGCGCGCAGCTTGCTCGACGCATCGCGAGTTGGTCGCTGGCCGCAGCGGAATGACCTAACGCCCGCAATGTAGAATTGTTCCGGCGATTAGGTCACCAGAGTGACAGCCAGTCGCTAAGCGCAGCAAAAGTCCACACTTATTAGTCGATCAGTCGCACGGGAATGTTCTTGCGCGAGCGGTCGACACATTGGTTGAACTTCCTCTAAAAGCGAAAACAAGAGTGAAGCTTTCGCATGGTTTATTTTGTATACTATTTTAGTAGATAAATTGGAGTGTCGCCCATGATTGGATTCGCTATCGTTGGCGTTTTGCTGGGGTCCGTTCTCGGATTTCGCTTTAAGGTCTTTGTGATCTTCCCAACGATGAGCGCTGTTTTTACCCTAATTTCTGCTTCCGGATTGGCGGCGGGCAACGGCGCACGGGCGATAGCGTTGACGATGGTTGTCATGACATTGTCGGTTCAACTGGGATATTTTGCGGGCGGCGCTGTTAGCATGTTGGTCGCGCACACTAGACTACGGGCGCCGCACCCGCTGGTATCATCTGGGTCGTAGGCAAACGCGATAAGCCCGACGCGGTTTTCAGTGCGGTAGCGTAACGCGTCATCCGCTCGGCCTAAAATCAACTAAATTCAATCCTGACCGCTAAAGTCTTCTTGAGTACCATTCTTGAGAGTGTGGCCCTGCGGTGTAGGTTCTGCTTCGCTGGCCAACCCACTCGTCAACCGCTCGCCTCCAAACCGCTCGCGGAATGCATCGGCAATCTCTGGGTGTGAGAAGCACCAGCGAGAATAGTCTTTGTTGGCGAAGTTTCGCCGGCGCCCGAAGCGCGGTCGGATGTTATGGAGGCGATGGAACGTCGCTATCTCACGGTTGCGGCGGGCATCCAATCCGCCCCGCGGCAGCACTATCTCGACGATGTGCGGAAATTCATGCTCAGTTCTTCCGGCCTTATTATTACGGAAGGTTTTCAGTTTGGGAGCATTCCACTGTTTACGACTACCGATCCCGTTTTTGTCGTTTCGCATAGCTACAAATATCACACCCGGATGACCAAGTTGGTTTGATCGATCATAATGCGGAGCTGTGCATTGCTCCCTAGGGACACCTATCCGATGTCCGGTTACCTTTGAAGTTGCGTTAGATGCGATTGAAGAAGGTCTCCCAGGCGACGATGACTTGATGGCTTGCATCGTAGCCGTGGAACTTCGCAACGTCTACCGGCCCAAAAAATGCTCACGGCCCAGCTTTGCGGGTGGCCTAGCAAAAGAACACCTATTTCATCGAAATGTATTTTTCCATTTAAGCCGATAATAGCAGGAATATGGGTATACCCGTACACCTCTGGTTAGGGCAGGTGCATCATGAAGCGTTTCTTCTTCGATTACATGACGAACGACCAGTCGCTGTATGACTATCGGGGTTCCGAGTTTCCGAACCTTCAGAGCGCGGTGGAATTTGCCCTAGAGACAGAGCAGGTCTTGAAGCACAGTCTATCCGACGCCTGGAGTGGCTGGTCCATCCATGTGCGCAATGCCGAGGGTAAAGAGATGTTTTCCTTGCCAGTTGGTAGATCTGCGAAGGAGAATCCGGTTCAGACGTATTTGAATTAGCCGTAACCCGCCGGCTATCTCTGCGGATCAATACCCCCTGGGATCTCGCAGAGGGCGGGCCGACATAATCATCAGATATAGCGGTACCTGCACAGCCGACGCTAGGCCGGATGATCCGTTCCATCCGCAGGATCGACCGGTGGAGATTGAACCGCCGTTCCGTTCGCGGTGGTGTTGCGCCCCCCAATGATGGTGTCGGAAACAGAAAGGGACGCTTCCGAACTCTCAGCCTTAATGTCCTCTCCTATGCCGCAGGTTTGCCGCCACAGCCGTAGAGCCATTTTTCGCGGATCGATGCCAGCCTTCTTCCACCAGGCGGCCTCGTCGCCATGGCGATGAACCTCGCGATGATGGCCGCGGCACAAGGGTACCGTGAAGTCATCGCCGACCTTGCGGCCGAGTGCGCGGCGCTGTGCAAAGCGCAGGTGGTGGGCATCCGACGGCTGCCGGCCGCATATCAGGCATGGCTGTTGCGACACGTATCTAACATGCTGCCGATCACGAACCCGGCGCGGCTCCGGGAACTGCAACACGCTTTTGTCGATTGCTTCTGCCGATGGTTTGGCCGGTTTCGGGGCTGGTTTTACTGGCTTTGGAACGGGCTTGGCTGGGCCGGGCTCGGGGACTACGGCGTTGGGGATCCCATCTCCGTCATGGATCGCAAAGCTCATGAGCTTGGTTTCGAAGGTCTGCTCGATATGCCGCGCATCGGCCGCCGTCAGTCGGTTCTTGTCCGGCAAGGAGCGCTTGGCCCAGAGCGCGGCGGCGTCGGTGCCCCCAATGTCGTTGAGCTCGGCGAGGAGCCGGTCGCGTAAGGCTGCCGAGGCGTCACCGTCAAGCTTCGGTTCCGGAGGTTTCGCACCAAGCCGCATGTAACGCCGCGGTGCCGGCCGCTCGGCGGAATGGTGATAGCCACCGTTGAGCATGCCATTGCCTGTTCCATTACCGGTAGTGGTTCCTTTTGGCCGCTCCGGCGGCGTCGTAGGGGCGTCGCTGGCGATACCGCAAGATCCGGCGCATCAAGATCGTCTTCGCCCGCAATGCCGACCAGGGTGAACAAGGCATAGCGTCTGGCGTAGGTCAGTGCCGCCCCCATGCGCTGCGGATTGGCGGTCTCGGCGACGGGGCAGACCGGCCAGTCGGACGCGATCCATTCGCCGGAGGAGTGCGCCAGCGTCGTGGTGAGGCTGACCAATCCGGCAGCCTGGTCGATGGCGGTGGTCTGCACCGTCGCAATCTCATGCTGGCCGAGGGTCTTGCGGACAATATCGAGACCGCTTGCAAGCGGGGCATAGCGAAAGCTACGATCAGAACCACCGCCACGTCCGGCGCTGATCGTCGCGGTCAGCGACTTTTCCGGATTGACCAATTCGGCCTGGGCTTTCGCCAAAGCGCCCGCCAATGCGGCAATCGAGTTACTGGATCGCGGCATGACCATCCTCCGCGGCAAGGACGTCAAAGCTGACGGCGCCGGACTTCGAGCGCTTCCCCCGAATGCCATGACCGATCGCCTCCTTGGCGTCTTCCGGCATCAGGCCCTTAAGCTCGGCCTTGGCCTGTTCGTGCTCGAGATGCGCCGATCGGGTGCGGGCAAAGATGCCTGCGAATTCAGCCCAGGCATTGGAGCTTGTCATATCGACGATCCGAATCGCTTCGACCTTCGGCTTTGGCGGATCGACCCCGAACAGCGAGGGGGTTTCGCCATTCTCCACACAGCGCCAGAACTTCCGCTCGGCGGTGACGATGAGGTGCTGATAGAGCGGATCGGCGTGGGCCACGATCTCGACCCACTTCCCTCCCCCCGTGATGATCGAGAGCACCGCGGTCCGGGCAGCCACCACCCACATATTGTGCTGCAGCTGCGGCATGTATTTTTCGGCTGCGGCCTCCTCCGAGAATGACCAGGGCAGCATGAACTTGGATTCGAAGACGGCATCGCTGCCCTCGACCCGACCATCCAAGGTGGCTGCCATCCACCGCAGCGCCGGATGCTGCACCCGCCGTTGGATATCGATGATCACCTGACCGGTACTAGCCTCATACCAGCGCCGGTTCAGGTCCTCGGTCGCAAGCCCAAGCTGCACGATGAGGTTGCCCGACAGATCCTCGGGCTCTGCCTCACCGCGCTTCTCCCGCCATAGCCGCACCAAAGCCGCCTCGTCCTTGCCCATGATGATCCGGGCGTCCGAGCCGCCGATGAAGTGCCGGCGGTCTGTATGACGTGATGAACTTCCCATGATCTCACTCCTCCTATTGTGTCTAAAAACAATGTAAGTGATTAAAAACGACAATCAAGGGAGGCTTTGATCGTTTGATCGCAGTAAATGCGGTTGGCGATAATTCTCGTGGTTTATCAATTTGTTAGACCACGAAAAACTTCAGTGGCGGATCCGGATTGGTGCTGGGTCGTCAGAAACTATGACCGGGGAGCGTAGGAGCGGGTAATTCGATGGTGATGATTTTTTTCGTTCAATAGCTACAAATTAAATGATGTGGTTCTTTTGAAATAAGTGAGTCGACTATCGGTACACCGCCATGATCACCGCCGCACAATGTCGGGCCGCACGAGGCCTCCTCGACTGGAGCCAGGAAGATCTCGCCTTCATGGCCAACGTCGGCGTCGTGACGGTAAGGCACCTCGAAGCCGGCAGGGGGAAGCCGCGCCACGCAACGCTCGATGTTATCCGCCGCGCCTTCGAGACGTACGGCGTCCTCTTCATCCGGGCGGATGACAATGGCGGTCCCGGAGTCCGACTTAAGAAGATGTCGGATGCCACGAAAAATTTAGGTGGATGAGGACGTTAGAGGGGCGGTGAAGTAGTCGCGTGTCCCGCCGGCGCGGCTCGCCTTGACGGCGGCCGATACACCAGAGGGCTGCGCGTGATCCGCTTGGGCGAAAATGCGAGCCGGGCTGTGTTTGCCCGCCACAGGCAGAGCACCAACGCCCAATAGCTGTACAAAGGCCTCGCGACACATTCAGGCGCGAACCCAGGGGTGGGGTGGCGACGCGCCGATTGGCCGCAAAGCTCTCGCGGCCAAAGGTGATGCCCGATTTCGAGGATTCGCAGATCGCCTGGATCCCAGTATCGCTGACCCGAATACGCCATGTCTGCAGATCGACCGGCCTGGCGCGCGCGAAGGCTAGACACGTGAGCAACACGAGATTCATTCCATGGTCGGAATCGCGAACCGAGGCGTAGCAAATGATTTCAATCCCGGCCGCGCGCGCGGTTTCGGCGAGCGCCTGGCAGTAGGTGTAGTCAGTCAGGTACATCCACATTGGCCGATCGCCGTATTCCGCTCACGCGGTTCTGGAAGTATTCAAGTACGCCTTTAGTGCAAATGGGGAGGGTTAACGCGTCATTAGAAGGAATCGAACGAAAATATTAGCTTCCAATTCAGCAACACGAAACTCAAGAGGACGCATCAACATGATGGAAGCTCTTCGCCAAGAGTCAGCTTATGAACGGCAGGCGATTCCGCGATCGTTGCCGAATTATCTGGACCATCGGGCCATCGAGGAACTCAGCACCACGCCGATTTCCCAATCGCCGGTGGACTGCTGCGCTAGTCTGCTATTCGATACTGTCACGGAAACAACCGATCAACAAATTGCCGCGCTACGCTATTCATTAATCCGAGTTTACCTCCGCGCGGGGACCATCCGATTGAATGCGAAAGCGAACAAGGCGCAAATGGGCTCGGCAAAGCGAGCCGTGGCGGCATTAACAAAGGCGCTTTATCAGCTGGATAAGGTTGCTCCGCCGACGCGGCGGGGCCTTCAGGCCGTCTTCGGCCCGCCGCCGAACGATTGCAAGGGGCTTGAGGAATCAAATGAATTGCATCTGGCATGCTGGCAGCTGAAACTAGATACCGTCTCGATACTCATGCGATTGTGGGCTGCGATCGAGCGCGAAAATGACAAGCCAGCTCGAACCGGGGAATCCAAAAAGCGACTTCGGACGTTAGTAGAGCAGCTGGCCGACTGGTGGGTGTCCACCGGACGGTCGATCGCGCCGTACGTTTGCGCCAACAGGCGCGACGGCGGCCCCGCCGTGATAAGCGATCGCCAAGGGGATTTCGTGGCATTGGCGAGGGCGGTGTTCTGTAAATTGGACACGTTCAGCGACTCTGAAGTCCTCGCAGCGATCACCAACGTTCACGAAGCCCGCTTAGCCAGTGAAAAGATAAAATGAGCAATAAGAGCGGTTAGAAATCGACCACTCTAAGGGTTGTTCACCGAGCGCTCTGACGCGCATCGGAAGGCCATTTCGTTGTTGTCTGTTAACGCTGGCGACCTATTTTTAGGAAAGTAAAAACGCGTCTGTTTGATCGACAGAAACGAGCAGACTGACAGACGTTGCAATCGATCGAGGCCGCAGTGATGAAGGTTTCGATCCAAACCAAAGGAACAAGTCCATGCCGTCTCGTCAACAATTGGCAGCTGGCATGCCAATCTCGGAAGAAATGAGGATCCTGCTTGGGCCGCCACCAATTCTGAGTAGCGAATCCGTCGACCGCTTCAATCGAATATTTAACCAGTTGCTGGAGTGCCTGAAACCCAGGGATATAGTGGAGGTCATGCTGATCAGGGATTTCGCGGTCGCGTCCTGGGAGGCCGATCGCTACACCGGACATCGCTCGCTCGCGTTCAACCGCCGCTTTCGGCAGAATATCGAGCATCAGATCCAGCAACTTAAGGAGCAAAAGGCGAGGCGAAAGGAACGGGTGGCGAATTACCACCGGCAATCGGGGGAGCGCCCCCGTGACATCGCAGCGCTCGTTGAGCTTGAGCGTAGAATCCTCGAAGACGATGAGGGGATCGAGGGGCTGCTGAAACGCGCGCCATCAGAACTGGATCATAACGAGGCGGTCGAAAAGGGCATCGCGCTGCACAAGGATCTGGAGTTCTTGATTTCGAGCCTCACCAAGAGAAAACACGAAGCACTTGAAATGCTCGACCGATACCGCAAGGGCCTGGGCAAACGAGTTGCGGAGGCTATGGACGAGATCCTCGAGGGAGAATTCAAGGAGGTTGGCGCTTCGCCTGAAGAGGCCGCGGCACCCACGCTCGTTCCAACCGAACAAGAAAGTCCTGGCACCGATGACGTCGGAACGTAAAATAAAAGCGAACCGGCTTAACGGCCGCAAGAGCTGCGGACCGCGCACTGCGGCTGGCAAATCAATAGCCAGCCGCAATGCGCTCCGTCATGGGTTGGCGGCCATCACCTATCGGCAGCCGACGCCCGTCGAGGAGATCGAGCGTCTGGCCCGGGCGATCTGTGCCAACGATAATGACCCGACGCTGTTGCCGCCCGCCGTGGTCGTCGCGGAAAACGACTTTGTGCTACGGACCATCCAGCAACAGAAAATACTCGTTATCGAGCGGTTGCGTGACGCAACGGCCATCGCACTGTCTAAGGGCGACAATAGCCTTACCTTGGCAAAAGCGCGGTTTCTTGAGATGTGGGTTCTCCATCGGGAAATTGTCACCACGCTGGTGCCCAAACTGCTCGAGAGATACCGCGATCAGTTGCTACTGGAATTCGGCGAAAGCGGACCGGATGGGCTCGGTGTCACTGGGGGTATTGTTCCGGATCGCCTCAAAGCACTTCTGGAAGAAACGGATCCGATGGAAGAAGATGAAGACGCGCTCGGTCGCGCCGAAGCCTGGATCAGGCAGGACGAACGCGACGAATACCAAGCCATCGAGGAGGCAATATCCGACCTCATCCGCTTGGTGCGCTACGAGCGCCGGGCATGGTCACGGCAGAAGGAGGCCATCCGCGAATTCATGGAAGTTAAGCTTCAACGGCAGGTGGCTCGACTTAGGCCACACTGATCCGGCAGTAGCGTTCGATCCCCGACGGCTCTGTACCGGCGCCCATGGGAGGGGCCGTCGCCCTGGCGCCGGCGTCGGGCTGTGCGGACCCAGAGGCACAAGCACCCTTTATGAAACGCCGGTCTGGCCAGATTCCGTCAAATACATGAAACGCCGTTAAGGATTCCGTTCCCTATCGGCTAATTGGGATTCAAGAATTTGGATCTAATCTGCCGCATCGACGAAAAGCGGATTGTTCCGCGGTTGCGTATTCTGGCGCGAGAGAATCTCACGCTTGTCCGAGCCCAGAAGGAGCCCGAAATCGGTCGAGACCTGCCGGGAGCGCAGTGAGTTGAGGGCACGAGGATGGGTGATCAGCGCCACTCCGTCAGACAGAGGAGCTTCCTGCGTGGATGCATTTATTTTATGCATCTTCGCGCGTCAGCCGACTGCATCATTCGCGACATTTCAGATCAAGGCGCGCGGGTTGTCGTATCCGACGCCCTAAATCTGCCCGCAGTGGTACAGCTTTATATTCCGCAGAATGAAAGAACCCTAAGGGCGCGGGTACTCTGGCGCCACGGCAACGAAGTAGGGCTGGCCTTCGGTAAATCGCCACCCGCGTCAGGCAACTCGGCGCCATCGCACGCAATGGTGCTTCGCATGATGCAACTTGAAGCCGAGGTGGCATCGCTGCGGCGGATGGTCAAGCAGCGTCAATCTAATTCGGACATGGGCTAGCCACCGCCAAAACTCACCGTTTCAGGCCCAGGTAGTCGTCAAGATCATCGAGCGCTCAAGACGGAGTCTTTTCCGTGCTTGACGGCTTCGGTCTCGGTCTAGTCATCACCGTTCGGATAGCTGCCATCCTGATATTGACCGTCGGCGAAGCTCCACTCTTGCCCAATACATCGAGGAGCGCCTTGGCCTCTTTTAAATCAGGCGTTTCGAAGCCTTCGGTGAAGCCATTGTACGCGGACGCGAGAAGCTCGCGGGCCTTGTCTTCCTTGCCTTGATCGCGACAGAGCCGCGCCATGCTCATCGCCGCACGCAATTCCCAGGATTTTGCCTGATGTTGGCGTGCGACCGCGAGAGCTCGGTCGAACTGCGCCTGCGCTTTCGCTGTATCCGGCTCAGGCGACATGAGCGCTAGATCGCCGGCCATCCGGTGCAGCTCCGATTCCTGCCACGTCTCCTTGGTCGTTTGCATTGCCGTCATCGCCTCGCCGATGCAACGCCAAGCCTCATCGGCTTGCCCAAGCTCGACATGCGCCCTTGCCATACAGGAGAAATACCATGGCATCCGCAGCAAATTTAAACCTCGCACTCGCGATGTCGCCATGCCGTCGGTGATCATCTGTATCGCATTCGAGGCCTTCCCGGTGAAGGCAAACAAACAACCCTGAAGCATCATTCCAGCTGCCGTCCAGTAAGAGCCCTCCACTTCTCCGGCGCAGGTTATGAGCTCCTCTATTTGTGCTGCTGCCTTAGTGTATTGACCGACAACAAGATGGAACCAGGCGATTCGGGTCAGGGCGTACAAGAAACTCGCGGTCTGACGAACATCCCGCGCATAGCTGATCGCGTCATCTGCTTCTTTAAGCGCTTTCTCAGGATAGCCCAGACAGCCACAAAGCCAGCGGCCGGTTTGACAGGATTGCGACGCCGCTTTCTTGACCAAACCGCGTTCCCAGTAGCCGATGCTCAGTAGCATCGTAGAGCGACATTGCCTGATCAAGGTGCGCGAGACCCTCCGCAATATCCCCTAGAAACAAGAGCGAAGTTCCCATCACACGATGTCCCAGCACCAGGGGGAATGTCCCCCCTTGGTGTTCGGCGAGCTTCATAAACTCGACTGCCAGATCGCGAACAGCCTCGCCGTTGAATGCAACATGATTGGCGACCCAAAAGCCGTGGAGAACCGATAACAATAGCAGCGGATCTTCAGGTGGCTCGCCGAGCGCCTCCGCTCGCTCAAGCAACAAACGGGCTTGATTGAGGGCCGCCTTCGTTTCGGGGGCGGCGTAGCCCTTGGTATGCATCAGAGCATTGGCTAGCGCTATCTGGGTTTTGATCTGTTCCCGGCGAAGGGCCGGGGTCCCTGGCAAGGTCTCCATGTGGCTTAGTGCACGACTAAGCTGGGTCGCCGCTTCTTTCAGCGCCGACCGGGTCAGGGATTTCTGTCCGGCTTTGGCCCACTGGCTCGCGGCCTTTGCGATCAGGCCAGCCTCGGTAAAGTGATGTGCAAAAATCTCTGGTTCACGGTCAGCGATTTCCGGAAATTTACTCGCAAGGGTTTCGGCAATTTGGCTGTGAAGCAAGCGACGCGAATCGTGCAGCAGGGTGCCATAGGCCGCGTCTTGCACAAGGGCATGTTTGAATGTGTATGCTGCGTCGGGTGGGTTGCCATGCCGCCAGATCAAGCCGGCGTTGACTAGTCGCTCCAGGGCCTCGTCCAATCGCTGTTGTTTCATCGTCGCCACTGCACTGAGCAGCTGGTAGGAAAACCGCCGGCCCAGCGCAGCGCCGATCTGTGCGACTTCGCGCGCCGATCCAAGACGGTCGAGCCTCGCCAAGAGCGAGCCGCGCAGTGTAACCGGGATCTCCACAGCCGAGCGCACTTGGGTCGTCGTAAAACGGTCGCCCGCATCCACCAAAGCGCCGCCTTCGACGACGGCTTTAGTCAGCTCCTCGACGAACAGCGGTATCCCGTCGGCACGCTCGGTGATCTGCTCGGTGATCGCTCTGGGCAAATGCTTGCCGGCGGTAACGCCAGCGATCAATCCTGCACACTGGGTCGGCGTCAACCGGCCTAAAGTAACCAAAGTTGTTTGGAGACGATCTGCCCAGGGCGCCGCGAATTCGGGTCGGAAAGTTACGATGACCAGAAGACGCCAGCGCGGCGCGCGTTCAACGATCAAATCGATAAGCTCGAGAGAAGTCGGGTCGGCCCAGTGGACATCCTCGATCACCAGCAGTAGCGGTTGCGGTCTGGCAAGCCCCTCGAAATACTCCATGAGCGCCGCGAGGGTTTTCTCTTTGCGCTCCTCTGGCGTCAGGTTTAGCCGGGGATAACGATCGCCGGTCGGAAGCGAGAGTAGATCTGCAATCAACGATACGCTGCCGCACGCCGCACTCGATTGAACAAGTGCGGCCTCAAGCTTGATCAGCCTTTGTTCGTCGGTATCCAAGCGATGGAGACCTGCCGCCCGTTCTATCTGGCTAATGAAAGGCGACAACGCACTATTCTGACGATGGGGCGAGCAGAATAGCTGTAGGAACGCGTGCGGTTCATCTCTCGTGAGCTGCACGATTTCTCGCGCGACGCGCGACTTTCCGATGCCGGGCTCGCCCGTAAGCAAAACGACCGAGCTCTCGCCGCCCTTCGCGTTGCCCCAGCGCCGGAGCAGCAGTTCGATTACTTCGTCGCGTCCGACCAGAGGCGTGAGGCCGCTCGAATGGAGCGCTTCGAAGCGGCTCGCCACGCCGTTCTCGCCGAGCACTTGTGAGGCCCGCACCGGCCCCGCCACCCCCTTTAACGCCATAAGGCCGAGATCACGATATTGGAAAAGGCCGCCAACTAGATCGCGTGTGCTTTGGGCGATCACGATCTGACCTGGTTCGGCGAGAGCTTGCAGACGCTCCGCCAGGATCAGCGCTTCGCCTATAACGGTTCTGCTGGCTGCGCCGATTGCGAACTCATCACCGATGGCAACGGTTCCGGTCGCGATACCAACGCAAAGCTGCGGCTCAGTTCCAAGCTTCGTACCAAGATTTTCCAGCAGTCCGCGCAGTGCCAAGGCGGCGCGCAGCGCGTTCTCAGCGTCCTCCTCGCGGGCCTCAGGATAGCCAAAAAATGCCAGCAGGCTGTTGCCTGACGACCGGGCGACATAACCGTGGTGTCGCTCAATGAGCTCTCTACCGTGTTTTTGGCAATAGGTCGTCGCCTCGGGCAATTCTTTCTGATCAAGCTGCGCCAACGCAAGGCCGAACAATTCGCATGCCAAGGCCGTCAGCTGCCTCGTTTCTCCCGAATGCGGATTAACTTGCGCGTCACTCGGCTTTCGGCCGCGCTCCAGGCTGCGGTTCGGCGCCTCCGATACCGGTGCAGCAAATAGATAACCACGACGCGGTACCGTCTTAATGATCTGCTGCGCCTGGTCCTGCAGGGCCGAGCGTACATCACTTACGCAGCGCGCGAGCGACACGTCGGTCACCGCGACGTCACCCCAAACTGCCGACATAAGCTCGTCCTTGGGCGCAAGGCGGCCGGCATTCTCAACCAGGTAGCGGAGGAGTGCGAAACTCTTCGGCCGCAGCTGAAGCTCTTGTTCGGCCCGGTACAGTGAGCCGCGCCGAAGATCAAGCGTATATGCTTGGAAATAAATGACTTTCTCGTCGTTGGCCGGCATACTGGACCCATTCCGGACACGAGCAGGATCGATCGAGATTTCAGCCTTTTTTCAAAGGTCTTTCAAGCGCCTTTCAAGTCCAGCCGGAGCCGCGATGCTTTAATCGCCAAGAGGGCATCTGCAGAATTTTGGAGGCTCACGATGACGAAGTTGCTATTGGCGCTTATGCTGATTGGGGCCGGACAGATTGCGGCCGGCTCTTTCGTTTCCAGTGCTCAGGCAGAAACCGTTCTTTTGCCCATTAGCTCCAGCGCGGTGCAGGGCACCATCCCTTATCCAAATTCCCCTGACCCTAATACAACCACCTACACCTTCGAGGCGGCGACCAGCGGCGATATTATCGCTTATTTTTTTGGTAATAACGGCGCTGCCTTTACCGATACGATCGGCATGATGGATGGGGCAACGACCTATTCCGCCGGACTGAACAACCAGACTTCCACCGTCGGCCAAAGCTTCGATCTTGGGAGTGTAAAGGCAGGTGACGTGCTGACTTTTTATCTCAATGTCGTCACGCACGGAATAAACGGTCTTCCAAACTACACGGTGTATTCTAACCCCGCACTGAACCCCTCAGTGCCCGGCAGCAATGTCTCTGATTTAAATGAAGTCTACGCTACCCCTTTCTCCGGCAGTTCCTCTTTGCCGGCCGGCGAATACCTGGGCTTTGAAGACGGTACCGGTAACAATTTCGTCGCTGAACAGGTTGTGCTCACTGCCACCCCGCTACCAGCCGCATTGCCGCTCTTCGCTGGCGGTCTCGGCCTCGTGGGCCTATTCGCCAAACGCAGGAAGCGGAAGGGTGCCGTTCCTGCGGCAACCGCCTGATAAGCTAACTGGAGCGGACCTCGGAGAGACGCGGCGCCGTGACTTTTCATTTTCGCGGGCAGCCGAGTTCAGCCGACTTGTGGTGGCTGCTCAGCAACCGCATCGGGGGCGTAGCGACGCCAGGACGGCGCCTATAGGGTTGCGCCCATTCCCCACTTGCGGCACGCAAGCTTTCCTAATTTACGGGCGGATTGTGCGGAATTAAATGCACCTATTGGATGTTCCAGAGTTGGCAGAACGAACCCAACTTGGAGTCCCAGATATTAACCCCGAATCCGCGGCTGTGTGGCCGCGCTGCCACGCCGGTGTTAAAAAGGAAGCATGATCACGCTATTTGACTTTGCGACGGTCGCTTGTTTTCTCGCGATGGCGGGCGGCTATCTCTTATTGACGGCGCGAAGCCAGCAAACCCTGGTGCATCTGCTGCTGTCGGCGATTGCCTTCGCGGTCGCGAACCAGCTCGGCAATGCAGGGTATATGCTTTCCGGGATGCTCTTGATTATCGCCGGCGTCGGCTACGCCTTCATCATCATTCGCGCCGATCGGCCGGAATAACGTAAAGCCACGCTTGCGCCTCATCCCCGAGCCGCCGGAAATCTAACAAAATCTAGCAAAGCCGCGCCTTCGCGGACATTCCAGGTTGACAAAGAGGCGGGATCTTGAGCAACTAAAACAGCCGGGGTGGTGTACAATTTCAGCGGGAGTAGTGGTCAAAATGGGTTTTCGTGCTTGCCGGGTTATCGTACCCGCGGTCGCTCTTGTCGTTACGGTTGTCGGTGGAGTTAACGTCGCTTCTGCAACCTCGTTTACATACGACAGCTACACCGTAGCGAACGAACAGAACATCCAAATCAACACTCCCAACAACATCTACGGTGGGGCAGGGCAGGTCACGCTTATCGGCTCGGGAGCCGATAACGGGATCAACATTCCGGTCTGGTGCCTTGATATCTACACTTATCTCCTCGGCAGCGACACTTACCAAGTTGGGTCACTGACGACGGCTGGCGCGGGCGGATCCCCTTCAAATCCCACATTGACAACCACGCAGATCGGCGAGATCGGCGCGCTGATCGTTAACGGGAATTTGTTGATCGGCACGTCGCCAGATGTTTCTGCCGCCACCCAGCTTGCAATTTGGGAGGTCGAATACCCCAATTTCACCTATAGCGGGCTCGATTTCGGCGCGATCAGTCTCGCGGCGGGTTATCTGACCGAGTTGGGCAACGGGTCATTGGCCCCCGTCTCCCACGTTTCTCTGCTGACAGACGGACCGAACAATCAGAGCATGGGCTTTGTCCCTCCGGCGACGGGGGGCTTTGGTGCTGTAACGCCCCTGCCTTCGACTTGGACGATGCTATTGGCTGGCCTTGCAGGGCTCGGCTTTTTTGCTTCTCGCCAAAGAAGCAAGGACACGGCAGCTATCGCAGCCGTTTGACCGGAGATTTGATGGAACTTCGCTGAGACGACCGCGAGTTCGTCCCCATTTTCTCGCCTGCACTGACCGCGACTGTAAAGGTATGGCGCGCCCATAAGGCCGCGCCGACCCATTTCCACTTCACCTTCCTTCAGTATTACACGAAACTGAGCTGTATATTGCGGTCGCAATAGCCTTGTTGCCAATAAAGCGACTGACAATGTCTAGCAAATGGCTAAAATTTCTTGCCGATCGCCCTTGTCGAATGCGGGATTGATTTCCTCGGCGCCGAGGCGGCTCTAAGCGCGCGATCGGTCAGGATCCGGGGCGTGCAGCAATCTATCAAACATTAGCTCAAGTCTATGACACGATCGGCCGTACCTGGGAGGCCGAGCAAATGATGGTGATCGCGCGAAGGTTAGGGGCGGACCGCACTGCCCGGTAAAGGGGCGGTAGATAGTGGATTTTCTAGAAATCACGCAGTGACGCAATCTTGGCGAAATAGCCGAGATTCGAAGCCAGCTACCGCCGCGACTCCCGCGACATCGGTTCGATCGCTAGTCTAGCGGAGCGTCGCATGATGATGGCCCCCAAACCCACCCCAATGACAGCGCTCAATGCGTCTACGACAAAATCACTCAGCCGACTATGGCGCCCAGGTATTGTGAGCTGAACGAGCTCAATGACGCCCGCAAAGACAGTCAGCCCTAATGCCTGGAGCAAATGCTGGTTGGCGTAGCCGGCCCCGAATGCCAATCCGGTTAAGATAAATATAGCAAGGTGCTCGAGGTCATGCGGCGCAGGCGTGATGGGCCGAACTTCTGGCGGAACGACCGACAAAATCACAATGGCAACGAGCAGAAGCCAGCCCGATACACGGAATAGTTTTCTCATCATGCTGCGGGCATCGAGGGCAGGTTGGGGAAAGACGGTTGGTTCAAGGCGCCAGATGTAACGTTAATTTCGATCTTGGCTAGAGTATTTTTGATATTCGCGCGAGGTTGCGAGCGACGAAGCCACTATTGGCCTCCAGCCCCATCCTTGCTTCGTCGCGTGTAGCCCCAAGCACGACGGTGCTTAGGTTTCTTTTTGCGATGGACTTCGTTGGGAACTTCCCTTCGCAGGCGGCATGGGTGGCCGGAACGGTGCAGTTCCGTCGGGTGCAGCCGGGGAGCGGTGTGGCAAGTCCCGCCTGAGTGTGTGCGCGGCCGTTGACTACGGGTTGGCCGCCTGCGATGTGGATGCTCAAACTGTCAGCAATTATAAATGCAGAGGGACTTTTATGCGTACGCACAATGACGATTTCGAGTTTTGCGCTGGCGGCGGCCGCTCTGGCGGGCGCGACGTTTCTCGCGCTTCCAGCACAAGCTAACACCATGTGGGACGTCGTCGGCCTGGGACTTGACGCGGTAATAACAGTCGACGGCTCAAACAATATAACGGCGGTTAGCGGGACCGTCGGAAACGGTGGTGCCTTTCCAGGCAGCGTGGATAATATAACGGGGCTTCTTACCCCTCCGGGGCCAATCGGCGGCGGAACTAACGCTGACAACGATAACGTGTTCATTCCTGGCGGGAGCCCGACGACAGCATTCCTTACCAATAATGGGTTTGCCTTTGGGGTGCAGAACCAGTGCAGTCCGTCGATACCGTGTACGGGCGGGGTTCTGTGGGCCGATGGCGGCGGAGTTTATGAGCTTTTTTTTGGAGATTGGGTCTCTGACGTAAGCGGATCGGTTAGCTTTACTAAGGTGCCACCGGGGACGGGTGGGTTAACGGGGACGCCCCTGCCAGCGACTTGGACGATGCTGATCGCCGGCTTCTTCGGTCTCGGCTGTCTCGCCTATCGGGGGACGAAGCGGAGCGCCGCAGCACTGGAAGCCGCATAAACAAATCCGTCTGACTGGTTTTCGGAGAGACCGCCGCGACAAGAGGCGGTTTTTCTGTTTATGACTTTTCCGAGTTGCGGTCCACCAAACTGCGGGCTACCTTTTGACCCGGGCGCTTGAGTTCTTTGTAACGATAGCCGGCGATCTCCTTATCCCTCCTCGTTCGTAGTGCCCCATGAACACCATCCGGAAAGCTGTTTTCCCCGTCGCCGGCCTCGGCACCCGGTTCCTCCCCGCTACCAAGGCCATGCCGAAGGAAATGCTGCCGGTCGTCGACCGGCCGCTGATCCAGCATGTCGTCGACGAGGCGCGCGCCGCAGGCATCGAGCATTTCATCTTCGTCACCGGACGCAACAAAGGCGTCATCGAGGACCATTTCGACCGCCAGTTCGAATTGGAAATGACGCTGCGCGAGCGGCAAAAGCACGCGGCGCTGGAAAGTCTCAATCAGGATTTGCCGGTGCCGGGATCGGCGAGCTTCACCCGGCAGCAGGAGCCGCTGGGGCTCGGCCACGCCGTGTGGTGCGCGCGCGAATTGATCGGACACGAGCCGTTCGCCCTGCTGCTGCCGGATGTGCTGGTGCAGCATAAGCAAGGCTGTCTCGCCCAGATGATCGAGGCTGCGCGCGGCCTGCCGACCGCGGCGAACATCGTTGCGGTCGAGGAAGTGCCGCGCGATCGCGTCGATCAATATGGCGTGGTCGGCATCGGCGAGCGCAAGGGCAAGATGTTTTCGATCACCAGCATGGTCGAAAAGCCGCCGGTCGACCGCGCGCCATCGAACCTCATCCTCACCGGCCGCTACATCCTGCAGCCGGAAATCCTCAAAATTCTCGGGACGCAGGAGCGCGGCGCCGGCGGCGAAATCCAATTGACCGACGCCATGATCGCGCTGTCGCGGACCCAGCCCTTCTACGGCTTGCAGTTCGAGGGCCACAGCTTCGATTGCGGCTCGAAAATCGGCTTTCTCGCTGCCAATGTCTCCTATGCGCTCGACCGCCCCGACATCGCGCCGGGCTTCCGCGCCGAAATCAGCAAGATCCTACGCGAATTCAACGGCGATTGACTTTGGCCAACAATCTTTCGGCTAGCGGCATCTAGCGAATCTAGCGAACTTGGCAAAACGGTAGCTTCGTCGCATTGTGCGCTTGACGGGCGTCGCCGAACCAGCCACCGTACCGCAGTGTGGCGGCTATTGCCGGATCCGCGATAGAGGGTTTAATCTATGTCTTCCAAGAGGTCACTTTTGACGGCGGCTGTTGGTGGCGCGGTGATTGCGCTTGCCGCATCGCAAGCCAGCGCCAGTTCCTTTAGCGATGGCAACTTTTCATCCCCCTCCGGAGGCGGCACCTTTACAACGTATTTTGCTGACGGCTCTGGAGCTGGCGCTACATTTGGGCCCTGGACCGTCACATCAGGCAGCATCGATCTGATCGGCGGTTATTGGCAGTCACCTACCGTTAATGGTGGAAGCGTCGATCTCGATGGCGACTCGCCCGGTGCGATCAGCCAGAGCTTCACTGCAACCCCTGGGGCTTATAACCTCACGTTCTTTCTTTCGGGAAACCCTGATGGTCTACCTGACACCAAGAGCATGACGGTTGCCCTAGATGGCACTCCGATCGCGGGGAACCCCTATACCTACACGCTCATCCCTGGGGTGAACACTGAAACCAACATGCTGTATCTGGAGTTTATTGTTCCGGTCACGCTAGGTGCGGGACCTCAAAGCCTATCGTTCAGCAGCAACGACATTAATACCCCCTATGGCCCCGCCATCGGCGGCGTTAGCTTCGATGCCGTCGGCGGCATAAGCGGTACTCCACTGCCTTCCACGTGGACGATGTTGATCGGTGGTTTCATGGGTCTTGGCTTCTTTGCCTATCGCGGGTCGAGGAAGCGCGCTTCTGTCGTTGCCGCCTGATACAAAACTCTAATCGGATTTCGGAGAGACCGCCGCGAGGCGGTCTTTTTGTTTGCGCTACCTCCGATCGTGCGGCGGTCGACGTCTCCAAGTGGTCCTCGTAATGCTGTTGAAAATGGTAAAAGCGAACTGGTCTAAATTTCTGCGTTTGCGCCCGTCGAAATCGTTTTTCGTCATCCGACGCATGACAGGGGACTTCGCGGTGGAAATGGGACTGATCGTGTGCCCCCCTTGCCACACTTTGGCGGCACAGCATCGGGGTCTCCCTAAGGAACCCGGTCTTTAGACTGCTGAGGCCGATAATTAATTGAATTTACAGTACTTTCTGTCCAGAGAAAATCTAGCGATTTACGGGCGGCTCGATTGACCTGCAGTCCGCATAGTGTATTCTCCGTTACACAGTGTTTATTCGTCAGACGTCGCGATCGCGATGTCGCAGGAGTTATTATGAAAAGAGCTCTCACAACTGCCATGGTTCTCGGCGCCGTGGTTTGCCTTAGCGGGGCAGCGCGCGCGACTAGCTGCAACCCCTGTAGCACCGGAGTCGATGATAACGGCATCATCGATCAGGCTTGGTCGCTCGTCGGAGGAACGGCAGTACTCGGCACGAGCGGTGGGCCGACTACGACAGTTACATTTGGTCCCTCAAGCCCCGTTTACACCAATTCTACAAACGGCGTTTTTCCCGTTAACGGATACTGGGTCGTCAACATCCCCGGGGTTGCGCAATGGGACACCCCGTTCAACCCGTTGAACTCAAATACAGATCCTTTGGTGAATGGCACTTACGTTTTTCAAACGACGTTCACCTCGTTAGGCAGCCAAACGCTAGGGCTGCTTTTTGCGGTCGATAACGCCGTAACGGCCGTCACCCTCAACGGCAACCCGATACCCACGGGAGCGGGGACCGACGGATCTTTCACGCCCCTTACTATTGCAACCCTACCCGGCACCGATACGTTGCAGTTCGATGTCGTGAATTTTGCACAGTCTGGCGGCAATCCAAGTGGACTTGACGTCGACTTCCTCAATCAGATTGGCGGGATCTCGACCACGCCGCTACCCTCGACCTGGACCATGCTGCTCGCTGGTTTTCTCGGCCTCGGCTTTGTCGCTTATCGTGGGTCGAAGAACCGCGCTGTTGCTGGAAGCGTGGTTGCTTAATTAAACCTCATCGTTGAGTTTCGGAGAGACCGCCCAGAGGCGGTCTTTCTGCTTTTGCGGCAGTGGGGCTACCGGGGGCACGGGCCTTAGCGATCTCCTGAAGTCGCCGGCGATCGATCTTGCCGGTCTCATTCGTGGGGAGTGCCTCAAGCGTCACGATATGCGCGGGAATCAGAGGCGCCGGCATCCGCGACTGGCAATGGCTGGGCAAATTTTCGACGTCGGCCATGCCTCGTCAGACAACGGCGGCCGAAACCTCCTCGACGCTACCCGTGCTCATCACGCCGAATACGGCGGCCCCGCTGACGGCCGGAAAGGCACCCAGGATCGCTTCGATCCTTTCCGCGGCACTTTGCTGCCGCCGACGTTTAATTTGTCTGCTTGCCTGCCGGAAATGATTAGAAGGCCGCCAGGCGTGACCGAGCCGTGGTCGCCCGGATAAAACCATTCGTCCCGAAAACACTCCGCGGAAGCCACCGGATGGTCGATGTAGCGATCGCCAACCACGCTCGCTGCTCGGATGGTTCCCTCATGGCCCGTTGGAACGGGATGGTCTGCTTCGTCCACGATCTCGATTTTGACGCCGGGAACCACAAAGCCCGCGGCACCTTCAATATGCGCGATCTTGTGGGCCTGCGCCGCCGGCCCGATCTCGCTAGGCTACATTATCCGCCCGACGCTCATCCCTTCTTCAACAGGCCATTGAGCACCAGCTCGAGATGCGCATCGAAATAGCTCTTCAGATCGAGCGGCTGGCGGTCGTCGAACATCATCATCCACAGATCGACCAAGGCGATCGGCGCCATGATCACCTGCGGGGAATCGATGATCGCTGATTTGCGGATTTCGCCGCGGTCGACGCCGCGCTGGATCGCGGCCTTGAGCATGTCGAGGCAGGGCCGCAAGATTTCATCGTGATAGCGGTCGGCGAGTTCGGGAAAGCGCGGCGCCTCGGCGATCAGCATGCGCACCACCTCGCGGCGGCGCTTGTCCTCGACGATGTGCTGATAGATGAAGCTGAACTGCGCGCGTAACAGATCGGCGGTCGAGCCGTCGTGGTTCTCGAACATGCCGTGGACGATTTCAGTCGCGCCTTTGGTGATCTCGCGCACCATCGAGATGAACAAGTGTTCCTTGTTCTCGAAATAGACGTAGATGGTGCCTTTGGTGACGCCGGCGCGCTCGGCGATCTGGTCGAGCGTCGTTGCCGCATAGCCGTTGCGGGAAAATTCGACGAAAGCGGCCTCGAGAATTTCTTGCGGACGCTCGGCTTTGCGCCGGCGCCGGGTTTCGGTTCGCGCTTCGACTGCGGTAGTCATCTATCCAGCTACACCGAAATAGCGCGAAATGTCAAGTTATTGACTAACCGGATAGTAAATAACTAGGTTGGCCCTTTCGAGGGTGTCCAGGTGTTTGGTGGCAGGCAGGTTCGGGGGCACGACCCGACGCCGAGGCGCGTAAGAGCAGCCTATGGCGTTGGCTTCGACGTTGCTAACGCGGTGTGGACCGGTGCGACTCTGTCGCTCTTGGCTTTGTCGGCCTGCGCGGTCGGGCCCGATTTCGTGCCACCGCCGGCACCTCCGGTCGCCGGCTATACGCCGGAAGCCAAACCCGCGACCACGGCGTCGACCGATGTCGCGGGCGGCGCCGCGCAAAAATTCGACATCGGCCGCGACATTCCGGGCGAGTGGTGGATGGTGTTCCATTCCAAGGAACTCGACGGCTTGATCGCCGAAGCGCTGGTCGCCAATCCGAGCCTGCAGGCCGCCCAAGCGGCGCTGTGGCAGGCCAAGGAAAACCTCTACGCCCAGGCCGGCCACCTCCTGCCGACGGTCGACGCCAATTCGTCGGCCGAGCGCCAGCAGTTCTCGCCCGCCGAATTCGGCGTCGTCCGGGTCGCCGCTCGATTTTCAATCTGTTTCAGGCCAGCGGTGAATGTCTCCTACGCGCCCGACGTGTTCGGCGGCCAGCGCCGGCAGATCGAGGCGACCGGCGCGCTCGCCGATTATCAGCGCTTCGAGCTCGAGGCGACCTATCTGACGCTTGACCGCCGAATGTGGTGACGGCGGCGATCCAGGAAGCCTCGCTGCGCGGCCAGATCGAAGCGACGCAAGACATCATCAAGATCGGAAACCGATCAGCTCGACGTCGTGCGCAATCAATTCGAGGTCGGCGCCGCGGCGCGAACCGACGTGCTGACGCAGCAATCCGAAGTGGCGACCGCGCAGGCGACGCTGCCGCCGCTGCAAAAGCAACTGGAGCAGCAGCACCACGTGCTGCTGGCGCTGATCGGCCGCTTCCCGAGCGAAGCGCGGCGCGACGCATCTACGCTTGGCGTCGCTGCGACTGCCGACCGACCTGCCGGTGAGCCTGCCGTCGCAACTTGTCGAGCAGCGCCCCGATGTGCGCGCCGCCGAGGCGCAACTGCATCAGGCCAGCGCCCAGATCGGCGTCGCCATCGCCAACCGGCTTGCCGCAATTCAAGCTCACCGGCGCCTACGGCACCGCCGCGCTGACGACGGCGACGATGTTCGCGCCCAGCACCATCGTGTGGAGCGCGGTGGCGAGCGGCACGCAGCCGATCTTCCACGGCTTCACGCTGTTGCATCAGCAACGCGCCGCCGAAGCCGGCTACGACCATGGCCGAGGCGCAATACCGCAACACGGTGCTGCAGGCGTTCCAGAACGTCGCCGACGCGCTTGCGGGCGCTGCAACTCGATGCCGCGACGCTGCAGGGCGCAGCGCGCCGCGTTGCGCGCGGCGTCCGATACGCTCGATCTCGCGCGCGGCCAATATCGCCTCGGCGCCATCACCTATGTGACGCTGCTCAACGCGCAACGCAGCTACCAGCAGGCGCGGCTTGCGGTCGTGCAGGCGCAAGCCGCGCGCTACGCCGACACCGCGGCGCTGTTCCAGGCGCTCGGCGGCGGCTGGTGGAACCGCACCGACGTCGAGCCGAATCCGCTCAGTCCCGACAATCCGCGCCGGCGCCGTTCGACATCGATTCCGGCCCGCACGCAGCCACGGAGCTCAACCAATGATCAAACGCATGGTGATCATGCTGGTCGCGGTCGCCGTCGTGCTCGGCGGCGTGTTCGGATTCCAGGCTGTTCAAGGGCATCATGATCAAGAAATTCATGAGCGCGATGAGCAGTCGCCGCCGCAGACCGTCTCGGCGACCAAGGCCGGCTTGAGCGCATGGCAGCCGAAGATCGAGGCGGTCGGCAGCCTGCGCGCGCGTGAAGGGCGCCGACCTGTCGCTCGAAGTCTCGGGCGTGGTCGAATTCGATCTCGTTCAATTCCGGCGACGACGTCGCAGCAGGGCGCCGTGCTGTTGAAGCTGCGCTCCGAAGACGATGTGGCCAAGCTGCAATCGCTGCAGGCGACGGCGGAGCTCGAACCAGATCACCTATCGAGCGCGACCAGAAGCAGTTCAAGCTCCAGGCGGTCAGCCAGGCCACTCTCGATACCGACGCGGCCAATCTGAAGAACGCCAAGGCGCAGGTGGCGCAGCAGCAGGCGATCCTCGACAAGAAAACCTTGCGCGCGCCGTTTGCCGGCCATCTCGGCATCCGCGCCGTCGATCTCGGCCAATATCTCGGCGCCGGCACCGCGATCGTGACGCTGCAGGCGCTCGATCCGATTTTCTGGATTTCTTCGTGCCGCAGCAGTCGGTCGCCCAGGTTCGACTGGGCCAGACGGTCGCCGTCAAGATCGACGCCTACAAGGATCAGACCTTCCCGGGCGAAATCTCCGCGATCAATCCCAAGGTCGATGCCTCGAGCCGCAACGTGCAGGTCCGCGCCACGCTGAAGAATGCCGACCACAAGCTGTTGCCGGGCATGTACGCGACGGTCGATATCTCGACCGGCGCGCCGCAGAACTACATCACGCTGCCGCAGACCGCGATCACCTATAATCCCTACGGCGACACCGTTTACATCGTCGACAGCAAGGGCACCGACGCCGACGGCAAGCCGCAACTGATCGCGCGCCAGACCTTCGTCACCACCGGTCCGACGCGCGGCGATCAGGTCGCGGTGCTCAAGGGCGTCAACGAGGGCGACATGATCGTCACCGCCGGCCAGATCAAGCTGCATAACGGATCGACCGTGCTGATCGACAATTCGGTCACGCCGACCGCGGATGCGGCGCCGACGTCCCGCTCGATCGATAGGCGCGCAACCATGCATTTCACCGATATCTTCATCCGCCGGCCGGTGCTGGCTTCGGTCGTCAGCCTGTTGATCCTGGTGCTCGGGCTGCGCGCCTATAGCGTGTTGCCGATCCTGCAATATCCGCGCACCGAAAACGCGATCGTGACCGTCACCACGATCTATTACGGCGCCGATCCCGACGTGGTGGCGGGCTTCATCACCACGCCGCTGGAAAACGCCATCGCCCAGGCCAACGGCATCGACTACATGAGCTCGGCCAGCCAGAGCGGGCGTCAGCACGATCATCGTCTACCTGCGGCTCAACTACGATGCCGACAAGGCGCTGACCGAGATCAACACCAAGGTCAATTCGGTCCTCAATCAACTGCCGACCGGCACGCTGCAGCCGACGCTGACGGTCAAGATCGGCCAGACCATCGACGCCATGTATATCGGCTTCAACAGCGACACGCTTGGCGCCGAACCAGATCACCGATTACCTCGTGCGCGTGGTGCAGCCGAAGCTGCAGGCGGTGACCGGGCGTGCAGACCGCCGAACTGCTCGGCCAGAAGGTCTTCGCGCTGCGCGCCTGGCTCGATCCGCAAAAGCTCGCCGCCTTCGGGCTCACCGCGACCGATGTCAGCGAGGCGCTCACCGCCAACGACTACATTTCCGGCATCGGCACCACCAAAGGCCAGATGGTGCAGGTCAACCTGACGGCCTCGACCAGCCTGCATTCGGCCGAGGAGTTCCGCAATCTGGTGATCAAGCAGAGCAACGGCGCCGTCGTGCGGCTGAAGGACGTCGCCAATGTCATGCTCGGCTCCGAGGACTACGAATCCGAGGTCGGCTTCGACGGCAAGCAGGCGGTCTATATCGGCATCCAGGTGGCGCCGTCGGCCAATCTGCTCGACGTCATCGCCGGCGTGCACAAGGTCTTCCCGGAGATCCAGGCGCTGTTGCCGCACGGGCTGAACGGCGAGATCATCTACGACTCCACCGAATTCGTGCACAGCGCGATCGACGAAGTGATCCGCAGCCTGGTCGAAGCGCTGGTGATCGTCACGGTCGTGGTGTTTCTGTTCCTCGGCTCGATGCGCTCATCGCTGATCCCGACCGTCGCCATTCCGCTGTCGCTGGTCGGCACGTTCATCGTCCTGCTGGCGCTGGGCTATTCGATCAATCTGCTCACTCTGCTGGCGCTGGTGCTGGCGATCGGCCTTGTGGTCGACGACGCCATCATCGTGGTCGAGAACGTCAACCGCCATCTCGAGGAGGGCCTGACGCCGATCGACGCCGCGATCACGGCGGCGCGCGAACTCGGCGGCCCGATCATCGCCATGACCGTGGTGCTGGCCGCGGTCTATGTGCCGATCGGCTTCCAGAGCGGTCTCACCGGCGCGCTGTTCGCCGAATTCGCCTTCGCGCTGGTCGGCGCCGTCACGGTGTCGGGCGTCGTGGCGCTGACGCTGTCGCCGATGCTGTGCTCGCGGCTTCTCAAGCCGCCGCACTCCGGATCGCAGCGGCTGGGAAGCCCGGCTCACCGATTTCATCGACCGCAGCTTTGCGCGGCTGCGCGGCGGCTATGAACGGCGGCTGCACGGCAGCCTGGATTATCTGCCGGTGACGCTGGTATTCGCCGCGATCGTGCTTGTCCAGCATCTATTTCCTGTTCACCAGCGCCAAGACCGAACTGGCGCCGCAGGAAGACCAGGGCGTCATCATCACGCAATCGATTGCGCGCGCCGAATTCCACCCTGCAGCAGCGCCAGCTCTATTCGCGCCAAGTTTATAATATTTTCGCCGAGCCATCCGGAGACCGAGCATGTCTTCCAGCTCGACGTGCCGGGCCAGTCGATCGCCGGCATGGTGTTCAAGCCGTGGGACCAGCGCGCCAAGACCACGAACGCTCTGCAGCCGGTGTTGCAGCAGGAATTGAGCAAAGTCGCGGGCGTGCGCATCGCAGCGTTTCAGCCGCCGGCGCTGCCGGGCAGCATCGGCTTGCCGGTTCAGTTCGTGATCGTCACGCACCGACGCCGTTCGAGCGCTTGAACGACGTTGCGCAGCAATTCCTGCAACAGGCGCGCCAAAGCGGCATGTTCATCTTTCTCGATTGCGATCTGAAAATCGACAATCCGCAATCCGATATCACCATCGATCGCGACAAGACCGCGCAGCTCGGCTTGAAAATGAGCGACGTCGGCGGCTCGCTAGTCGGCCATGCTCGGCGGCGGCTATGTCAATTATTTCAGCATCAGCGGGCGCTCCTACAAGGTCATCCCGCAGGTGCAGCAGCGCTTCCGGCTCAATCCGAGCCAGTTGCTCGACTATTATATCCGCAGCGTCCGACGGATCGCTGGTCCCGCTGTCGACTGTCGCCAGCGTTTCGACCAAGACGGTGCCGGAATCGCTCAATCACTTCCAGCAGCTCAACAGCGCGACGATCCAGGGCGTCGCCATGCCCGGGCGTCGCGCAGGGCGACGCGCTGGCGTTTCTGCAGAACCTCGCGGCGCGGACGCTGCCGCAAGGCTACTCGATCGATTACGGCGGCTTGAGCCGGCAATATGTCCAGGAGACCAGCGGCTTCGCCACGACGTTCGGCTTCGCGCTGATCATCATTTTCCTGGCGCTGGCCGCCCTGTTCGAAAGTTTCCGCGATCCGGTCATCATCCTGGTTTCGGTGCCGATGTCGATCGCCGGCGCGCTGATTTTCGTCACGCTCGGCTTCGGCGGCATGTCGCTGAATATCTATACCGAAGTCGGCCTCGTCACGCTGATGGGCCTGATCAGCAAACACGGCATCCTGATCGTGCAGTTCGCCAATCATCTGCAGGCGGAGGGCCGGTCGAAGCGCGAGGCGATCGAAGAGGCCGCGGGCATCAGGCTGCGCCCGATCCTGATGACGACGGCCGCCATGGTGCTCGGCGTCATTCCGCTGATTACGGCGAGCGGCGCCGGCGCCGTGTCCCGATTCCAGATGGGCGTGGTCATCGCCTCCGGCCTTTCGATCGGCACGCTGTTCACGCTGTTCGTGGTCCCGGCCGTCTATCTGGTGTTCGCGGCCGATCATCATTCGGCGACCCCGGTCGCGGGCGCGCCGTCGAACCCGCCGGTCGGGTCTACTGCGTATTGAAGGCGCCGGCCAAGTTTGGCACACGATTTGCTACGCGGTTGGGCATGAGCGACGAACGGCATTTCACGCTGCTCCTGTGGACCATCTGTGTGCTGACGTTTGCCTGCGGCATCGTGGCGCTTACGCAGCACCCGGACTGGTTTGGAGCCTGACGAGACGATCGGTCGGGCCGGCAATTTTCTCCGGCCGAGTGCGCTGGGCGCTGCTCGGCGGCCGTGCTCGCGTTGGCTTTGCCTGCGCCAAGGACTGGCGCCGCCCGCGCGAACGCATTTTATGCGCCGAAATAATGTTGTTTTTAATATCGGCTCCGCGGCGCGGTGGCTTAATGCGGTCCACGTTCACGGAGATGTCAGGTAGTCCCCGGCTTTCATTACACCAACTCATACGTTAGTGGTTCGGGAGATTCGCCGTCTCAGTGGAGTGGAGCAGGCCTGACGAGCGGCTCGATCAGAGATCGGTACTTATACGTATATCCGCACGATCGGGGGAGTTGCTGACTATGGTTCTCGCTGACCGTTTCATGCCGGTGTCGATGACCGCTTCGCTTGGCGAAATCTTCGTAGTCGATGACGATCCGGCGGTCCGCGATCTCTTGGCGCTGTTGTTTTCGCGCCGCGGTTATTCGGTCGTCTGTTTCGCCGACGGCGATAGCGTGCTGGCTGCGTTGCGTAGCAAAAGCCCGATTTGCATCCTGCTCGACGTTCATATTCCGGGCAAATCCGGCATCGAAATTCTCAGGGATTTGAACACCCGCAATCACCCGGCGCCGGTCTTCATCATTTCCGGCAAGGGCGATATTCCAATGGCGGTCGACGCCATAAAAAATGGCGCGCTCGACTTCATTGAAAAACCGTTTCGCGGAACAGACGTTGTAAACAGGGTAGAGGAGGCGGTCGCAGCTGATCACCGCCGGGAAACGGCGTTAACTGATGCGGGGACGACGCAATTTTACGTACCGGGAAGTGAGCCGCTGACGACTCGCGAACAGCAAGTGCTGGCACGACTGGTCACCGGCGCCACCAACAAGGAAGCCGGTCAAAAACTCGGCATCAGCCACCGCACCGTCGAAATTCACCGCGCGCGGATTATGGAAAAGCTCGGCGCCAGGACCGCGGCCGACATGGTGCGGATTGCGCTCGGCCAGGGCCGCGCGCAGTAAATTTCCACAATGTCGATGGTCTTGTCGATATCTCTTGGGGAAAATGCGGCCCTGGGAGGGACAGACAGCGTGCGATGGAGTGTGGACACCTGACCCAGGGCCGCGCAGTATACCGCGGAGTCTTGTTTTTGCTTGCCGTTGGTGTTTTTGTTGCGCGGAACATGGAGCGGCAACTGTTACGGATCGGCTAACACGCCGATCGGGAAAAGCACCTAGACCCCGCCGATTCAATTGCGTAGGCACCCGCGCACTTGTGGCGCTCCGCCACCGGCCGCGGTCAGTTCGGAGTTGATGCCAGCGCGGCCCTGACCATGCGCGCCAGATCAGACTTGCGATACGGCTTGGCGAGCAGCAGAACGCCCGGATCTAGCCGGCCGTGATGAACGATCGCATTCTCCGTATAGCCCGACGTGAACAGCACCCGCAGTTTCGGCCGGCGCTGTAGCGCAACATCGGCGAGTTGCCTGCCGTTCATCGGCCCCGGCATCACGACATCGGTGAACAGTAAATCGATCCTGGCCGGGCCCTCCAGAATGGCAATGGCCTCCGTCGCATTGGTCGCAGCCAGTGCGGTGTAGCCGAGAGCCTGCAGGCGGGCGACGACGTAATGACGCACCGGCAAGTCGTCCTCGACGATAAGGATGGTCTCGCCGCCGCCCTGGATCGGCGCCGTCGGGAGGCTGTCGTAGGCTTGCTGCGGGCTACCGGCGGCGCGGGGAAAATAGATCCTGATGGTCGTGCCCTGGCCCTCCTCGCTGTATATTTTGATGTGGCCGCCGGATTGTTTGACGAACCCGTAGACCATGCTCAGCCCGAGACCGGTGCCTTTGCCGGGCTCCTTGGTGGTGAAGAAAGGTTCGAACACCCTGTCGAGAATGGCCGCGGGGATGCCCGTCCCGGTATCGCTGACGGCGATCATCACATAAGGGCCCGGTTGAACTTCCGCGTTCATGCCGGCGTAAGTGTCGTCGAGAACGGCAATTTTTGTTTCGATCAGCAGCTTGCCGCCCTGCGGCATGGCATCGCGCGAATTGATCGCGAGATTGAGAAGCGCCGTTGTGAGCTGGCTCGGATCGATCAATGCGGGGACTACCTCGTCGTCCAATATTGCTTCGATCTCGATGCTTTCGCCGAGCGTCGGCCGCAGCAGGCGTCCGGCCTCGACGAGAATCTCGTTGACGTCGGTTTCGCGCGGCTGCAGCGGCTGGCGGCGGGAAAATGCGACCAGATGCTGCGTCAATTCGGCGCCGCGCGCGGCCGCATCGTCGATCATCTCGGCGATCGACGCCAGTTCGGGGCGGTCCGCGACGCCTTCGTGCAGGATATCGATCGTGCCGGTGATGACGGTGAGAATATTGTTGAAATCGTGGGCGATGCCGCCGGTCAATTGACCGAGCGCCTCCATCTTTTGCGATTGCAGCAATTGCCGTTCCGTCTCCTTCGCATCGGTGACGTCGCGAAAGACCACCAGCGCGCTGGGAACTTCCTGCGCGCCCCCGCGAATGGGGCCGCCCTGCGCGATGAAGGTGCGCGAATTGCCGCCGGCGCGGTGGCGCACGACGGTCTCGTAGTTTTCGAAGATCTCGCCGTGTAACGCGCGGGTCAGTGGTCTTCGCGCCGACGGCATTGTCGTCACGCCATCCGGCATGAACACCTCGTTTTGGCCCGACCATTCTTCAAGCGTCATCCCCGTTGCAATCGACAGCAGACGCTCCGCCGCCGGATTTGACAGCAGGACGTTGGCGCGTTCATCGGCGACCACGACGGCGTCGGCCATGCTCGTGATCGTGTTGTGCAAAACCTCCGCAATTCGGCGGCGCTCATTACTCTCCCGCTCGAGCAGCAGCTTCGCTTTTCTGTCTTCGCTGATGTCGTGTGCGATCTTGCAAGCGCCGATGATGATCCCGGTCGGCAATCTGATCGGCGATACGCTCAAGGAGACTTCGATGCGCTGGCCGTCCTTGCTCAGCCGAGCGGTTTCGTGGTGATTGACCGTTTCGCCGCGGCGTACTTTGTCCAAAATTTGGCAGACTTCGGCGCGGCGGTCTTCGGGGACGATTTTATTGATACTTCGGCCGAACATTTCGTCGGTGCTCCAGCCGTAAAGCCGGGCGGCGGCGGGATTCCAACCGGTAACGATTCCATCCACCGTCATCGTCACGATCGCATCATAGGATGACTGCACCGCGGCACCGAAGACGCGCTCGCGATCGGCATGCCGGGCCAACTCGGCCTCGGTGCGGCGGTGCTCCTGGACTTCTTTTTCCAGCGAAGCCGTCTTGTCCTTGACCTCTTCCATCATCCGGCTGAACGCGTTAGCGAGAATGCCGATTTCGCCGGCCGCACCTTGCGGGACTGTGAGCGAGTTATCGCCGGGAAACGCTTTGAGGGCAGCCGTCATCTGCACCAAGGGCCGCGTCAAGGAGCGCGCGAGGAGAACGGCCAGCGCGCAGGCGCAAAGGAAGGCGATCGAACCGACGAGCAGCGTCGCGCGGCCCACCGCCGCCGCGGGAGCAATGATGACGGATAGCGGCGTGACTTCCATTACAGCAACCCGTGGACCATCCGCCAATCGTATCGCCGAGATTCCGGCAACCGCTCTTTCGCCCGCGCCGTTCGTTAGTTCCGTTGTCGTCGTATGTGCTTCTTCGAATCCGGGAACGAGCGCCGGAAAATCGCTTTGCCAGCGCGCCGTACCGCCAAGATCGACGGCGAATTCTCGCGCTGGGTCGGGGTTCGCAATAAAGTTGCCGCGATCGTCGACGACAAAAACCTGTCCGCCGGGCGATGCCCCCTCCACCATGTCGCGGAGGATCGGACCCATGTCGACGTCGATGATAATGACCCCGAAAGGTTTTTGCTCGGGGCTCTCAATCAGGCCGGCAACGCGGAGCACGGGCGCATGCGGAACCTTGACGGCGCCACTCAGCCTATCGCGCTTAAGTTCGACGGGCGACACGTAGACTTGGTCGGGCGGTGCGGTCAGCGCGGATTTGAAATAATCCCGGTCGCTCTTATCCAGAAGCTCGTTGTTGGGAACGATGCGAATGGCGCCGCCGTCGCCGTAGCGGTCGACCCGCACCAATTCCCGGCCATCGTCAAAGTCGACCAGTCGAAATCTTGTCGTAGGAGGGCTTAGCCGCGAGCTCCGTCGCAAAGCGTTCCGCCAGGCGCTGTCGCCACGTGTCTTCCGGAACGTTGTCGAGCGGATCGATGCCGCCGGCGAGCCGCGCGCGCATAATGCCTTGGATTGCCGCCGCGCCGTGAATTCCAACGACGTCCTCCCGGGCACCACGGACATAGGCACCAAGCTGGGTCTTGAGCAGGCGCAACTCGAGCCCGATACGCAAATCCACGCGGGGCAGGATGGCGGCCCTGACATTCCAAAAGGTCAGCCCGCCGACCGCCAGAACGCTCAGCAAAACCAGCGACGCCATGGCAATCGCCATGCGAAACGAAAGCGTCGTGCGCCGCTTCAGGTCTTTTGAATTATCGAGGCCATTTCGTATTGTTTTGGTCATCGTCCCGTCAGTGATCGTCGCTCCACATTTTGCTCGGCGTCAATGATGGGATCGAAGACGCGCCCGGAATTCCGGTGTGCACGAGTGTCTAAGCGAAAAATGCGCGCGTAGCAGGGTAAGGGAGTACCCTCCGCGAGTTGCTGTCAAATGCAACTGTGAAATGTCGATTTGATTCGTTGTATTGGTACAAATGACAGGATTTCCGCCAGAACGTCGTGTTTGCTCTGCCGGCTAGATCGGCGTTCAGATGCGGGGGCTGATGGCGGCGGCTCGATAGGAAGAGGGTTTGACGATGCGTGCGATGGTGTTGGGGCGGCCAGGCGACCCGCTCAAGCTCGTCGAGCGCCCCGATCCGCTGCCGGCTGGCAGCGAAGTCAGGGTTCGCGTCACCGCCTGCGGCGTCTGTCGCACCGATCTCCATGTCGTCGACGGCGAATTGCCCAATCCCAAGCTTCCGATCGTGCCCGGCCATGAAATCGTCGGCCGCGTCGATGCCATCGGTTCGGCGGTTGATGCACTTGAGATCGGAATGCGCGTTGGCATTCCCTGGCTCGGGCGGACTTGCGGGCATTGCCCGTACTGCCGCGAGGGACGGGAAAATTTGTGCGACCACCCGCTGTTCACGGGCTACACCCGCGACGGCGGTTTCGCCACGCATGTGATTGCCGACGCCCGCTTCGCGTTCCGGCTGCCGCAGAACGGCAGCGATGTGGCCAGCGACGTGGCCAGCGACGTGGCTATGACGTGGCAACGGCGCCATTGTTGTGCGCGGGCCTGATCGGCTGGCGTTCGCTGCGGATGGCCGGCGACGGCAGGAAGATCGGCTTTTACGGTTTTGGCGCTGCTGCGCATATCATCGCGCAAGTGGCGCGCTGGCAAGGCCGCGATGTGTTCGCATTCACCCGAGCCGGCGACGATGCGGCGCAGGACTTCGCCAGAAAACTCGGCGCCGCCTGGGCCGGCAGCTCCGGCGACATGCCGCCCGAACAACTCGACTGTGCCATTATCTACGCGCCGGTTGGCGCGCTCGTACCGGCGGCGCTGCGCGCGGTGCGCAAAGGCGGCCGCGTGGTCTGCGCCGGCATCCACATGAGCGATATCCCGAGCTTTCCGTACAGCCTGTTGTGGGAGGAACGGGAGCTTCTGTCGGTGGCCAATTTGACGCGCGCGGATGCCGAAGAATTCTTTGCCATCGTGCCGAAAGCCGGCATCGTCACCCAGACGGTCGCCTATCCGCTCGCCCGCGCCAACGAAGCACTGTCGGATTTGCGCGATGGGCGGCTGCAAGGCGCCGCCGTGCTGGTGCCCTGATCGCCGTGTGGGTCAGCCGCGCCGCTCGAGCGCCGCGCGGGCTTTCGCGAAGGTTTCCTCGGGCGATCCGGATGCATCGATGACGGCCCAGCCGACATCGCCGATCTGGAATTCTTCCTGCTGGCGGGCCACGGCGGCATCGGCGTCGGAGGCGTCGGGCCCGCGCGCGCCGATCCGCTGCAGCCGTGTCGGCAGACCGGCGTGAAGGAACAGGCCGCAAAACGCGGTGCCGGCGACCGCGGTCTCGATGGCGCGCCGCTCGGCGGCTTTCGCAAAGACCGCATCGAGGATAACCGAATGACCCGCGCGCGCGACGCGTTCGGCCTTGTCGGTCAGGACGCGATAGATTTCTTCCGACACTTCGGCCCGATAGGCATCGGCCGGTAACCGATCGTTCGCGTCGACGTTGAACAGGGCCTTACGCTCGACATCGGAACGAAACACCAGCGCGCCCGGCATCGGCCGGAGGGTGCGCGCGAGTTGCCTTGCCAAGAACGACTTCCCGGTACCCGATAAGCCGCCGATGCAGACAACGAGCGGTTTGGCCGGTGCTAACAATTCGAGGGCGAGATCGAAATAACGTCTCGCCGACTGCGCGGCCTCTTGCCGGTCGTGCGCGGCGCCGAGGTCCAGGCGGGCGGCCGTCACCTTGGCGCGGATCGCTGCGCGCAACGACATGAAGAACGGCAGCGCAGCGATGCCGTCGCAGTCTTCGCGGCGCCGGCTGGCGGCGAAATAGCCGTTCAATACCGTGTTGGCCGCGGGCACCAGGCCGCGTTCGACGAGATCCATCAACAAAAACGCCAGATCGTACAGCACATCGCCGGCAGCGATCACCGGATCGAATTCCAGCGCATCGAAGGCAACCGGATCGCCATCGACCATCGCGATATTGCCGAGGTGAAGATCGCCATGGCCGCGGCGGATCAGGCCCAAGGCGCCGCGCGCGCGCAAGAGCGGCCGCAGGCGTGCCAGCGCCGCTTTCGCTTGCCGGTCGAGGTCGGCGACGCAGGCGCTCGCGAAACAGGTCGCCATGCGATTGGAATGCCTCGGTATTGTCGGCGACAAAATCACCGAGCGCCGCGATCCAGGATTCGGGGTCGACGGGCTGCGCGCGTTCATGCATGGCCGCGACCGCGGTGGCGAGTTTTGCGGCGAGCCCGTCGTCGAACTCGCCGCGGTCGGCACGGTGGTCGAGCGTCTGGTCCTCGTCGAACCGCGTCATCTCCACCGCCCATTCGACCGGCTCGCCCTTGCCGTCGAAGGCGACCGTCCCATCGGCCTCACGCGTGATCGGCACCGATGCGGCGGTAAAGCTGCGGGGCGAATTGGCGGTTGACGTCGAGCTCGGCGCGGCAGGCCGCCTGGCGTTTCTCCAAGGTCGAATAATCGAGAAAAGGGTATTTTACCGCGCGTTTGACTTTGATGGCGCGGTCACCGGCAAGAAAGACGCTTGCCGCATGGGTGTCGACGCGCCGGACCGTGTCGACGTCAAAGGTCGCGGGGTTGGCAAGCAGGTCGAAGACGGCGGACTGGTCCGGGTCTGAGGCGGCCGGTGGGGGGTGTGCCATGGCCATGCATAGCCGCCGGCGTGCCGTTCCAAAAGCGGCGCATTTGGCGTGAGGCTGGACGGAGGTTTGGGCCGAGGCGAGCGGGGTTCAGCCGTCGTTTTGGCCCGACGGATTGCTGCCGAATTTTTCGATCTGGTCTGCCAGCCTGCTCCAGCCCTGGGCCATTCTGAGAAGGAAAACCCGACGATCGCGATCGGGAATATTCTCAGCAATTTCAATGCAGTTAGCTGCATATAGCCGATAACAAGCGGCCGCTTCTTTATCCGCCGACATTTCCCCACTATGTCTTTTGACGCAGCGACAAAGCGCAAGCCGCTGATTTTGTTCCGCGCAGCGCGGTGGCTGTTTTCGAGCCCCGGGACCGCGGCCGCACAGCGGGCCGTAAAGAAACTTTTCACCGAAGCGATTTTTTGCCGGAACCAATTCGGCTCGTCCGGGTTGCGGTCAAGGCAGAGAAGGTTGAGGCCCGACCGTGAGGGGGATTCCACGTCGGCTAACGGTGTTTTCGCGGCGGGCGGTTAGTTCGCCCCGCGCCGTGCGCCCGTCTGTCCGCTTCTCCAAGTGCCGCGTCCCTTGCCGTGCCCGCTCGGGTTTTGGAGAGATTTATGCCGACCACTGAAAAGCGCGTGGCGTCCAGCGCCAATGGTGCCCCGGTTTCCGTCAAGCAGCAGGGCGAGCATCTCGTCAATGGCGACGCCCATCCGGATGCTCATGGGCTCGCCGAATTGCTTCATGCACTGCAGGCGATGCGGGTCGGCGACTTTTCGGTGCGCATGGCCGGCGATCGCATCGGCATCATGGGTAAGATCGCCGACACGTTTAACGAGATCGTCGCCACCAATCAGCGCATGGCCAAACAGCTCGAGCGCGTCGGCCAGGTGGTGGGCCGGGAAGGCCGCACCCGCCAGCGCGTGCGCGTCGGCCTCTCGGACGGCGCCTGGGGCGAGATGGAAGCCTCGGTCAATTCGCTGATCGACGACCTGTTGTGGCCGACCACGGAAGTGACCCGCGCGATTGCCGCGGTGGCGCAAGGCGACCTCTTGCGCACCGTCAGCCTCGACGTCGACGGCCGGCCGCTCAAGGGCGAGTTCCTGCGCTCGGCCGAGATCGTCAACACGATGATCAAGCAGCTCAACGTGTTCACCTCGGAAGTGACCCGCGTCGCCCGCGAGGTCGGCACCGAAGGCAAGCTCGGCGGCCAGGCCCAGGTCGGCGGCGTCACCGGCGTCTGGAAGGATCTCACCGAGAGCGTCAACTCGATGGCGTCGAACCTGACGGCGCAGGTCCGCAATATCGCCGAAGTGACCATCGCGGTTGCCAATGGCGACTTGTCGAAGAAGATCACCGTCGACGTGCGCGGCGAAATTCTGCAGCTCAAGGAAGCCATCAATACGATGGTCGATCAGCTGCGGTCGTTCGCCTCCGAAGTCACCCGTGTCGCCCGCGAAGTCGGCACCGACGGCAAGCTCGGCGGCCAGGCCATCGTGCCGGGCGTCGCCGGCACCTGGAAGGATTTGACCGACTCGGTGAACGCCATGTGCGGCAACCTCACCGATCAGGTGCGCAACATCGCCCATGTCACCACCGCGGTGGCGCGCGGCGACCTGTCGCGCAAGATCACCGTCGACGTGCGTGGCGAGATTCTCGAGCTCAAAGACACCATCAATACCATGGTGGACCAGCTCAATTCGTTCGCCTCGGAAGTCACCCGCGTCGCCCGCGAAGTCGGCACCGAAGGCAAGCTCGGCGGCCAGGCGCAGGTGCCGGGCGTCGCCGGCACCTGGAAGGACTTGACCGATAGCGTCAACTTCATGGCCGGCAATCTGACGGCTCAGGTCCGCAACATCGCCGACGTCGCCACCGCGATCGCCGGCGGCGACTTGTCGAAGAAAATCACGGTGAACGTCTCCGGCGAGATTTTGCAGCTCAAGGAAACCATCAACACGATGGTGGACCAGCTCAACGCCTTCGCGGGCGAAGTGACCCGCGTCGCGCGCGAAGTCGGCACCGACGGCCGCCTCGGCGGCCAAGCCAACGTGCTCGGCGTCGCCGGCACCTGGAAGGACTTGACCGACTCCGTGAATTCGATGGCGTCGAACCTCACCGCGCAGGTCCGCAACATCGCCGAGGTGTCGACCGCAATCGCCTCGGGCGACCTTTCGAAAAAAATAACGGTGGACGTGCGCGGTGAAATTCTCGAACTGAAAGACACCATCAACACGATGGTGGACCAGCTCAACGCCTTCGCGGGCGAAGTGACCCGCGTCGCGCGCGAGGTCGGCACCGAAGGCAAGCTCGGCGGTCAGGCGGTGGTGCGCGGCGTCGCCGGCACCTGGAAGGACTTGACCGACTCGGTCAACTCGATGGCGTCGAACCTGACCGGCCAAGTTCGCAATATCGCCGAAGTCGCGACCGCCGTGGCGCGCGGCGACTTGAGCCGCAAGATCACAGTCGACGTGCGCGGCGAAATTCTCGAGCTGAAAGACACGCTCAACACCATGGTCGATCAGCTCAACGCCTTCGCCGCCGAGGTGACGCGCGTCGCCCGCGAGGTCGGTACCGAAGGCAAGCTCGGCGGCCAGGCCAACGTGCCCGGCGTCGGCGGCACCTGGAAAGATTTGACCGACTCGGTCAATTCGATGGCCTCGAACCTCACCGGCCAGGTCCGCAACATCGCCGAAGTGGCGACCGCCATCGCCGGCGGCGACCTGTCGCGCAAGATCACGGTCGACGTGCGCGGCGAAATCCTTCAGCTGAAGGAAACGCTCAACACCATGGTCGATCAGCTCAACCGCTTCGCCGGCGAGGTGACGCGCGTTGCCCGCGAGGTCGGCACCGAAGGCCGGCTCGGCGGCCAGGCCAACGTGCCGGGCGTCGCCGGCACCTGGAAGGACTTGACCGACAGCGTCAATTCCATGGCCGGTAACCTGACCGCCCAGGTCCGCAACATCGCCGAGGTGACCACCGCCGTGGCGCGCGGCGATCTCGGCCGCAAGATCACCGTCGACGTGAAGGGCGAAATCCTCGAACTGAAAAACACCATCAATACCATGGTGGACCAGCTCAACGCGTTTGCCTCCGAAGTGACGCGCGTCGCCCGCGAGGTCGGCACCGAAGGCAAGCTCGGCGGTCAGGCCGGCGTGCCGGGCGTCGCCGGCACCTGGAAGGACCTTACCGACAACGTCAACTTCATGGCGTCGAACCTCACCGCCCAGGTGCGCAACATCGCCGAGGTGGCGACCGCGATCGCCGGCGGCGACTTGTCGAAGAAGATCACGGTCGACGTGCGCGGCGAAATGCTGCTGCTGAAAGACACGCTCAATACCATGGTCGAGCAATTGCGCTCGTTCGCCGCCGAAGTGACGCGCGTCGCCCGCGAGGTCGGCACCGACGGACGGCTCGGCGGCCAGGCGGTGGTGCCCGGTGTCGCCGGCACGTGGAAAGATCTCACCGACAACGTCAATCTGTTGGCCGCGAACCTCACCACCCAAGTCCGCAATATCGCCGAGGTGACCACCGCGGTGGCGCGCGGCGACCTGAGCCGCAAGATTACCGTCGACGTGAAGGGCGAAATTCTCGAGCTCAAGAACACCATCAATACCATGGTGGACCAGCTCAACGGCTTTGCCTCGGAAGTGACCCGCGTCGCCCGCGAGGTCGGCACCGAGGGCCTGCTCGGCGGCCAGGCGCAGGTGCCGGGCGTGGCCGGCACCTGGAAGGATTTGACCGATACCGTCAACGTGATGGCCGCCAACCTCACCGAACAGGTGCGCGGCATCGTCAAGGTGGTGACCGCGGTCGCCAACGGCGATCTCAAGCAAAACCTCGCGGTGAAATCGAAGGGCGAAGTGGCCGCGCTCGCCGAAACCATCAACAACATGACCGATACGCTTGCGACTTTCGCCGATCAGGTGACGACGGTGGCGCGCGAAGTCGGCGTCGAAGGCCGCCTCGGCGGCCAGGCCAACGTGCCGGGCGCCTCCGGCACCTGGAAGGACCTGACCGGCAACGTCAATCTCTTGGCCGCGAACCTGACCACCCAAGTGCGCGCCATCGCCGAGGTGGCGACGGCGGTGACCAAAGGCGACCTGACGCGCTCAATTCAGGTCGAAGCGCGCGGCGAAGTCGCCGAGCTGAAAGACAATATCAACACGATGATCGACAATTTGCGGCTCACCACCGACCGCAACACCGAGCAGGACTGGCTGAAGACGAACCTCGCCAAATTCACCAACATGCTACAGGGCCAGCGCGATCTGACGACGGTCGGCCGCTTGCTGCTTTCCGAGCTGACGCCGCTCGTCAACGCCCATCAGGGCGTGATCTATCAGATGGAGGGCGAAGAAAAGAACAGCGGGCTCAATCTGCTCGCGGCCTATGCGGACGACGGCGCCAACGGCCACCCGCGCGCGCTGCGGCTCGGCGAAGGGCTGATCGGCCAATGCGCGCTCGACAAGCGCCGCCTGCTCATCACCGAGATGCCGGAAAGCACCGTGCCGATCTCCTCGGCGCTGTTCAAGGTGCCGCCGCGCAACAACATCGTGCTGCCGGTGCTGTTCGAGAACCAGGTCAAGGCGGTGATCGAGCTCGCCTCGATTCACGAATTCACCGCGCTGCAGACCATGTTCCTCGAACAGCTCACGACCTCGATCGGCATCGTGCTCAATTCGATCGAAGCGACGATGCAGACCGAGGGCCTGCTCAAACAGTCGCAGCAGCTCGCCGGCGAATTGCAGGCCCAGCAGAAAGAATTGCAGCAGACCAACGAGCAGCTCGAGCAGAAGGCCCAGCAGCTCGCCGAGCGCAACGTCGAGGTCGAACGCAAGAACCAGGAAATCGAGCAGGCCCGCCGCGCGCTCGAGGAAAAGGCGACCGAGCTGGCGCTGACCTCGAAGTACAAGTCGGAGTTCCTCGCCAACATGTCCCACGAGTTGCGCACGCCGCTCAACTCGATCCTGATCCTTGGCCAGCAGCTCACCGATAACCCGGAAGGCAACCTCACCGGCAAGCAGGTCGAGTTCGCCCGCACCATCCACGGCGCCGGCACCGATCTCCTCAACCTCATCAGCGACATCCTCGATCTGTCCAAGATCGAATCCGGCACCGTCACGGTCGACGCCGAGGAAGTGTTCTTCTCGAATCTGCTCGACATGGTGGCGCGGCCGTTCCGCCACGAGGCGGACACGCGGCAATTGTCGTTCGAGGTCCACGTCGACCCCAATCTCGGCCGCACCATCACGACGGACACCAAGCGGCTGCAACAGGTGCTCAAGAATCTGCTGTCGAATGCGTTCAAGTTCACGGCGCAAGGCGGCGTTCGTCTCAACGTGACGCTGGCGCTCGGCGGCTGGGGCGGGGAACATCCGGTGCTCAGCCAGGCGCCGGCGGTGGTCGCTTTCGAGGTCACCGACACCGGCATCGGCATTCCGTTGGAAAAGCAGAAGCTCATCTTCGAGGCGTTCCAGCAGGCCGACGCCTCGACCAGCCGCAAATACGGCGGCACCGGCCTCGGCCTCGCGATCAGCCGCGAATTGGCGAGTCTGCTCGGCGGCGAAATCCATCTGCGCAGCGCGCCGGACAACGGCTCGACCTTCACGCTCTATCTGCCGCTCAAATATGTCGGCCCGAGCGCGGCGGGCCACGCGGCGGCAGCGGTCAGTTCGGCGGCGAAGACGCCTCTGGCTGGATTGCACATCACTCCCGAACGCACCATCGAGCCGATCCCCGATGATCGCCTGGACATCCAGGCCGGCGACGCCATCCTCCTCATCGTCGAAGACGATCCGCATTACGCCCGGATCCTGGTCGATCTTGCCCGCGACAAAGGCTTCAAGGCGCTGTTGGCGATGCGCGGCGACGATGCGCTCAATCTCGCCAAGCAGTATCAGCCGACGGCCGTGTCGCTCGACGTCTTCCTGCCCGACATGCTGGGCTGGAACGTGCTCAGCCAGCTCAAGCAAAACCCGCTGACGCGGCATATTCCGGTGCAGATCGTGTCGCTCGACGAGGACCGGCAGCACGGTCTCGCCCGCGGCGCCTTCGCCTTCGTCAATAAGCCGACGACGCGGGAAGGCATCGACGATGCCCTGTCGCGCATCAAGGAGTTCGCCGAACCGCGCCGCAAGCGCCTCTTGATCGTCGAGGACAATGCGGCCGAACAGATGAGCATCCGCGAATTGCTCGGCCACGACGATATCGAGATCGTCAATGCCAGTACGGGCAATGAGGCGCTGGACGCCTTGCAGGAAAAGCCGTGCGACTGCGTGGTGCTGGATTTGCGGCTGCCGGATATGTCGGGCTTCGAGGTCTTGGAACGCATGCGGTCCCATGTCGAGCTCGCCGATATTCCGGTCGTGGTGTTCACCGGTCGCGAATTGTCGGCCGAGGAGGACGCGCAGCTTCACACCATGGCGCGCAGCATCGTGGTCAAGGGCGTCGAGTTGCCCGAGCGGCTGCTCAACGAGACCGCGCTGTTCCTGCACCGTGTCATCACCGATCTGCCGCTCGAGAAGCAGCACATGCTGGAGCGGCTGAATTCCTCCGACGAGGATCTGGTCGGCCGCACCGTGCTCCTGGTCGACGACGATCCGCGCAACATCTTCGCGCTGTCGAGCGCGCTCGAACGCCGCGGCATGAACGTGCTCACCGCGACCACCGGCGCCGAAGCGATCGCGCTGATCGAGGAGACGCCGGCGCTGGCGATCGTGCTGATGGACATCATGATGCCGGAAATGGACGGCTATCAGACCATCGAGAAGATTCGCCAGAACCGGGCCTATCGCCGCCTGCCGATCATCGCGTTGACCGCCAAGGCGATGAAAGGCGATCGTGAGAAATGCCTGCAGGCCGGCGCGTCCGATTATCTCGCCAAGCCGGTCAACACCGAACAGCTGCTTTCCGCGCTGCGGATGTGGCTGCATCGCTAGGCCTGGACAATGAACCTAAAAGCAACCGACAAAGTCAACGTGCTGCTGGTCGACGATCAGCCGGACAAGCTATTGGCCTACGAGGTCATCCTCGGCGAGCTCGACGAGAATCTGGTCAAAGCCGCGTCGGCGCGCGAGGCGCTGCAATTCCTGCTCAAGAACGACGTTGCTGTGGTGCTGATCGATGTCTGCATGCCGGAACTCGACGGCTTTCAGCTTGGCGGCCATGATCCGCGAGCATCCGCGGTTCCGCGAAACCGCGATCATCTTCATCTCCGCCATCCATCTGACCGATGTCGACCGGCTGCGCGGCTATGAGATGGGCGCGGTCGATTACGTACCGGTGCCGGTCGTTCCGGAAGTGCTGCGCGCCAAGGTGAAGGTTTTCGCCGAGTTGTTCCGCAAGACCCGCGAGCTCGAGCGATTGAATTCTGAAGCTCGAGCGCCACGTGGCCGAGCGCACGGCCGAGCTCGAAGCGTCCAACATGCCCGGCTCACGCAGAGCGAGCAGGGCAGGAGCCTCGCGCTCGCCGCCGGCCAAATGGGCTCGTGGGATTGGGATTTCGTCACCGACGAATGGAGCTGGGACGAGGGCCAGTACCGCATCTTCGGGGTGCGAGCCGGAGAGCTTCAAGATCACCGCCGATAATATCCGCGCGCTCATTCATCCCGATGATTGGCTGCCGCTGCATCGAGATTGCCAACGGCATGTCGGAAGGCGCCCGCACGCCAGCAGACCGAATTCCGCGTGCTGCGTCCCAATGGGGAAATACGCTGGTGCATCGGCACCGCGGCGGCGACCGTCGACGGTGCCGGCAAAGTGCTGCGCATCAGCGGCGTCACCATCGACGTCACCGACCGCAAGGAAGCCGAGGAACGTCAGGTGTCTGCTGGCGCGCGAAGTCGATCATCGCGCCCGCAATGCGCTTGCGGTGATTCAATCCATCATCCGACTGACGCGGGCCAAGACCGTCGACGACTATGTCCAGGCGATCGAGGGCCGCATCAAAGCGCTGGCGCGGGCGCACACGCTGCTGTCGGACTCGCGCTGGCACGGCGCCGATCTCGCGACCCTGGTCGCCGACGAATTGGCGCCGTATCGCGCCGGCGACAAGGTCAAGTGCAACGGGCCGGACATCTCGCTGCAGCCGGCGACCGCGCAGGGGCTGGCGCTCGCTTTGCACGAGCTTGCCACCAACGCCGCCAAGCACGGCGCGCTGTCGTCGCCGAACGGCAGCATCACGCTCGACTGGCGATTGGAGCCCGACGCTCTTTCGCTGCACTGGGAGGAGAATGGCGGTCCGCCCATCGCGCATCCGTCGACGCGCAGCTTCGGCCTGAAGGTCATCGTCGCCAGTATCGAGCAGCAGCTTGGCGGCAAGGCAGCGTTCGACTGGGATTCGCGGGGCTTGCGCTGCGCGTTTTCGATCCCGCGCAGCGAGTTGACGAAATCGCGTGCCATCAGTCAGGCGCGCCAAAGCGCCGAACGAGGCGGCACCGTCATCGGGTTGCGGCCCGACGAGAAGCCGCGGCTCCTGCTCGTCGAGGATGAAGCACTGGTTGCGATGATGATCCAGGAAACGCTTGCCGATCTGGGCTTTAACGTCATCGGTCCGGTCTCGACGGCGTCAGGCGCGCTGGCGGCGGCTCGGGAGAGCTATTTCGATGCGGCCGTGCTCGATATCAATCTCGGCGACGGGCTCGTCTATACGGTCGCCGAAATCCTGCAAAAGCGCGGCGTGCCGTTCGTATTTGTCACCGGGTACGATGCCGAAAGCATCGATCCCCGGTTCAGCGGCGTACCGGTCCTGCAAAAGCCGATCGAGCGCGACATGTTGCAGAAAATCTTCGCGCCGATCGATGACCGGGCGGTGGCGACGGGTTGATTGCCGTCTTATTCGTCCAGCACCGACCGCACTTTGGCGGCGAGCCGGTCGAGCGCGAACGGCTTTGAAATGAAATGGACGCCCTGATCGAGCACGCCGCCATGAACCACCGCATTGGCGGTATATCCCGTGGTGAAGATCACCTTGAGGCCGGGGCGCCGGCGCACCGCTTCGTCGGCGAGTTTCTTGCCGTTGACGTCGGGCATCACAACGTCGGTGAAGAGTAATTTCACATCGGCGACCCGGTCGAGGATCGCCAGCGCGTCGGCGGCGTTTTCGCTCTCGAAGACCGTATAACCAAGTTCATGAAGCGCTTCGGCGGCGAGCCTTCGCATCAGCGCATCGTCCTCGACCACGAGCACGATCTCGCTGCGGTCGCCGGTCTGCACCGGTTCGAGGGTCGTGCGATCGATCTCCTTGGCTTCGCCGAAGAGCCGCGGCAGATAAATCTTCACGGTCGTGCCGGCGCCGGGCTCGCTATAGACCTTGATGTGGCCCTGCGACTGTTTGACGAAACCGTACACCTGACTGAGGCCAAGGCCGGTGCCCTTGCCGACTGATTTGGTGGTGAAGAACGGATCGAACGCCCGTGCCGCCACATCCGGCGGCATGCCGACGCCGGTGTCGGTGAGGGCGATCATGACAAATTGTCCGGGCTGAATCTCCGGATTATCCCGGCAATAGGCATCGTCCAAATGGGCATTGGCCGTTTCGATCGTAAGCCTGCCGCCGTCCGGCATGGCATCGCGGGCATTGATTGCGATATTGAGAATGGCGTTTTCGAGTTGCTGCGAATCGGCATGGACGGTCCATAGTCCAGCCGCGACGACGGTCTCGATGTGGATTTGCTCGCCCAAGGTCGAGTGCAGTAAATCGGACATTTGGCCGATCAACTTGTTGGCGTCCAGCGGCTGCGGCGACAGCGGTTGCTGCCGCGCGAAGGCGAGAAGCCGCTGTGTCAGCGTGGCGGCGCGCTCCGCGGCGACGGCCGCCGCATTGAGGAAGCGCTCGATGCCGAAGTCGCCCTTCTTGATGCGGCGCAGCGCGAGATCGTGCGCGCCCATGATGACGCCCAGCATATTGTTGAAGTCGTGTGCGATGCCGCCGGTCAGTTGACCCAGCGCCTCCATCTTTTGTGCCTGGCGGAGCTGGGCTTCGGCGGCTTCGCGGCGGCCGACCTGCTCGAGCAATTGCTGGTTGGAAACTTCGAGCCGGTCGCGTGTGGCGGTCAGCGCCGCGATGGACTCGCGGGTGAAACGCGCGATCAGGAATCCGACCGCGCCAATCAAGAGGAGCGCCGCGGCAACCCCAATTTGGAGCAGCACGCCGGATTGCTCGGCCGCCGATTGCCGCTGTATGTAAAGGTTGTCTTCGACGGATTGCATTTCGCCGATCGATGCCGCGGATCTCCTGCATCAGCCGGAATCCGCGGTCGCTGTCGACGATGTTCAGCGCCGCGTCGTTGTGGCCGGCCTTGAATTCCGCGACGGTGTTGCGCAGTTCGTCGAACTTTTCGTCCGTGAGCTGGCGCAGCCGGCTGAGGTTCGCCAATTGTTGCGGGTTGTCGCCGACTAGGTCCCGCATGCGATCGAGGGTCGGCGGCAGTTGCTCGAGCGCCATCTGGTACGGGCCGAGATAGAGATCGCGGCTGGTGAGAAGGTAGCCGCGCTGTCCGGTTTCGGCGCTCTGTACCAGGCTGAGTACGTGGGTCAGTTGCGCCCGCACTTCCAGGGAATGCCGCACCCACTGATCGTCGCTTCGGCTGCGGGCGCCCAGCCAGAATGCGGCGGCCACGATCAGGGCGGCCAGGAAAGTGGTCGCGATCAGGCTCCGATTTCAGCAGCGATAGGGTTCTGCGTTCGGGCCTCGCCGCGCCTCGGGTCTCGGTCAAGATAAGCGCCTGTGGGTTGAAGGGCGTCATCCGAACTCTCGGCATGGCGCCCACATGACGGTGGGCCTCTCAGTGCCCTGCGTTGAGGCGCTCCATTGGCCGATCACACTATCTTACCGCCTGTGGAACCCCGTATGTCAAAAGACGCAACTTACAAAGTTTCAATGTGGAACACTCATGCGGAACTTTGCCTCACGTTTGCGGTTCCAATTCCAAGGGCTTTTGTGGAATGCACGTTTCTACCTAAACCATTGATTGAACGGGATAACATGTACCTGTCTTGCGACGAGTGTGTATTACGCGCCTGCGGTCTGTTCAAGCCGGTGACGGCCGAAGAACTCGTTGCGCTCAATCAAACCAAACGCGATCATCTCGTCGCGCCGGCGGGCGCCGAGATTGTCCGCGCCGGCGATGACAGCCCGGAACTCTACACGCTGTATTCCGGTTGGGCATTCCGCTTTAAGACGCTGCCGGACGGACGGCGCCAGATCCTGAATTTCCTCTTGCCCGGCGATCTGCTCGGCCTGCAGGCCTCGATGTTTGATGCGGCCTTGCACGGCATCGAGGCCTTGACCGAGGTGCAACTTTGCGTGCTGCCGCGGCGTAAGGTGTGGGGGCTGTTCGGGCAGATGCCGGGGCTCGCCTTTGACGTCACCTGGCTCGGCGCGCGCGAGGAAAGCTTCGTCGATGAGAACCTCACCAGCGTCGGCCGGCGCAGCGCCGCCGAACGCGTCGCCGCGCTGATCGTCGCGCTCTATAAGCGCAGCAGGGCGCTCGGCCTTGCGGTCGATGAGACCTTCGCCTTTCCGCTCACCCAACAGCACATCGCCGACGCGCTCGGATTGTCGCTCGTCCACACCAACAAGACCTTGGCCCGCTTGCGCCGGATGGGCATGTTCACGCGGACGAACGGGACGATGACCTTGACCAATCCGCGGGTGCTGGAGCGGGTGGCGCAGTATTTCGACGAAGAGGTGCCGAGGCGGCCTCTGATTTAAAGAGTGCTGTTTTTGTCCGACCCGAGGTCTCGCCGCTTAGATAAAGAAAAGTCCGGGTCGTGCCCGGACTTTTCCAGATCCCAGTTCGGCAGCGAACTTATTTGCTCGCCGGCACCCAACTGGTCTTGTCGCTGTCGTACTTGAATCCAGGAGCTTCCTTGAGCGCATCCTTGGTGGTGTTCATCGTCAGATAGGTCTTGTCGTCCTTGGTGGTCTTCTTGATGGCGCTGAAGTTTACCGCAACGTCCTTCTCGCCGGCGCCGAGGAAGCCGCCGACGCCGATGATGACGGCGTTAACCTCGCCGTTCGGGCCGACCAGGACGTCGTTGATGTCGCCGATCTTGGAATTGGACTGGTCGTAGACAGCCTGCTTGTACCAGTCGGTGACGGTCAGGCTGGACGCGGGCACGCTCGACATCAGGTCGGCGCGGCCAGCCGCCATCTGTTGAGAAAACGCGGCAGTGGAAAGCAGCATCGTGCCTGCCGACAGTGCGATCAGGCCTTTAGCAATACGCTTCATGAGCGGTAACCTCCGGGTGAGTTGTTGATACGAGGCAACGCTCGAAGGTGGATTTTGTGCCGCGCGTTCGTGGGCATTTCGCCGCGGTCGCCGTGGCGTCTTGGGTGTTCGCATTTCCGGCTATGGAACTTTTGCCGCCCGCAAAGGTTCTCCTTGGCCTTCGACGCTGTGGAACATTAGACGAACTCATCCGATAAAGAATTGCAGCGCGGAGAAGGTCATCAGAGAGGAACGCGACATGTCCATTGGAACAATCATCCTGATCATTTTGGTTCTTATTCTTCTCGGCGGTATTGGCGGCATCGGCGGCGGGCCGTTCTACGGCACCGGCTATTACGGGGGCGGCGGCCTTGGGGTCGTGATCGTCATCCTTCTCATTCTCGTGCTGATGGGAAGAATTTAGCAAAGCTTGAGATCACCGCGATCCGGCAACGCGCGGATGCATCGGTTTCGGGCGCATGTGCGCGGAATTCGTCCCGACGCCGGCGACCGAATTAATCCACAATTGCGATCTCCCCCGGCCGCTGCCGGGGGATTTTTTTGCCGGAGCATTCTACGGTAATCGCGGGAAGGAACGATTCGCGCGCTGCGTCGTCTTCCACGTCAGAACAATTATTCGGGGCGCGAGGTTAGAACGGCGATGAAGCTCTTCAAATGTCAACACTGTGGGCAGTTGCTCTATTTCGAGAACACCACGTGCGAAAAGTGCGGGCACCGTCTCGGCTTTATCTCGGAAATCATGACCTTGTCTGCGGTCGAGCCCGAGGGCGACGCCTGGCGCGCGCTCGCGATTAATAAAAAGGCGTTTCGCTTTTGTGCCAATGCCCAGTTCGACGTCTGCAACTGGATGGTGGAGGCGAGCGCGCCCGAGCAATATTGCATGGCGTGCCGGCATAATCGCACCGTCCCCGATACCAGCATCGAGGCCAACTTGATTGCCTGGCGCAAGATCGAAATCGCCAAGCATCGGCTGTTCTACACTTTGATGAAGCTCAACCTGCCGCTCGACGGGAGGGACGAGAACGGCCGCATGCGGCTCGCCTTCGACTTTCTGGCGAGCCCGCCGCATCCCGACGGGCCCCGGGTCATGACCGGTCACGACAACGGCCTGATCACGCTCGCGCTCGAAGAAGCCGACGACGCCGAGCGCGAAAGGCGGCGCACCACCATGCACGAGCCTTACCGCACGCTGCTCGGGCATTTCCGCCACGAGGTCGGCCATTACTTTTGGGACGTGCTGGTGCGCGATGGCGGTCTTATCGAAGCGTGCCGCAAGATCTTCGGCGACGAGTTGGCGGATTACGATCAGGCCCTGCAAAACCATTACGCCAATGGGGCGCCGCCGAACTGGCAGCAGAATTTCATCAGCTCTTATGCGACGTCGCATCCCTGGGAGGATTTCGCCGAAACCTGGGCGCATTACCTGCACATCGTCGACACGCTCGAAATGGCGCGCGCCTTCGGCATGTATGTGCATCCGCGGCTGGCGCGGCCAGGCGAGCTCGACGCTCAGGTCGATTTCGATCCGTACAATGTCCGCGATCCGTCGTCGCTGATCGATACCTGGGTTCCGCTCAGCAACGCGCTCAACAGCCTCAACCGCACCATGGGACTATCGGATATCTATCCTTTCGTCCTGTCGCCCGCCGTCGTCGAGAAGCTGAGCGCGATCCACGATCTGATCCACGGCGACAAGCTGCCGGACAAGGCGCCGGTGCCGGCCAAATCGGCGGCTTAGCTGGTTCGTAAACGCCCAGGCGTTTTGCCACCCTCCATGAGAAGGCACCGTCAAGGCGCGCGCTTTTCCTCAAGCAGCGCGGCACCTTACTGCCGAAAGCTTTGACCGTAGCTCACACGCTTTCTGGCTCATCTCTCGAACACCGCTAGCCCCGGGAAATCGTGGCTTCGGTGGCTCAGGCCTTCGACTGAAATCCACCCGCACGATATTGTTTTCCCGAGCGATCACCCAGACGCCATTCTTGGACCACATGACGGCACTCCCTGCCTCAATGAAGCGGTGTGCCGCTGTTCGGTTCGCCCGAGTGCGATCTTCTCCCGAGGATGCGCCGCCGGCGCAAGGCTCGGCGGTAGTTGTCGCCGTTTGCCTGTCTGTCGAGGGTCCGCAGCGCATCCATGATATCGTCGAATCTTACCGGCGATCCTTTAGGCGCAGCGCGCAGATCGGGAGCAGCTTCTATGGCGCAGGCATCCGACGCCCACGACGCCAGGATGGCTCGCTTCTCGTTGATGGTCAGGTCTGGGTCGTTGAGTACTTCGGAGGGGTGTCCGAAGGCGTTGCCTGGGTGAAGCAGCGCGTCAAAGTTGAAGTTATCTGCTCTGTCGTTCATGTCCTTTCTCCCTGCGACAGTGATCGGCTCGGCGGAACTACTTTATTTGGATAGCCCGAGGTTTTGCTTCCTCGATTTTCGGAAGCCTCAGGGACAGAGTGCCGTCTTTCATTTCAGCCGCTATCTGATTCTGGTCGATCTTGCTGGAAAGACGGAAGCTCCGTGAATAGTGACCGATGTTGTATTCGGTATAGAGCGGCTGCAGTCCTTGGTATTTCGCTAGATCGAGCCGGCCTTCCACGTTTAGTACTCCATCCTCAACGTGAACGGCGACATTGCTCTTCTCCACGCCGGGCATTTCGAGAACGACCATCAGCGCATTTTCCGCTTCGTAAATATCCGCAACCGGTACGAATATTCGTGCCGGAATCGTGGTCTCTTCCTTATTTTCAAGCTCGCGCTTCTTTTGGACCTGGAGTTCTTGTGTAGAAGTCATGACACTGCGCTCCTGATGTAAAAGAGGGGCCAGTCAAACGATTAACTGACGCGAATGATTCGCGGTTTGTCGCGCTCCGAGCGTGGCAAGTGAAGCGCGAGAATGCCGTCCCGATATTCGGCCTTTATACGATCGGGATCGAGCCCGACAGGCAATGACAGCGTGCGGTCGAACTCACCGAACGTGCGCTCGCGTCGATGAACGCTGACGCCGTCAGGATAGGAGGCGGATTTCTTACCCGCGATCCGAATTGTGTTCTCCTTCGCCTGGATCTGAAGGCTGTCTTTCTGAACACCCGGCAATTCGATGATGGCCAGGATATCGTCTCCCTGTTGGAAGACGTTGATCGGCGGATATGGGCCTTCGCTGGTCGTCTGGTCGCGGAGCCAATCGCTCGCCAATCGCCCTTCCAGGGCCCGTTGCAGGTTGAACAGAGCTTCAAACGGATCGGCAAACGTCGTGATCATGTTCGCACCCCACATCGTTGTTCGGAGGCGACGAAATGGCGTTTGAGCTTCGTCGCCCTTCACCGCCGAGCGATTTGGGTAGGGGTCCTGGCAGTGTCAAGAAGGGAGTGCCAAAAATTTTTTGGCGGGCCCTTGCGAGAGAAAAGCCGCCCCCATCTCGTCAATCGGCGCCGGCAGGGGAGCCGACTTGGGGCATAAATATGATATATTTCAGTAGCTTAGGAGGACTGCGATGAAGTTCGGTCCGCTTCACGACCGCGTCGTCGTCAAGCGTACCGCTGCCGAGGAAAAGTCAGCCGGCGGCCGCATGCGCGTCAAAGAGCGTGCTTAACGCGCCTTAAGTCGATCCACCCAACCGTCGCCGTTGAGCCACGACCCGAGTGTCGAGGCATCCGGCGAACGGCGTTCTAATGCCTGGACGACACGCCAAGCCAAGCAGAGGTTGGATGACAGGGTCGGAGCGCCGCTCCAACCGATCGTTTCCATGATCGGACGCAATGTCGGCATCCCGGTGCCGAGCATGACGATCGCGTCGAGCGGTTTGTCGTAAAGCGTGTGAAGTGCGGCGAGCGCCGCAGAACTGTCGAGACTATAAATTGGATGAAAAGTACCGTCGCGTGTAACGGCGCTGACAAGTTCCGCGACTTCGAAGCCGTGAGCCTGCCAATAAGCGATGCTGGCGCGGTCGAGATCGTCCGAATAGGGCGATACGAGTCCGATCCGATGGGCGTCAAGCGCGCGTAACGCATCGACCACAGCCATCGCCGCGGTAATGAACGGGTGACCGCGGCGCGAAGCGATTTCCGCGACGACGCTTGCTTCGCGTTCGCGTCCGGCGAGATAGGAAGCACCGGTGCACGCTGCCGCCGCCACAACGATCGGCGCATTGGCAAATTGCTCGAGAGCTTGATTGTAGCTCTCGAAATAATCGACAAGCCGGTCGTTCAAGGAGCTTTTGTCGCTCATCAGCCGGCCATTGATCATTGCCACGCCGTGCGGCCACAGGATGCTGAATTCCGGCTCGGCAGTGGTGTTTGCCTGCGGCGTCAGCATGCCGACGAGACCGCGCGGTGCATATTCCAATGACATAATCCCCTCGGCGCTTCGTCGCCTATGCGGTTGCGGCGGCGCGACGTAACCCCTCGATCATCGAAGATTTCAAAAGATATTCCTTGAGTTTGGCGGGATTGTCGATCGTGCGCTGCAAATCTTGCAGCATGGCGCGCCGGCGCTCCGGATCGCGCTCCTGCATGCGCGTGCGATTGCGGTGCGCTTGCGCGATGATCTCTTCTTCGGCGATCGGGCGGCGCTGCCTCTCATAGCGGTCGAGCAGGGTTTCGTCGGCGCTGCCCTGGATCATCGCGACCAGCTTTTCGCAAAGATTGAAGGCGTCGTGAATGCCGCCGTTCATTCCCATGCCACCGGACGGACTGTTCAGATGCGCGGCGTCGCCGGCGAGTAATACCCTCCCTGAACGATAGGCCGAGGCCAGACGTCGGTGAATGCGGTACGGCCGCGTTTCCAAAACGTCGATCCGGCCCGCCTCCGGGACAATGTCATGCAGCAACTCTTGCTGTGCGGTATCTTCGAGCGCCTGCTCGGCGGTTTGACCGTCGCGGGCATAGAGGCTCACGCGCCAAACGCCAGGTAGCCGAAGCAGGCTGAATGTTCCGTTGGGTTTCCAGCAATAGGAGACGTTGGAGAGGCCTTCGAGCTTCTCGTGAAACGGATAGCGCGTCGTCGCCAGGATTGTGGTTTCCGGGTAAATGTCTCCCGACAGTTCAATGCCGAGACCGTGGCGTATTGTGCTGCGCGCGCCATCCGCGCCGATCAGATAGTCAGCGGTGAAGACGTCGGGCTTGTTGTCCACTTCAGCAGTGACACGGACCGTGTTGCTCGATTGCTCGAAACCCGTGACGGCGGTATTGAAAAAAATCGTGACGGTGTCGAGCCTTCGGATGGCGTCAAGCGTGAACTGGCAATATTTGAATTGTTCGCATTGCAGCCGGTAGGGGTAACCGGTCTCGCCCTTGAGCACCGCGAGATCGAACACCGCGCGCTCCCCCGAGGGATGCAACCGGATCTGCCATGTCGGACAGATCAGGCCCGCTTCGAGCATGCGCGTGGTGATCCCGAAAGGCGCCAGCATGTCGAGCGTCGGCGGGTGGAACGTCGATGCGCGCAGCTCTTCTGAGATCGAATCCTGCGCCTCCAGCACGGTGACAGGAATGCCTTTGCTCCCAAGGAGGAGCGCCGCCGTCAATCCCACGGGGCCCGCGCCGGAGACGAGAACTGTAGAGTGTCCACCCATGCTTGCGCGCCATTTGAGCTGCAGGCCTTCTCGTTTACAATACAAGCGCCGCACCACAAATCGCGCAATCTGCTTTCGTCATTTACCGCGTTGGCATGCAAATTGCTCACCCACTTGGCAATGAACCGCGGCGCTCAAAACCAGGAGGGATGAAGGTATGCGTCGGCGTGATTTCGTGAAGCTCGTTGGGACTGCAGCCGTCAGTTGGCCGACGGTAGCGCGTGCGCAATTCGATTCGTCGCGGCCCATCACCATGATCGTGCCATTTCCACCGGGCGGTGGCGCAGACGTTCTCGTGCGCATCCTCACGAAATACATGGCCGAGAATTTGAACCAGGTTATCGTCGTGGAAAATCAGCCAGGCGCAGGCGGGGCGCTGGCCTTCGCCCATGTCGCCCGCGCCGTCCCGGACGGTCATACGCTGGGCTGGTCGTCTGCCGGATTTGCCGTCATGGCCGCGACGCTGCCCGATCTGAGTTTCAGTCCGGCGAAGGACTTCGTACACGTGTGCGACGTTGCCCAGAATCCGTTCGTGCTCGTCGTCAATCCTGATCTTCCGATCAGGAGCGTGAAGGAATTGATCGACTATGCGAAGGCAAAGCCGAATGCATTGAATTTCGCGCAGAACGGCACGGCCACGCTTACCAACCTTGTGGTCGAACTCTTGAAGATTCAGGCCGGTATCCAAGTCACCCAGGTTGCCTACCGCGGCGATAACTACTCGATCGCTGATGTCATCGCAGGTCAAGTGCAGGCCATGTTCTCCAATAGCCCAGTGGCGTTGCCGCGCGTCGCCGCCGGCCAATTGCGGGCTCTTGCAGTCACGTCAGCGATGCGGTCTGCGGCAGCGCCTGACATCCCGACGATGGTCGAGTCCGGCTACCCTGATTTCAAGGTCGTCGTGTGGCAGGGAATCTCCGGCCCTGCGGGGATGGCGACAGACGTCGTCAATCGGATCAACGCCTCGGCTTGCGAGGCGTTGAAAGTGCCGGAAGTCGCCGCCCGGTTCGACGCTCTGGGTGCGGAACGTGTGGGCAGTACACCGGAAGAATTCGCGGCACTCGTCGGCCGGGAGCTCGAAAGGTGGAGCGATGTCGCCCGACGTTCGGGCGTCAAGCCCGACTGACATCACGCATCAGCGCAGTTTGACACATCAGCGCACCTTGGCCGGCATGATCATATTGATGATCGCGCATTTTCCGGCTGCGTTCGCCTCGAGCGCTTCGGTCAAAGCGATCTGAAGTTCCGCCGGCGTCTCCACACGGCATGAATAACCGTCGACCACGGCGGCCGCTTGTTCGTACTTCACACCCTTGAGTTCAACGCCGTAATAGTCCTTCGTCGTCATGGCTGTGCCCGACGGATAGAACTTGTCGTGGTAGTACTGCATGGCCGCATATTTCGCGTTATTGAACACGAGGACGAGCAAAGGCAGTTTGTGCTCGTCGGCGAAAGCGAGCGCCGGCAACACCGGGTTGTAAAGAAGGGAGCCGTCGCCGATGGTTACGACGACCGGTCGGTCGGGTATGGCGAGCTTGACGCCGAGCGCATAGCCGAGGGCTTGACCCAGACCGTTTGGCGCGCGGAAAAAATCGAAGGGTTTTTCGGTGCGGAAGTGCTCGCGCACGAGACGCGCATGCACGATCGTTTCGTCGACATAAATCGCGTTCGGTGTAGCCTCGCGCAGCAATTGGGCAACCAGCGGCACAGTGATGGAGTTGAGCGCCGCCGCGGCTTTTTCGGCAGCATCGAGCCGTTGCTGGCGCTCCTCGTGCTGTTGCTTCCACCGGGCGCGGCGGACGTCAATGGCCGCGGTATCGAGCTTCTGCCGGCGTACCGCATCCGCCAGCAGCCTTAATGTAAGACCCGGATCGCCTTCGAGATACTGCCCGGCGCCGGTGACCTGATAGACCAATGTGTCTTTGAGGGGCCGCTGCGCGAGTGAGACAATAGTCGCGTTCCTAGGCGCCTTGCTCGGCGGAAACCACGGCGCCTGGTTCTCGACCAAGAGCGCAAAATCGATCTCATCGAAATATGGCGCTGCGTCGAGACCAAGATAAAGATCGTGGCTCTTGGGGAAGTTCGAGCCCCCCGCACCAGGAGCATCAATGACGGCGAATAGCGAGAAGTTCGGCCAGTTCGACCAGCGCATCGAACGCGTCTTCGTTTCCTCCGACAGACTCCACAAAAATGAATGGACAATGCGCCGCGCCAAGTTGTGCCGCCACGCGATCGATGTCATCGGCAGCGGGCTGAGACTTCGGTGGCGGCTCGAATGTTCGGAGTTTTCTCGGGCCTGGACCACTTCTCGATCATCGATTCCATCGAAATGCAGATGTAGGTGGGGCCCTGGGGAGCGCGTTGCGCAAGCTCTCCGGCGCGCACGACGCTCTGATAAAGCGTCGAAACGGACGGTGCTTGAAGGGCAATTTTGACCACTGGCTCGATCAGCCGCTGCGGTCCGCCGACGACATTCAAACTGCGATACCACTGCGGGCCGGGATCGAAGTCTCCTTCGCCGAACGACTGGGACTCGCCCGACAGGACGAGCATCGCCGTCTCGGTGAGGCGAGCGCCGAAAATCGCCATGCTGCCTTGGAGAAGGCCGGCGCCGGCATGGAGCAGAACAGCCTGCATCCTGCCGGTGACCCGGGTGTAGCCGGCCGCCATCGAAACGGCGAGAGTTTCATGGCCGCAATCGAGATACGCCGGACCGGGTGTGCGGGTCGCCTTCTGGCGGGAGAGTGCCTCCCATAACGAAGGCCATTCCGATCCCGGCGATGAGATCACGTAGTCGATCTTGAGGGCACGAAATGCTTCGAGGATCGCTTCGCCGCCGTCTTCCGTATTCCGCAAAATGAACCTCTAAAGTGTTTTCCCCAGCGCGCCGCTAATGCGGCCCGGTAGGGGGCTTGTTGGTGCCCGCAAGATTGCGCGCCCGCGCCTTCTTCTCCTCGATCTTCATGCCGCGCGCGATCTGGATGCGCTGCGCCTGCGGGGAGCCGGCGCCATGCAGGCTTTCGGTCAGATAGCCGACCGCATTGCGGCCGATGGTCATGTTCTCGATCAGGCGCAGCATGCGCATGCGGTCGACGACATCGACGCCGTCGCGGCCCTTGCAGGAATTTGCGAATCAGCGGGCCGACTTCGTTGTGCTGCAAATCCTTCTCCGACGGCATGGTGACAACCAGGCCGCCGGCGATGTCCTGCGCCAGGCGCGCGATCTCGAAGGGAAACCGTGTCACATTATGCTTGGCGACGTTGGACAGCATCTCGTCGTTGATATAGGCGCCCGACGCGACCGGCTTCGACTGGTGGGCTCCCGCCATGCAGCTCGAATAGATCGTCTCGTTGAGATGCGTCATCTCGACGAGCTTGTCCTTGATATGCGAGGCGCCCTCGACGCCGTTGTGCTCGGCGGCCGATGCCGCGGCGCCGATCAACACATCGCCGAGTCCGGTTTTGCAGACATAGGAACTGCGATGATAGGTGGTGAAGCGTTCTACCAGCGATGAGGCGTAGCTCCATTCGCCGTCCATGAAGACGTGCTGATGCGGCACGAACACCTCGTCGAATACGATGAGCGATTCCTGGCCGGCGAATTGCGCATTGCCGGCGTCCATCGCGCCGCCGTCGACGATGCGGGTGTCGTTGGTCTGGCGGCCGACGATATAAGTCAGCCCCGGCGCATCGACCCGAATTGCGCCGACCACCGACCATTCGCGGTCGGCTTCGGTCATGCGCATGGTCGGCATGAAGATCAGCCAGTGCGAGTTCACCGCGCCGGTCTGATGCATCTTGGCGCCCGAGACGTAAATCCCATTCGTCGTCGCGCCGCACAACGCGCAGAAACAGGTCGTGATCGCTTTGCTGATGCGGCGGTTTGGAGCGGTCGCCCTTGGGATCGGTCATGGCGCCGCCGATCACCACATTGGCGGCCTGCGCGCGCTTGAGGAAGGCGAGGAAGCGCTGGTGATAATCGGTGCCGTGCTTGGCGTCGATGTCGAAGGTCACGGAGTGGCAGGTGCCGATGGCGTCGAGACCGACGCAGCGCTGAAAGCAGGTTCCGGTGCGGCGGCCGAGCTCGCGCTGCATCTCATGCTTGGCGACGAGTTCCGCGGGCGCTGACCGGCACGTGCAGGAAGCGATTGATCTGGCGGTCGCTGATGCCGGAATGCACGCTGGCGAGATTCGGCTGTTCGGTGGCAAGCCGAAAGGTCTCCGCCATGGCATTGATCGACGGCCGGATCACCGGATGATCGGCCGGCTCCGCGACGCGCTCGCCCATGAAGAACACGTTCATGCGGCGGCCGCGCAGCGAATGGATATAGTCGTCCGCGGTGCGGATCGGGCTGGCAAAGTCCGCCCATAGCGCTTCGATATCCTGCATGATCCGCCTCCTGACGCGTACGCGCCGATCTTCAAGCCCGCATCGCTTCACGCAGCTTGTAACGTATGATCTTGCCGGAGCCGGTGCGAGGGATTTCGGCGATCAATTGCACGCTGTGCGGCACCTTGTAGGCCGACAGATAAATCCGGCAATGGGCCAGAACCGCGTCCTTTTCGACCGCATTGCCGGGCCGCGGCACGACGAACAGCGCCGGCACCTCGCCGAGATGCTCGTGCGGCACGCCGACCACGGCGCAGTCGAGCACGGCTTCGTATTTGTTGACGACCTCCTCGATCTCGGCCGGCGCGATGTTCTGGCCGCCGCGAATGATGAGTTCCTTGAGCCGGCCGGTGATGGTGAGAAAGCCGTTCTCGTCGCTCTTGGCGAGATCGCCGGTATGATACCAGCCGGCTGCGAGCGCCTTGGCGGTCTCCTCCGGCTTGTTGTGATAGCCCGGCATCACGTTGCGGCCCATGCACGATCAATTCGCCTTCCTGGTTCGGCCCGACATCGCGGCCGTTGAGATCGACGATGCGCACCGCGAGTCCCGGGCACCGGGATGCCGCACGAGCCCATGACGCGGGAGCCGCTCGGCCAGTTCATCGTCACCATGGTCGAGGTCTCGGTGATGCCGTAGCCGTCGAGCAGCGGCACGCTTGAGCTCGGCTTCGAACTCGCGATTGAGCGTCGCCGGCATGATGGCGCCGGCCGAAACGCAAAGCCGCAGATTGGGGAATTGAATATCTTTCTCGTCGCGCGTCGGCCTGCAGCAGATAATGGAACATGGTCGGCACGCCGGGGAAATAGGTGAACTCTCCGGTTTTCAGAAGCCGCAACGCTTCGCTGGTCGAGAACCTCTCCATGATGTATTCGCTCGCGCCCACCGCGAGCACGCTCAGCACCGAGAGATTGAGCGCATAGGAATGAAACAGCGGCAGCGGCGACAGCACCGTGTCGCGCTCGCTCAGGCCGGTGATCGGCGCCCAGCACGCCGCCGTCACCCACAACATGCCGTGCACCGTGAGCTGGACGCCCTTGGCGCGGCCGGTGGTGCCGGAGGTGTAGAGGATGAAGGCCGTCTCGTGCATCGACGCCGGATCGCGCGGCGCCGATTTTGGCGGTTGCGATATGAGTGTTTCGTAGCGCAAGGCTTCGACGCTGCAACGGCCGCGATCCGTCACGATGATGGTCTTCAGTGACGGCGCTGAAGTTTTCAGACGCGCAAACAGATCGCCGCGCTCGGCGCTGGTGAATGACCGCCTTGCAAGCGGCATCCGCGAGCCGATAGGCGATTTCAGGCTCGGTCGCGTCATAGCTGATCGGCACGCCGATCGCGCCGGCGCGCGCGATGGCGAGACAGGCTTCCACCCACTGCACCGAGTTCGGCAGCATGATCGCGACAGTATCGGCGGGTGCGATGCCATGGTCGGCGAGATGACCGGCGAGTTTGCCGGTGCGGACTTCAAGTTCCGCATAAGTCACGGATGAATGGGCGTCGCGAAACGCGCATTTGCCGCCGCGCGCCGCGGCATGCCGGCGCAACAGTTCGGGGATCGGCGCGATCAGATCGGTGTGCAGCATGAAAGTCCCCCATCACACCATGCTGTAGCCGCCGCTGATGCTGAGCACCTGGCCGGTGATCCAGCCGCTCGACGGCGAGGCCAAGCAGCGCGACCATCGGCGCGATGTCGCCCGGCAGGCCGAGCCGGCGCACCGGATAGAGCCTCACCAGTTTTTCCCGATTGGCCTCGACCCAGTCCTTGTCGTGCGCCGTCTCGACCAGCCCGAGCGACACGGTGTTTGCGGTGGTGCCGGAACGGCCGAATTCGCGCGCCAGCGATTTCATCAACCCGATGACGCCGGCGCGCGCGGCGGCGACGATGGCGAGGCCTGATTCGCCGACGCGCGAGGAATCGCCGATGACACTGACGATACGGCCGTTCTTGGCGGCTTCGAGATGCGGCGCCGCGGCATGGCAGCAATGGATCGCGCCATAGAGCGAGGCATCGATCTGCTTGTGCCAATCCTCGGGCGTCGTCTCGACGAAGCGCTGCCGCTTGGCGAGCCCGGCATTGTTGATCAATATGTTCAATCCGCCGAAATCCTTGACGATGGCGTCGACCATCGCCTGCACGGCGGCGAAATCGGCGACGTCAGCCTGATAGGCTTTGGCGCTGCCGCCCTTTGCTTTGATCTCGGCGGCAATGCTTTCCGCTTCGCTCGCCGAGCTTCGGTAATTGACGGCGACGCTCGCGCCCTCGGCGGCAAGCGTCAGCGCAATCTCGCGGCCGACGCCGCTCGCCGCGCCCGTCACCAGCGCGACCTTGCCTCGCAATCCCAAATCCATGTCCGCTCCCTCGCCAATTTCTTTAATTTTTGTCGTCAAGTTTTATCATCTACGTTTTCTACGTCTTCGCCTTGCCGCGCGCCGCTTCAATCAGGCGAAACAGCCGCTCCGGCGTCACCGGCAGCTCGTCGATCGCGATGCCGAGCGGCGACAGCGCATCCGCAATGGCATTGGCGATGGCAGCCGGCGCGCCGATCGTGCCGCCTTCGCCCATGCCGCGGAAGCCGCCGAGCGTCGTCGGCGAGGCGCTGTCGAGATGCACCACCTGCATGGACGGAATTTCGCTCGCCGACGGCACCAGATAATCGACCAGGCTCGCGGTCATGATCTGGCCCTCGGCGTCATAGACCACTTCTTCATAGAGCGCGGCGCCGATCCCCTGTGCAACGCCGCCGTGAACCTGGCCGTCGACGATCATGCGGATTGACGAGTTTGCCGCAATCCTCCGCCACCGTAAAACGGTCGATGCGGACCTCGTAGGTTTCCGGATCGATCTCCACCGTGGCGATATGGGTCGCCGAGGTCGTGGTGCCGAACACCGGATCGTAGGTCATGGTCGCGGCGAGGTCGCCGCGCGCATCCGGCGGCAGCCTTCCCATCTCCGAATAGACCGCGCGCGCCACGTCGCGTGAAGGTGATGGAACGGTCGGTGCCGGCGACCGTAATCCTGCCACCCTCCGCGACGAGATCGGCGGCGGCGGCTTCGAGAAGATGCGAGGCCGCGTGCAAGCACTTTTTCGCGCACGGCCTGCGCCGCAAGCGTTGCCGCGCCGCCGGCGAGCACCATGCTGCGGCTCGCATAGGTGCCGGTGCCGCCGTTCACCGCGCTCGCTGTCGCCCTGGACGATGCGGACGTCCTCGATCCGAACGCCGAGATGCTCGGCGACGACTTGCGCCAGCGTCGTCTCGAGGCCCTGACCGTGCGAGGCGATGCCGAAGGCCGCCGTGATGCCGCCGGTCGAATCGATGCGAAGGTCGGCCGTCTCGGTGCCGGTATTGATCGGCATGCCGGGCGCTACCGAAATACGCGAACCGATGCCGGTGAGTTCCGCGTAAGACGCAATGCCGATGCCGATCCAGCGCCCTTCGGCGCGTGCGGCCTTCTGCTTGGCACGCAGCGCATCATAGCCGATCGCAGCGCAGGCCGCATCGAGGCATTCCTGAAAACCGGATTTGTCCCAGACGATGCCGGACGCGGCCTTGTAGGGCAGTTCCTCGGCTGACACGAGATTGCGCTGCCTGATCTCCTTTGCGTCGATACCGAGCTTTCCCGCCGCCATGTCGATCAGCCGCTCCATGGCGAAAGTCGAAATCGGCCGGCCGACGCCGCGATAAGGACCGGTCGGCGCCTTCGACGTCGCTACCGCCCGCACGCGGCCGCGGTAATGCTCCACGCGATAGGGACCGGGGAGGAAGCTCACCACCTGCACCGGCTCGAGCGCCGCGGTCCACGGATAGATCGAATAGGCGCCGACGTCGCCGATCACGTCGGCGCGCAACGCCACGATCCGGCCGTCGCCGTCGAGCCCCAGTTCGGCATCGACGATCTCGTCAAAGCCCTGGCTGGTGGCGAGGAGATCTTCCATGCGGTCGCTGGTCCATTTCACCGCTTGCCGCAGCCGCCGCGCCGCGGCGCAAGACAAAAATCTCCTCGGCATAGAGCGAGCCCTTGCCGCCGAAACCGCCGCCGACATCGGGCGCGACGACGCGAATGCGGTGGCCCGGGATATCGAGTGCCGCGGCGAGCGCGTCGCGGACGATGCCGGGCACTTGCGTCGCGGAATGCAGCGTCAGCGTCTCGCGGCCGGCATCGTATTCGGCGACACAGGCGCGCGGCTCGATCGCGGCCGGCGTTTTGCGATGCATGCGAAAACGGCCCGCGACGCGGACTTTTGCGGCGGCGAGGGCTGCATCAATATCGCCGCGCTTGAATTCGCGACTGACCAGCACATTGGTGCCGGCCTCCTCGTGCAACAGCGGTGCGCCGTCGCGCGCCGCCGCCTCGGGATCGATGACATGAGGCAGCGGCTCATAGTCGATGGCGATCAGTTCGACGGCATCTTCGGCCTGATAGCGGCTTTGCGCCACGACGCCGACGACCGGTTCGCCGACATAGCGCACTTTATCTTTCGCCAAGGGACGGATCGGCGTCGCGTAATAGTTTCTCATGCGCGAGGTCGCAAACAGCGGCTTGACGTCATCGCCAAGATCGTCCGCCGTGAACACCGCGACGATGCCCGGCGCCTGCCGCGCCGCCGCGCAATCGATGGCGCGAATGCGCGCATGCGACTGGTCGCTGCGCCGGAACGCGACATGCAGGACCCGCGGCACCTCGCGGTCATCGGTAAAACTTCCGAGCCCGGTGAGGAGCCGCGGATCCTCGGTGCGCTTGATCCGCGCGCCGATAATCTTGGGCCGGGCGTGAACTTCCGGGATGTCGTTCATGGGCGTCTGCGATACATCTTCATCGCGCGTCTCGCTTTTTGACGACCGCGCGAATGGCTTTGACGATAGGCTCATAGCCGGTGCAGCGGCACAGATTGCCCGAGAGCCCTTGGCGGATGTCGTCGTCGCTCAGGAGCGGATATTTGCGCAGCAGATCGGTGGCGGTCATCAACATGCCGGGCGTGCAGAAGCCGCATTGCAAGGCGTGATGCTCGTGAAACGCTTCTTGCAGCGAGTTCATCTGTCCGATGCGGCCGAGACTTTCGACTGTCTCGACGACACACCCGTCGGCTTGCACCGCCAGCATCAAGCAGGCGCGCGCGCTATCGCCGTCGACAAGGACGGTGCAGGCGCCACAGACGCCATGCTCGCAGCCGACATGGGTGCCGGTGAGGCCCAGCGTCTGACGCGAAGAAAATCGGCCAACAATAGCCGCGGCTCGACGCTCGCCGTGTGGGCCGTGCCGTTGACCGTGACGGTGATCCCCCGCGTCTTGCTCATGAAGAAGTCTCGTGCGCGCGCCGCCACGCCTGGGCGATCGCTCGGCCTGCAAGAACGCCGGCCAGATGCCGCCGGTAATCCGCCGAAGCATGCAGATCGGTTTCCGGCGCGATGGCGACCCGCACGGCATCGACGACGCGGCCGATCAATTCGGGTTCGGGCTCATGGCCTATCAAGCAGCGCTTCCGCTTCGGCGGCGCGCCGTGGCGTCGGGCCGACGCCGGTCGAGCGCGATGCGTGCTTCCTTGATCGCGCCGTCCCGACACAGTGAGAAGCACAGCCACGGCGGCGAGCGCGAAATCGCCGTGGCGGCGCGCGACCTCCTCAAATCCCCAGCCGGTCGCCGCCGGCAGTTTGGGCAGCACGATCTCCGTGAGCATTTCCGCGCTCTCGAGATCGACCGTGAGCGCGTCGAGAAAAAACTCGTGCGCCGCGTACGGTCCGCGTGCCGTTCGCCGACGCGATGCTGAAGCTCGGCATCGAGCAGCACCGCCAGCATCGGCAGTTCGGCGGCCGGATCGGCATGCGACAGGCTGCCGCCGATGGTGCCGCGATTGCGGATCGCCAGATGCGCCACATGCGTCATCGCGCAGGACGATGACCGGGAAGAGCTTTGCGATCAGCGGCGAGGTTTCGAGCTGGTAGTGGCGGGTGAGCGCGCCGACGCGGACATCGCGCTCGGTCTCCTCGATATAGGTCGAGGCCCGGGATGCGATTGATGTCGACCAGGATCGACGGCCGCAGCAGCCGGAAATTGAGCATCGGAACGAGGCTCTGCCCGCCGGCGATAATCTTGGCTTCGCCGCCGGCCGCCGCCATGGCGGCGATCGCCATGTCGATGCTGGTCGCGGCGACATAATCGAAAACGGGCGGCTTCATGCGGTCCCCGGCCTTGGCTGCCGGGCGACGTTAAACGGCGATTGCGCCGCCGCCAATGGGCCGAATGTTTTCTTTGCCCCGAAGCACAGGCGCTCCCGCGCGCTTCCTCTATGGTGCGGTGCGGGGCAGCGGCCTGTGACGGCATCACGTCACAGGCCGCCCCGTAGGCCCGGTTAAGCTGATGATCGCGATGATCTCCTAAGCTATCCGGATCGATGATCAGGATCTCGTCGTTGACCACGATATAGTCATAGCCTTCGTATTGCGGGACGACCTCAACAACGTCCTCAGGCAGGACTTCGACGTGGACGTCGCGCGGGACCGTGACGCCGACCGAGATGTTGAAATTGACATTGGTGACCGACGCGCCTTCGCTTTTGCCGAGCATGGAGTGGATTTTGCTGCCGCTGATCCTGCGACAGCTGGACCTTTGCCCCTGCGGCGTTCGGCGCCTTGGCGGTATTTTGCTCTTTACCTTCCGCCTTGTTCGATTGGCTGGCGCTGGACTTTGTCGTCTCGCTTTGCGCGCCTTTTTGCGCCGGCTCGCGCTCTTCTTGCGCCTTTTTCTGGTCGGTGCCGTGTTCGCTCTCGGAGCTGCGCTGCGGGGTTTTGGACTTCTGCTCTTCTTCAGCACCGCGCTGCGGGGTCTTGGTTTCGGACTTCGGCTCTTCCGCCGCGCGCTGCGGGGCGGTCGTCTGGGACTTTTCTTCAGCGCCCATGCGCTGGTCGGGCTTGGCCTCTTGCGCGCCCTTGGGCTGCATGCGCCGGTGTCTCTGCGCCAGATTGCTGATGCATCATCGCACCGCCGGAACCGGCGGGTGCAGTCGATTTCTGCTCCGCTGGCTCCTGACGGCTTCGCGGCGCCCTTCGAATCCATGGCATTTTGGGCTGTGGCTATGGTGGTAAACCCGACCAAAGCCGCAACGGCGGCTGTGGCCAACAGTGTCTTTTTCATCTCGGTCTCCTGTGATCTCCCGCAACGAGTCTCGATTTTCGCTGGGACGTCGCCCTGATGAAATTCGCCGCCAGACTCGGTCGTGCGCTGTGTCCCCAACTCTCATGCGATAATCGCGTTCCCGGTGCGCGTTCTCATTTGTTCGTTGGCGGTTTATCTGCAATTCGGCGTTCCGATTCGCTCATGCGGACCTGCCGAGCCAAGCCGCCGGAACTCAGGCCGATTGGCCACGTTAATTTACGACAGCAACGGTATTGGAGCCATTCCGATGGATTGGAACCGCATCGAAGGAAACTGGAAAGAAGCCAAAGGCAAGATCAAACAGAAGTGGGGTCAATTGACCGACGACGATCTGGCCAAAATGAATGGTCAGCGCGAGCAGCTCGAAGGCAAGATTCAGCAGCGTTATGGGCTGGCCAAGGACTTGGCGCGCAAGGATCCTCGACGATTGGCTGAATGCACAACCCTGACGCCGGGATGACGCGGGCATTGGAAACGTCGGGGATAAACCGTCGCTCATCCCCGCGCTTTCTTGTGAACAAAATTGGAGGTCGCCGTGACCGTACACTACCCTGAACTCGACCGAGTTGAAGGAGCACTACCCCGATCCCACCACCCAGCACCGTCCGGTGCAGCCAAGTCCGGTGGTGCCGACAAACGAGGCGCGGCAGGGCGTTACCGGACATAATGTCCGCTATGTCCTGGGCATAGGGACCGCGGCGATCGTCGTGATATTCGCCGGACTTTGGCTGTACTATTTCGCCTGAGCTTAGTCGCAGGCGCGCCGTCGCGTTCGGAGGCTCTAATCGCTGCGCTCGACCAGCGCCTCACGGGTTTTGCCGACATCGCTCGCGCTGACCGCCGGCGCCGCGTTACCCCACGCATTGCGGATATAAGTCACCACGGCGGCGACTTGATCGTCATTCAACACCCAGGCCGAACGCCGGCATCGCGGCACCGGTCGGTGCCGGTTTGGTGCCGACGCTGAGCGCGCCGCGCAGCACCACATGGAGGAGCGAGGTCGGATCGCTTTGTTGCACGGACGGCGTTCCGCTGAGCGCGGGAAAAGGCCGGCAACACCGTTGCCGTTCGCGGTGTGGCAGCCGGAGCATTCGTCGGCATAAATCTGCGCGCCGATTTTCATGGTGGCTTGGTCCGGAGTCGCCGGCGCGCTTTGCGCCTCTCCCGGCTGATCGGCCGCGTCTCCCGGCTGGTCCTTGAGATAGGCCGCGATCGCCTTCAGATCGGGATCGCTCATCTTCGACGTCGACAGCGTGAGCGTCTCGGCCATCAGCCCGGTCGCGGCGCTGGTGCGGTTATGCCCGGTCTTGAGATAGCTGACGATTTCGTCGACCGACCAAGACCCCGAGCCCGCGGCGCGGATCATTGGTGATGTTGGGGGCGAACCAGCCTTGCAGGCTATAGCCTTGCATCCGTTCGCCGTGCTTTGTCGGCGCCGAGCAAATTCTTCGGCGTATGGCATAGGCCGCAATGGCCGAGGCCTTCGACCAGATAGGCGCCGCGATTCCATTCCGCGCTTTTGCCCGCGGTCGGGCTGAAACGCGCCCGGCGTGAAGAACAGCTCGTCCCAGGCCGCCATGCCGATCCGCGAGATCGAGCGGAAACGGCAACCGGTCCGACTTGACCGCGTTTTGCACGGCCGGGACGGTGTTCAAATAAGCGCGGATGGCGAGCGCATCGTCGCGCGTCACCTTGGTGTAGTAGGTATAGGGCATGGCCGGATAAAGTGCGTTCGCCGCCGCGCCCGGTTCCTTTGGTGAGCGCGTTGACGAATTCGTCGTCGGTCCAGGCGCCGATGCCGGTCGTCGGATCGGGCGTGATATTCGGCGCGGCGAGTTCCCCGAACGGCGTTTCGATCAGCCGGCCGCCGGCGAAGTCGTGACCGCTGCCCGGCAGCGTATGGCAGGCGGCGCAATCGCCGGCGATGGCAAGGTAATGGCCGCGCTCGATCTGGCCGAAATTCTGCGCGTCGATGCCGGCCGCGCTGCGCCGCCGGCGCGCTGAGCGCGGTGCCGAGCAGCAACGCGCGCGACAAGCAGCGACAGATGTTTCATTCGCTCACGCATGGACGAGCGGGCCCGGATTTTTGAGATATTGCGAGCGGATCGCCGCGGCCGACCAGTAGGCGAGCGCGCCGACGGTGCCGGTCGGATTGTAGCCGGCGTTTTGCGGGAAGGCGCTCGCGCCCATCACGAACAGATTGGGCACGTCCCAGCTCTGCAGATAGCGGTTCAGCGCGCTGTTGCCGGGATTGTCGCCCATGATGGCGCCGCCGTTGAGATGCGAGGTCTGATAGGCGGTGACGTCGTAAGGGGCCTTGCGCGGCTGCTTGACGATCTGCTTGGCGCCCATCTGCTGCAGGATCTCGGCATATTTGTCGGTCAGAAATGAGCTCATCTTGAGTTCGTTGTCGTGGAAGTCGATGGTCATGCGCAGCAGCGGCCGGCCGAAGCGGTCCTTGTAGGTCGGATCGAGGTCTGAGATAATTGTCGCGGTAGCTGTACATCGAGGCATGCACGGCGCCGCCGCTATTGATGGTCGAGAGATAATTGTCCTTGAGCGCCTGTTTCCATTTCGAGCCCCAGGCCGGCGTGCCGGGCGGCACCGCGGTGGTCTCGATCGGCCGGCCGTTGGTCTGCACCTGGCCGATATAGCCGCCGCCGACGAAGCCGAGCGCGCTATGGTCGAAATTGTCGCCGTTGAACTCGTCGATGATCATGCCGATCGCGCCGGAGGCGACGAACGGATTGAAATTGTATTTGTCCTTGTCGAAAAAGCCGAGCGCGGTCGACATGGTCTGGTGGGTGAAATTGCGCCCGATCTGGCCTTGGCCGGCTCTGCGGGTCGTAGGGCGTGCCGATGCCCGACAGCAGCAACAGCTGAACGTTGAACAGCGAGAACGCGCAGAGCAGCACCAGATCGGCCGGCTGCTCGAATTCCTCGCCCGATGAATTGACGTAAGTGACGCCGGTGGCGCGCTTGCCGGTATTGTCGAGATTGATGCGGGTGACTTCGCATTCGGTGCGCGCCTCGAAATTCGATTTGCGCAGCAGCACCGGCAGGATCGTGGTCTGCGGGCTCGCCTTGGAATAATTGGCGCAGCCGAACCATTCGCAGAAGCCGCAATAGGTGCACTGCCCGAGCGTGACGCCGAGCGGATTGGTGTAGGACTGCGACAGATTTCCCGACGGCTGCGGAAACGGCTTGTAGCCGAGCTGCGACGCGGCTTGCGCAAACAGCGTATGGCCGTAGCCCTGCTTTTGCGGCGGCGTCGGGTAGGGCCGCGAGCGCGGGCCCTCGAACGGATTGCCGCCGGCCTGAATCGCGCCGCCGAGATTGCCGGCTTGTCCCGGACGTGCCGCAGAGATATTCGAATTCGTCGTAATGCGGCTCGAGTTCGTCGAAGGTGACGCCCCAATCCTGGATCGTCATGTCGTCGGGCAAGACGCTTGCGCCGTAGCGCTGCGTCAGGTGGCTCTTGAGCGTGAAATCGGTCGGCAGGAAGCGCCAGGTTTCGGCGTTCCAATGGACGCCGGCGCCGCCGACGCCGTTGCCGAGCATGAAGGCGCCCCAGGTGCGCACCGGCAGCGCCGTCTGGTCGACCTTGTTGCGGAACGTCACCGACATCTGCGAATTGCGCAAAAACAACTCGTGCTGGATGCGATAGCGCAATTCGTCCTGCGCATAGGAGATCGGAAATCGGTCGCGGTATTGCGCCAGGGGCCGCGCTCGATCGCCACGACGTCGAGGCCCGCATCGGTCAATTCATTGGCGAGGATCGATCCGGTCCAGCCGAGCCCGATGATGACGACATCTTTGCGAGGAAGCTTTCGCGCCATTTTATCTGCTCGTTACGCGGCGGATCATTGCGTCCAATTGGGATGATTGTTGATGCCGACGGCGGGCAGCGTCACGCGCTCGTTGTGCCGGTCGATCCAGTCGCGATAATCGTAATGCGCGCCGGGAAAGCCGATCATTGTCCAGGACGCCATGTTCTTGTTGCCGCCGTAGATCGGATCGGCAAGGAAGCCGTTCTGCGTGTCTTTGAGGATCAGCTTGAAGAATTCCTTGGCGTCGGTGCCATCGAGCGTGAGCGAGCCGTCTTCGAGGCCCTTGATGGCTTCGTCCTTTTCCGCATCGGCAAGGTCGGCGAAGGATTTTCCCGAATATTTGTTCCGGCATGCGGCATCGAACGCCGCGAGCGCCTTGCGATAGTGTTGTGCCGGCGTGACCGAAGATTGCGGGCCTTGCTGCTTGGTGCCCTTCTGGAACGGACCCGCCATGTAGTAGCCCTCGAACCGGCCGTAGGGTCCCGCGAGCTGGCGGTCGATGAAAACGGCGCAGCCGCAGTCTTTGCCGCCCGGTGACAGGTCGTCGGATGGGATCAGACGGTCGACGAAGGCTTCGACGGCCGCTGCCTCCTGGCTGGTGAAATACTTCCAGCCTTCGGGCGTCACGGCCTCGGGCGGATCGCCCGCGCCCGGCTTCCAGGGAATGCCGCCATGCACGATCGCGGCGCGGGCGGCGTCCGAACTCAACAACAGCAACATCGCACTCGACCCGAGCAACCGCCGCCTGGTGATGCGATCCACAGCCTGTCCTCGGGTTTCCGCGCTGCCAACGCGAAGAGGCCCGAAGGGTTCCGGACCCTGACGCTTTTATCGCGGCCGTCGCGGAACGGTTCACACCGTCCGTATCGTTCCGGCGATCGCGGCCACCACGAACAGCAGCAACGCCACCAGGAAAACGACTTTGGCCATCCCGACCGCGGCTCCGGCGATGCCGCCGAATCCGAGTACGGCTGCGATCAGGGCGATGATCAAAAGCGTAACGACCAAACTGAGCATGGCTTGTCCTCTCACCGCCGACTTCGCCAGGAAGGGCGTCGGCAATTGTTGCGCGATGAGAAAGACTGGAGACGAGAAAAAGTTCCGTCGAAAAAGTTCCGGCTGCCATCGCGTTGCGCCGCATGCTCGCGAAATGTGCAACACCCGCCAATATCTGGGAACCGGAACCGGCTTGGACGGTTCATCAGACGAACCGCGGCAATTGGATGGCAAATTTCCGGATGGGGATTCGTCGTCCGAACTTGCCGCCGCGGGTGTGCAACCAACTTCCCGAGGGAGTTCTATCATGGACGATACGACAATAGTGGGCGAAAGCGTCGGCGCTCGCGCGGTAGCGCCGGCGTGGCCCGGAGCGCTGACCGGCATTTCATTGAGCGGCGTGTCGTGGAGCGCGATCATTGCCGGAGCGTTCACGGCGATCGCGGTCTCGATCATTATTGTATCGCTCGGCACCGGCATCGGCTTCGTCCTGGTGTCGCCCTATTCCTATTCGTCGCCGTCAGCCTCGACGATGACGGTCATCGGCGCGTTGTGGCTCGTGTTCGCGCAAGCCGTGGGCTTTGCGACCGGCGGCTACGTGGCCGGCCGGCTGCGGCGCCCGCCTGCGCCGATGCACGACAATGAAGTCAAATTCCGCGACGGTGCCCACGGCCTCGTCGTCTGGGCGATCGGCGTCGTGGTGAGTTCGCTCATCCTCGCAACGGCGGTCGAAAAAATCGGCTCTGCCGCCGGGACAGCAGCAGCGGGCGCGACGGTGATGGGTGCCAGCGCCGCCAGCCAGACGCCGTCGATGGCCTATTTCACCGATGCCTTGTTGCGGCCCAACCCGCAGAGCGTAGGTAATAACGCGGCGAACGGCGCTGCTCCGAATGCTGCTCCCGCAAACGGCGGCGCCGCGGCCGGCGACGCAGCCGGCGCGGCGAACGCCGCCGGCTCGAACGGTCCGGCGTCGAATTCCGGCAACGCGGCGAGTGAGCGGGGCCAGATCAATCGCATCCTGATCACGTCGATGGGCGCGAACGGAATGTCGAATGACGACCGCACCTATCTGGCGCAGATCGTCAGCGCCCAGACCGGGTTGAGCCAGGAGGATGCGCAGCGCCGGGTCGACGACGTCGTCAATCGCGCGAAACAGGACGCCACGCAAGCAGCCGAGACCGCGCGCAAGGCGGCCGCCTATGTGTCGTTCTGGACCTTCATGTCGCTTCTGTTCGGCGCCGTCTGCGCGACGCTCGGCGGAGTCCTTGGCGGCGATCTGCGCGACGAGTTCGCGCTCCGCAGCGCGGTTCCGACTTCGCCGCGTTAATGTCGGGAACTTAAATGCGAAAGCCGGCGCAGTAATGCGCCGGCTTTTTGCGTTGAACGGAACTCGTTTTGAGCGGAATTCCGGAGGAACGCAGGCGAGCGGCGGACGTTGCCGTCCGTAGCACGGCGCGGCACAGGCCCGCCGTTCCCATAAACCACCAAAAACAGGAAATACCCCATGGGACTGTTCACTAAGGACATCAAGAATATGGAGGATCTGTTCCTCCACACGCTGCGCGATATTTATTACGCCGAGCAACAGATCGCCAAGGCGCTGCCCGACATGGTCGAGAAGGCGAATAATCCGCAGCTCAAGCAAGGGTTCCAGACCCACCTTCGTGAAACCGAAAATCACGTCAAGCGTCTTGAGCAGGCCTTCCAGCTTCTCGGCAAGAAGGCCCAGGGCGTCGACTGCCCGGCGATCGACGGCATCATCAAGGAAGCCAAGGAAGTGGCAGGCGAGGTTGACGACAAGCTCGTTCTCGACGCCGCCCTGATCGCAGCAGCCCAGGCGGTCGAGCACTACGAAATGACCCGCTACGGCACGCTGATCGCTTGGGCGAAGCAGCTCGGCCACGGCAATGTCGCCACCCTTCTCAATCAGACCCTCGACGAGGAAAAGGCAACCGACAAGAAGCTGACCTCGATGGCTGAAACCCAGGTTAACCGCAAAGCGGCATAATAATTCAATCGGAAGGCTGCCACAAAAACAACGACGCAGCCTAACTCGGCTCGGTTTGCCGGCGCGGCGCCACACTGATGTGCGGCGCCGCTTTTTTGCCTGTCCCCCCTTGAGGAGGCGTTAAATCCCTGGTCTGTTGCGCGCGGAATGAGCGTAAAAACAGGTGAGGGAAATGGCCAAGGCGAAACTGCGCAGCGCGCGTGAGGTATCTCGTTCAAAGACGAGCCGGGAGCCCGCCGCGCACAGGGAAATCAAACAGCGGCTGATCATGGCCGGCAAGGTGCTGGTGGCCGAAGGCCAGGACGACTTTACCCGCGGCCATATCTCGTTTCGCCTGCCCGATGATCCGAACCTGTTTTTCATGAAGGCGCACAGCATCGGTCTCGACGAGATCACGATGCAGAATATCCTCACCATCGATCTCGAGGGCAATGTGGTCGCCGGCACGGCGCGCCGCCACAGCGAGGTCTATATCCATTCCGAGATCTTGAAGGTGCGCCCCGACGTCAATTGCGTGATCCACACCCACCCGACCTACGCCACGGCGCTGTCGGCGACGGGCCGCGGGATGAAATGCTACAGCCAGCCCGGCGCGCTGTTCTATGAATCGCTCGGCCTCTATACCGACACCATCAATCTGATCCGCAGCCACGCCATGGGGGCGGGCGTCGCACGCGCGCTCGGAGCGGGCAGGGGCGTGTTGTTGAAAAATCACGGCGTCGTCGTCACCGGCTCGACCGTCGAGGAGGCGGTGATCGGCGTCATCATGCTGGAGAACGGCGCCATGGTGCAATTGCTCGCCGAAGCTGCTGGCGATCCGGCGCCCGAATTCCCGCGCGAGGATATCGAACAGCTCAAGCACGACATCAGCCGGCTCGAGCAGTTCAAGGTCAATTTCGATTATCTGGCGCGCCGCATCGAACGGCGGGGCTAATTCTCGCGCTGCAAGTATCGGTTGCGCGGCCGAGTTGGCCTGCCTAAGATTACGCTCTTCGGCATCAGTGTGCCCAGGGTGTTGTCATGAGCGATTTTGATGGCCCGCTTATCGCCGTCATTGGCGGGTTTTGGAATTTTGATCCGAATAAATTGGCGGAGGCCCGTGCCTTCGCGGGCTCGATTGGTGAAGAACTGGCAAGGGCCGGCTTTGGCCTGGTCGTGTATTTTTCCAACGTGGAGTTCGTTGGAGTCCCATGTCGTTGCGGGCTATGTGAAAGCCAAAAAGAAAGGCGTCGAACGTGCGATTTACGTGCGCTACCCCACCTCGCAGAAGGGCCAGGTAAGATTTGCCGAGGAAGCGCAGCGACCGGAGCTCTTTGACCATCAAGTCTTCAATGGCCCCGATTGGGAGGCGCCCTTTTACCAGTCGCTATCCCAAGGAGACAACCTGCAGGCGGCTCTTTTCATGGCCGGCGCAACGTCGACTTCTCATTGCCGGCCAAATCGCGCTGGCGCGCCAGCTCCCGATACTCGCGGTCGATAAATATGATGGGTCCGGTGCGAAGATCAGGGGCCAAATCACTCCGACCGACTATTCTTGGACGGCCAAGCCTATAAATTATTTTGTTAAGAACCTAAAAGCGAAATGCATTGCGGTAGCTGACAGCCAAAATCAAGCCCGGCGAGACCGGGAGCTCCTGGCGGCGCTGGCGTCGCGAACGCGGCATATCCGGTTTGGCGCCGGCGCATTCGCGGCGTTGCTTATTACCTTGGTGGTCGATGTCGGTTTCACATTGCCGCCCCAGCTTTACGCAGTGATCATATTTGCCGGTTTCATTTCCGCGGGTGCGACGGGAGCCTTGGTCCGTACCATGCTTTGGGACTCTCCGGACAGCGATCCGCGAATGTCGATATTTCTGGGCGCGGTTGCCGGAATTGTTGTCGCTCTCGCTTATCTTCTCCCGCAACTGATGGGTGCGCCGGCGGTCGTGGCTCCCAATGCCGTGATGGTCACAGCGATAAACAAAATCCAATTTATTTCTGCCGTCCTTGTTGCGTTTTCCGCCGGGGTGGGCTTCGATACGGTGTTCAAACGCATTCGAACACAGACGACCAAGCTACCGATCGGCTCCCGTCAAGGAATCTGAGAATTAGGTCGTTCCAAAAAGACCGCCGCGAGGTCAATCCGGCGCTGGGGAGCCGCAAGCTCAAGCTCGGCACGTTTCAGACCAATCTCGATTCCGGCTGCGTGATGTCGGATCTCGACGGCCGGCTCGAGATCACCTGGCCGAACACCGTGACGCTCGCCAAGCTTGCCGACGAAATGGACTTCGAGGCGCTGGTGCCGGTGGCGCGTTGGCGCGGTTTTGGCGGCGCGACCGATCCGCAAGGGCCGGGTTTCGAGACTTTTACCTGGGCGGCGGGCGTTGCGGGTGCGACACGACACTCGGGCGTGATCTCGACCTCGCATGTCGCGCTCAATCACCCGATCGTCGCCGCCAAGCAATCCACCGTGATCGATCACATTTCGGGCGGCCGCTACACGCTCAACATCGTCAATGGCTGGAATTATCCGGAAATGGAAATGTTCGGCGTGTCGCTCCTCGAACACGAGGATCGTTTCGCCTGCGCCGAGGAATGGGTGACCATCGTCAAGCGGCTGTGGACCGAGGACGACAGTTTCGATTTCGACGGCAAGTTCTATCAGATCAAAGGCGGCTATCTGCAGCCGAAGCCGATCCAGGCGCCATACCCGGTCATCATGAATGCCGGCGCCTCGGAGCGCGGCCGCCATTTTGCCTGCAAGCACTGCGATCTGGTCTTCACCACGGTGCGCACCCACGATCTCGCGACCAACACCGCCCATATCGCGGCCTATCACAAGCTCGCGCGCGAGACCTACGGGCGCGAGGTGCGGGTCTGGAGCAATGCCCTCATCATCCAGGCCGAGACCGAAAAGGAGGCGCGCGACTTCTACCGCTATTACGTGCACGAAAAGGGCGACTGGGTCGCCGCCCGCAACGTCATCGACACCATGGCGGCCGAAATCAACAAGCGCGACTATCCCGAGGAACGGCGCCAGGCGATGGCCGAGATGATGATCGCGGGCTGGGGCGGCTTTCCGCTGATCGGCACCAAGGAGCAGATCGTCGACGGGCTCGCGACGCTGTCGAAAATCGGCCTCGACGGCCTCGTGCTCTCATTCCCGCGTTTCATCGAGGACATGCGCCGCTTCCGCGACGTCACCTATCCGCTGGTGAAGCAGGCGGGGTTGCGGGACGATCTGGCTTGATGGCCATGCACCGGGAGGACCCGGCCGACCGACTAATGATTGCCCACCGTCATCTCACTCCGCGCTCACGCCAGCGAACGCCACGACCTTCGCCCATTTTTCGGTTTCGGCGGCGATGAATGTCTTAAGCTCCTCGGGCGTCATCGCCATCGGCGCCGCGCCGAGGCCGTCGAGCTTCGCGATCATGGCCGAATCGGCGAGCGCGCTGTTAATTTCCTTGTTCAGCCGCGTGACGATATCCGCAGGCGTATGCGCGGGCGCAACGATGGCCACCCATGACGAGACGTCATAGCCCGGAACGGTCTCGGTCACCGTCGGGACGTCCGGCAGCGCCGGCGAGCGCTTCGTCGTCGTCACCGCCAGCGCGCGCAATTGCCCGGCCCTGATGAAGCCGAGCGATGGCGGCAGCGCGTCGAACATCACCTGGACCTGGCCGGCGATGAGGTCGTTCAGCGCCGGAGTCGTGCCGCGATAGGGCACGTGCAGCATTTTGATGCCGGTCATGGCCATGAATAATTCGCCGGCGAGATGCGGCGTGGTGCCGTTGCCGCCGGAGGCCATCACGACGCCGCCGGGGTTCGATTTGGCATAGGCGATGAATTCCGCGATGGTCTTGGCCGGCACGTTCGGATTGATCTCGACGACCTGCGGCACCCGCAATACCCCGCCAATGGCTTCGGAATCGCGAATGAAATTGAAATTGAGGTGACGATAGACCGAGGCGTTCCCGGTATTCGCCGTCGTCGAGGCAAGGAGCGTATAGCCGTCCGGCGCCGCATGCAGCGCCGCCTCGGTGCCGATATTCTGGCCGGCGCCCGGCCGGTTATCGATGATGAATTGCTGGCCCAAGTGTTCCGACAGCCACTGTCCGACGAGCCGCGCGGCGATATCGACCGTGCTGCCGGGCGCTTGGCCGACGATGATGCGGACCGGATGCGACGGATAGTCCGACTGGGCGGACGCCGCTCCGGTCGCGACCATGCCGGCGACCAGCGCGGCGAACAATACGGCGAGGCGGTGCATCGTCATGACGCGGCGAAGAACCGGCCGCGATAGGAAAGTTCGCCGGCTTTGCGGTCCGTCACCCATTGGGCGACCTCGTGATGCTGGGCGAACCAGATATCGTCCTGGCTCTTCAGATAATCGAGCGTCTTTTTGAAGATGGCCGACATCAGCGGGCGGCCGCCGAAATGGCTGTGGACGCCGAGATTGAGGAGGGCGCCTGGCTCGTTTGCCTTGAGGTATTCGAACGCATTCTTGTAGACGTCGAAATAAATTTGCGGATCGGTCCGCAGCACGCGATTGTCGACAAAATCGCTCCACGGGATGATCGCAATCGAGCCGCTCTTGGTGTTCTGCCGGTGCGGCACCGTGGAATCGAGACAGTCCGAGGCCCAGGCGAGCTTCGACTCGACCAGATAATCCATGGTGTTTTCGGACCAACCGTAGATCGGCGTGACCCAGCCGGTCGGGCGCCGGCCCGCGGCCTTCTGCAAAATATCGAGCGTCTTCTTGATGGTCTCGCGCTCGCCCTCGGCGCTCATCGAGAACAAGGTCTGGTCCTGCAAATAGCCGTGGCCGGCGACGTCATGGCCGGCACCGGCGAACGCGGCCACCGCCTCCGGCCACACTTCGGCACTGCGGCCGTTGCAGAACAGCGTTGCCGGAACGCCGGTCTCTTTGAGGATGCGGTTGAGCCGCCAGATGCCCTCGTTGCCGCCGAAGCGCGACCAGTTGATTCCAGCGACGTCTTTCTGGCCCTGCGCGAGCGGCGTGGTGCGCGGGAAATAGCTTGGCGATTTGCCGTCGCTCCAGGTCTCCAGAAGTACGCTGACCACAACGGCGATGCGTTTGCCTTGCGGCCATGCAAAGGCTTGCTGCGGCATTTCCAACCCCACTGCACTGTTCTCCCGCCGCGACTACGCCGTCGAGGCAGCGCTTCTTGCGGCGGCAAACTAGCCGAGTTGCCTTGCGAGTGTAAGAAGCATCAAAAGTGCGCCCGGCCGGTCGTCGCAACCCAGAGGCGGCGAGAGCGGCGATGGGTTTCGCAACGTCGTCGACAAGATGGCGGCGGAATGAACAAGCGCGGTTTCTGGGATCGGTGCGCGGGCCGAGCCATCCGATTCATCGGCGCATCCGCTGGCCTCGAGTAGGTAAGTCTATTTACGTCAGATTAACTATAACCCGGTCATATTATACTCGAATTAACCGAAATGTCGGGGGCGCGACTACGGCGCCTGAGCGCTGGATTGTGACCGACAGAAATAGCCGACACGCTTTTAGCCGCACGATTGGCAACGTTCCGAATTTGCCCCTTTCTATACTGTCGCATCGACGATGACTGAGATGAACGCGAAACGTCACGATACAATTTCTTTCGGCAATCGCGGAATTCCTTTCGGCGACCGTCGCCAAGTCAGCCGCAAAGTCAGCCGCAAAGCCAGCCGCAAGCCAGTCGTCAAGTCGGTCGTCAAGTCATTCCGTTTCCGTTCGGCGACGTCTTCGTCGGCTTTGGAAGTGTGGCCGCAGCATGCGCCTTCCTCGCATTTGTCGCGATCGCGGCGACATGGCTCGACACCGCCAGTCCCGCGCCCGGTACGATTGATGCGAAGGCGCCTCTGGGCCCGGCTTTCATAGCCGGCACCCCGCGCAATCCGGCGACGGCAAGGGCAGCGGCGATAACCAGTTCGCACCGGGCGCTCACAGGACTGGTCGATACCGTATCCTTCGAAGCCAGGTGGGCTAGCGCGATCAATCAAATAAAGGTCTTCACCGGCCGCCAAGTCGTGCCGCGGATTGCGATCGCGAATTCAGCGAATCGCGATGGGCCACAACAAATTCAGCGCAAAACAATTGCCCTGCCCGAGCCCGACAGCCGTACCGCGGTTTACGACATTGCGGCACACACAGTTTATCTGCCGGACGGCAACAAGCTTGAAGCGCATTCCGGACTAGGCAACGAGCAGGACGATCCTCACTTCGTCGGCGTCAAGGATCAAGGGCCCACGCCACCGAACGTCTATAATCTCGCGTTACGGGAGCCGATGTTCCACGGTGTTCGCGCTATTCGCCTCAATCCCGTCGACGAGGGCAGCATGTTCGGGCGCGACGGCATCCTTGCGCACCCGTATATGATGAGCGGCACCGGTCAATCGAACGGATGCGTATCCTTCAAGGATTATGCCGCATTTCTGAATGCGTTTTTAGAGGGCGAGATCACTCGCCTTGTCGTCGTGCCGCACCTCGAAGATACATCATGGCGCAGCGTTGGCGCTCTCCGCGGACCTACCCGTAAGTATGCCGCCAATATCCCATGACCTCGGTGCAGCCATCGCTTACCGTGAACCACGGAGCTGACGTGACCGGCGCAAGGAATAACCATGGCGCGGCGTAAAGAGTCTCACGGCGGCGGCCACGGTTGGTTCGTCACTTTTGCCGATCTCATGGGCCTCCTTGTGAGCTTCTTCGTGATGCTGGTCGCCTTCTCCAATCAAAACTCACAGAAAGTGCAGGCGGTCGCCGGCTCGATGCGAGATGCATTCGGCGTGCAGAAGGATGCACGCTATTCCGGCATCCTCGAAAGCGGCGGGTTGCCGACCCGTGATGTAATCAAGAACGCGGCCCATATCCAACCCGAGGACTCGTCCATAACACCGACGCCCGATCAGGGGGGCCAGAGCGACAGGAGCGGCGAGGATCAGAAATCCCACAGCGATCACACGGCAGATCGAGCGTTTGCGCTGGCCGCCGCATCGCTGCGCAATGCGCTGCACGACATGCCGGAGTTAACCGAGGCGTCCAAGCACATCATGATCGAGGAAACCCACGAGGGCCTTAACATCGACATTGTCGACCAAAATGGCCACTCGATGTTTCCCGAAGGATCAAAGGAGCCGTATAAGTCCACGCGCTTGCTGCTTCAGAGGATCGTCGGGCCGCTCAGAGCAATTCCGTACCGCATTTCCATAACGGGACACAGCGCGGGTCCGGAATCTTCGGCCGGACCAAATTCCGGACCCTGGTTCTTGTCGATCGGCCGAGCCAATGCCGTGCGTCAAATTTTTGCGGAGGAAGGCTACCCCGCCGACCGATTTTACAAAATTGCGGGCAAAGGCGACACGGATCCGCTTTTCCCGGAAGCACCGGGGGTGGCGCCGAACCGCCGTGTCACAATAACGCTGATACGCGAAGCCCCTGCCGTACCGCCGGATTTGCTGCCCTAAGCCTGCAAATCTCACTGTATGGACGGCACATTCTCGGACTGGGACTTATTCTACTAAACGATGTGGAATGCGGCCTCCGCACAACCATGGCGTGTCCTAAGGAGGTGGCGGCGAAATGTCAGGTGACACAACCGAGAATCGAACAAGCGTTATTTGATGCGACGATACGGTAGTTTAAGAAATCCAACATAGGATCGCTGCGTTTTTGGTGCATTTTGGAGAGTGCAGTTCGGTCGAGGCGAACGGGCGGGTGACTATCCGACTGGGTATGGGAATGGCAATGGCGGCCGTATGCAGTAGTTTCATCGTCGAGTTGGAAGAGGCGGTTCAGAGCCGTTCCACGGAGAAGCGGGTTGAAACGCTTCGGCGTGTCACCGATTTATTTCTCGGCGAGGCCGACCGCCTAAATAATGAGCAGATCGAATTATTCGACGACGTGCTCATCAAGCTCATCGAGCGGATTGAAAACAAGGCACTTGCCGACCTTAGTTCGCGCCTGGCCCCGATCGATAGCGCGCCGATCGAGGTAATTCGGTGCTTGGCGCGCAATGACGAGATTGCCATCGCAGGTCCGGTGTTGGCAGAGTCATCCCGCCTCACTGCAAATGATCTCATTGAGGTTGCCAAGACAAAAAGCCAGAGTCACCTGTTGGCGATTTCCGGACGCAGTCAAATCGACGAGACAGTCACCGACGTCTTGCTGACCCGGGGCAATCGTGAGGTGGCGAGCCGACTTTCCGGGAATGCCGGTGCGCGCTTCTCCGAATTTGGTTTTGAGACACTCGTAAGGGCGGGGGAAACGGACGCCGCTCTGGCAGAGAAAATCGGGCTCAGGCTCGACCTGCCGATACGGTTGTTGCGGGAGCTTCTGTCGAAAGCGACCGAGGCGGTGCGATCGCGCCTGCTTTCTTTGGCTACCCCAGAAAATAGGGAAGAGATTCGGAAGGTCCTTGCCTCGATCTCGAACGCCGTCAGCGCTGAAGTGACCGCGCCGCGCAACTTCGATAATGCGCTCGACAAGGTCCGTGCCATGCACCGCAACAACGAATTGAACGAGGCCGTTCTTTTCGGGTTCGCGAATTCGCGTAAGTATGAAGAGATGGTCGCCGCGCTGTCCATGCTCTGCGGTGCTCCAATCGAGGTCATCAAGCCGCTTATGAAGAGTGTCAAACCGGACGGACTGCTGATTCCATGCAAGGCCGCGGGGCTGAAATGGGGCACAGTGAGCGTCATCCTTAAAAATAGAATTGCGCATCATTCGATATCGGATGACGAGCTTGCGCAGTGCCGGACAAATTTCATCGCGCTATCCGTCGCCACCGCCCAAAGGACACTTCGCTTTTGGATCGTGCGAAATTCGAATCCAGCGGCTGTCAAGCATTAGCTGAGCTATAAATCACGACAGACAGAAAGCGGCCGGCGAGCAGAGATCGGCGCGGGTCGAGAACCGGAAGGCTCGGCGCAGAAATGTCAGGCACCCGGCGCTGATACTCTCCAGCGACGGGTCAATGCGCTATCCCTGCACGATGGTGGACGTGTCGGCTACGGGCGCCAAACTTGAATTGCAAGCCCCGGCCGATGTGACAGACAAATTCACTCTGATGCTGACGGAAAGTGGAAGCGTGTTTCGCGACTGCAAGGTCTCGTGGCGTTCTGCCAACTCCCTCGGTATCGAGTTCGTCCTCGACCAAGCCGGCAATGTGAAAATGCCATACCGGTTGCCCTGAGCTTGTAGGCGCCTTTGGAGCGGCTATCGCGGTCGCGCCACATCAACGACGGACCGGATTGCAACGCTGGGCCCCGGGCGGCGATTGGGCCGGTCGCCTCCTGCCGCCGTGTTCGCCGCCGAAGCCTTCAGCGATCGATGGCGGGTGACGCCTCGCTGCACCCCCTGCGCGCTAGGCGGCCGCACGACAGGCGAGTACATTCGCCGCTCCTTCCCGCGCAAGCGGAAGTCCAGCGCCGGGTCCCCGCTGCCGCGGGGACGAACGAAACTCGCGTCGGCATTCCCCCGTCGGCGTGATGATCCATCCCGATAGCGAGAGACGAGCAGAAATGACCGCCGTGCCCGCAACGTCATCCAGTCACAGCAAGGCCGCGGTGGTGCGGCGCAAAGGCGGCCCGTTCCAGATTGAGACGCTGACGGTCGGCGAGCCGCGCGCCGACGAGGTTCTGGTGCGGATTACAGCGACCGGGATGTGCCACACCGATATTGTCATCCGCGACCAGGTCTATCCGGTACCGCTGCCGATCGTGCTCGGCCACGAAGGCGCGGGCGTGGTCGAGCGCGTCGGCTCGGCCGTCCGTAAAGTGGTGCCGGGTGATCATGTGGTGTTGAGTTTCATGTCGTGCGGCCATTGCGCGCGCTGCGCGATGGGACAGCCCGCCTATTGCGACAAGGGACATCCGCTTTGTTTCGGCGGCGCCCGCGAGGACGGCAGCACCGCGCTGCGCGATGGCCGGTCGGAACCGGTTCACGACCATTTTTTCGGTCAGTCTTCATTCGGCAGCACCGCGCTTGCGAACGAGCGCACCGTGGTCAAGGTGCCGAAGGATCTTCCGCTCGAGCGCCTCGGACCGCTTGGCTGCGGCGTGCAGACCGGTGCTGGCGCCGTGATGAACGCCTTGAAGATCGGCGCCGGCGCAAGCTTCGCCGTGTTCGGTTCCGGCAGCGTCGGGCTCAGCGCGGTCATGGCTGCAAAGATTGTCGGCGCCACCACGATCGTCGCGGTCGATGTCATCGCCTCCCGCCTGGCGATGGCGAAGGAATTGGGCGCCACCCACACCGTGAATGCCACCGATACCGATCCGGTCGCCGCCATTCGCGGCATCGCCAAAAGCGGAGTCGATTTCACCCTCGAAACAACGGGCCGCCCCGACGTCGTCCGCCAGGCCATCGACGCGCTCGGCACCCGCGGCGCCTGCGGCGTCGTCGGCGCAGCGCCAATCGGAACGACGGCGAGTTTCGACATGGGCGGACTGATGTCGCCCGGCAAATCCGTCCGCGGCATCATTCAGGGAGACAGCGTGCCGGAAATTTTCATCCCGCAGCTCATCGAACTGCACCGCCAAGGCCGGTTTCCATTCGACCGCCTGATAAAGTTCTACGATTTCGCCGACATCAATCAGGCCGCCGCCGACAGCGAAACGGGCGTGACGATCAAGCCGGTTCTGCGGATGGGGTAGCAAATAGATGTTGGCGCGCAGCTCGGTCGCGTCCCGCGATGTCCTCGGCACCATGGCGGCTGAAATCGACAAACGAACCCGTAGCAAGCATTAAGGGTTGCTACGTGCTGCGCCAATCCGATCCGCAGCAAAAATATTAAGGCTGAGGCACTAACCTCCCGCGGCCGCGAAAAAGGAGGCCGTCAGCCATGATCGAACAACGTGTCGGCTTCATTCTGGTCGCGGCCTTGTTGGGCGCTGAACCGGCGTCGGCGGGGTCGGCGTCGGCCGGGATGTATCCGGGCCAAAGTCAAAGGTCCATCAATTCAGGCTACTGTCCGGGCACCCTGCGCCATCACTACCATCTCAGCCAGTGTCCGCACGTCGATCAAGCAGGAAAACGTCTTGCCCAGCCGGCTAAGCCGATTGGAAAAGCTAACGGCCAATAGCTGTATGAGCCTCTTGCTCCGCGCGGTGCGGTTCAGATGAACCCATGCAGCACACCGACCGCAACCGCTTCGACGCGCGTTTTCACGTCGAGCCGTTTCTTCGCTTGTTCGATGTGGAAATGCGCTGTCGCCGGCTTGATTCCGACCAGCGTCGCAATATCGACGTCTGATTTTCCCGCCGCCGCCCATTGTAAGCACTCGATCTCTCGGGGACTGAGCCGGACGCGATCCGGGTCAAAAACTCCGAAGCTTTCCGACGTACGACAACGCTCCCATACAGAACGCCCCATCATCTCCAGGACGGCGGAGTCCGCGGCGTTCAGCGCAAGTGGATTCTGCGTCGCTATCGTTACGAGACCCTGCACGCTGCCCGGACCGTGGATGGGTACAGCAAAGGCATCGTTCCAGCCGTAGGCAAGAAATTCCTTGTGCAGGGCCGCTTGCTCCTTAGTGAGCTGGCGCTGACTGATTATATCACTGTAGCAAAATGCAGTGGTGCGACGGCGAGCTTCTATGGGCAGCAAATCGTGTTCAAAGAATTGGTTCTTTTGGTAGAAGTCGAGCCAACGTTCAGGCCAGTCGACAAAAAAGAAGCGGCTTTTTCGGCCGCGCCCGACGCCTGCCCAAGCACCGCAGGCGCCAGCCGAAAAGCCCAACAGCCGAACCGTATTGACGAAGTCATCCGCGGCAGCGGATGCGGTTTGACTCGCACAGCGATCTACGAATTTCAGCGCTTGTTCGGCGAACCGCATCCCATGCTCCCAAATGTAAGTTCGACTTCAATTATTTGATGGAGAGTTTAACCTTTCAATGGTGGGCGCCCATTTTTTCTCGCCCGTGGAACCGGCGTGCCAAGGCCTAGTCTCCGTCCATGCCACCTCCCTAATTAGCTAGGGTGACACATTGGGGCAAGGCGACAATAATCATCGTGCTGAGGGCCGCACGGTGCTCAGCCGACAGCGTCGTCATAGGGTGGGATGGTAAGCATGAAATCGTCTTCTCGGAGGAATGGTCCCAGGCCAATCTCAAGGCCGGTGTTGTCCGCGATAGCGGTGCTGTTTGGCGTTGCGTTTATGATCTCGTCGCAAGCGTCGGCTGCGACGTTCGATCTCATCACCGATTGGGATAACAACACATCTAATTCGAATCCAAATGGCGTCTGGGGTTATATGCAGGGAACCAACTTCCTGCCGTATCAAAGCGACAGCGCCGCAACAGGGACGCCGGCATTTGCACCTAGTAGCGGTGGGCTCGTCAACGGCGGCAATGGGAACTTCCTTCCGCTCTTCTTTCAACCTGGTGGCAATGGAACTTCGATCGCTATTCACTCGGTCGATGGCTCTAATGGCGAGCCATCGCTTGGGCCGGCGACATTAACCTGGACTGCGCCTGTCGCCGGAACGGTTGATATCAGTGGGTACATCTATTTCGATCACGGTGACCCTGTCGCGAGCTAACCAATTCACGCTGACCCTTGGGAGCGACGCACTTAGTTCGGGAAGCATCAGCAATGTTGCGGGAATTTTGAGCCACCAAAATCTAGCGAATGAGCTGGTGTGGTCGTTCGACGATCTTTCTGTAACGGCCGGAGAGGTGTTGTCACTCGTCCTGGTGGCAGAATCTCTTCCGGGCTCAGACGGATGCGTAGACGGCCCGTGCGGGTCGCTAGACGCGCTTGATTTGACCGTGACGCAAACGCCGTTACCGTCCACCTGGACGATGCTGATCGCGGCCTTCATCGGTCTCGGCTTCCTTGCTTATCGCGGATCAAAGAATAAGGGCGCTGCTCTCGCAGCCGCTTAATTCAAGAAACGCCCGATCGAATTTCGGAGAGACCGCCGCGAGGCGGTCTTTTCTTTTATGCGTACGTTGTCCCCAATAATAGGACAAGCGCTTGACATGCGTCTCGATATTGGTGACAAGTGTGGCGAATCTCGCTCACCAAGGACGCCGTCGGGGAGGGTACTCCCCGGCGGTTGGGGCGAGTGCGGTGCCTGCGGGCGGGGCCATACGTCCGACAGGCCGGGGCGGGTGTCATGCCCGCCAAAACTGCGCGAGGTGCGGAGGATACGGATCAGCGTTTGTCGGCGTTCCGCTTCCCTGGTTTATTTGGCGAAGGAGGGTGAGGCGAACGGAAAGACAGAGACCCACCGCTCTGTTTTGGTTCGTAAGCCCGGGGGTTCGCGCTTCCGCCTACGCGCTCTGCGCTACGGCGGACAGGTCACGTGGCTGGAATTTGCAAAACTCGTGCGCGGGCGCGGCGCGGGAACGAGAACGCTTATCCGCCCCCGCGTAGCGGGGGAGGGGGCGACGATCTCAACGCGTCACGGGTGATTCAAGGCAATGGCAGCGATGGCGCTTTCATTTCCTTGCGGCGGCAATGAAGTGTCCGGTCAGACGCCCTCCCACCGCACTTTGTGCGGTCCCCCTCCCCACTCTCGTGGGGCGGGATGACACCGGACCATGCGGTTTGTATGGTGAAACGGCCACCCACAGGAGTACCGAATGCCACGGATGAAGGGCGCCGAACTGATCACCGAATATCTGATCGACAACGACATTCCCTATGTGTTCGGCATTTGCGGGCATGGCAATGTCGGCATGCTCGATCCGCTCTACGAGGCCCGCGATCGCATCAAGATGATATCGCCGCGCCACGAGCAGGTGGCGGCCCATATGGCGGACGCCTATTTCCGCATCAGCCATAAGCCGGTGGCGACGCTGACCTCGTGCGGGCCGGGCTCGGCCAATATCGTGATGCCGCTCGCCTGCGCGCTGACGGATTCGTCGGCCGTGTTCGCCATCACCGCGAACGTCCCGACCTCGCAGTTCAACCGCAGCCCGTTCCAGGAGATCAACCGGCATTATCAGGCCGATTTCGTCAATGTGCTGCGCCCGGTGGTCAAGCGCAGCTATCAGCCGACCCGCGTCGACATGCTGCCGCTCGCGCTGCGCCAGGCCATGACCACGATGCTGTCCGGGCGGCCGGGGCCGGTCAATGTCGACGTGCCCTTCAACGTGTTCCAGGAAGAAGACGACGTCGAGGTGCCGCCGAAGGCGCCGCCGCTCAACGCTCAGCGCAGCGGCGCTTCGCCCGAGGATATCGCGCGCGCGCTCGACATGATTCTCCACGCGGAACGCCCGGTCATCTTCATCGGTCACGGCGTCACGCTGTCGGAAGCAAGCCGCGAATTGACCGAGTTTGCCAAGAAGCTCGGCATCCCGGTGATCTCGTCGCCGAACGGCATGGGCTGTCTCGACATGACCGACGCGCTGTCGCTCGGCTTCATCGGCAGGAACGGCGCCTTTCCGGCCAACGAGGCCGGCCGCCGCTCGGATCTCGTGATCGCGCTCGGCGCCCGTTTCGACGACCGCTCGGCGTCGTCATGGATGCCGGGCTATTCGTGGAATTTCCCGACCACCAAGCTCATTCACGTCGATCTCGATCCCGCCGAGCTCGGCCGCAATTATCCGCCCGATCTCGGTATCCTCGCCGACGCGCGCACGTTCCTGCGCCAGCTGCTGGCCGAAATCACCCGCCACGGCACCAATTCCAACGCGACCAAAGCCTGGCTATCCGATATCGCGACATGGCGCGCCGAGTGGGAAAAATTCATTCGGCCGAATTTCGACATGCATGCCTCGCCGATGCGGCCCGAGCGCGTCGTCGCCGATTGCCAGGCGGTGCTGCCCGACAATGCCATCATGTGCTGCGACGTCGGCGTCAGCCACAATTGGTACATGCAGTTCTGGAACGCGCGCAAACCGCAGTCGATGCTCAATTCCTGGGGCTTTTCCGGCATGGGGTTCGGCGCCTGCGGCGCGCTCGGCGCCAAACTTGCGGCGCCGGACCGGCCGGTGGTCTCGGTCACCGGCGACGGCTGTTTCACCATGGTGCCGCACGTCCTTTGCACCGCGGTCGAATACAATATCCCGGTGGTGTGGGTGATCTGGAATAATTTCGGCTGGGTCTCGATCCGCGACATTCAGCTCGGCATGTTCGGCGGCCGCGAATACGGCACCATGTTCCACCAGGGCGCCAACAAGAAGCCGTACAATCCGGATTTCGCCGCCTGGGCGCGGGCCTCCGGCGTCGAGGCGCTGACCGTCACCAAGTCGGAGGATTTCAAGGGCGCGCTCGAACACGCGGTGAAGGCCAACAAGCCGTTCCTGCTCGACGTCCATGTCGATGCCGAGGTGCGGCCGCCCTCGACGGGCGCCTGGGAATTGCCGCCGACGCCGCACAAGGAGCCGGTTTTCGGTCACCGCTTCATCCCGGACGCAGCGCCCGTGAAATGAGGCGCTAAAGATTGCACCCGGCGATCCGGCGCTTTAGGAAATGAGCGGCGGACGCGGCCGGCTGGCCCGCTTTTTGCGACTTATATGGCGCTGAGGGAAAGCTTTAAGTGACCGAAACCGTCGCCGAAATCCTCACCGCCTATCGTTCCGGCGCGGCGACGCCCGCCGACATGGTCGCGCGCAGTTACGCGCGCATCCGCGCCCATAACGACGCGGCGATCTTCATCACCCTGCGCGACGAGAAGGACGTTCTCGCCGACGCCAAGGCGCTGGCCGAGAGCGGCGACCCCTCGCTGCCGCTCTACGGCATTCCGGTCACCGTGAAGGACAATATCGACGTCGCCGGCATGCCGACCACGGCGGCTTGTCCCGACTATCTTTATCGCGCGAGACGCGACTCAACCGCAGTGGCGCGGCATGCGCGCAGCGGGCGCGCTCATTCTCGGCAAGACCAATCTCGATCAATTCGCGACCGGCCTCGTCGGCGTGCGCACCCCCTATGGCATCGGCCGCAATCTGTTCGACCCAAAACTCATCCCCGGCGGCTCGAGCACCGGTTCGGCGCTATCGGTCGCGGCGGGTTTTGCGCCGCTTGTCGCTCGGCACCGACACCGCGGGATCCGGCCGCGTGCCGGCCGCCTTCAGCAATATCGTCGGGCTGAAGCCGAGCCTCGGGCTTGTATCCACCGCCGGCGTCGTGCCGGCCTGCCGGACGCTCGATTGCGTCTCGATCTTCGCGCTCACCGTCGATGACGCCTTAGCGGCGCTCAAGGCGGTCGCGGGACCGGACCCGGCCGATCCCTATTCGCGGCCGCGGCCGTTGCGGCCGCTCGCGCCGGTGCCCGAGGGCTTAAAGCTCGGCGTGCCGCTCGCCGGCCAGCGCTTGTTCTTCGGCGACAAGGTTTCGACGGCCGCCTACGACGCCGCGCTTGGCGCGCTTTGCGGAAGCCGGAGCGCAAATTATCGATGTCGATATCGAGCCGTTCTACGCCGCGGCGCGCCTCCTCTACGAAGGCCCCTGGGTCGCCGAGCGCTATCTGACCGCCAAGGACCTGATCGCGTCGTCGCCGGAATCCATTCTGCCGGTGACGCGGCAGATCATCCTCGCCGGCGCGCACGGCACGGCGGCCGATGCCTTCGCCGCCTTTTACCGGATCGAAGCGCTGCGGCGCGTGCGCGACCACATCTACCGCTCGATCGACGCGCTGGTCGTGCCGACGGCGCCGACCATCTACACCATCGAACAGGTGCTGGCCGACCCGATCCAGCTCAACAGCCGGCTCGGCACCTATACCAATTTCGTCAATCTGCTCGATCTCTGCGCGCTCGCAGTGCCGGCGTCGTTCCGGCCGGACGGCATTCCGTTCGGCGTGACGCTCCTGGCGCCGGGCGGCGAGGACGGAAAGCTCGCCGCGATCGGTCGGCAATTCCATCACGCGACCGGCCTGCCGATGGGCGCGCTCAAGGTGCCGCAGCCGCCGCTTGCGCAGCTCCGAGCCGCGGAGGTTTTGGGCGAGGTCGCGCTCGCCGTCGTCGGCGCGCATCTCTCCGGCATGCAGTTGAACGGCGAACTGACGTCTGCAGGCGCGCGGCTCATCGGCTCGGCCAAGACCGCGCCACATTACCGGCTTTATGCGCTTCCCGGCACGAAGCCGCCGAAGCCGGGTCTCCTTCGGGTGAAGAATGGCGCCGGCACCGCGATCGAAGTCGAAGTCTGGTCGCTGAGCGATGCCGCCTTCGGCCGCTTCGTCGCCGCGGTGCCGCGGCCGATGTCGATCGGCACGCTCGAACTCGCCGACGGCTGTGCCGTCAAGGGCTTTTTGGTCGAGGCCGATGCGATCGCCGATGCGCGCGACATTTCCAGCTTCGGCGGCTGGCGCAGTTTTGTGAATTCCTAGAATCGGCCGGCCTCAATGCCCGACGGCGGCATCGTCGACAAACATGACTTCGCAATGCGCGCCGCCCTGTTCGCAGAACTTGAGCGCGGCTGAGCGCGCCGTCTCGACGGTCCTCGATCCGCTTTTCCAGCCGAAATGTCCGTCTGGCGCGAAAGCAAACGCTTTGTGCGGCGCATCGATCAAATAGGTCTCGAATGCTTTGCGCGCGTTGGCCGAGAACCTCGCAGGTGCCGCGATCGCGGGGGGCGGCAGCGGCATGGGCGGGTCGCGCATCACGAGGTTATGCGCTTTCAGAAATTCGTCGACATAGCCGCTCCATATCGGAATGCCCGCCGGTGAAAACAATCCATGGCCGTCAGTGCCGAAGGCCGGTGCGGCAACAAAATCGATGTTGCCGCCGCCGCTCTTGAACGCATCGGCGAATTGCCGCGCCAGCGCCGGGCCGAAGAAATGATCGTTCGCGGCATAGACCCACAGCATCGGCACGCGCGAGCGCTTGCCGAAGCTGCGAAAGCTTCGATCAAATGGTCCGGCCGGCAGACCTGATCGGCTCTCCTGCGAGCCGCGGCCGCCGGCAAAGCTGATGGCGGCGACGAGGCCCGGCGGCGGATCGGCGGTCAGCGCAACGGTGGCAAAGCCGCCCGCCGAAACGCCGACCGCGATCATGCGGGTCGGATCGATGTCCGGCCGATGCGACAGGAACTCGAGGGTCGTTTTCAGATCGGCGGCGCCGGCCGCGCCTGCGGCCGACGTAATTCGGATTGCCGCAGCCGCCGAAGGTTTCTGCCCAGCCGCCGTCGGAATTGCCGTAGCCGCGGCGCATCACGATCGCGACCGCCCAGCCGCGCCGGGCGAATTCGAGCGCCTGCGGCAACATCGACAGCGGCGTCATGGCGGCCGGTCGGCCGGCCGAGCGCGGCGAGCCATGTGCGATGCAGCGCCAGCGGATAGCGGCCCGGTTCGCTCGGGCGTACCAGCAAGCTTCGAGCGTGCCGAGATCGCTGCCGAGGAGAACGCGGAATGGCTGCTCGATATAAGGTATCGGCCGCGCTTGGAGCGGCCGAGCCATGAGCAGCGCCGCGGCAAGCCACACGATCCGCATAAAGGTCATGCGCGGCCGTTCGTTTCGTTGATTGCGATATCGGCTATTTCGGCTGGTCGATCATGCTCACATGCGCGGCGACGACGCGCCAGCCTTCGGGAAAACGCACCCAGGTCTGCATCTGCCGGCCGATCTTGCCGGCAAACGACGGCCGGTCGTACAGCGTCGAAGCCACCGCGAAGTCGCGGCCGTAAGTGGTGATCACGGTCTTCGATAATGTGCGCGCCAAGCCGGCCGACGGACGCGCGGCGCGGAACGCCATGATCTCCTTGATAGCCGTAGAGATTTTCGAAGCCGCCGTAGCGGATGGTGCGCGGATCGTCGTGAAACAGCGCGTCGAGCGTCGCGACATCGTTCGACACCAGCGCCTTCTCGTAGGCTCGAACGCGGCCGTCACTTCGGCGACGACCTCCGGCAGGTCGATCTCCATCTGCTATCGTCTCCCTGAACAATAGCTCTGGTTACATGCGCCGGCCGCATGCGCGGCGACGACGCCCTTGGCTTCGAGCGCATGCGCGAGCCGCAGCGCCACGTCCTCGCGCCACGGCGCGGCGATGATCTGAACGCCGATCGGCAGCGGCATCGAGCGGCACCGGCACGGCGACGACCGGCAGGCCGATGAACGAGATCGGCTGGGTGTAGAGGCCGAGATTGGCGCGCACCGGCAGTTCGACATCGCCGTGCATGAACATCTGCTGGCCGATCAGCGGCGCCGTGCATGGCGTCGCCGGCGCCAGGATGGCGTCGACCTCGTCGAACAGTTTCAGAACCTGCTCGCGATACCAGCGGCGGAATTTCTGCGCCTTGACGACAAGCGAGGCCGGCGCCATGCGCGCCGGCGATCAGCCGGTCGCGCACGGCGGGATCGTAATCGCCCGCGCGCGTGCGCAGCCGGTCGAGATGCAGGCTCGCGCCCTCGGTCGCGGTGATGATGAAGGCCGCGGCGCGGGCGCGTTCGGCCTGCGGAATTTCGATGTCGCGATTGGCGCCGAGCGCCGCCGCGACGCGGTCGATGGCGTAGCAGGCTTCGCCGCTTTTGCATTTGAAATAGCCGGACGGCGACGGCGACGCGCAGGCCGTCGGCGCCGCGCTCGAGCAGCGGCGTGACCGGCTCGATCGGGCCGGTCGGCGCAGACCGGATCGTCCGGATCGAAGCCCTGCATGGCGTCGTAGGCCAGCGCGAGATCGCGAGCGCTGCGCGCAAACGGCCCGAGATGATCGAGGCTCGCGACGAACGGAAAGCTGCGCGCGCGCGACAGCCGGCCGTAAGTCGGCTTCAGTCCGAAAATGCCGCACAGCGACGACGGCACGCGGATCGAGCCGTTGGTATCGGAGCCGAGCGCGAGCGGCACGAGCCCGCCGCCGACCGCCGCGCCCGAGCCGCCGGACGAGCCGCCGGTCATGCGGTCGAGATCGTGCGGATTGCGCGACGGGCCGTCGTGAATGTTCTCGCCGGTGAAATCGTAGGCGTATTCGCCCATATTGAGCGCGCCGACGAGAATGGCGCCGGCGGCTTCGAGCCGTTCGATCAGCGTCGCGTCGCGGTGCGCCGGCGGATTGTCGCGGTTGATCTTCGAGCCGGCGAGGTCGGTAAGGCCGGCGATGTCGAACAGGTTCTTGACCGCGAACGGCACGCCGGCGAGCGGGCCCGAGCGGTTCGCCGCGTGCGCGCGTGGCGTCGATCGCTTCGCGCGCGCAGCAGCGCGCGCTGCTCGGTGACCGCGGTGAAGGAATTGAGCAGCGGATCGCGCTCGCGAATGCGCGCGAGCGCCGCTTCGACGACGCGCACGCGCGCTCGATGTGGCCGGACGCCACCGCGGCGGCGATATCGGCTGCGGTCGCGAGGCGCAAACTCGGTCGCCGGCGTATCAAGCATGGAACACTCAGGCGTCGGCCGGTTCGGCGTCGTCGGGCAGCGGAAATTCGTCGACCAGCGCCGCCAAGACGCAGGATCAGCCGCAGATTGAATTTGACGCCGCCGTGCCAGGCCGGATCGAGCGGAAGCCGCAAGCGCCTCGGTGCCGGCGGCGACCAGCGCGTCGAGCGCGTCGGATTTGGCCGGTGCCGGCGGCGCGCGGCGCGGCTTTGCCTTGGCGGCGCTCTTGCAGCGCTCTTGACAGCTGCTCTTGGCTTTGCGCTTGACGGTGACGGCGCTGCGGGCCGGCTTCGTCTTTCGCGCTATTTTACGTTTCATGACGCGGTTTGACCTGCGGCAAAAACTCCTCGGCGAAATGGCAGGCGACCTGACGGGCGCCGAACTGCCGCAGCGCCGGCATCGTGGTTTTACACGCATCCGTGCCGCGCGGACAACGGCCATAGAAGCGGCACACATTCGGGTCCGGATCGATCGGGCTGCGCGGTTCGCCGGAAAGCCGCAGCCGCTCGACGCCGTCGTCGTGCAGGCGCGGCACCGCGGCGACCAGCGCCTGCGTATAGGGATGCAGCGGATGCTCGAACACTTCGGCGGCCGGGCCGGATTCGACGATCTTGCCGAGATACATCACCAGCACGCGGTCGCAGAGCAGCCGCACCACGGAGAGATCGTGCGACACGAACAGATAGCTCATGCCGAACTCCTTCTTCAGCTGCTGCAACAGCTGAAGAATGACCACCTGGACCGAAACGTCGAGCGCCGCGGTCGGCTCGTCGAGCACCAGAAGCTCGGGCTCGACCGCGATGGCGCGGGCGATGCCGACGCGGGCGCGCTGGCCGCCGGAAAGCTGATGCGGAAACCGCGTCAGCAGTTGCAGCGGCAAGCCGCATTGGGTCGCCACGGTCTCGACGCGCTCTTTGCAGCGCCTTGCCGCGCAGCTTGCGCAGCCGCCGCAGCGGATCGGCGATGGCGTCGAAAGCCGGTGAAGCGCGGATTGACGCTTTCGCCGGCATCCTGGAACACCATCTGGATGCGGGCGCGGTCGCGATCGCGGGCGAAGACGCGTGCCGGCTTGAGCGACAATTCGCGGTCGCCGAGCTTGATGCTGCCGTCGCTGACGTCGATCAGGCGGGTCAGCGCGCGCACCAAGGTCGACTTGCCGCAGCCGGACTCGCCGACAAGACCGACCGTCTCGCCCTTGTCGATGACGAAGCTCACGTCGTCGACCGCATAGACCTTCGGCAGCTTCTCCGGCCCGCCGGAGAACCGCCGCTTGAACCGCGCCAGCGGTCCCGGCCGCCGCCGGCCGGAAACTGCTTCGAGAACCTCGGCGACGTCGAGCAGGACGGTCATGCGGCACTCTCGGTCGGCGCCAGAGCTCGCCGCGTGTCCGGCAGCGGATTCCAGCAGGCGACGATATGGTCCGCGCCGAGGTCGTGTGCGGCAGCGGCTGCGCGCAGGCGTCGATCTTGCGCGGGCAACGCTCCGAATAGCGGCACGGCGGCAGGTCGGCGCGGCGCAGATCGGGCAGCGAGCCGGGGATCGACGCAAGCTCGTCGAGGCTCGCCGCCGAATCCGGCGTCGCCGCGATCAGTTCCGCCGTATAGGGATGGCGCGGATGCGCGAACAGTCTCGTCGGTCGGCGCATTCTCGACGACGTGGCCGGCATGCATGACGACGATGCGCGACGAGCGCTGGCCGGCGAGCGCGAGATCGTGGGTGATGAAGATCGTCGCCATGCCCATCTGGCGCGCCAGATCGTTGACCAGATCCATGATCACCGCCTGCGTGGTGACGTCGAGGCCGGTGGTCGGCTCGTCGGCGATCAAGAGCGACGGTTTGGCCGCCAGCGCAATCGCGATCATGACGCGCTGGCACATGCCGCCGGACATTTCGAACGGATAGGCCTTGGCGCGCCGCGCCGGATCGGTGATGCCGACGGCGCGCAGCATCTCGACCGCCTGCCGCCTGGCGCCTCGTTGCGCGGCACATTGCCGTGGCGGATCAGCACGTCGGCGATCTGGCGGCCGACCGGTGCGGATCGGATTGAGCGCGGTGCGCGGGTTCTGGAAGATCATCGCGATGTCGCGGCCGCGCACGTCGGCGAGCTGGCTCGGCGTCGCGGACAAAAGATCGAGGCCGCCGAGCATGGCGCGGCCGCCGGTGACGCGGCCGGCGGGATCGAGAATGCCCATCACCGCATAGGCGGTCACCGATTTGCCGGAGCCGGATTCGCCGACCAGCGCGATGGTCTCGCCCTTGTCGACGCTGAAACTCGACATTGTCGAGCGCGCGCACGATGCCGCCGCGCGTGCGGAACTCGACGCAAAGCCCTTCGACGGAGAGCGCGGCGGGTCATGCGTGTCCACTCATGCTGTGCCCGCTCATGTCCGTCTCCGGGGATCGACCATGTCGCGCAAGCCCGTCGCCGAGCAGATTGAAGCAGAACACCGCGACCATCAGGGCGGCGCCGGGAAAGAACGCGTTCCACCATTCGCCCGACACCATGAAGGCCGCGCCTTCGGCGACCATGATGCCCCATTCCGGCGTCGGCGGCCGGACGCCAAGCCCGATGAAAGACAGGCCGGCGGCATTGAGGATGGCGTAGCCCATGGTCAGCGACATCTGCACGACCAGGATCGGGAAACACGTTGGGCAGGATCTGAAAGGCAAGAATGCGCCAGTCGGAATTGCCGGACAGCCGCGCCGCCTCGACGAAGCCGGCATCGCGCCGGATATTGGCCTCGGCGCGCGCGATGCGGGCATAGAGCGGAAAGTTCACGATCGCGGTGGCGATGATGATGTTCTGCACGGTGTTGCCCAGCGCCGCGACGATGCCCATGGCGAGCACGAACAGCGGGAACGCCATGATGGTGTCGGCGATGCGGCCGACGATGCGGTCGGTCCAGCCGCCGAAGAAGCCGGCGGCGACGCCGGCAAGGCCGCCCATCAGAAACACCAGCGCGACCGAGGCGACCGCGATGAAGAAGTCGAGCCGGGTGGCGACGACCACGCGGCTGAACACGTCGCGGCCGAGCTGATCGGTGCCGAACCAATGATGCGCGCTCGGCGGCTTCAGCGCCTGCGTGGTGTCGCTCGTGCAGCGGATCGTAGGGCACGATATGCGGACCGAACATCGCGGCGAGCACGATCAGCACGAACAGCGCGAAGGCAAAGCCGGTGACCGGGTTTTCGCCGATGATATAGCGCGAGTGCTTGATAGAGCGCGGTGATAGCCGCCTTCGCGCGGCGGGGCTGCGGCAATGTCGGTCATGCGTCGAGCCTCACGCGCGGATCGACCACGCCGTAGAGCACGTCGATCAGAAGGTTGAGCACGACGTACATCACCGCCATGGTGAGCACGAAGCCTTGCACCGGCGCGAAGTCCGAGGCGAGCAGCGCCTCGACCGCATAAGAGCCGATGCCCGGCCAGGCGAAGACCTTCTCGACCAGCACATTGGCGCCGAGCAGAAACGAGAACACCATGCCGAGCGTGGTGATCACCGGCAGCATCGCGTTGCGAAACGCGTAGGTGATGATCACGGTGTAGGAGGAGAGGCCGCTGGCGCGCGCGGTGCGCACGAAATCCGACGACAGCACCGCGAGCATCGAGGCGCGCGTCATGCGCGCGATCGGCGCCAGCGAAAAAATGCGCGAGCGTCAGCGCCGGCAGGATGAGCTGCTTGAGCGCCGCCATGAAGGTTTCCGGGTCGCGGGCGATCAGGCTGTCGATCAGATAGAAGCCGGTGACGTGCGGCGGCGCGGTGAAGAACACGTCGAGCCGGCCGAGCGGCGCCGGCGCCCAGCCGAGCAGATAGTAGAAGACATAGACCAGGATCAGGCCGGTGAAGAACACCGGCAGCGACACGCCGGCGGTCGAGACGATGCGGCAGGCATGATCGAGCAGCGAATTGGGCTTGGTCGCCGCCAGGATGCCGAGCGGCACCGCGATCACGATCGAAACCAGAAGGCCGAGCAGCGTCAGTTCGGCCGACGCCGGCAGCCGGTTGCGCAATTCGGTGCGCCACCGGCTGGCCGGTGGTCAGCGAGGTGCCGAGATTGCCGTGGACGAGATCGACGACGTAATGGCCGAATTGCGCGATCAGCGGCTTGTCGAGGCCGAGCTTGACCCGCACTTCCTGGATCGCCTCCGGCGTCGCGGCCGGTCCGGCGAAATAGGCGGCCGGATCGCCCGGCAGCGCTCGGGTCAAAAGGAACGTCACGATCACCACGCCGATCAGGCTCGGGATCGCCATCGCCAGCGCGCTTGAGGATCATCGTCAGCATTGCACGCTCGCTCCGATCGTCCGCGCACGCGGATGACCGGCACGCGCGAGTCAATCTCATCCTTTCGCGAAGGCGCGGTAGTCGAGCCGGCGGTGGAACCAATATTGGTAGCCGGTGATGTTCTTCTGCATCGCGACGTTGACATAGGGCTGATAGAGCGGAATGCGCGGCATGTCGGTGTAGGCGAGATCGACGAAGCCCTTCACGTCCTTGTCGTAGGTCGCCGTGTCGCCGGTCGCGGCCGCGGCGCGCGCGCCGTCGATGAACGCGTCCATCTGCCGGCGACTGGTAGTCCATGGTGTTGAAGATCGATTTGCCGCGAGTGATAGCACCAGTAGAAGAAGTACTCGGGATAATCGAGCCAGCCCGAGAACACGTTGGTGAACAGCGGCATCGTCTTTTTGGTCAGTTCGGTGCGCCAGTTGGCGCCGGGCACTTTGTTGATCGTGGTGGTGATGCCGATCTGCGCCAGGCTTTCCTGGATCAGCACGCAAATCGGCTCGTTGACGCCGGCAAAGCCGAGGTCGAACGAAATCGGGATCGGTTCGGGAATGCCGTTCGGATAGCCGGCTTCGGCGAGAAGCTGCTTGGCCTTGCCGAGATCGGTGTTGAATTTGTGCGGCTGCGGCCAGGCCACTTCGGTCGGCGCGCCGGCCGGCGCGCCGAACATCGGCTTGGCGAGACCGTACAGCACCGCATCCATGATCTTCTGATAGGGAATGGCGTAGGCGATCGCGTAGCGCACCTTCACATTGTCGAACGGCGGATGCTGCACGTTCATGCCGATATATTGGATGCCGTTCGAGTACGGCGTCGAAATGATGGTGAGCTTGCCGTCGGTTTTCAGCTCGGAGAAATCCTTGTTCGGCAGATCGTAGGACACGTCGGCGTCGCCGCGTTCGAGCAGCGCGCGCCGGTTGCCGGCGTCCGGCACCATGCGCCAGATCACGCGCTTGATCTTCGGCAGCGGGCCGCCTTTCCAATTTTCGTTGCGCTCCAGCACGACCTGCGAGCCCGCGGTCCAGTTCGTCACCTTGTAGGCGCCGCTGCCGACGGTATTGAGCTTGGTGTATTCGAGGCCCCACGGATCCTGCTGCGGTGGCGTTCTTCTTCACCAGTTCGGAATTGATGATGCACGGCACGATGACGGCGAGATCGGGAATCGTCAGCCGGTCCTTCTTCGTGAAATCGACGCGGAAGGTGTGGTCGTCGACGACGACGAACTGCTCGGGCTTGGTGAGCGAGCCCGCGCTCATCTGGAAGGTCGGAAAGCCGCCGACGGTGACGGCGCGGTCGAACGACCATTTGACGTCCTTGGCGGTGACCGGCGTGCCGTCCTGGAAGGTCGCGTCCTTGCGCAGCTTGAAGGTCACCGACATGTCGCCGGCATTCATGTCCTCGGCGAGCTCGGGCTTGAATTTGTTCTTGTCGTAATAGGGCGTGCCGTTCGGCAGCGTCTTCATCTCGTGGCTGATCAGCCGGTCGTAGCAATTCCACGACGCTTCGTAGCCCGGCACGTTGGTGCCGACGCCATGGATGTCGAGATTGTTCGGTCCGCTTTCGGAGACGATCAGCAGCGTCTCCTGGCGCGATTGGGCCTTGGCCGGCGACCAGATCGCCGGCGCCGGCACGGCGGCGGCGGCGGTCAGCGCGGTCATGGATTTGAGGAAGTCGCGGCGCTTCATTGGAAGCCTCCCAGAGGCGCTGGCGCTTGGTTCGCTTGGGAACTCTTCCGCAAGCCGCGTGCCATACGCCGCCGCGCCATTTGCCGCAGCTTAAGTGCTTGATTTGCTGTGATTTGGCTTTGCTTGTGCGCGCTCGGATGCAATGCCGCATTCGGAGTTCTGCAGGGCAGCGCCCGCTCAATTATTAGGCACCAGCGTTCCGCCCGCGCTGATGGCCTCATTCCTTGCACCGCCTTTTTGGTGAACAGCGAGGGAGGATTCGTGCATGCGCCGCGTCACCTTGGAAGCCGAGCCGGCGCACGCTTGTCCGTCGATCTGGACAAATCCGCTCTGATCATCATCGACATGCAGCGGGACTTTCTCGAACCGGGCGGGTTCGGCGAAGCGCTCGGCAACGATGTTTCGCAGCTCCAGGCGGCGGTCGGGCCGTGCCGCGAAACGCTCGACGCTGCGCGCGACGTAGGCATGTTGGTCATCCACACACGCGAAGGCCACCGGCCCGATCTGACCGATGCGCCGCCGCACAAGGTCGAACGCGGCGATCCGTCGACCCGGATCGGCGCGCCGGGTCCGATGGGCCGCATCCTGGTTCGCGGCGAGCCCGGCCACGACATCATCCCGGAACTTTATCCGCTGCCGACCGAACCGGTGATCGACAAGCCGGGCAAGGGCGCGTTTTATCAGACCGATCTCGAACTGTCCTGAAAAACCGCGGCATCGACACATTATTCGTTTGCGGCGTGACCACCGAGGTCTGCGTCAACACCACCGTGCGCGAAGCCAACGACCGCGGCTTTCGCTGCATCGTGCTGTCGGACTGCTGCGCGTCCTATTTTCCGAAATTCCACGAAGCTGGGCCTCGCCATGATCAAGGCCCAGGGCGGCATTTTCGGTTCGGTGACCGGATCGAAAGCGCTGCTTGCTTCGCTACGTGCCCGGGAAGCCGCCTGATCAGCGTCATCTAAGGACTTCGACCAAGGGGAGCGTGAAATGACGACCATGACATCGACTGCCGGATTCCGCCCAAACTATGGGTCCCAGGCGACTGGAATGCCTTTTTCGGCTTCGGCACCAACATCCTCGTCAACATGCTGATGCTCACCGATCCTGTTGCGGTTCGTGATCAAAATGCCGGATTCGATCGTGTTTGGCCGCATCCTGCCGGCGGTCGGCCTGATGATGTGCCTGTCGACGTTTTACTATGCCTATCTCGCCTACAGGCTGGCGAAACGGACCGGGCGTAACGACGTCTGCGCGCTGCCGTCCGGCATCAGCGTGCCGCACATGTTCATCGTCACCTTCGTGATCATGCTGCCGATCGCGCTGAAGACCAACGATCCGATCAAAGGCTGGGAAGCCGGACTGACGTGGGTGTTCTTTCAGAGCTTCATCCTGATGATCGGCGGCTTCATCGCTCCGATCGTCCGCAAGATCACGCCGCGCGCGGCCCTGCTCGGAACGTTGGCTGGCGTATCGATCACCTTCATCTCCATGACGTCCGGCCATTCAAATGTACATGACGCCGGTGATCGGCCTGACCTGCTTTGCCGTCATCTTGGTGAGCTGGTTCGGCGGATTTCAGATATCCGCTGGGCATTCCCGCGGGCCTTGTGGCCATTGCGGTCGGAATGATCATTGCGTGGGGCTCCAACCTCCTCGGCCTCAACTACGGCGGGCTGAGCGTCGCGGGCGTCGTCGGCTCGTTTACGAATTTCGGCTTCAACGTGCCGCTTCCTGCCGTGAACCACGTCTTCTCCGGCTTTGAATATCTCGGCGTGATCCTCGTTACCGCCATCCCGTTCGGCATTTACGATCTGGTCGAAGCGATGGATAACGTCGAGAGCGCGGAGGCCGGCGGCGATGCCTTTCCGACGACCCGCGTGCTGACCGCCGACGGCGTCATCAGCCTGATCGGCTGCTGCATGGGCAACCCGTTCATCAACGCCGTTTATATCGGCCATCCCGGCTGGAAGGCGCATGGGCGGCCGCATCGGCTACTCGGCGGCGACCGGCCTCATGGTGATCGTGCTGTCCTGGTTCGGCGTGATCTCGCTGCTGTTGGCCGTCATACCGGTCGTGGCGATCTACCCGATCCTGCTCTACATCGGCATGCTGATCGGCGCGCAGGCGTTCCAAACCACGCCGAAGACCCACGCACCGGCCATCGTGCTGGCGCTGACGCCGCATATTGCCGCTTGGGGCGCGACGCAACTGGACGGGGCCCTGGGTGCGGCCGGTACCAGCGCGGCGGCCGTCGGCCTCGACAAGCTCGGCAATAACGGCGTTCTCTACGCGGGCCTCAAGGTCATGGGCGGCGGCTCGATCTTGACGGGGCTCGTCCTTGCCGCGATCGGCGCCTTCATCATCGACAAGAAGTTCGTCAACGCCTCGGCGTTCGCGCTTGCCGGCGCCGTGCTGACCTTCTTCGGCTTCATGCACGGCGACTCGCTCGGCATCGCGAAGACGCCGACGGTTGCGATCGCTTATCTGATCGTGTCGGTCTTCCTGTTTGCGCTCAGCCGCAGTCCGGCGACAGCCTTCGATCGCTCGGCCCCGCACGAGGCGATACCCGAACCTGCCGAATAACGGCCGTCCGCGGCGGAGTGCGCCAGGCCACGCACCGATTTCGCCGCGGCGACATCGCAAGACCGGTCCCCGGATTACCGACGTGTAATCCGGGGATTTTTTTGCTCGCGGGTCAACTTCACCGCAAACCGATTGTGTCCACGAATTAATTTCCTCTCCAGGTCGCCGTAAGGGCGCTTCCCCACATGTATTGCGCAGGTGGCTGGGTATTGGTTGGAAACGCGCGGAACGCGCCTCTGGAGATAGGATCATGATCGAGAATAATCCCCCGCATTCGAACAAGCCGCGGCTTTTAGGCGCCCGCCGCCTTGCGCTTCTCGCCTCGGTCGCCGGTATCGGCGCCGCTTTATTGTTGGCCGGACCGAACGGCTATTGGCCCTCCGGCGTCGAATTCGGCGCGGCCCCTGCGCGCGCGGCGGATGCCTCGATGTCGCAGCCAGCCGGGCATCCCCAAGGCTTTGCCGACCTCGTCGCCAGGGTGAAGCCCGCGGTGATCTCGGTGCGCGTCAAGATCCCAGCCTCGGCCGAGCCCGCGATGTCGCAGGAATTCGGCGATAATAACGACGGTGGCGACCAGCAGCAGATTCCGGCCCAGCCCGGCTCGCCGATGGATAAATTCTTTCAACAATTCGGCCAGCAATTCGGCGGCAATGGCGGCGCGCATCGCCATGAGACCATTGTCGGCGAAGGCTCCGGCTTCTTCATTTCGCCGGACGGGTATGCGGTGACCAACAATCACGTCGTCGATCATGCCAAGTCCGTCCAAGTCACGACCGACGGCGGCACGATCTACACCGCGAAAGTGGTCGGCACCGATCCGAAAACCGATCTCGCGGTGATCAAAGTCGAGGGCAAGAGCGACTTTCCCTATGTGAAATTCTCGAGCGATCCGCCCCGGGTCGGTGACTGGGTGGTTGCGGTCGGCAATCCGTTCGGTCTCGGCGGCACGGTGACGGCCGGCATCGTTTCGGCCCGCGGCCGCGATATCGGCGCCGGTCCCTATGACGACTACGTCCAGATCGACGCCCCGATCAACAAAGGCAATTCCGGCGGCCCGGCCTTCGACGTCAACGGCAACGTAATCGGCGTCAACACCGCGATCTATTCACCGTCCGGCGGTTCGGTCGGCATCGGCTTCGATATTCCGGCGGACACCGCAAAGCTCGTGGTGGCGCAGCTCGAAAAGAGCGGCCATGTCACCCGCGGCTGGCTCGGCGTGCAGATTCAGCCGGTGACGCCCGGCATTGCCGACAGCCTGGGTCTCGAAACAGGCCACTGGCGCGATGGTCGACGAGCCGCAGCATGACAGCCCCGCGGCCAAGGCCGGCATCGAAGCCGGCGACATCATCACCGCGGTCAACGGCACGCCGGTGAAGGACGCCCGCGACCTCGCCCGTACCGTCGGCATGATGGCGCCCGACACGGCCGTGAAGCTCGACATTCTGCGCCAAAACGAGACGAAGACCATTGCGGTGACGCTGGCGCAAATGCCGAGCGATCAGCAACAGGCAAGCGCCGACACCGGCGGCGTTCAGCCGACGCGCGGCGTGCCGCATCTCGGCCTGCAGGTGGCGCCGGCGAGCGAAGTGCAAGGTGCCGGCGGCCGTGGTGTCGTGGTCACGGCGGTCGATCCGGACGGACCGGCGGCCGAGCAGGGCTTTGAAACCGGCAACGTCATCCTCGATGTCGGCGGCAAGCCCGTCGCCAATGCGGGCGAGGTCCGCGATGCGCTCCAAGAGGCTCAAGCCCAGGGCAAGCACGACGTGCTGATGCGGGTGAAGATGGGCGATGCGACGCGCTTCGTCGCGCTGCCGCTCGGCAAGGCGTGATGCCGCAAGGCTCGATTTCGATTGCGTAGTGTCCGGACTAGCCGGCGCTGTCTTTGTCTCCAGGTAAGCGCCGTCGGTCCGGTCGCGTGAGGACGGGTTTTCAAAAACCCGTCCTCATTCGCGTTCTGAAGAGTGCCGGTCAGTGCACCGCGCCGACCAGCCGGTGACTATTGGCGCGCACGCAACGCTGCAGCGGCGAGTAGGCAAGTTCGGCTGCGGCATAGAACGAAAGCCCGTCCGCCAGGGCGCGCTCGGCCGCTATTCCGGCGTCCGTGAAGGCTGTGATCTTCTCCGAAATCATGCGGGTGGCTTCTTCCGCGGCGTTCGGCGCGCCGGTCGCGAACAGCATCAGCCGCGCCGAGATCACGCTTTGCGCCTCACAGGTGAAGCGCACCGCCTCGAAACAATTTTCCCAGAAATCGTTCATGTTGCCCCCGGATCGGTGCCTGCGGCGGAAGACGCGCGGCAGCAGCGATCCGGGCAGCATGGAGAAAATTTTCTAAAATTAAGGCGCGCGAATATTTAAAGTTTGAATCGAATCCTAGATCCTGATCCAAATCAACGGATCGGATCAGGATCTCTTCGTTCGTGCATGATCTTACCCGACCTTCCTTCGCCCGCCGAAGCGGGCATCGCGAAGGCGGGAAACCGGTTCCACTCTCGGGATCATGCACTAAGCGCCGCGATCGCATTTGCGGAAAAACTTGTAAATGTCCGGCGCTTGCAGCCACATCAGCGAATAGGACAGGCCGCCGTTTTTGGTGATCCAGGCCTGGATGTCCGGCGGGTAGTTCTTCCACAGATCGGGCGTGATGAAGGCCGGGATGGCCAGATGGAAGCCCATCGAGCCCTTCGGCGTCACGCAAATTTTGTCGCGCGGAAAGTAGCCGACAAGCGCGGTGCAGGCCGAGACGCAGGGGCCGGCGATGCGAATGCTGGCGCCTTCTTTGGCGAGCTTGTCCCATTTCGCCTGATAGAGGACGAGGAGACCGCCATAATCGCCGTTGATTTCGACGGTTTCGGCGCGGGCTGCGGATACGGTGAGAGCGAGAATTACGGCCAGGAGGGCTTGCCAAGCTCTCATGCGGGGCTCCGTGTGGCGGGAGCCGCATCTAATCAAAGCCTTCGGCTGCTGGCAAACCGCCTCGACGAGGGCGCGGCGAGGGTCACGCACATGACCCAATCGCCAACACCCGGCCGCGGCGGCGGGTTGAATCAGTACTCGTACCTAGCGGTGACGCGCGGCCGGCAACGCACTTGGCGGGGCGTTGATGCCGCGCAAATCCATTTGTTGCTTGGATGGCGGCCGCATGTTGCGGCGCACCCGTCTGCCTTGCAGTGCACGCGTTCTACATTGCGGCGCACGGCTACTATCTTGCGCCGGTTCCGCGACAGGTAAAAACTGCGGCCACGACTTAAGGGCGTGACGATCCGCAAAGTATTCATGCCGCAAGGCCGTAATTCTTGCGTCATCATTCTCGCGTCATCGAGAACCGCGCACAAGAAAAAGGGGAGAACACGCCATGACCATGGCCTTCGATCAACAAGCGTCTACGCACGCATCCGAGCCCGAAAACGATCCGGGCGAGCTCGTGAAGCTCATTCGCAAATTGCGTTGGATCGGTATGGACGAAGAAGCCGAACGATTGCAGCAAAAACTGGCGCTGCAGCGCACCGGAGTTGACGATACCGTACTGGCCCGATCGGGCGAGACGGATTGACGTTGACCGCTCGAACGAAGGGTGGCTGTCGGGCTTAAGCGGGAGAAATCGCCACTGGGAGGAGAGTGCAATGGAAGCGATTGTATCGCTGGCCGTTCTCGTCGCAATCTGGGCGCTGGTGATTTGGGGATCGATGTACTTCAATCGCAACGTCGTCTGATTATTGCGATCGGGTTATTGCGATCGGGCGTTAGGCTTTTTGCAAGCTCGCTCATCGGAAGGCTTCGGCGCGGCGAGCTATGCGACCACCTCCAATGCCCCGGTCAGATCCCGGTAAAGCTCATCCGCATCTTCCAGCCCGACCGAAAACCTGAGCAGGTCGCGCGGGCAGGGCGAGCCATCGCCCTCGATCGACGCGCGATGTTCGATGAGGCTTTCGATGCCGCCGAACGAGGTGGCCCGTTTCCAGAGGCCGACCGCAGCCGCGACCGCGATTGCGGCGTTCTCCCCCTTCTTGAGGCGGATCGAAAACATGCCGCCGAAGCCGCCGATCATCTGCCGCAGCGCGGTCGCGTGCCCGGGATGATGCGGTAGGCCGGGATATAGGACATCCGATAGCGCCGGATGGCCGTTGAGCCGCTCGGCCAATAGCATCGCGGTTTTGGCCTGGGTCCGCACCCGGATATCGAGGGTGCGCATGCCGCGCGTCAGGAGCCACGCGTCGAAGGCACCGAGCGCATTGCCGAGCTGGCCGCGCATCCGGCGAATTCGCGACCATAATTGTCCGTCGCGGGCGCTCGCGAGGCAGCCGGCGACGACGTCGGAATGACCGTTGAGGTATTTGGTCGCCGAATGCATCACGATGTCGGCGCCCAAGGCGAGCGGCCTGGTCAAGATTGGTGTCGCGACCGTCGAATCGACGCACATGATGGCGCCGGCGCCGTGGGCGATTTCCGCGATCGCCGCTAGATCGCTGATGGTCCACAGCGGGTTGCTCGGCGTCTCGATCCAGAACAATCCGGTCTCGCCCGGCACCACGGCTGAGCGCGTGGCGTCGAGATCGGAGGTTTCCACAAAGCTGACGCGGTGCCCGTAGCGGCCGATCTCGCGCAGCCAGGAACGGAAACCCCAATACATGACTCGCGAAGCCACGATGTGAGTAGGCTTTTCGAGGGCGAGGAAAACGCTGGTCGCAGCCGCCATGCCCGAACCGAACAGAAAGGCTTCCTCGGCTCCTTCCAACGCGGCGATCAGGCTTTCGGCCTGTTGCACCGAAACATTGTGGGTTCTGCCGTAGACATACCCGGCAGGGTAACGGTTATCGGCATCGCGCAGAAAAGTCGCCGACATGTGGATCGGCTGGATGATGGCGTTGGTGGTCGGCTCGTGGAGACCCGGAGCCTGGGCGGCAAGCGTCGCTACCGAAAAGGCAGGCTTGGTTTGATCATCCATCGCGGATTCAATGACTTTCGGGGAAGCTAAATCTGGGCGGTCGAGAATTCAAACGACACGGATGTTTCAGGCTCTGAGGGGGTCTGGAAATGAACGTACCGGCACCCCGCCGGTTCCAAGGGTTTTATGCTGCAAAAGTGACATGTTTCCGGCCGAAGCCATCATCACAAACCGTTCGCCAAGGATCACAATGGCTTGAGACCCGTTCGCAACGGCGCGGCTACCGTGCACCGCCCAGCAGCGCCATCGAGATCGCCGGCACATAGGTAATGACGAGGAGCGCCGCGAAATTGACGACGACGAAGGGCAGCACGCCGCGATAGATGGTGCCCATCGGCACACCGAAAATGGCGCGGGCGGCAAACAGGTTGAGCCCAAAAGGCGGCATGTAGAGCCCGATCGACAGATTGACCGCCATGATGATGCCGAAGTGCAGCGCGTTGATGCCGGCGGCGGCGACGACCGGCAGCAAGAGCGGGGTGAGAATGAGGATCGCGGCCGGCGGTTCGAGGAAACTGCCGGCGACCAGGAGGCCCGCATTGACGAACAGCAGGGTCTCCCAATTCGGCAGGTGCATCGCGCTCACGGTGGCAATCAGGTTTTGCGGGATGCCGCTCGTCGTCATCAGCCACGAATAGACGCCGGCGCCGGTGACGATGATCAGGATTTGCGCAATCAGAACGACCGAGCTCGAAATGATCTGCCACAGCTCGGCGAGGCCGACTTCGCGATAAATGAACATGGCGACGAACAGCGAATAAACGACAGCGACGCCGGCGGCTTCGGTCGGCGTGAAGACGCCGCCATAGATGCCGCCGAAGATCACCACCATGGTGCCGATGGCCCAGCTCGCGTCCTTGGTCGAAGCCCAGATATTCTTCCAGCGCGCCGGGTCGGACAGCGGCACCATCTTGATGCGCGCATAGATCAGCACGTAGACGGCGTCGACGACGCCGATCAGAAGACTCGGCAGGATACCGGCGGTGAACAGTTTTATGGCCGAGACCTGCGCCGTCATCGCGTAAAGGATCATCGAGATCGACGGCGGGATGATCACGGCGACCGCGCCCGAGGAGGTGATGAGGCTTACGGCGAAACGCTCGCTGTAGCCGTGCTTGGTCAGCGACGGAAATAACAGCCGCCCGATGGCGACCACGGTGCCGACGGAAGTGTGCGCCATGGCGCCGAACAGCTCCGAGGAGGCAACCGTCGTGACCGCGAGCGAGCCGCGCACGCCGCCGACAATGGAGACCACCCAGGTGACGACGCGATTGGCGATGCCGCCCCGGCCCATGATCTCGCCGGCGAGCACGAAAAACGGCACCGCCAGCAGCGGAAAATTATCCAGGCTGCCGAACATGTAGGTCTGGATGGCTTGCGTTGGCACATGCGCGACGAACAGGATCGCGGTCAGCGAAGTCAAAATCAGCACGACGAAAATCGGCAGCCCGAGAATCAAGAGCAGCGCGGGCAGGATAAAATAGACGAAGCCTGCGGACATTTCAGCGCTCGATGTCGCGGCTTGAAATGGCGTCGTCGTGGCGCACGCCGTAAAGGCAGAGCCGCACGACGATCAACAGCGCCATCAGCAACAGCCCGATCGGCAGCGCCGATTGCGGAATGACCATGGGGATATTGGCCGAATTGCTGCGCTGGTCGAGTTCGGCCAGCATGGTCATGACCGGCCAGGCGAAAATCGCCAGCGCCACGCAGGTCGCGGCGGTGACGAGGTCGGAAAAAACCTCGAAGGCCCGGCGCGCCCGCGGCGGCAACAGCGAGACGACGACATCCATGCGGATGTGGCGGCCGGCCCATCCGACCGGCGCCGCACCGAGAAAGACGCAGCCGATCATCAGGAACAGCATCGCTTCCTCGGCCCAGGACAACGACACCGACAGGAAATAGCGGCCGATGATATTGGCGAAATTGATGCCGACGCTGCCGACGAGCATCGCCCCCGCGGCGATGCGGAGCGCCGCCATCAGCGCCGCGGCGCACCGTCCCAGAACTTCGCGCATGCGGTTTAGTTTTTTGCGGCCGCGGCGCGCACCATTTGCAGCATGTCATGCACGGCCGGCTGGTCCTTGGTCACGGCGTCGCCGACCGGATCGAGCAGCGTCTTCATCTGCGCCAGATCGTCGGTCGAGAGCGTATGAACCGTGCCGCCGGCCGCGGCCCAATCGCCCTCGAGCTTTTTGGTGAAGTCGACTTCCCACTGCTGGGTCTTCGCCTGCACGGCGGCGCCGATGTCGATCACCACCTTCTGCAAGTCCGCCGGCAGCGTGTCGAGCCACGGCTTGCTGACGACGGCGATCGAGATGATGAAGGTGTCGTTGGTCACCGTCACGACCTTGAGCAGATCGCTCATCTTGAACGACGACGAACACCGACAGGCCCGAAATGGTGCCGTCGATGGTGCCCTGGTCGAGCGCCGGCACCACCTCGGAGAGCGGCATGCCGACGCCGGTGGCGCCGAGCTTCGCCATCTTCTGGCGTTCCATCTCGGTGCCGTTGATGCGGAGCTTCTTGCCGTTGAAGTCGGCGAGCTTCATGATCGCGTTCTTGGCGCCGTAATCGGAAGCGCCGAGGCTGAGCGTCGCCATGCCGACCATGCGTTTCGGCGCGGCGATATCGAACATCGCCTTCTGGATCGCGGCATCGTGCACGGTCGCGGCGGCGTTGGTGTCGTCGCGGAACAGCATTGGGGTCGAGAACACCCCGAAGCGCGGATCGACGCCGACGAAGAAATCGACCGGCCCGACATAGCCCTGGATATTGCCGAGCTGCACGCCTTCGATTTCGCGCGGGATCGGGCCGAGTTGGCTTGCCGGATAGATCTGCACCTCGATGCGGCCGCCCGAGGCCTTCTCGACTTCGTCCTTGTAGAATTTGATGAACTGATGCTGCGTCTCGTTGATGGTGGCGGTGCCGATCTTCATCGTGAAGTCGGCGGCCGCTGCGGGTGCAGCCGGCGCGAGGCTGAGAAGTCCCGCAAGCGCGACCCAATACGCGATAGTACGGCGATTGGACATGATCGACCCCTCTGGAAGAGCTTCCCCGGGCGTGTCTTTTGCCGTTGAGCGGGCGGCACGCTTTCGGTCGCGACTATAGAGGTCCGGCGCCGCTTGCCAAGCGTGCGCTATGACGCGCGACGGCCCCGCCCGATCCATGGCGCTCGGCCCGGCAGGGTAGATTGGCCTTGAAATCGGCCCGTATAAGTTGTAGTTCAGCCGCGTGAATTTGGGGGTGGCAATGCAGGAAGTCGCCGAATACCGGCGTTATGCGGATGTGTGCCGAAAACTCACGCGAGAATTGACTGAGCCGGAGTTCGAAAAGGCAACTCATGGAAATGGCGACGGTATGGACATTGCTCGCAGACGAGCGCGAACGCCTGCTGCAAAACGACCAGCCGGGCCTCGGCGGCCGCGGCGCTTCGGACAGTTTCGCTTCCGAGCGTTAGCCCCCTATCCGATCGCCAATCCGTTCAGCAGTTTACGCCGGCGCAGGCTATGGCTTGGTGCGCGTGGATAGTCGTCAGGATGACGGCGATGCCGATAAGGTCGAGCGCCAACGCAGCGGCGATTAGAAATCTTTTCATGGCGATGCCCCGCTTCTAGTCTCAAAAGCTAACAGGGAAAGTGGCGGCTTGATGTGACCGACGTCACCGGATTCTTCTTTCGCAGCCGGCCGCGCGCGGCTCACTCCGCCTTGATATCGGCCGCCGGGATCACCTTGGCCCATCTCGCGGTTTCGTCGGCGATGTATTTCTTGAACGCGGCGGGCGACATCGGCATCGGCTGACTGCCGAGGTCGGCCAGACGCTCTTTGATCCTGGCATCGTCGAGCGCGGCATTGATCTCCTTGTTGAGCATGGCGACGATGTCCGGCGGCGTATCCTTGGGCGCGCCGATGCCTTGCCAGGTCGTAGCGTCGAAGCCGGGCAGCGTATCGCTCACGGTCGGCACGTCCGGCAGCGCCGCCGAGCGCGTTGTGGTCGTCACCGCCAGCGCGCGCACCTTGCCGGCCCGGATGACAGCGATCGACTCGGGCAGCGGGCTGAACAGCACCTGCACCGAGCCGCCCATCAGGTCGGTGAGCGCCGGAGCGCCGCCGCGATAGGGCACGTGCAGCATATCGATGCCGGTCATCTGTTTGAAAAGCTCACCCCCGATATGCGACGTGCTGCCGATGCCGTCCGACGCCATGCTGATCTTGCCGGGATTGGCCTTGGCGTAGGCGATGAATTCGGCCACGGACTTGGCCGGAACCGACAGGTTCACCTCCATGACGAGCGGCAGGGTGCTGATCATCGCGATCGGAACGATGTCGCGGATGAAATTGAAGCTGAGATTTTTGTAGAGCGTGGCATTGGCCGTCACCGAACCCGGAATGAGGAGAAGCGTGTAGCCGTCAGCGGGCGCCCGCACGACCACCTCGACGCCGATATTGGTCGCGCCGCCCGGCCGGTTTTCGACGATGAAGGACTGGCCGAGCCGTTCCGACAGCCACTGGGCGATCAGGCGCGCCAGGATATCGAGCGCCCCGCCGGGCGGAACCGGCACGACAATGCGCACCGGCCGCGCCGGATAAGTCTCCGCCCAGGCGATGCGCGATACCGCCGGGACCGCGACGGCGCTGGCGATGAATTTGAGAACGCCGCGCCGGGGGAGCGCCGTTCGCCGAACCGGTTCTGGTTCAGCTCTCGGTTCAGCTTTTGGGCTTGGCCGCATCCATCACCGATTTGAGCGCGGCATCGGCGAACTCTTTGGTCTGTTCGGTGATCGCCTGCATTTGCGCTGTCACCAATTCGGCCTGGAGCTGCATCACTTCCTGCACGTTTTTGGCGTGGATGAATTTTTGCGCGTATTCGAAGCAGGTCGCGACATTGCGCTCGGCGAACGTCCTGATCTTGCCATGCATGTCGATCGAGCCCGACTGCACCGCCGCGGCCCGTCCCTCCATGGAGGAGGTGACTTTCTGGGCGGCTGCGATGAAATTGTCGAAGGCCTTTTTGGCTTCGCCGACTGTTTTCTCGGCGAGTTGCCGAACCTCGATCGGAATATCGAGGTTCGATCTTATTTCTTGTGTCACGCCCACCTCCCCGCGCAATCCTGTGGCGTCGATGTTCCGCCGGTTCGATGCCGGTCGTGAATACCAACCCTTTGATGCAATCGACGATAACACGCCTCCCATGGGAGGTCTGCGTCTTACTTTACAGCGGGATCGCGGGCTGTGGCAGCCGTGGGGCCGGCTTCCGCATTGCAGCAATCGCAGATGGGACGTCAGAATTCGAGCTTGTCGCGCACGGCGTCGAGGCCTGCTTTGGCGCACTCCTCGTCCTTGTCGCCGCCCGGCGCGCCGGCGACGCCGACCGCACCAAGAAGCGTGCCGCCGGCCTCGATGATGATGCCGCCCTGCAGGGTGACGATGTGCGGCAGCGCGGCGAGCCCGGCGGCGAGTTGGCCGCTCTGGATCATTTTGGCAAAATCGCCGCTGTTGGAGCGAAAGCTCAGCGCCGTATAGGCCTTGTCGTTCGCGGTTTCGGCGGCCGGCAGGCCGGCGAAGCGATCGCGCAGCAGCACCAGCGTCCCCCCGAAGCGGTCGAGCACGACGACGGCGACCTCATAGCCGTGCGCGCGGCAGGTCGTGAGCGCGGACTTGGCGAGATCGAGCGCGGTGTCGGGTGCGATCGATTTATAGGTCACGATCGCCGCGTCGTCGGCGCGGCACGGTGCGGGCGCCGCGAAGTGCCGCGGCGACCATGATCCAAAACACCTGTTTCATGGCTGACGTTCTATGGCTTCACGTAGCTGTAGCCTTGTTCCTGGAGCTCCATGATGCGGACGACGCCCGCCGGCACGATGCCGGCTTGCGCCACGATCGGGATCGGGTGGCCTTCGCGCTTTTCCATCCCCTCCATGGTGTTATGGCATGCCGAGAATACGATCTTCGACGGGAAACTGATGTCGGCCAACTCCTTGATGCGGTCTTTCACCGGCGAGGTGTCCTCGCGCAGCATGTGCAGGCCCGGCCCATAGGCCACCAGCTCGATGGCGACGTCCTCGTGCTTGTCGCGATAATAGTCGAGCAGAGCTCGTACGTTGTTGAGGGATAGGTTCATGATCGCCGGGTCGTTCTGATCCACTTGAATGACGACGCGGTGGGACTTGCTATCGGACTTAGATTCTTCTGCCCGCGCGGCGGTGCCGGCAACGGCTCCCAAAGCGAGGGCGGTAAACAACGATCGGATCATTCCGGATCGCGTCACCGTGCTCCTGTTTGCCGCCGCCCGGTTCGATTCATTCGTCATTTTCAGCCTTCCATACCAATACCCGGATTATCGGCGACACCTTTCAGGGTCACGCGACTGGGCCGTTTGATAGTAATTGTCTTCTCGCGGCGCAGATAGGCGGCCACCACCTCGCTCACCGGTTTGCCGCTTTGCGGATTGACCGAGGCCCAGCCGGCAACCCGATAGGTTTTGCCGGCCTCGACGGCGCGGCCGTCGTCGAGCGTCATGCCGGATATCCGCTGTCCCGTCGCCGCGTTCGGCGCGCAGGCGTAGTCCATGCCGCCGACGCGAACCATATCGCCGCCCTGCTGATAATAGGGATCGGGATTGAACAGGTTGTCGGCGACATCTTCCATGATGTCCTTGATCTGGCTTCCCGTCATGTCCTGCACATAGACCTCAGGATAGGTGATCGCGGTTTCCGACAGGAGATCTTCCATGGTGATCGGCAGTCCGGGGCATATTGTCGTGCCCCAGCGAAAGCCGGGCGACAGCGCGATCTGAGCATCGAGCTCATGGCGCAGCGCGTCGCAAATCACCTGATCCATCGGCCCGGTGAAATTGCCGCGCCGATAGAGCAACTGATCGGCGGTCGCGAGCGTTTCGCCGAACGCCGCCGCATGAGGTGCGCGCAGGCGATCGATCAGCTTCCGCATTTCGGCATCGGGCTTGATGAAATTCGTGTAGACCGGCAGCAGGCGATAGCGCACGTCCTTCACGGCGCCCTTGCCGAGATCGAGATCGAGCACGGCTAGAAACTTTCCGTTCGATCCGGCACTCGTGACCAGCGTCTTGCCCGCGGCATTGGCCACCACGGAAGGCTGCGGCACCGCGTCGTGGGTGTGGCCGCCGAGGATGACGTCGATGCCGGTGACGCGGCTGGCGAGTTTCAGATCGACGTCCATGCCGTTATGCGACAAGAGCAGCACCGCATCGACCTTGTCGTTTTGGCGCAAGCCGTCGACGACCTTCTGCAATTCGGCGTCGTGGATGCCGAAGGTCCAGTCCGGCGTAAAGCGCTTGGGATGCGCGATCGGCACATAGGGCATGGCCTGGCCGATGATGCCGATCCTACGGCCGCCGACTTCCTTGATGGTCGAAGGCTTGAACACGCGGCCGGAGGCGGAATCGAACGCCGGCGCATCGTTGAAGGCTGCTTCCTCGGTCAAGAAGATATTTTGCGCGACGAATTCGCCTTTGCAGGCTTTGAGGTTGTTGCGCAAAGTTTCTTCGCCGTAGGTGAATTCCCAATGGCCGGTCTGCACGTCGATGCCGAGGAGATTGCCGGCCTCGACCATGTCGGCGCCCGCCATCGTTTGCGCCAGACCGCTGCCCTGCCAGAGATCGCCGCCGTCGAGCAGCACCGATTTGCCGGAGCCGGCCGCGTAGCGCAGACGATCGATCAGCGTTTTCAGATGGGCGAAACCGCCCATGCGGCCGTAGTGATCCGCGGCTTCGGCAAAATCGAGGAACGTGAAGGCGTGCGCGTCGATGCTGCCCGGCTTGATGCCGAAATGTTCGAGCAAAGCGCGGCCGACGAGATGCGGCGGCCGCCCGCGCATCTCACCCACCCCGATATTGACGCTCGGCTCGCGGAAGAACACCGGCTCGAGCTGGGCGTGCGTATCGGTGAGATGGAGGACGCGCGCGTTGCCGAAGCGGCCGAGCTCATACATGTCCTCGGCGGCCATGATGGCTGCTCGCGAAGGCGCGACCTGCGGCACGACGCCCGCCGCCGTCGCGGCGGTGAGATAGCGCAGGAAGTTGCGGCGATCCAAGCTGGGCTCCGTCATTCCGGGGTGCGATGACGGGTCGAGGACATCAGTGCACGACCGCATCTTTCCAGGCTGTTTCCTGTTCCTTGGCCTGGGCGATCGAGGCTTTGGCCAAGGCTTCGGCCTGTTGCGCCTGTTGGACCGCGCTATCGAAGTCGTTTGCGGCCGCAGCCTTCCTGGCCGCCGCGAGCGCTTGCTCCGTCGTGGTCCATTGGTTTTTCAGCGCGCCCGCGTCCTTCTCGGCGGCTTCGGCCGCGGCGAGCGCGGATCTTGAAATCGGCCTCGGTGCTTGCCGCCAACGCGGCGGCCGGAATGAAGAGCGCAAGCACCGCGAGCGCCACAGTGGAATGGCGCAACTTTGACGTCTTGCTCATGGTCGCGATCCCGGCCCGGATATCGGCAAGCCGTTGCTCATGTAAGAGAGGTAATATTCGACGTCGCGATAATCCTCGTCTTGCGGCTCGATCGGCACGCCGCGCACTTGGCTGTTGCAGGTCACGAAGCGGCGGCTGATCGTTCCCATGCCGCCCCATTCCGAACGATAGATCGGCATCGCGGCGAGAAGGCCGAGCGCCGGCGCCAATACCTCGGTGCGGATATGCTCGCCCGGGCTCTGCACGTGACAGCTCGCGCAGGAGAAATTGAGCTGGCCGCGGCGGGTATAAAAATATCTCTTGCCGTTTTCATAGGCCGCAAGCGCTCGCGGATCGTCCGGGATCTTGATGTCGAACAGCTTGCCGCGCGAGGTGAATGCCATGTAGGCGGTAAGCGCCGCCATCTCGTCCTTGACGTAGGAGAACGGCTGCTCGCCGTTCGCCTGCCGGCAGCGGTTGAGCGCGAGTTCGAGCGTGACGACCTCGCCGGTCGTGATATCGAAATAAGGATAGTTCTGGCGGATGCCGATGCCTTTATCGGCAAAGCAGTCGCCATAGGTCTTGCCGTTCTTGAACGGCGTCGCGAACATTTCCTGGCCTTTATCGAGCGCGAACTGATAGGGCGGGAAATCCTCGATCGCGGTCCATTGCTTGCGCAGATCGGCATCCATCGAATAGGGCCCGTTGACGAAATCGTTCAACGGCACTTTTGGAAATCGCTTGGTGAAATAGTCGCGAAACGCCTTGAAGTCGGCTTGCGGATTGACGCCGTCGGCCGCAGCGGTCTGCGCGAGCCCAAGCAGCACGACGCCGACGGCCGCTGAAATTGCACGAAGTGTCTTCGTACCGAACATCCTCGTCCTCCCAGCCAGGTATGCCGCGATTTTTCGCAGCCTACTGAATCTTCGCCGTCAGCGAGTCGCTTTGGCCCTTATTGTCCACCCAGCTCACCGTCAGGTCGTCGCCCTTCTGCCCGCCCTTGAATGCGAACTTGACATAAGGGTCCTTGGCGACGGCCGGTCCCCACAGCGCGGTGAACACCGATTTGCCGCCGTACTCGAACTCCAGCACTTCGATGTGGTGCGCCGGAATGAGATTGCCGCTCGCATCCTTGATGAAGCCGGAATCCATCGGGTGCTGCACCAACGCCTGGACTTCGGTGGTATCGCCGCCCGACGTCGCGCGGACGCGAATTGTCGATGCCATGGTTTGTCCTTCCCTGTCAGCCGCCGCAGCCGCCGACCGTGACTTTGACTTCTTTGGACGCGCTGTAGAGTTTGCCGTTAGACTCCACCAGCGCGATCACTTTGCTGGTCTTCGCCATCTTGAGGCGGTTCGCCACCATCGCCGACGTGCCGGGCGGAATCTTGTAGCTCGCCGCCAGCGGGTTCGGATTTTCCGCGACCAGAATGGAAATCGACGTCACGTTCGGCAGCGCACTCGATACCGCGATCGGAACCACCGCGCCGTTCTCGGCGATCTCCGGCGCGTCGAGCTTGACCTGATCGGAGGCTTCGGCGTCCTTGCCGTAGAGCGTCTTGATCGCGTCGGCTGCGGCCTTCTGGGCGAAGGCGTCTTTCGGCCAGATCGCCGCATCGGCGGCGGCGCGGGCGCGCTGCCATAATCCCGTCAGGCTCAATCCGATGCCGGCGAGCAGGCCCTGCAGCATCAGCCGCCGCGCGCGGTCGGGGCGGTTATTGTTTTGTGACATTACGCTTCTTCCTTTTTGTTCGCGGCGCAGCAGGCTCAGCGCGTGTAGAGGAAATCGATGACGGCTTCGATCTCAGCCTCCGGTCAAGATCAGGTTGCGTCCGAACGGTGGCATGACGGTCTGCGGATTGCGCTTGGTCTCGTCGAAAATGATCGCGCGGAGCTCTTTGCGATCCGGAAAGCGTTCCTTCATGTTGGCGAGTTCCGGACCGACATTGCCGGGCGCGTCGCCGCCTTTGATGACATGGCAGGTCAGGCAATTGCCCTTGCTGCGGTCGAAGGCGAGCGTTTCGCCCGGCATCGGCGACGAAGGCTGCTGGGCGAATGCGGCACAGCCGGACAGCGCCACGACAAAAAGCGCGAGGCCTAGTGTAGGGCCGGCGAACATCGCATTCTCCCGCGGCAGGCCAAGAAATCGCTCGGCACATATCGTTGAAATCGAGGATATAGGCAATTAGCAAGTTAACGTCATCTGCGGAAAGCGCGTTCGGCGCCGACAGAGGAGCATCGGCCGACTGATGGAGCCGAGCGGCGTCGAGCCGCCTCAGCCCGCGAACTTGTAGAACCCTACATCGATGGCGCCGCAGCGAAAGCCGATCTCGCAATATGCTAGATAGTATTCCCAGAGACGGCGGAAACGCTGGTTGAAGCCCTGCGTCTCGAGTTTCGGCCAGGCACGCAAAAACCGGCTGCGCCATTCGTGCAGCGTTCGCGCGTAGCTGTCGCCGAAAGCTTCGTGGGCGACGAGCGTCAGCCCGGCCCGTTCGGCTTCGCGCTCGATGATGCCAGGCGTCGGCAGCATGCCACCCGGAAAGACGTGGCGCTGAATGAAATCCGGCCGTTTGCGGTATTGCGCAAAACGGCGGTCATCGATGGTGATGGCCTGGATGAGCGCGGTGCCCCCTGGAACGAGGACTTCCCGAAGCTTGGCGAAATAGGTCGACCAATAGCGCTCGCCGACCGCCTCGATCATCTCGACCGAAACAATGCGCTCGAAGCGGCCGGTAAGGTCGCGGTAATCCAGCAGCCGGAAATCGGCCCGGCCGTGCACAATCTGCTCATGCAGGCGCGTTTTCGCATAAGCGAGCTGCTCGACCGATAGCGTGATACCCAAGAGGCTTGCGCCGTAGCGTCCGACCAGCCGCTCGGCCAGCGCGCCCCAGCCGCAGCCGATTTCCAAGATCCGCTCGCCGCCGTGGAGCTCGAGCAGCGTGGCGATGCGATCGAGTTTTTGCAGTTGCGCCTGTTCGAGGCTCTCGTCGCCGCGATAGAGCGCCGACGAATAATTCATTCCGGTATCGAGCCATTCCTTGAAGAAGCCGTTGCCGAGATCGTAATGGGCGGCGATGTTGCGGCGGCTGCCGCGCCGGGTATTGGCGTGGAACGCATGAAACAGCCGATTGCGGACCAGGCTGAGAAGCCAGCTTTTGGTTTGCGGTTCGAGCGAGGTTTCGTTCTGCATGCCGAGATCGAACAACGCTGCGAGATCGGGCGTCGTCCAATCGCCGTCGATATAGCCCGAGGAAAGGCCGTCCTCGCCCTCGATCAGAATGCGCCACGGCGCGCGCCAACGACGCAACACCAGCGCCGCCTCCGGCCCCGGCCGGCTTCCCCGTCGTTCGACGATATCGCCGTCCAGGCAGCGTGAGTTGCAGCCGTCCGGCGAGGAGCTGCGGCAGCGTGCGATCGAGCAGGCGCGTCGTAAGACCCGGGCGCAACGGCGTGGCGCGGCCCTTCTTTTGCGACGGCAGCGAGGAGCTGGAGAAGGTCACGACGGCATACTCGTTATCGGCTCGCTGCGCCGACATGCGTCACCGGCATCGCCGGCGCCGCGGGCCGCGGCCGCAGCCGAGCGCCTTTGAGCCACAAGCGCACCGCATGCCAATGGATGGCGCCGATGACTTTCAGGGTCAGGAGCGGATAGCCCAGGAGAAGGCGGAGCAGGGTGCCGTCCGTCAGCACACGCCGCCTGCCGTTCAACGCGGCGGTGAGCAGCGGGCCGTCGCGGTCGGCGGCACTGATCGCGACGCTGATCCGGTCGCCCGGCACCGCGACGCGAAACCGGTAGCCAAGATCCATGTCCATGAAGGGAGAGACGTAAAACTTCTTGCGGCATTGCTGGTCGATGACAGCGGCGCTGGTCGGCAACGGGAATGAGATAGCTATGCCGCTGGCTGAACGTATTGTGAACCTCGTAGAGCATAGCGGCTAGCGACCCGTCGTTGCGGTAACAAAAAAATACGCTGAGCGGGTTGAAGCCGTAGCCGAAAATACGCGGCATGCAGAGCAAGCGGATCGATCCGCCTTCCAGATCGATGCCCGCAGTCTCGAGATGCCGCTCGACCTGCGGGCGCAACGGCCGGCCGCAGCCGTCGCCGTGATCGGCATCGTAAAAGCTCACGGCGTTGAAGCGGTTATGCGAGAACAGGCGCAAACCCCGCGGCAGGCTATCGATCTCGTCGAGATCGAGCAGCATCCAGAACACCCGATAGCGCAGCCGGTGCGGCGCGCGGCCGCAACCGGCGATGCATGACCGCGCCCGCATAAAGCGTGGAGCGAAAGTTCATGCGGCGAGCTCCGGTTGCGGCAATATCGCAGGCCGCGGATCGAGCGCGATGCGGCCGGACTCGTTTTCCACCTGCCAGGGACGCCGCCCGCCGCCCAGCGCTTCGGCGACCGCAAGCCCCGCCTGCAGACCGTCTTCGTGAAAGCCCGCGCCGAAATAGGCGCCGCAAAACCAGGTGTTGCGCCCGCCCTGCAGCGACCACAATTGCTGTTGCGCCGCGATCGCCGCGGCGTCGAACAGCGGGTGCTCGTAGACCTCGCGGTGATGTTCGTTGCGCGGTGAGTATGGCGGATTGAGCGTGACGAAGAGCGGCGTCGCGTGCGGGATATTTTGCAGCGAGTTCATCCAATAGGTCACGCTCGGACATTCGTCGCCAGATGTCGCCGATGTAGTTCCAGCTCGACCACACCGCGCGCCGCCGCGGCATCAGTCTCGCGTCGGAATGCAGCACCGCGACATTGCGGCTGTAGCGGAACGCGCCGAGAAGGCGCCGTTCCTCCGCCGATGCATCGCCGAGAAGGCCGAGCGCCTGGTCGGCGTGGCTCGCGATCACCACGTCGTCGAAGCTCTCGCATGGCGCCGCTGTTGTCGCGGATCTCGACCGATTCACTGCCGCGCGTGATCGCGACGACCGGTGTGCCGAGCCGGACCCGGTCCTTATAAGATTGCGTCAGGCGCTCGACATAGGCGCGGCTGCCGCCCAGCACGGTGCGCCAGGGCGGACGGTTGCGCAGCTTGAGGAGCCCGTGATTATCGTGGAAGCGGATGAAAGCCGCCGCCGGATAATCGAGGATCTGCCGCGCCGGAGCGGACCAGATCGCGGCCGCCATCGGCAACAAATGATCGTTGCGGAAGGCCGCGCCGTAGGCGCCGGCTTCGAGATAATCGCCGAGCGTGGTATGGAATTTGCTCGAGCGCTGCGAGATCGCGCGGCGCTTCGCGATAGAAGCGCTGCAGGTCGCGCAGCATCGACCAGAAACGCGGCCGGAACAGATTGCGCTTTTCGGCAAACAGTCCCGCAAGGCTGCCGGAATATTCCAGATCGCCGCCGCCGAGCGAAACCGCGAACGACATATCGGACAATTGCGTCGGCAACGTCGAGGTGGGAAAACAGCGCGGTGAGGTTTGGATAGGTCAGTTCGTTGTAGACGATGAAGCCGGTATCGACGGCGATATCGCCGGCCGCCGCCTCAACCGTTACCGTATTGGAATGCCCGCCGATCCGCCGTTCGCTTTCATAGACCGTGACCTTGTGATCCTGGCTGAGCAGCCATGCCGCCGACATGCCGGAAATGCCGGTGCCGATGACCGCTATGTTTTTCCGTTCCGTCGACCTGCGTTGCATCGTTCGCCCTGCGGCACGCCCGGCGGGCGGCCTCTTGTCGGCATCTTTCGGACCCTTGGAGTTACGCTTGATCGCGGCGCTTAGATCACTTGGCCGGTCGCGCTGATCCAAATGCCGGCGCCGGGCGTAGTACCCGGTATGCAGATCGCGACCTTCAGGCCTATGGTCGAAATTGCCCGGATGCCATCGCCAGCGCCAGCGGCATGGCCGCCTGCGACCGGCCGCGATATCCTTTCCGCTCGGCAGGCTCGCCGTGGGGCGGCGCATGAGCGATGAGAGGCAAGGGCGCAATGGCGCCCGATCCGGCGCAATGGATCGTCGCGATCGCCGGACGGCGGGACCGCGACGGCCTTTGCGGCGTTGTTTGAATTTTATGCCCCGCGGATCAAATCCATGCTGATGCGGATGGGCGTCGGCGCCGAGACGGCCGAGGATATCGCGCAGGAGACGCTGCTGGCGGTGTGGCGCAAGGCCGCGCAATACGATCCGCTCGCGCCGGCGCCTCGGCCTGGATCTACACGATTGCGCGCAATTTGCGGATCGACCGGCTGCGCCGCGACCAGCGGGCGAAGCTGTTCGCGCTCTACGAAACGCGTCGAACCGGAGGAGCCGGAGCGCCCGGACGGCTCGCTCGACGCGGCGGAAGCGCGAGGAGCGCGTGCGCGCGGCGCTTGCCGAATTGCCGGAGGAACAAGTTCGCGTCGTTCAGCTTTCATTCTTCGAAGGCCGCGCCCACGGCGATATCGCGAAACTTCTCGATCTGCCGCTCGGCACCGTCAAATCGCGGCTGCGTCTCGCCATGAACCGTTTGCGCAATCTGCTTGGTGAGCCGACATGACGATCATGCACCATCCCAGCGCATCGGCGTTCGGCGCCTTCGCGTCGGGCACGCTCGACGAGGCTCGCGCGGTGGTGGTCGCCACCCATCTGTCGCTTTGCCCGCAATGCCGCAGCACGATGGCTGGCGTTCGAGCAACTCGGCGGCGCTCTTCTGGATGCGGCGCCGACTGCGCCGATGAGCGCCGGCGCGCTAGAACGCGCCTTGGCGCGCACTCGAGACTGTTGCAGCCGCAGCGCACGGCCGTTCGCCGTCATGTCGAGCCGGCGACCTACCGCGCGCCGCTCGCCAATTATGCCTTGGGGTCGTGGCGCTGGATCGGCCGCGGCGTGCAATGGCGATCGGTCGACGTTGCCTCCGACGACGGGGTTCGCGTCTTCATGCTCAAGGCCGCGCCGGGAACCCGGCTGCCGCGCCACCGGCACACCGGCACGGAATGGACCTGCGTGTTCGAGGGCGCCTTTCGCCACGATCTCGGCCGCTACGGCGCCGGCGATTTCGACGAAGCCGACGAGAGCGATCGAGCATAATCCGGTCGTCGAAGAGGGCGTGGCGTGCATTTGCCTGGTGGCGCTTGCAGGGCAATATCCGAGCTGCAAAGCTGGCTCGGCCGCCTGATGCAGCCGCTTCATCCGCATCTGACGGGCGATGCGATGCTTCGTGTGCCCAACGTGCCGGCTGCGGCGCAGCTTCGCACATCGGCAGCTGGCTCGCCGGTGCCGTCGCTCGCGCTGAAGTTTTTGCGCTCGCGCTTCGGCATCGAAGATCACGCGCTCGATCCCCTACGGCGAAGGCGCACGCGCGCACGCTCGATGTCTATCGTCCGCGCGCCGCGGCGCCTGCGCCCGTCGTCGTGTTTTTCTATGGCGGCTCATGGCAGACGCGGCAACAAAGTCGCTCTATCGCTTTCTCGGCGCGGCTTTGGCGCGGCGCGGCTATGTCGCGGTGGTGCCGGATTATCGCGTTTATCCGGAAGTGCGCTATCCGGAGTTTCTGCGACGACGGCGCGCTTGCGGTGCGCTGGAGCGCGGACAATGCGGCATGGTTCGGCGGCGATCCGGCCAAGCTGTTTCTGATGGGCCATTCGGCCGGCGCCTATATCGCGGCGATGCTGGCGCATCGACCCACGCTGGCTGCAGCAGATCGAGCTCGATCCCGCGCGCGATCATTGCCGGGTTGATCGGCGTTGCCGGCCCTTATGATTTTCTGCCGCTGCGCGACGAGACGCTGAAAATCATTTTTGGCGGCCCCGATCAGCCGGCTAACCCAGCCGATCACGCATGTGACGTCCGGCGCGCCGCCGGCGCTGTTGCTGACCGGCGTCAGTGACCGCGTGGTCGATCCCGGCAATGCGCCGCGGCTTGCCGCGCGGCTGCACGCGGCCGGCAACGATGCGACGGTCGTGAGCTATCCGCACGCCGGCCATCTTACCATCATGGCGGCCTTCGCGCCGCCGCTGCGCTTCCTCGCTCCGGCGCTTCGCGATACCGACGGCTTTCATCGCGCGCACGGCCAGGCGCCGCGCCGCGCTGCCGGCGGAGACACGCCGCATGACCGCGCCGCTGACCTGGCCTGAGTTCGCGCTGTTGCTGGTCTCGATCAGCGCGGCGCTATCCGCAATCATGGCCGGCGCCTGGCTGATCTGGCGCCGGACGCGCAACTCCGGATGGGTCGATACCGATCTGGACTTTCGGCCTCGGCACGGTCGGAGCCGCGGGTGCGCTTTCGCCGTCCTGCGTTTCCGGCGTGGTGACGACACGGCAGCTGCTCGTGGTTTTTCTGATCGCATTGTGGTCGGCGCGGCTCGGTCTGCATATCGCGCAACGCACCGCGGCCATCGCCGACGATCCGCGCTACGCCAAGCTCATCGGCGATTGGGGATCCGATGCGGCGCGGCAGATGTTCTGGCTGTTGCAGAAACAGGCCTTCGTCAGCATTCCGCTGGCGCTGTCGATGCTGCTCGCGGCCTTCAATCCCGTTGCCGGATTTGCGCCTGCAGGATTGGATCGGCGTTCTTGTGCTTGTTGTCGGCATCGGCGGTGAAGCTTGGTCCGATCAGCAGCTGCGCCGCTTCCGCGCCGATCCGGCTAACCGCAGTCGGGTCTGCGACAACGGACTTTGGGGCTGGTCGCGGCATCCGAATTATTTCTTCGAATGGCTCGGTTGGCTTGCTTATCCGCTGTTCGCGATCGACCTCGGCGGCGGCAACTTCTTGGGGTTTCGCCGCTCTCGCCGGACCGCTCTGCATGTATCTTGCTGCTGGTGCATGTCTCCGGCATCCCGCCGCTCGAAGCGCATATGCTGGAGCGCCGCCGCGACGAATTTCGCGCCTATCAGTCACGCACCAATGCATTCTTTCCGGCGCCGCCACGCGCGGCGTCATCGCGAGCTTTGCCATGACCCTGTCGCAGACCCTGATCGGCGTCGGCGAGCGCCATGTCCTGGCCCGACCCGGTGACGCGGACGGCGATCAAGTGGCTTGTCGGCCAGACCCGGCGGCGGCTGCGGGCGGCCGGGCACGATGACGATCGACGCTTTGCCGCCGCCATGGCGGCCTATCCGATCGCGACCAATGTCGAGGAGGCAAACGCCCAGCACTATGAGATTCCGGCCGAGTTCTTTGCGCTCGTCCTCGGCCCGCAACGCAAATATTCCTGCTGCCTCTACGATAGCGGCACTGAGACGCTCGCGGCGGCGGAGCAGCAGGCCCTGCAGGCCACGGTCGCGCATGCCTCGCTCGCCGACGGTCAGCGCATATCTGGAGCTCGGCTGCGGTTGGGGCTCGCTGTCGCTTTTCATGGCGCGCCGTTACCCGGCGGCGCGGATCACGGCGGTCTCGAACTCACAGTCGCAGCGCGCTTACATAACCGGCGTGGCGGCGGCCGAAGGTCTGTCCAATCTCGAAGTCGTCACCGCCGACATGAATAGCTTCGTGCCGGCCGGCCGTTTCGACCGCGTGGTGTCGGTTGAAATGTTCGAGCACATGTCGAATTGGCGACCCTTGCTCGAGCGCATGCGGGACTGTCTTGAGCCGGACGGCCGCATGTTCATCCACGTCTTCAGCAACGCCCACGCCTCCTATCGTTTTTCCATCGACGACAAGGCCGATTGGATCGCCCAGCACTATTTCACCGGCGGTATCATGCCGAGCCATGGTTTGATCAGGCAATTTGCCGATTGTTTTGCGATCGAGGCCGAATGGCGGTGGAACGGCAATCACTACCGGCGCACCGCCGCCGACTGGCTGAAAAACTTCGACGCCGACGCGACTGCGGTTACGGCCGTGCTCGAAGGCGTTTACGGCCGCGATGCCGCGCTATGGCGGCGGCGCTGGCGGCTGTTCTTTCTCGCCACCATGGGATTGTTCGGCGACGCCGCCGGCGAAGAGTGGGGTGTCAGCCATTATCGCTTGGCGCCGGTTTGTTGATCGCCCCGTCAGTGAAACAGCGCGCGTAGAACGAGACCGGCCGCCATGGCGGCAACGCCCGCGGCGACCGCGCCATAGCAGATATCGACGATCGCGATCTGCCAGGTCCAGTTCCGCAGCGTGGCAAGATTGGTCAGGTCATAGGTCCCGTAAGCGATCGCTCCGAACAGCAAGGCGAGCAGCAGCGTGGTCGTCAGCGATCCGGCGCGCAATCCCGGCATGACCGAGAACACGACGATCCCGATCGGATAGAGCAGGTAAAAAACGAGGGCAGGCGCGACCCGCAGACTCGGCAGCAGGATATCGGCCAGCGTCGGGCGGTAGAGCACCGGCCCCATCACGGTGAGCCAGCCCGCATCGATCGCGCCGAAAACGACCAGTACGGTGAGGTAGGCGACAAAATAGGGCATCGGCAGGCTCCTTTGCGTCTTCCTGGACTACGCCTGCGGCGGCCGGTTGGATCACCGACGGACGATGTCACCGAAAATGAGATTGCACTTGACATCTGTCACCATAGCGGTTACGTAAGCTGCGCTCGCCCATCGAGGGCGTCGACCGGTGACGGCCGATCGATGGGGCGAGTGCGGTTCCTGCGGGTGGGGCTCGTAACCCCGCTCCCGGGCGGTCCCGGGCATCGACCAGCCGGCACTATGACCGGCGTGCGAGGTGCATCGCTGTGACCGCGATCCAAGGCGGAGGTAACGCCTCTGCTCGAAGTGGATCGCGCGAAGCGCGGCCTGGGGCTGAGCCATGGCCTTCATTGGCGTGGCAAGCGCCGCGGTGGAGCGCCGAGAGGCGAGCCCCCTCCGTGTTCTTCTCGATAGGCGGGGAGAATTCGGAGGGGGCCGCCGCGCCCGTTGGCGCGGTCTCTAAAACAACGCGCCTTCCGGCGCTCCGCCTCCCTCTTCGGGAGGGCTTCTTGGGAATGGCTTGGCAAAGCTCGGGCGCCGATGCGCCGCGAGAACGATCTCGCTCATTCTTGCTGCGGCGCGTCCGGTGCGCGTCAGGGCCTTGCAGAAACCGGTGTCCGGCTTGCTAGCCCTGCGGCCCGTGTTGCACTACCATTCGGGCAACGGCGCACCGGGGGAGGGCCAATAAAATGACGACGCTCAACGCTGAACAGCGCAAGCAGCAGATCTGGTCGGTGATCCGCGTTTCCAGCGGAAACTTTCTGGAAATGTACGACTTCTTCGTCTTCGGCTATTACGCCGCCGCCATCGGCAAGGCGTTCTTCCCCTCCGGAAGCGACTTCGCCCAATTGATGCTGGCCTTCATGACCTTCGGCATGGGCTTTCTGATGCGGCCGCTCGGCGGCATCATCCTCGGCGCCTATATCGATCACCACGGCCGCCGCAATGGCTTGATGCTGACGCTTGCTTTGATGGCGGTCGGTACCATCTCGATCGCGCTCGTTCCCGGCTACGCGACGCTCGGCGCGCTTGCGCCGTTGATCGTCGTGGCGGGCCGGCTGATCCAGGGCTTTTCCGCCGGCGTCGAGCTTGGCGGCGTCTCGGTTTACCTGTCCGAAATCGCCACACCCGGCAACAAGGGCTTCTATGTGAGCTGGCAATCCGGCAGCCAGCAGATCGCCGTGATCCTCGTGGCGATGCTCGGGGTGCTGTTGAGCGAAATCGTGCCGCCCGATGCCATGGTGGTGTGGGGCTGGCGCATTCCGTTCCTGATCGGCTGCCTGATCATTCCGCTCCTCTTCATCCTGCGCTCGTCGCTGCACGAGACCGAGGAGTTCGAACAGCGCCGCAGCACGGTGCCGCCGATGTCGGAGATTTTCCTGCGCGTCGGCCAAAACTGGCAGATCGTGCTCATCGGCATGCTGCTGGTGACCATGACCACGGTGTCGTTCTATTTCATCACGGCCTATACGCCGACCTTCGGGCGTGAAGTGCTCAAGCTCAGCAATATCGACGCGCTCTTGGTGACGCTGTGCGTCGGGATCTCGAATCTGTTTTGGCTGCCGGTGATGGGCGCGGTCTCCGATCGGGTCGGCCGCAAGCCGCTGTTGATCCTGTTTACGGTGCTGATGTTCGTTTCCGCCTATCCGGCGCTGTCGTGGCTGGTGTCGTCGCCGTCGTTCGCGCGGCTTCTGATCGTCGAGCTGTGGCTGTCCTTCATCTACGGCAGTTACAACGGCGCCATGGTGGTGGCGCTGACCGAGATCGTGCCGCTGCATGTGCGCACCACCGGTTTTTCGCTCGCCTATAGTCTGGCGACCGCAACCTTCGGCGGCTTCACGCCCGCGATCGTGACCTATCTGATCCACGCCACCGACGACCGCGCTGTCGCCGGTCTGTGGCTGATGTTCGCCGCCGCCTGCGGCCTGGTCGCGACCCTTCTGGCCTATCGCAAGGGGGCGGAAGCGGCAGCGCCGCCGGGCAGTGCGGAGATGGCGGTGCGGTGATCGCGACTAAACCAGCATCCGCACGATGGCCATGCCGGCAAAGAGCGCGCTGATCGCCAGCACCACCGAGGCGATCACGTAAATCGCCGAGCCCGCGATCTGTCCTCGCTCGTAGAGCAGCGCGGCCTCGAGCGAGAACGCGGAAAAAGTCGTGAAGCCGCCGAGGATGCCGGTCGTGAGAAACAGCCGCCAGCGCTGCGGCAAGCCGGCTTTCAGCGCGAAATATTCGGCGATCAGTCCCATGGCGAGCGAGCCGAGGACATTGATGATGAGCGTGCCATAAGGAAACGCGGTCCCGAACATCCGTGCCGCGACAATATTGGCGCCGTGACGTAACGCAGCGCCGAGGCCGCCGCCCAGAAACACGATCAGAAATCCCATTGCAGTTCTCCAAAACGGCCGCGTCCGGCTACGCGAGCCAGCTGTCGGTCAGTACCAAACTTGGAACCGGCGGGAGAACATCAGACGCACTCCTACCGACGCCAAGCGCCCAGTAGGAGTCATCAGCGATCGCGGCATGAGGCGCCGCAACAGCGGTTAAAGGGGGACTCCATCCCCGGAATCGCATTGAATTTTAGCGGCAAATGCAGCGCTGACAAGCGCGATTGTCGTTTTATCAGCCGGCAAGGCGTGCGGCCGGCGGTTCTCCGGGAAACAGCCGATCCGACAGCTCGGTCGTGTAGCGGAATTCGCTTTGCACGATCTTGGCGTTGTTCTTCTCGCGGAGTGCCGCGTCGGCTTCGCCATAGAGGAAGGCGAGGAAAGCGTAGCGCCGGCCGCGGGTCACGGGCGTGACTTGATGCAGCGCGCCGCAGGAGAACACGGCGGCGCCACCATGCGGCGCGCGATAACTGCGACTGCCGAATTCCGGGAAGGTCAGATCGCAGCCGTCGTAGTCGTGATTGAGGTTGATGGTCACGGCGAAGCGCCGGTGCTGCGCGCCGGCATTGACGTTGTCGCGATGCCGGTAGAAATGCCCGCCGACCGCGCTGTCGTAGCAAGCGACGATATAGCGATCCATCCGCGTCGCCGAGAACTGAAAGAAGCGCTCGATCGCCGGCACGAGGCGGCGAACGATCTGGCCGCGGATGGCGTCACGCACATCCGGCACCAGCACGCCGAGGTCGTTGCGGCGCTTGAGCCTGTAATCGACGACGGTTGCAGTCTGGCCATTGGCGTCAAGGAGGAAACCGGAATCCTTGCCGCCGAGCTTGTCGTAGAACTGCACCAGAAAATCGCAGAGCTGAAAGTCGAGGACGCGCGGCACGATCAACAGCGGCGCGCTCAAGGGCACGCCGGCGGAATCATCGACTGCCGGCAGGCTTTTGAGCACGCCACGCACCGACGCGGCGTGTCCGGCCGGATCATCCCATCGGATGTTGGCAACCGCCCGCAACATCGGATCGAGAATGATGGTGCGCGGCATTTCGGCTGCCCCATAGGCGCGGCTGACCGAGCCGTCATAGTCGGCGATGAAGCCGATCGCCGGAGTATTGAGCGCGGTATAATACGCAGGGTCGCTCGGCGGCGCGGTGAACACGCCGTAGAACACGATGCGATCCGCGTGAAACAGTGACGCGTCGCGAAGGAGTTCGGCGACCTCCTGTCGCGCCTTCGGGTCAGCGGGCGAGCCGAGAAAACTCAGCACGATCCAACGGCCGGCCGCGACCTGCAAATTGAAAGCACCCTCGCCGATCAGCGGCGCGCCGAACCAGGGTACCGGATCGCCGAGCACAATGCCGCTATCGGTTGCATTCATCGCCATGGCCGAAACCTCGAGTGAGCGCCGCGCCCGCGCTATCGTCACGGGTTTATGGTAAAGATTGTCCTAATCGGACGGCCGCGTACGAACGCCTATCGCGCGATGTCGGGCTTATGAAGTGGCGCGCCGGCAGCTCTTTTCGCATGCAACTTGCCGACGAAAAAGTGAGGCATTCTCCGCCTTTCGGGCCGGCTTTTAATGATCCATTAACCACAGAATGCCCAAACTATGGGCGCTGACCCCGTTCCAAAGAATAAAAAAATGTAATCGGTGGCCGGCACAGCGGGTCAATCAAGGAACGCGCCGATGACCAGCAATCAGCTTCGCATCGCCATCAGCTTCATCGTCAGCATCGCCGCGACCGGCGCCTTCGCCGAAGACGGCGTTACCGGCAGCAAAATCCTGTTCGGGCAAGTCGCAGCGCTCACCGGACCGGCCCAGGATTTGGGCCAGGGCATGCGCCAAGGCATCTTGGCGGCGTTCGACGAGGCCAATCGCCATGGCGGGATTGCCGGCCGCACGCTCGAGCTCAAATCGCGCGACGACGGCTATGAGCCGGAAAAGACCGTCGAGGCGAAACGCAGAAGATCATCGACGAGGACAAAGTGTTCGCGCTTGTCGGCGCGGTCGGAACGCCGACGTCGAAAGCCGGTCAGCCGATCGCCACGGCGGCCAAAGTGCCGTTCATCGGGCCCTTCACGGGCGCCGAGTTCTTGCGCAATCCCTATAACCGCTACGTCGTCAATGTCCGCGCCTCGTATTTCCAGGAAACCGAGGCGTGGATCGAGCATCTGACCAAGGACCTCGGCGTCTCCAAGATCGCCATCCTCTATCAGGACGACGCCTTCGGTCTCGCCGGCCTTGACGGCGTGCAGCGGGCGCTCGCCAAGCGCAATATGACGCTGGTCGCCTCGGGCTCGTTCAAGCGCAACACCACGGCGGTGAAATCGGCGCTGCTCGACATCATGAAAGGGCAGCCGGAAGCGGTGGTGACCGTCGCGCCGTATCAAGCCGGTCGCGGAATTCATCAAGCTCGCGCACCAGGTCAAGCTCGACGCGATGTTCGTCGCGATCTCGTTCGTCGGATCGGATTCGCTGGCGCACGAACTCGGCAGCGAAGGCGCCGGCGTCATCATCAGCCAGGTCGTGCCGTCGCCGTGGGACAAGACGCTGCCGGTCGTCGCCGACTATCAGGCGGCGCTCGCGGCCGACGACGCCAACGCCAAGCCCGGCTTCGTCTCGTTGGAAGGCTATCTGGTCGGCCGGCTTGTGGTCGAAGCGCTCAAGCGCGTCGACGGCGAACCGACGCGCGAAAAGCTGCTCGACGCCGTCAATGCGGCGCCGTTCGATCTCGGCGGCATCAAGCTGAGCTACGGCCCGACCAAGAACCAGGGCTCGGATGAGGTGTTTTTCACGATCTTGCAGGCCGACGGATCGTTCAAGCCGGTCGTTCGCCTGGTCAGAATGGCGGGACCGTGATGGCAACCAGTGCCGTTCGGCGGCTGCTTTCGCGATGCCGGCCAGTTCCGCGGCGCTTCGTCGCGCTGTCCTGGCTGAGCACGATCCGGTCGCGGCTTTATCTGGCGTTCGGCTTTGCCGCCGGCATGACCGTCGTCGGCTCGCTGTTTGCGCTGTTCGCATCGGCCAATATCAGCGCGACTTTGACCGAGATCGCGTCGCGGAGCATGCCGGCGACCGTGGAATCGTTTCGGCTCTCCGAGGAGACCGAGCCGTCTCATCGGCTTCGGCGCCGCGTCTGATGGCGGTCGAGGACGAAAGCCATCGCGCCGAGATCGCCGGCGAAATCGCCGCGCAATCGCGCAGCCTGGAGGCGAGGATCGCGCGATTGCGCGAGCTCGATGCCAGCGACAGCGACGAGATCGCCGTGGCGCGCTCCGCCATGGCCGAACGGCTCGACGCGCTCAACGAGGCCGTCGCCGACCGTATCAGGATTTCCGATCAACGCCGCGCGCTGGCGCTCGCCGTCCGCAAGTGCCCATGAAAACCTGCTCGAGGCGATTACGCCTGCCATCGACGACGCCAATTTCGATCTGATGACCAAAAGCCAGGCCGTCGGAGAGCCGGGCGGAACTCAACCAATCGATCGACGCGCTGCGGCGGCTTCTCGAAATCCAGGCCGACGCCAATCTTCTTGCCGGTCTGCTTGATCGAATCCTCGATGGTCACCGATATCGCGAGCCTGCCGCCGATGCGCGATCTTATCGCGGCGGCGGAGCGCAATATCGACGCCAATCTGAAGGCGCTTCCCGATTCCGAACAGCGCGGCAAGATCGCCGACGCTCTACGGCAAGCTCGCCGGCTTGGGCGGCGAGTTCGGCATCATCGATGCAACGGACCAACGAGCTGAAGCGCGAGCACGAGGCCCAGGAGGTCTATGCGGCCGCGCTCAGCGAAGCGACGCGGCTCAGGACCGCCGTGGAAAGCCTGATCCGGCGCCAGGACATGTTTGCGCAGACGCTTTCGGCCCGCGCGATTTCGCAGATCGAGACCGGCCGCGATCATTCTGATCGCGCTCAGCGTGGCCGCGCTGGCGGTCGCCGGCTTGATCGCCTGGCTCTATGTCGGGCGCAGCATCGTCGGCCGCTTGACGATTGCTCAGCGGCGCCATGCGGCGGATCGCGGCGGGCGAAGCCAACGTGCCGGTCCCTGTCGGCGGCCACGACGAAATCGCCGGCATGGCGCAAGCGCTGCTGGTGTTCCGCCAGGCGATCGCGGACGTTACGGCGGCGCGCCGGAGCGAAGGCGACCGGGCGCGGCAATCGGAACTGCGCCGCCAGCAGATCGAAGCGGCGACGCGGGATTTCGAGCGGGCGGTCAACGACATCGTCCAGGCGCTCGACGGCGCCTCGAGCACGATGGATCAGTGCGCCCAGATCATGGCGGAAACCGCCAGGCACAACCAAACCCAGGCCGACGCCACCGCGTCGGCGTCCGAAGACGCGACGGCGAACGTCAGCAATGTCGCCATGGCGGCGGAAGAAATCGCGCAATCGGTCGAGCAGATTTCCAATCAGGCGCGCTCCTCGGCGGACATCGCGCGCCAGGCGAGCGGCGAGGCCAAGGCGATCATCGCCACGGTCGAGCGGCTCGCCGCGACAGTGGGTCAGATCAACAATGTCAGCAATCTGATCCGCGACGTGGCCGCGCAAACCAATCTACTGGCGCTCAACGCGACGATCGAAGCGGCGCGCGCCGGGGCCGCCGGTCGCGGCTTCGCCGTCGTCGCCCAGGAGGTCAAAAGCCTTGCCGCGCAGACCGAGAAGGCGACCGGCGACATCACGCAGCAAATCTCCTCGATCGAGGGAACGACATCCAGCATGGTGCAGGCGATGAAGGCGATCGCCGGCACGATCGTGCAGCTCGACGAGAACGCCAACGATATTTCGGTCGCGGTGCAGCAGCAGGATGCGGTCAGCAAGGAGATCGCGCGCAACGCCAATGCCGCGGCGGAACGCACGCGCGAGGTTTCGGCGAGCGTCGCGCAGGTTTCCGACGCCGCGGCCAAAACCGGCGAGGTGGCCGACGCCGTGCTCAATGCCGGCAGCGAGCTTGCCGCAAAGTCCGGCCGGCTGCGCGCCGAAGTCGAGCGCTTCTTGGCCCAGGTGCGCGTCGCCAGTCTGATCCAATCGATGGTATTGGTCGGGATCATGCTCTGAGCGGCGATAATCATAGCTTCTGCGAAATGCCCATGTAGAAGCCGCGGCGCGCGCCGAATTGCGGCGCAAAGACGCCGATGCCCGAGCCGTCGCGCAGCTCGTAAATCTGGTCGAACAGATTGACGACGTCGAACCGCACGGTTAGCGGGTTTGTAGTCGGTCGACCAGCGGAAATCCTGCGCGATGCCGGTATTGATCACCGCATAGGGCGTGGTGTGCAGCGAATTGGGCACGACGCCGTCCGACAGGTCGCCGGCGCGCAGCCCGCTGCCATAGATCAGGTCGGCGGTCAACAGTCGTATCGTACCAGCGGTACGACACGCCGGCCGAGCCGGTCATGCGCTGCATGTCGTCGGTGTAGTGATAATTGTTGAGGAGATAAGCGTAGGTTGCGGCATCGAACAGATACTGGTTCGATTCGACGTCGATCGCCCGTGTGATGTTGTAGGCGAAGTTCGCATAGGCGTTGAAATTTCCGTTAGTGTATTTGAGCTTGAACTCGCCGCCTTCGCTGTAGCCTCGGGCATAATTGAATTGGGTCAAGACGACGGCCTGCGCCGAACTGGCCGTCGTCGATCATGTCCCGCGCCATCTTGTAATAGGCGTCGAGCCCCATGGTCGAGGCCAGGCAGCACGGTCTGATCCACGCCGACGTCGAAATAGTGCGAGCGTTCGGGCTTGACGGGATCGGCAGATGAATTGATCCGGCTGATTGGTCGTATTGGCGAACAGCGCGATGTTGGATTGCGTCGCCTGCGCCTGATAGGGCGGCGTGAAGTAGCGCGCGTAGCCGGCGTGAATGGTGGTGCCGTCAAACGGCTTGTAGACAACGGCGAAACGCGGGCTGAGCTGATTGGCGTCGACGAATTGATAGAACTGGTCGAACCGCAGTCCGGCATTCACCGTCAGTTGGTTGGTGATTTTCCATTCGTCCTGGACGTAGGTACCGATGTTCCAGCCGAGTAGCGAGGTTTGATCGGTGATATTGAACGGCGGTCCTGTTACGGCGCCAACATCGCCCGGCAGCACGGTCGAAACGTTGCTGACGTTGGTTTGCTCGCCAGTCACCGCAAAGCCCGAGCGAATCGTGTGGCTGTCGTTATAGATGTAGGACATGTCGTATTGCGTGCCGGTCGAGCGTGCTTTGCCGGAGTCACATCGGACGCGACGTCGTTGAACGCCAAATCGCTGAATATGTCGGGTACGAAGTGAACCTCGGCGTAGCGCGAAAACACGGAGAGCTGCGCGTCCCCGTCGGTGCCGTGTTTCTGCAGCGACGCCATGGTGACGGCGTAGGTGTCGTATTCGTTTTCATTGAGGGCGGTCGAACTGATAGGCACTGCAGGCTGCGGCGTCGGAAAATCGGTGAGTGGCGTCTGAGCCGGATTATTCGGTATCTGGAACGCGCTGTGGGACGCAGCCGAGATCACGCTGAACCGCGTCGATTCGTCGAGCAGCGTCGAAGCGTAACCGAAGAACTTGCCTTGCTGCGTCTGGTCGTGAATGGCGTTGAGCCCCGGCGTTGGGTTCTCAATGCCGAGATCGTTCCAATTGCCGCGCGCGCTGACGAAATATTCGCTTTTGCCGACGCTGCCACCGTAATCGAAGCTCGGCGTAAAGGTCTGCCGGCTGCCGCCATAGAGGCTGACCTCGCCGCCCGGCGCGGCGAAGCTTCGGCTGGTGATATCGAGCACGCCGGCCGTGCGCAGCCCATATTCGGCCGGCAACGTGCCGGTCAAAAGCGACATGCCGCCGATGAAATTGGTGTCGATGAACGGGCCGAGACCCGAAACGCCCTCGGGCAGAACGACGCCGTTGATCCTGATTTGGACGTTGGCGTATTCGTTGCGGACATGGAAAGCTGGATTGGAGACGGCCGAATCGTAGGACACGCCCGGCAATTGCAGGATGACCTTGTCGATCGGGCGTATTGTCGCCTTGCGGCAGTTTTTCGATTGCTGCGCGATTGATGGTGGCGGTCGAGGCGCCGATTTTTGGCAGCAGGTTGTCGCGGGCCTGATCGAATCCCGTCATTTTGGCATCGAGCGACGCTTGCGCGGGCGTGGCCGCGTTATTGGCAACGTCTGCCGGAATCTGCTGGCGGACGCCGCTGCGCTGTCGTCGGCTTCGGTTTGAGTTTCGGCGCCCTGACGACGATTTCGGGCATTGGCACCGCGCCTGCCGGTTTGTTGGCCGGTGAAACCGTGGGCGAGGGCTCTTGGGCGGAGGCGGCCGCAATAAGAGTGAAGCCGAAGGCAACCGCCAGCGCGGCCACGGTTAGTTCGCGGCTGGAGCCGATAGCCGGCACTGCTTGCGGATTTACTGAATGCTGCCACGCGCTATCCGACCACGATAGTTTAGAACGATTAAACTCTGTAGGTATTTCAATATGTTGGTAGCAAGTGAAGTATTGCCCGACAACAATTAAATGTAATTCTAGCGTTGAAAGTAATTGTAATAATTCAAAACTGAATTCTGCTTATTGTAGGAGTTCTAAACGGCGAGTCGAGATTGCAAAATTCTGCTTGCCGTTCTGCTGTGTCCGGGCCGGCATAGTGCGCCCGGCAGGCTTTAGCCGCGCAAGCGCCGGTAATCCGCGTAGAGCGGCTCCCACATTTTGGCGCGAATGGCGGAAGCAATGGCCTCGTCGGACGTCCGCATCGGCTAGACCCTCGGCCTGCGCCTGTTTGCCGACCGCCAGCGCGACGTGGAACGACAGCTCGCGGATGTCGACGAGCGGCGGCGAGCAGATTGGCGTGCGGGTCGTTTTTCGCGGGCGAGAACGCGGCGACGACCGTCGCGGCGGCGAGAAACATCGTATCGGAAATGCGGCGGGCATCGGTCGCGATCGCGCCGAGCCCGATGCCGGGATAGACATAGGCATTGTTGGTCTGGTCGACGCGAAATTGCCGGCCGTCGCGCATGATCGGCGGAAACGGACTGCCGGTGCCGATGACGGCGCGGCCTTCGGTCCAGGCATCGAGGTCCGCGGGCGTCGCTTCGGCGCGATCGGTGGGATTGGACAGCGGGAATATCACGGGCCGGCGCACGTGGCTCGCCATCGCGCGCACGACGGCCTCGCGAGAAGGCGTGCGGCTGGCCGGACGTGCCGATCAGCACTGTCGGATTGGCATTGGCGACGACGTCGGCGAGCTCGATCCGGCTCGGGCTGCCTGCATTGTCCAATGCGGCGACGCGGTCGCGCGATTGCGCGAAGGGCGTCTGGAACGGATTGCAGATCCGGGCATGCCCTCGACCAACAGTCCTTCGCGGTCGACCAGATAAAAACGACTGCGCGCTTCCGCTTCGCTTAAGCCCGCTTCGATCATGGCGCGCAGCAGCAGCGCGCAGATGCCGGTGCCGGCCGAGCCGGCGCCGAGCACGGCGACGCGCTGCTCGCTGTAGCGGCACGCCGGTGACATTGATGGCGCTCAAGCAGCGTGCCGACCGCGATCGCGGCGGTGCCCTGGATGTCGTCGTTGAAGGTGCACAACTGGTCGCGATAGCGCGCTCAGCAGCCGGTTGGCGTTGCCGATGGCGAAATCCTCCCAGTGCAGCAGCACGTGCGGCCAGCGCTCGCGGACCGCGCTGACGAATGTCTCGACGAATTCGTCGTATTCGGCGCCGCGCACGCGCTCGTGCTGCCAGCCGATATAGAGCGGATCGGCCAAGATGCTCCTTGTTGTCGGTGCCGACGTCGAGAATGATCGGCAGCGTCGTCGACGGATGCAGCCCGGCGCAGGCGGTGTAAAGCGCGAGCTTGCCGATCGGGATGCCCATGCCGCCGGCGCCCTGGTCGCCGAGGCCGAGGATGCGCTCGCCGTCGCTGACGACGATCGCTTCGACGCGATCGAACCGCGGATGGCCCAAGATTCGGCGGATGAGCGTCCTTGTGCGGCAGGCTGAGAAACAGGCCGCGCGGCTTGCGAAAGATGCGGCTGAACAGCTGGCAGCCGAGCCCGACCGTCGGCGTATAGACGACCGGCATCATCTCTTCGATGTTGCGGGTCAACAGCGCGTAGAACAGAGTTTCGTTGGAGTCCTGCAAGCCGCGCAGGAAAATGTAGCGCTGCAGGTCGCTGCCGAGACCGCGAAACGCGTCGAGCCGGCGTTTGACCTGATAGTCGAGCTCGGCGACGTGCGGCGGCAGCAGCCCGTGCAGGTCGAATTCATCGCGTTCAGCCTCGGTGAAGGCCGTGCCCTTGTTGAGCAGCGGATCGTTCAGCAGTTCGTAGCCGCTTAGCGCGGTCTCGACGGTCGTCGTATTCATCGGCCCCGGCACTCCAGCCGGCGGCACGATAGCCGCGAATGGCCGCGCCGTCACGCCCCAGTAACAGCCAGCACCGCTTCCTTGATCTTCGCGATGGCGTAATGCCCGATCGGTTGTCCAAGGTCGATGATGCGGGAAGTTCGGCAGTCTCGTCCGCGACCACGACGGCATCGATAATCGCCGGGCCGTCGACGCTGAGCGCCTCGCTGATCGCAGCCTGCAGTTCGCCGGGCTTGGTGGCCTTGAAAGCCGTGGCCGCCGCAAGCGCGCGCGAGCGCGGCAAAGTCCGGATTGGGAAATTCGATGCCCTTCCGAAAAGGCGGCAGGCCCACCGACTCCGCTTCGAGCGGGATCAGTCCGAACGCCGAGTTGTTGTAGACCACCACCTTCACCGGCAGCTTGTGGTGCACGGCGGTCAAGAACTCGCACATCAGCATGTTGAAGCCGCCGTCGCCGCAAAGCGCGATGACCTGGCGCGAGCGATCGAGCGCCTGGATGCCATTGGCCTGACCGAGCGCGGTTCCGACGGCGGCGTTGTTGAATGAACCGATGATCCGCTGCGAGCCGCTCTGGCGGATCCAGTTGGCCGACCAGAGCGTGTTGAGGCCGGTGTCGAACACGAAGACCGCATCGCGCTTGGCGAGATCGCTGACCGCCCGCGCCACGGCCTGCGGATGAATGCGATCCTTGCTGCGTGCCAGATCGGATTGTTTGTCCAGCTTCTCATCCCATTTGTGGCGCTCCTTGGTGACCTGGTCCCAGAACTTGCGCGTCGCTTTTCGCCGCGACCTTGTCGAGCAGCAGTTTCAACGTCGGCCGCACCGAGCCGACGACGCCGAGCACCGTCGGCGCGCGCCGGCCGAGCACCTCCGGTCTTTCGTCGATCTGGATGACGGCGCCTTTGCTGGGCAGGAATTCCGAATAGGGATAGTCGGTGCCGAGCATCAGCAAGAGGTCGCAATGCATGACGGCGTTGTAGACGGCCTTGGTGCCGATCATGCCGATGCCGCCCATCCAATGCGGATCGTCGTACGGCATGATGTCCTTGCCTTTGACCGAATGGATCAGCGGCGCTTTGAGCCGGTCCGAGAGCGCGCGCAGTTCTTCGGCGGCGCCGTGGCATCCGGCGCCGCACATGATGACGACGCTGCCGGCCGCATCGAGCCGGCGTCGCGATGTCGGCGATGTCGGCGTCGCTTGGCGCAAATTCCGGATCGCGGCCTCAAGGTCGCCACGCTGGAAACGCGACCTTCCGCCTTTGCGCCGATCACATCCTGCGGCAGCGTCAGATGCGCGACGCCGCGCCCGCATAGGCCGCGGCGATGGCCTGATGGATGACGGCCGGCGCCTGCGCCGGCGACGATGACGGTTTGGGTGTAAAGCGAGACGTCGCGGAACAACAAATCGGGCTCGGTTGTCTGGAATGAAGTCGATGCCGTGCATCTTGCGCGCCATGTCGCCGGAAAGCGCCAGGACCGGCGCGTGGTCGCGGCTTGCCTCATAGAGGCCGGCGACGAGATGCGTGCTGCCGGGCCCGGTGGTGCCGGCGCAAACCGCAAGCCGCCCGGTGAGCTTGGCCTGACCGGCAGCGGCAAGCGCCGCGCCTTCCTCGTGGCGGACGCCGACCCATTCGATGTCGCTGCGGCGAACCGCGTCGGCGAGCGGATTGAGCGAATCGCCGATCAGCCCAAAAATATGCTTGACCCCGATCTCCTCCAGAACGCCGACCAGGACGTCTGCGACGGTTTGGGACATCGGTGCCTCCTCTTGCCGTAACGGTTCGCGCGTGAAGTGCTAAACGCATTAGGCCGTGACGAAGCGTCACCCGGAGCGGGGCGAGGTCAGGGCTTCGGTTTGACGGTCTGCGCCGCGCGCCACGCCGAACGCCACATCCTTTGCTTCCGGGCCAAGCGCGGTCAGGATGACGATCGCCACGGCGACCGTCCCAGCCACCGCGGCGAGTGCGACGGCATAATTGCCGCCGTAATGGGCGGCAACGCCGGCCTGCAACGTGGCGTTCACCGACGCGATAAGATTGCCGAGCTGATAAACGAATCCCGGAAATGTCCCGCGTGCCTCGTCGGGCGACAATTCGTTCAAGTGCACCGGGATCACGCCCCAGGCGCCCTGGACCATCACCTGCATGAGGAACGCGCCGACGGCGAGCCAGACGGCAGTCGTGGCGAAGGCCCAGAACGGCAACACGGCGAGCGACAATATGGCGGCGATAATGATGATGCGACGCCTGCCGAAGTGCTCGGACATGGCGCCGAACGACAGGCCGCCGATGATGGCGCCGATATTGTAGATGACGGCGATCAGGCTCGACTTGATGCGGATCGAACCCGTGCTGGACCTGCAGGAAGGTCGGGTAAAGATCTTGCGTTCCGTGGCTGAAGAAATTGAACGCCGTCATCAGCAGGACGGCATAAATGCCAAGCCGCCAATGCGATCGCACGATCGCAAGCGTATTGCTGCGTGCGGTCGTCGGCTTCCAGCTCGGCGATTCCGGAACCTTGCGGCGGATATAGAACACGAGCAGCGCCGGGATGACGCCGACCATGAACATGCCGCGCCAGCCGATATACTGGAACAGCAGTCCATAGACGATCGAGGCGAGAAAATATCCGGCCGGATAGCCCGATTGCAGCAGTCCCGATACGAAGCCTCGCGCCTGCGGCGGAATGGATTCCATGGTGAGCGACGCGCCGACGCCCCATTCGCCGCCCATCGCAATGCCGAACATCGCGCGCAGCACCAGAAGAGCCGTGAGGCTCGGCGCGAAGCCCGAAGCAAATTCGATGGCCGAATACAGCAGCACGTCGACCATCAAAGTAGGGCGCCGTCCCCAGCGGTCGGCCGCGCGTCCGAACAAATACGCTCCGATCGGCCGCATCGCCAAGGTCAGCAGAATGGCGAAGGTTACGTCGGTGACTTGCGTGCCGAACTCCTGAGCGATGTCCTTGAGGACGAACACCAGGAGAAAAAAGTCGAAAGCATCGAGCGTCCATCCCAGGAATGTCGCCGCGACGACGTGTTTTTGGTCGCTGGTCCAGCCCTCAAGCGCAGCAATGCGCATGGCCGTCCTCCCGGGTGCGGGTTTTAGCCCTCGACTTCGGTCTCGGGCCGGTCGTCGCCGCGCGCCAGCTCTTCATGCCACTTGCCGTCGGCGTCTTCCCAGGAGATCGCTCTGGTCTCGCCGGCGACGTGCTGCTCTTGGGCGACGCGCTGCGCGGCGGCTCGGGCCTTGTTGTGGGTCGGAAAAGTCTCGGAAAAGACGCCGTTGACCTGATAGGCCCAGCCGCCGTCATGCTCGACGATGTGATAGGTGATCTTGGACATGTCTGCCCTCCGGTCGCTAAATAACAATATCCAATGTGAAATGTTCCGGCTAGGTTACCGCCGCCGCAGCTTTCTCGCGTGCTCGGCGCGCCTCATAGGCTTTTAAATGCGCGTAGGCGATGGGAAGGAGCGCGGTGCCGCGAACCTCGCCGCCGCCGCGTCGCAATAAATCGCCGACGATGTGATCGGCCTCGATCGGCGCGCCGCGCTCGATGTCGCGCAACATCGATGCGGCAAACGCTGAGCCTGGCTGGGTCAACATGGACCGATTCCGCACCATGGTCGGGGCGCGGGGAGCAAAGCCCTGTGCGGTGGCGATCGCCGAGCATTCACCCAGCATTGCGAGTGCGAGATCTGCGGCATCGGCCGCAACGATGTCGCCGACCGGAGCTCGCATCAGGCAGGTGATGCCCGCCATGGTGGATATCAGCACCCATTTTTCCCACATCTCCTGCAGGATGGCGTCGCTCAGGCGCGACTCGAACCGCGCGCCCGACAGCGTCGCCGCGATCGCGCTGGCGCGTGCCGAGATCGAACCGTCGCATTCGCCGAACGACAAGCCGTGGGTGTCGTTGAGATGCAGAATCCGGCCCTCGGCGTCGAGCGTCGTCGAGATCACGCATTGACCACCGAGCACGGCGCCGGCGCCAAAACGCGCGGCGAGCAAGTCCATATGGGCCATGCCGTTGAGCATCGGCAGGATCGCGGTATTCGGCCCGACCGCCGGCGCAAATGAATCGATGGCGGAGGCGAGATCGTAGGCTTTGCAGCTCAGCAGAATGAGGTCGTAATGTTCGCGCAGGGTTTCCGCCGCAACAGTCGGAGGTGGTGGCAAATCCACGTCGCCATAGCGGCTGCGGATGACAAGACCGGTCTTCGCGAGTTGCGCGGCGCGGCGCTGCCGTACCAGAAACGTCACGTCGCGGCCGGCCTGTTTGAGGCGGCCGCCGAAATAGCCGCCGATCGCGCCGGCGCCAACGACTAGGATACGCATCGGGTCGTCCTTACTCGCCGCCGGCTGTTCGGCGCGGCACCAGAATATTGCCGGTAAAGACCATCACGGGTTCGTCGTTTTGATTGAATGTGGTCGTGCGCACACGGAGCATGCCGCGGTCGGGCCGGGATTTCGACGGCCGCACCTCGAGCACTTCGCTTATGGCATGCAGTTCGTCTCCGGGCCGGACCGCGCGCGGCCAACTCAAGTTATCGAAGCCGACGCCGAGGATGCCGCCGGCCGGTTTGAATTCGCCGTCGACCATCAGGCGCATGGTCAATCCGGCCGTATGCCAGCCGCTCGCCGCCAGCCCCTGGAACGGCGATTGACGCGCCGCCTCCTCGTCGAGGTGAAACGGCTGCGGATCGAATTGGCCGGCAAACGCGACGATCTGCTCCTTGTCGACGCGCAGGCGGCCGGTGTTGAAGAGTTGCCCCACGGTGAAATCGTCCAGATAACGGACCGTCATTTTGGGATGTCTCCGGAAATCGGTTTGTCGAACCAGACGCCGGCCGCAACGGCCGCCGCATTGATCACGCCGAAGGCAGCGAGCGCGATCGCAAGCGCGACAAAGATGTCGGTGAGATTGCCAAAAAAGCGCAAGGCGAGATAGCCGCCGCCCGCGGCGATGACCAAGCGCGCCAAATTGGCGAGGAACGGCCACAGCAATCGTCCGGCGCCTTGCGAGGCGAAATAGAGCGCCATGCCGAAGCCGAACAGGCCATAGACCGGGCCGACGGTGTGCAGATAACGCGAGCCGGCGTCGATCATGGCCGGGTCGGTGCCGAACAGCGACAGCCAGGCGCGCGGCATGGCGGCGGCAGCTGAGGCCGATGATTTCGCAAAGCGCCGCGGCAATGGCGGCGCCGATCCAGGCGACGCGGAGCGCGCGATCGGGGCGGCCGGCGCCGATATTGGTGCCGACCATGGCGACGAGCGGTCCGCCGAGACCGAACACCAGCGGAATGAGCAGATATTCGAGGCGCGAACCGGTGCCGTAGCCGGCGATGGCGGCGGGACCGAACGCGCCGACGAGGCCGGTGGCGATGGCGATCGTCAGATTGGTCTGCACCGTGATCAGCGCCGCGACCGCGCCGACGCGAAGAATGTCGGCGAACAGCGCCCAGCGCAGCCGGATGCCGCGAAGCGTCAGGCGGACGACGCTGCGGCCGGAGCGCAGATAGGCCGCGAGCACCGCGGCGCCGACCGCATAATAGAGGAGCACCGCGACAGCGCCGCCGGCGATGCCGAGCTTTGGGAAACGGCCCAAGGCCGAATATCAGGCAAGGCGACAGCGGTATCAGCACCACGACGCCGACGCAGGTGACGAGCGCCGGGAACGCCATATTGCCGGTGCCGCGGATCACATTGGCGAGCGAATTGAACAGCCAGACCAGGATAGCGCCGGCAAAGACCACGCGCGAATAGGTCATCGCCGCGTCGAGCGAGGCGCCGCTGCCGCCCATCGGCGGCATAGAGCCATCGTCCGCCGGTCAAGAAGCGCCATCGTGAAGGTAAGGCCGAACAGAATTCCGATGACGAGCGCGTGCAGCGCCAAGCGCATCGGCGTCGCTGCGCCGGCCGCCGCCGAGCGCGCGCGCGATCGCCGACGACATGCCGCCGCCCATGGCGCCGGCCGACATCATCTGCATCAGCATCAGCGGCGGAAACACCAGCGCGACGCCGGCCAGCGGATCGGTGCCGAGCTTGCCGACGAAATAGGTTTCCACCAGGCCGACCGAAGACTGCGCGAACATCACGAGCGTATTGGGCGCGCCGAGGCGAATGAGCGTCGGGGCGATCGCGCCCTCGATCAGCGCGCGGGTGCGCGGATCGTAACGCGGCTTGTCGGGTGCGGCGGCTGGTGGCACAGGCTCGGTGGCCGCCAGGACCGTCGCGGACGTAAGGCTTGGCGCAGATATAAGGCTTGGCGCGGAAACAAGGCTTGGCGCGGACATTCGTGTCGCTCCGGTCGGCCCATATTGCGAGCGTGCAGCATATAGGAGTATATACGCCTATATCACGCTGGCAAGTCCTTGGAAGGGATTTTCGATGATCGGCATGCTATCCGAGGACATCAATCCGGCGGCCTGCAATTGCCTGGCGCTGCGCCAGGCGGCGCGGCATGTCACGCAATTCTATGATCAATTCCTGGCGCCGAGCGGGCTGCGCTCGACCCAGTATTCCATTCTTGCAAGGCTGCAACGCAAAGGACCGATGACCATCAATGCGCTTGCCGCCGAACTGGTGATGGATCGCACCACGCTCGGGCGCAATATTCTGCCGCTGCAGCGCGACGGCCTGATTGCGGTCGGCCCGGGCAAAACCGACCGCCGCAGCAAGGAAGTTGCGCCTGACCGCCGCCGGCACTGCGCGCTGGCGCTCCGCGCTCAAAGGCTGGCGAAAAGGCGCAGGCGCGGTTCGAGACGGCGTTCGGCGCCAAGCGCGCCGAGACATTGCGGGCCCTGTTGCAGGAGGTCGCAACCGACGAACAGATCGCCGCCGCGGCGCCCGAGTAACGAATTCACGTGGCGAAGCTTTCCCGCTATCCTGCGCAAGATATCGGAGTGCGGCCATGCGCCGGATGCTTGCCCTTGCTGCCTTATCGATTTTCCTCGGCTTTGCGCCGCCGGCGTCGGCCGGGTCTGAGCCCTTGGGCGAACCTTGCTACTGGTGCATCCGCGATGCCATCTATGCCGATGTCAGCCTGATCGATCATCTCGAGGCCAATCCCGACATCGATGAAAGTGTGAAGGGGCCGCAGATTGTGGCGGCGCGCGCCGATATTCATCGCCTGCGCGTCTTGCTCGGGCCGCTGGTGCGCCAGCCGCCGGAGCCATGCTGTTACAGCCGGCCGCGGCTTTACGTCCGCTGATTACTGATGTGCGGGCGGCGCGCCGAACAAGCCCGGCAACAGGCGGCCGCGCGTTCGCAGCGACCACTGGCCGAGCCGGTCGAGATAGAGATACACCACCGGCGTCGTGTAAAGCGTCAGCAACTGGCTGATGAACAATCCGCCCACGATGGCGATACCGAGCGGCCGCCGGATTTCTCCGCCATTGCCGAAGCTCAGTGCCAGCGGCAGCGCGCCGAGGATGGCGGCCGTCGTTGTCATCATGATCGGCCGGAAGCGGAGAAGGCAGGCCTGGTGGATCGCATCGTAAGAACTGAGATTCTGCGAGCGCTTCGCCTCGATGGCGAAGTCGATCATCATGATCGCATTCTTCTTGACGATGCCGATCAGGAGGATCACGCCGATCAAGCCTATGATGTCGAACTCGGTATGGAACAGCATGAGCGCCAAGAGCGCGCCGACTCCGGCGGACGGCAGCGTCGAGAGAATGGTGATCGGGATGGATGTAGCTCTCATACAGAGCGCCGAGCAGAATGTAGACGGCGGCAATGGCGGCCGCGATCAGGACCGGCTCGTTGGCGAGCGATTCTTGGAACACTTGGGCGGTGCCGGCGAGACTGCCGTGGATAGCGGCCGGCATGCGGATTTGTCGCACCGCGTCATCGATCTCGCGCGCGGCGTCGCCGAGCGCCGCGCCCGGCAAGAGATTGAATGACACCGTGGCCGCGACGAAAAGACCTTGGTGGCTGACCGAGAGCGGCGTGTTGCCCGCGTTGTAATGGCTCAGCGCGGCGAGCGGGATCATCGTTTCCAGCGCGGTCGATACGGCGGCGCCGGAAGACGCGCTGCCCTTGCCGACATTGGCGAGCGCATTGGTCGCGGCATTGCGCGCCGAATTGTTGTTGGCGTTGGCGGCGGCGGTAGCGCTCGCCGACGCCGCCTGACTCGCCGCTGCCGTCGCCGGTGCGTTCACGGTGCCGACCGGCGCGTTGCTCTGCGCTGTCCCTGACGCGCCGCCGCCCGAGGTCGCCACATAGATGTCGCGCAACGATGCCGGATATTGCGTGTAGCGCGGGTCGATCTCCATGACCACGTGATATTGGTTGATGGCGCTGTAGATGGTCGATACCTGCCGCTGACCGAATGCGTCGTAGAGCGTGTTGTCGATCTGCGCCGGGGTGATCCCGAGCCGGGACGCCATGTCGCGGTCGATGACGAGGTCGGATTCGAGGCCGCGTTGCTGCTGATCCGAGCTGACGTCGGTCAGTACCGTACTATGTTCCAGGGCCGTCACCAGCCGCGGCGTCCATATTTGAAGGTCTTCGGGGTTGTCGGCCTGCAAAGTGTACTGGTAGGCCGCATTGCTCTGCCGGCCGCCGGCACGAATATCCTGTACCGGAATCAAAATCAGGCGGCCTCCGGGCACTCGGGCAAGTTTCGGCCGCAGCCGCGCCATCACCTCGCCGATCGACGGCCGCTCCGATATCGGCTTGAGCGATACGAACACCGAGCCGGTATTGATCTGGCCGAAGCCGCCGCCCGAACCGACGCCGGTATAGCCGACGACGTGCTCCACGGCGGGATCCTGCTGCACGATGTCCATCATCTGCCGCAGTTTCTGCGTCATCAGCTGAAACGACACGCTTTGGTCGGCGTGTCAGCGAGCCGATCATCCGCCCGGTGTCCTGCTCCGGAAAAAATCCTTTCGGCACGACAATAAAAAGGACGATATTCAACACGACGGCACCGAAGAAAACGCAGAGCACGAGCCGCGAATGCCGCAAGGCCCAGCCCAGCGAGCGCTCGTAGCCGTGGAGCGCCCTGTCGAACAGACCGCCGCGTCGGCGTGCCTCCTGCGCCGGCGCGGCGCGCAGGAAAAATGCCGCCATCATCGGTGTCGTGGTGAGCGAGATGGCCAGCGAAATCATGATGGCAAGCGAAAGTGTCATCGTGAATTCGCGGAACAGGCGGCCGAGAATGCCGCCCATCAGCAAAATCGGAAGGAAGACCGCGATCAGCGACAGGCTGATCGACAACACCGTAAAGCCGACCTCGCGCGCCCCAAGAAGCGCCGCTTGCAGGCGCGGCATGCCGGCTTCGAGGTGACGCGAGATGTTCTCGAGAACGACGATGGCATCGTCGACCACGAAACCGGTGGCGATGGTGAGCGCCATCAGCGACAGGATGTCGAGACTGTAGCCGAGCAGATACATCGCGGCGAAGGTGCCGAGGATCGAGACCGGTACGGCGACGGAGGGAATCAAGGTCGCGCGGAAATTGCGCAGGAACGCATAGACCACGAGCGTGACGAGCGTGATGGCGATGACCAGCGTCACTTCGGTATCGTGCAGCGATTGGCGGATGGTCGTGCTGCGGTCGATACCGATGGTGACGTTGACATCCGCCGGCATCGCCGCTTCCAGATGCGGCAATTCGGCCTTCACGCTGTCGATGGTGTCGATGATATTGGCGCCGGGCTGGCGGAACAGGATGATCAATACCGAGGGCTGGCCGTTCGAGAGTCCGAGGTTTCGCACGTCCTCAACGGAATCCGAGACGTTCGCGACGTCCGACAACTGCACCGCGGCGCCGTTGCGATAGGCGATGACCAGCGGCGCGTAATCCAAAGCCTTGGTCGCCTGATCGTTGGTATAGATCTGATAGCGGCGGTTGCCGTCGGTGACGTCGCCTTTCGGGCTATTGGCGTTCGCCGAAGCGATCGCGGCACGCACGTCTTCGAGACCGATGCCGTATTTGAACATCACCTGCGGATTGACCTCGACGCGCACCGCCGGCAGCGCCGAGCCGCCGATGATGACCTGGCCGATGCCGCCGATCTGCGACAGCTGCTGGGCGAAGACGTTGCTCGCCGCGTCGTACATCTGGCCTTGCGTCAGCGTCTTCGACGTCATCGCCAGAATGAGGATCGGCGCATCGGCCGGATTGACCTTGCGATAGGTCGGGTTCGATTTCAGGCTCGACGGCAAATCGGCGCGGGCGGCGTTGATGGCGGCCTGCACGTCGCGCGCCGCGCCGTCGATGTCGCGGTTGAGGTCGAATTGCAGCGTAATGCGGGTTTGGCCGATGCCGCTCTGCGACGTCATTTCGCTGACATCGGCGATCTGGCCGAGATGGCGCTCGAGCGGTTCGGCGACGCTGGTCGCCACCGTTTCCGGGCTGGCGCCGGGAAGCTGCGCGCTGACCGAAATGGTGGGAAAGTCGACTTGCGGCAGCGGCGCCACCGGCAATTTCGAGAACGCCAGAACGCCGGCCAGCGCAATGCCGATCGTGAGCAGTGTGGTCGCCACCGGCCGGTTGATGAAGGGCGCGGAAATGTTCATTCGTCGCCGGCGCTCCGGGCGCGAGCGGGTTCGCCGGGCGGCCGGCCGGTCAGGCGCAGGGCCAGACGGTCGAAGTACAGATAAATGACCGGCGTGGTGAACAGCGTCAGCATCTGGCTGACGATCAAGCCGCCGATGATGGCGATGCCGAGCGGCTGGCGCAGCTCCGAACCGGTGCCGGTCCCGACCATCAGCGGCAACGCGCCGAGGATGGCGGCCATGGTCGTCATCATGATCGGCCGGAAGCGCAACAGGCAGGCCTGATAGATCGCATCGCGCGGCGCGAGGCCCTCGACGCGCTCGGCGTCGAGCGCGAAATCGATCATCATGATGGCGTTTTTCTTGACGATGCCGATCAGCAAAATGATGCCGATGATGGCGATGACGTCGAGATCGTAGTGCAGCACCATCAAGCGACAGCAGCGCGCCGACGCCGGCCGACGGCAGCGTCGAGAGGATCGTGATCGGATGTACGAAGCTCTCGTAGAGGACGCCGAGCACGATATACATCGCCACCACGGCGGCGATGATCAGAAACACTTCATTGGCCAGCGACGACTGGAACGCCGCCGCGGTGCCTTGGAACGCGGTGATGAAGCTCAACGGCAGGCCGGCTTGCGGCTTCGGCTTGCTGAATGGCGGTGACGGCGGCATCCGAGCGAATAGCCCGGCGCGGTGTTGAACGAAATCGTGGTCGCCGGAAATTGACTGAAATGCGTGATCAACAGCGGCGAGGCGCGCTGCTCGATATGCGCGATGGCGGACAGCGGCACCTGGCCGTTGGTCGACGACGACGACGACGGCAGATAGAGCGACGACAATCCGGTCAGCGATTTCTGCAGCTGCGGATCGACCTCGAGGATGACCCGGTACTGGTTCGATTGGGTATAGATCGTCGACACGATGCGCTGGCCGAAGGCGTCGTAAAGCACGTTGTCGACGGTGGCCGGCGTGATGCCGAAGCGGCTCGCGGTGGCGCGATCGATGACGAGATCGACGGCCAGGCCTTGTTGCTGCAGGTCGCTCGCCACGTCGGTGAGCTGCGGCAATTGGGCGAGCCGCTGCACCAGTCTCGGCACCCAGGTGTTGAATTCCGACGCGTTGGCGTCCTCCAGCACGAAATGGTAGGGCGCGCGGCTGATCGTCGAATCGATCGTCAGGTCCTGCACCGGCTGCATGTAGAGCGTGATGCCGCTGACGCCGGCCACCTCCTGCTCGAGCCGGCGGATGATTGCGGCTGGCGGAAAGATTGCGATCGTCATGCGGCTTGAGCGAAATCAGGAAGCGGCCGGTATTCAGCGTTTGGTTGGTGCCGTCGACGCCGATGAACGAGCTCAAATTGTCGACGTCGGGATCTTTCAGGATCGCCTCGGCGAGCTTGCTTTTGCAGATCCGCCATGGCTGTCGTAGGAAACGCTCTGCGAGGCTTCCGATATGGCCTGGATCATGCCGGTGTCCTGCACCGGAAAAAATCCTTTCGGGATCACGACGTAGAGCAACACGGTCAACGCCAGCGTCACGAGCGCGACCAGCGAGCGTCGCCGGCTGGCGGTCCAGCACCCAATTCAGCGCCCGGCCGTATTGCGCGATCACCGCGTCGAACAGCGCGCTCGGCGTCGAGATCGAAACTCGACCGTTCGGCCTTCCGGGCGATGCCGAATGAGCCTGGCGCACATCATCGGCACCAGCGTCAGCGACACGACGGCGGAAATGATGATGGTGACCGCGAGCGTGATCGAGAATTCGTGGAACAGCCGGCCGACCACGTCGCCCATGAACAACAAGCGGGATCAGCACCGCGATCAGCGAGATCGTCAGCGAAATGATGGTGAAGCCGATCTGCTCCGAGCCGCGCAGCGCGGCTTCGAGCGGGTCCATGCCGTCTTCGACGTAGCGCGCGATATTCTCGATCATGACGATGGCGTCGTCGACGACGAAGCCGGTGGCGATCGTCAGCGCCATCAGCGACAGATTGTCGAGGCTGAAGCCGAGCAGATACATCGCGCCGAAGGTGCCGACGAGCGACAGCGGCACCGACAGGCTCGGGATGATGGTGCCCGGCAGCGTGCGCAGGAAGACGAAGATCACCAGCACGACCAGCACGACGGCGAGCGCTGAGCTCGAATTCGACGTCGGCGACCGAGGCGCGGATCGTGACGGTGCGGTTGCTGAGCACGGCGACGTCGACCGCCGACGGCAGCGCGGCGGTGATCTGCGGCAACAGCGCCTGGATGCGGTCGACGACCTGAATGATATTGGCGCCGGGCTGGCGCTGCACATTGATGATGATCGCCGGCGTCGTATTCGCCCAGGCGCCGAGCTTGGTGTTCTCCGGACCGCGGACGATGGTCGGCGACGTCCGACAGCCGGACCGGCGAGCCGTTGCGATAGGCGACGATGAGTTGGCGATATTGATCGGCGCTGGTGACCTGGTCGTTGGCATTGATGGTCAATGCCTGGGTCGGGCCGTCGAAGTTTCCCTTCGGCGTATTGACGTTGAGATTGCCGATCGTGGTGCGGACGTCGTCGACATTGAGTCCATAGGCCGCGAGCGATTGCGGATTGAGCTGAATGCGCACGGCCGGCCGCTGCGCCGCCGCTGATGCTGACCAGGCCGACGCCGGTCAGCTGCGAGATTTTCTGCGCGAGCCGGGTCTCGCTGAAATCTTCCAGATCGGTGAGCGCCAGCGTTTTCGACGTCACCGCCAGCGTCAGTATCGGCGCATCGGCCGGATTGACCTTGGCGTAGATCGGCGGCGTCGGCAGATCGGCCGGCAACAGATTGCCGGAGGCATTGATCGCGGCCTGGACCTCCTGCTCGGCGACGTCGAGGTTGAGATCGAGGCTGAACTGCAGCGTGATCACCGAGGCGCCGCCCGAGCTCGCCGACGTCATCTGGTTCGAGCCCGGGCATCTGCCCGAATTGCCGCTCCAGCGGCGCCGTGACCGACGAGGTCATCACTTCCGGGCTGGCGCCGGGATAAAGCGTCTGCACCTGGATGGTCGGATAATCGACTTCGGGCAAGGTCGATAGCGGCAGGAAAGTATAGGCCACGAAGCCCGACAGCATGATCGCCACCATCAAGCAGCGTGGTGCGCGACCGGGCGTAGGATGAAGGGTTCCGAGACGTTCATCGCAGTGTTTCACCGCTGCGTGCGAGTAGGAGTTCGCGGAGCATGATCATGCTCGGCAGCGGCGCCGTCACGGGCCGCTCGGCGGTGAACCATTCTGCGGTTGGCCCGAGCGCTGGCCTTGTTGGCCGGCGCTCTTGTTCTTGGCCTGTTCTTGGCTTGACCCTTGGCCCGACCTTGGCCGCCGCCTCGGGCTCCCCGGCGTCCGGCAGCCTGGCCGTTCTCGGCCGCCACGATGACCTGCAGCCCGTCGCGCAAACGATCGGTGCCATCGATCACGACCCGCTCGCCGGCGGAAAGCCCCGAATTGACGGCCGTGAAATTGCCGTCGACGACGCCGGTCACGATCTGCCGCACCGACACAGTGTTGTCGGCATTGATCACATACACATAAGCGCCGGGCGAGCCGCGCTGGATCGCCGAGGTCGGCACCGTGACCACGTTCTTCAGCGTCTTGACCAGGAGCCGGGCATTCACGAACTGGTTCGGGAATAGTTTGTTGTCGGTGTTGTCGAACTGCGCGCGCACTTTCACCGTGCCGGTGGTGGTGTCGATCTGATTATCGACGGCCGATACCGTGCCGACCGCAAGTTCGTGCAAATTTGCGCGATCATAGACGGTGACCGGCAGCGTGCCGCCGGCGTTGAGCTGCGGCATGATCTCCGGCAACTCGTCCTCCGGGATGGAGAAGATGACCGTGATCGGCTGCAGCTGGGTGATGACGGCAATGCCGGTAGCTGGCTGTCGTCTGGACATAGTTTCCCGGATCGACCAGGCGCAGCCCGACGCGGCCCGTCGACCGGCGAAACGATGTGACAATAGGCGATGTTCAGATTTTGCGCATCGACCAGGCCCTGATCCTGTTTCACCGAGCCTGTGTATTGCTGCACGATGAAGACCTGATCGTCGGCCTGCTGCTTGGCGATCGAATTCTGCTGGGCGAGCGTTTGATAGCGCGTGAGATCCATTTGCGCTTGCGCCAACAGCCCCTCGATCGTGGGCAAGCTGGCCTTCGTATTGTTCCTTCAGGATCTCATAGGGCCGCTGATCGATCTGCGCGAGAAAGTCGCCTTTCTTCACCAACTGGCCCTCGGTGAACGCGACCGCGGTGAGCTGCCCGTTGATTTGCGTCTGCACGGTCACGGTCGCGAGTGGGCGTGACGGTGCCGAGCGCATTGACGATTTCGCGAACGTTGCCCAATGCCACCGTTGCGGCGCCGACGCTCTGCAGCCCGCCTGCTGCGGAAGCGGCCGGTGGGCGGCACGGGCGACGTCGAGCGCATGATCTGGTAGACCGCCAATGCCAGTACGATTGCGACGAGGCCGACGCCGATCCAGAATCGCGAACGCGATCGGGTCGTTACGCTCGCGTCAGGCGCGGGCCGCCGGATCGCGGGCGGCAAATCGTCTTCAGTTCTGCGCGTGCGCTCGTCCATGATGGGCGTTCATCGCTCCCGAGATGCCGACTTATAAAGTGCGCCGCCCGCACCCGCCTAATGAATATTCCCTAATGAGCGCGCCGGCGCAGCCATGAGCTGCCAAATGCGCAAACCCACTGGGCGGGGCCTTGCGAGGCTCCACGTGGCCGAAAGGCTGCTGGCGATCATAGTGTCCTCGGAATCGTACGTTTAATCAAGCGGTTGGCCGAATTTTCAGCCGGTCTTGCGTCCGTCGAGCAAAAATCGGGATCGACCGAACCGGTCCCGGCATTACTGGGTCGGCGGCGATGTCGCCGGCAACGCCACCGGCGGGTTCGAGGGTGTCGGCACCTTCGGGAAAAGCTCTACGGCCAGCGGGGTCGGCGATTCGAGTTTCGGCACCAGTGAAAAGTCCTTCTGCAATTGGAACTGATCGGGCACCAACGTCGTGTCCCAGCCGCCGCCCAGCGCCTCGATCAGGCTGACGCTGGCGAGGAACAGATCTTGCCGCACCGTCAATTCGCTCTCCTCGTCGGTCAGCAAAGTGTTCTCCGCCGTCACCACGACGGTGAGGTCGACGATTCCGGCCCGGTATTGATTCATGTCGACGCGAACGGCCTCGCGTGCGTCTCTCACGGCCTGCTGCTGCAGAACGAGCTGGCGCGACAGGATGCGCACCGCGGCCAGTTCGTCTTCGACTTGCTGAAATGCCGTGAGCACCGTCTGCCGATAATTGGCGACGCTTTGCCAATAGACCGCGCGCGCGGCGTCGACCTGCGCCGACGTCAGGCCGCCATCGAACAAAGTTTGCGTGCCCGCCGCTCCGATCGAGCCGATCGAACGCGCCGCGCTGAAGGGAGCTGGAATGGGCCCGACAAATTGCAGCACGCTGGAGAGCGAAATATCCGGGAAATAGGCGGCCTCGGCGACGCCGATCAGCGCGTTTTCCTGCTGCATGGTCCGCTCCGACGCGGCGATATCCGGACGCCTTTCCAGAAGCGTCGAGGGCACCGCGACCGGAATTTTGGGAATGCCGCCGCCAAGACCGCGCCGCGCGACCGTCAGTTCGGACGGCGGCCGTCCGATCAGAATGGCGATGGCGTGCTCGAATTGGGCGCGCTGCACGCCGACATTGAGGGCCTGCGCTTCGGCATTCTCGACCTGCGCCGAGGCGAGCGCGAGATCGGCCGGCGACACTGTCGCCAGGCCTGGTCCGGAGCAGCAGCCGGCATTGACCTTGTCGCGCGTGACGCCGCAGCGTTTCCTTGTCCTGGACGACGGTGCGCTCGAGCAGATCGCGCAAGGAATCCGCGGCGCGAAGATTGAAATAGGCGGTGGCGAGCTGCGCCTGCGCCGACAGCTTGGCATTGTCGAGATCGGCGGCGCTGGCTTGCGCGGCCGCGGTATTGCTCTCGATCTGCCGGCGAATTTTGCCCCAGACATCGAGGTCCCAAGCGCCGCTGATCGGCGCGCTGTATTGCGTCGTGTATCTGGTGCCGAGGCCCACGCCGACGGCGCTTCCGCCCGTCGTGCCGGCCAGCGCGCCGGTTCGCGTCCGGGTGACGCCGTATCCGGCGGTCGCCGTCGGAAACAGCGCCGCTTGCGCTTCTCGGATGACCGCCTTGGCCTCCTCATAGGCCGCCGCCGAAGCGGCGACGGTCTGATTGGAGATCTCGACCTGGGGCAGAAGCGTATCGAGCGCGGGATCGCGGTAGACCTTCCACCAGTCGCCGCGATCGACATTGTCGCGCGGATTGGCGAGCTTCCAGCCTTTCAGTTCTTTGTATTCGGTCGGCGCTGGTGCTGCTTCGCGTTCGTAATTCGGGTCCGACAGTGCAACCCGCGAGTGCCAGCGCAACGACCAAGGCGGGAGCGCAAGCTCGCTTGCGTAAATAAGCTTTGCGCCGCACCCAACTACCCCGATGCATACCAGCATGGGCCAACGCAAGCACTGCCCGTAACCCGTTGCTGTAAGCCCCCAAGCACGCCGCTCGACGCACACGACCACAGTAAAGCCATACCGCGACCGCGTTAAGCATGCCCAACCCCGGCATGAAGATCAACCGCGGCGCCTCTTCGGGCTGCGCGACGGTCCTTTATCGGATGCCATGTGATATTCGGGCGACACCGCCGGGCGTTGCGATAAGGCCGGAAAATCTAGCCCTATCCTGCGTTTTTCCGCGGCGAACACGCGCCTCTGATTAATTCTTCTCCATCTTCGCGGATGGTCTTGAACCAATCCGCCGCGCCACGATTATTCAAACGAGCGATTGAAATCCGAACGAGATTTCGGTGCGCCGCAGCATCACGGCAAGGTGCTGGAACCGCGGTTCCAGATCTTGCGTTGGCGGTGCGACATGGAGGCAATTTCGATGAAAACCTTCGGAAAAAGTCCTGCCGGTTCAGGTCAGTCGAGGCTGCGGAAATTCGCGGCCGGCTGCAGCGCGGTCGCCTTGACGCTCTGCCTTGCCACCGGCGCAAGCTTCGCCGCCAAGCCCGGCGGTCATCCGGGGGGAGGCCACCCAGCCGGAGGGCACCCAGGGGGAGGGCATCCTGCGCCGCACATCGCTGCGGCCCATGCCGTGCCGCATTTCAATGCCGCCCGCGCCGTGGCCCATGTTCATACCGTCCCGCACGCGAGCCATTTTGCCGTCAGCCACGCCCGGCCGTCAGTGGCGGCGCATTCGGCATTGTCACATTCGCACTTCACGCCGACGGCCCGAACCACTGCGCACTCCCTGACGACGACTGCCCGTCCGCTGACGACCGGGCGTCCCTTGACGGCCGGCGCGCGTGCTTTCCCTCATGCCCGCTCCGCGGCTTTCCGCGCCGATCCCCGATGCCTTCGCGGCGCATCGCCAGTTCGCCGCCAACGCGGCGTTCCGGCCGTTCTGGCATCACGGCTGGCACCCCTACAATCATCTCGGCTGGGTCGGTCCGGTATTCTGGCCCTATGCCTACGGCGATGCCTTCTATTATGCGCTGTGGCCCGATGATTACGACGTCGATCCGTTCTGGGCCTATGGCTACGGCGATATCTACCAGGCCATTTTCTCGCCCTACGACTACGGCGATTACGTGCAGGGACCTGGCGCGCCGGCGCGGATGGCAAGTCTGACTCAAGGCATGGCGCAAAGCTGTGCCGACGAAGCCGCCGAGGTTACGGGCTGGCCGCTCGATCAGATCCAGGCGGCGATCCAGCCGAGCGACCAGCAATCCGCGCTGCTCGACAATCTCGGCAACGCGCTCGTCAAAGCCAGCGACGAAGTCAAAGCGCATTGCCCGACCACGGTCTCGTTCGCGCCGACCGCGCGGCTTGATGCCATGCAGCAGCGGGTGCAAGCGCTGGTCGATGCGGTGAATATCGTGAGCCCGCCGCTCGACAAGTTCTACGCGTCGCTGAGCGACGAGCAGAAAGCGCGGTTCAACGACATCGCGCCGCCGGCAAGCGCAACGCGCCGAAGGGCCAGTCCGCCGCGCCGAACCTGCAAGCGCAGTGCAATGCCAGCGTCATGGCGTGGCCGACCGATCAGATCGATCGCGTGGTGCATCCGAACGATGCGCAGCGGGCAAAGCTCGACGCACTGCAGTCGGCGGCGGCTCAGGCCGCGAACGACATCAAGGCGGCGTGCCCGGCCGAGCTGCCGGCCACCCCGCCGGACCGTCTGGCCGCAATCGGCAAGCGGCTCGATGCCATGCTGCAGGGCGTCGAAACGGTGCGGCCGGCGCTTGCGGCTTTCTACAATTCGCTCTCCGACGAACAGAAGGCGCAATTCGACGGCATGGGCCGGCAATTGTTCGCGGCAAACCAGGAATAGTTTTTTACGCGACTAGCCAATAGCGAGCAGCGAGTGGGAGTTTGGCGAAAAGCACGCTAATCTCCATTCGCTACTCGCCATTGTCGCTATTCGCGGAGATTTTCGTGAGCATTCCCAAACCCAATTACAATCCGCCCTTCAACGTCACGCGCGCCAGCCATGTCGGTGCTGGACGTGACCGACCTCGGCAAAAGCCGCGCGTTTTACGTCGATCTCATCGGCTTCATTGTCAGCGACGAGGACAAGGATACGATCTATCTGCGCGGCGTCGCCGAAGCGTGCCATCACTCGCTCGTCCTCAAGCGCGCCGGCGCAGCGCAAGCCGAGCGGGTCGGCATGCGCTGCTTCAGCGAGGAAGATCTGGAGAAGGCGAAGTTCTATTTCGAAAAGGCCGGATTGCCGGCGCAATGGGTCGAACGTCCGCATCAGGGCCGCACCCTGCACGTCAACGACGCCGTCGGCGCGCCGCTCGAATTCTGCGCCACCATGGCGCGCAAGCCGCGGCTCGTCGTGTCCTTCGAGCATCACCACGGCGCGGTGCCGCAACGGATCGACCACTTTCAATTGCTGGTGCCGGACGTGCCAGCGCGCAGCTCGAATTCTACATGGCCATGGGCTTCCGGCTGTCCGAATATATCGCGCCCGACGGCAGCGACGATCCGATGTTCGTGTTCCTGCAGCGCAAGGGCAATCCGCACGATATCGTGTTCGCGCCGGGCGCCGGGCCGCGGCTGCATCATGCCGCCTTCGCCATTCCGGAATCCTACCTGTTCTTCTACGTCTGCGATCTCGCCGCCACCATGGGCTTTGCCGACAACATCGAATTCGGTCCCGGCCGGCACGGACCCGGGCACGCGCTGTTCGTCTACCTGCGCGATCCCGACGGCCACCGCATCGAGCTGTTCAACACCCATTACCAATGCATGGATATCGACGACGAGCCGGTGCGCTGGGACGCCTCCTATGCTGACCCGGCGCAACTGGCAGCTTCCGGCGCGCGAGCGCTGGTTCACCGAGGCGAGCCGTTTCGCCGGCATCGAGCCGCAGGAGCCGCCGCGCAAGGGCAATCCGATGACGCTCGAAAAATATGTCGGCGCGAAATAGCGTGACCGGCATAGCTTTGCGATGCCAGAATCGCCGATGATGGCGCCGAGGCCTCGTCGAAAGTTACGAGGCCGTGCCGAGGACCGCGCTTTCATGGTGATCGAGTGATGACCCAGCCGGCACCGAGCGGTGCGGCACCGCCCTCGGCGCCGCCGGCCGAACCGTTCTGGTTCGCCTCCTATCCGGCGGGCGTGCCGCAGAGCATCGATCCGGACGCTTATGCGTCGCTGTCGGCGATGCTGCTCGAGGCCTGCCGCCGACATGCCGAGCGTCCCGCCTTCGAATGCTTGAGCGCGCGGATGAGCTATGCCGATTGGGATCGCGACAGCCGCGATTTTGCGGCGTTTCTGGTCGAGGAGGTCCATTGCCGGCCGGGCGACCGCGTGGCGATCATGCTGCCGAACATGCTGGCTTATCCGGTCGCGTTCCTCGGCGCGCTGCGCGCCGGGCCTCATCGTCGTCAACGTCAATCCGCTCTACACGCCGCGCGAACTGCAGCAGCAGCTCGCCGATTCCGGCGCCACGGTCATCGTGATCATGGAGAATTTCGCCCACAAGCTCGAAGCCATCGTCGCCGCGACCAAGATCCAGCATGTCGTGGTCGCGCGTCTCGGCGATTTCGTCCCGCTGCTCAAACGCTGGGCATTCAATTTTGCCAATTCCTATATCCGACACGCCGTGCCGGCCTGGCGCTTCGAGCGTTTCACCATGCTGCAGGATGCGTGCGACCGGCCGCCGAGCGAGCAGCTATCAGGACGCCCAGCCGCGATCCGAACGACATCGCTTTGCTGCAATATACCGGCGGAACGACGGGCGTGCCGAAAGGCGCGATGTTGACCCATCGCAATCTGGTCGCGAATACGCTGCAGTGCTGCGCTTGGACCGGGGCCGACGTCAGATCTGGAACACGAGCGCGTGCTGACGCCGCTGCCGCTCTATCACATCTTCTCGCTGACCGCGAACCTGCTGAGCTTTGCGGTGCTGGGCGGACTTGAATTTTCTCATTCCCGATCCGCGCGATCTGCACCGGCTCATTCGCACCATGCGTCGGCGCCAACATCACCTGGATGTCGGGCGTCAATACGCTGTTCAACGCGCTCGTCAACGAACCCGATTTCAGCACGCTCGATTTCAGCGCGCTTCGGGTCGCGGTCGGCGGCGGGGCGGCCGTCCAGAGTGAAGTGGCGCGGCGCTGGCGCGACATCACCGGCAGCCAGTTGGTCGAAGGCTATGGCTTGACCGAAGCCTCGCCGGTCGTGTGCATCAATCCGTTTCTGACGCCGAAAATCGGCACCGTCGGACCTGCCGCTGCCGTCGACCGAAGTGACGATCCGCGACGATGCCGGCAACGTTCTTGCCTTGGGCGAGGAAGGCGAAGTGTGGGTGCGCGGCCCCCAGGTCATGCTGGGCTATTGGCAACGGCCCGACGAAACCAAGCTGCGTTCTCACCGCCGACGGCTGGCTGCGCACCGGCGATATCGGCGCCTTCGATGCGGAAGGTTTTCTGAAGCTCCTCGACCGCAAGAAGGACATGATCAACGTTTCGGGCTTCAAGGCGTTTCCCAATGAGGTGGAAGACATCGCGATGCAGCATCCGGGCGTGCTGGAAGCGGCCGTGATCGGCGTGCCGAACGCGCGCACCGGCCAGGCGGTGAAGCTCTTCGTCGTCAAGCGCGATCCAGCGCTCGACGAAGCGGAGCTCAGCCAATATCTGCGCACGCGCCTGGCCGGCTACAAGCGACCGACGATCATCGAATTTGTCGACAGCCTGCCGAAGAGCAACGATCGGCAAAATTCTGCGTAAAGAACTGCATTGACGATGCACGGGGTTCTCGTAACGTCGCTCCGATGATCAACATGGAAACGCCACTATGAGCCAGCTCGACGATCTCTTGCGCGACCTTGTCGTCGCCAACCGTATTCTGTCCCACGAAGACGTGGTCGACGCCTACGGCCATATCAGCGTTCGCCATCCCGATAATCCGAAGCGCTTTTTCATGTCGCGCTCGCGCGCGCCGGAACTGGTCGAGGTCAACGATCTGGTCGAGTTCGATCAGGAAGGCGAGCCGGTCAAGGACAAGCGCCAGCCCTATCTCGAACGCTTCATCCATGCGGCGATATTCGAGGCGCGGCCCGACGTCGATGGCGGTGGTTCATGCCCATGCCGAAGACACGTTGCCGTTCGGGATCATATCCACGCCGCTGCAGCCGGTGATCCATTCCGGCAGCTTCATCGGCGGCAAGGTGCCGGTGTGGGACATCGCCAAGAAGTTCGGCGACACGAATTTATTGGTGACCAATATGGCGCAGGGCAGGGACCTCGCGAAATGTCTCGGCGCCGGCAATGTCGCGCTGATGCGCGGGCATGGTTTTGCCTCGGCGGCGCGCTCGATCATCGAAGTGGTGCGGCTTTCGGTCTATCTGCCGCGCAATGCGCGGGTGCAGATGAACGCCATGCGGATGGGCGGCAAGCCGAAGCCGCTGTCCAAGGGCGAAATCGCCGCGCGCGCCGCGGGCTACAAGCCGCACGCGCCGGAGACCTGGCGGGCCTGGGAATATTGGGCCAACCGCGCCGGCTGTGCCGATATGATCGGCAAGCCGCATGAGCACAAATTCAAAGGCTGAATCCTGGGCCGTCAGGGCGACACTGGCTTTTATTCAAACCGGCCCCATGGCAGACTCCGCCTGCTGATCGAGGAAGAATGACTGCGGTCGATGTAGCGGGTCTCCCGGGTTGGCCGCCGGAATTGATCGTCCCACCGGACTCATCACACTGAACTCTATCGACAACACGAGGAAACCAGTCATGACCACGCGTCACGTCGTTTTATGCGCCGCAGCAGTACTCGCGGCCGTCGCCCTGCAGGGCACTTCCGCTCACGCGCTCTCGATGACGGAATGCAGCGCCAAATACAAAGCCGCCAAGACCGCCGGCACGCTCAACGGCATGAAGTGGAACGACTTCCGCAAGGCGCAGTGCGGCTCGGATGCGGCCGCGCCTGCGGCGGCGCCGGCACCCGCCACGGCATCAGCGCCAGCCGCAGCACCGGCACCGGCGCCGGCGCCGGCTCCAGCGGCGGCACCCGTCGCGGTTGGCAACGCTGTGTTCCCGAGCGCGGTCGACGCCAAATACGCGAAGGACTCCGCCGGCAAGGCCCGCATGGAAACCTGCCTCGATCAGTACAAGGCCAATAAGACAAGCAACGGCAATGGCGGCCTGAAATGGATCCAAAAGGGCGGCGGCTATTACAGCGAATGCACCAAAAAGCTGAAAGGCGCATAAGCGCGCCATAGTTCTTGAAACCAACATCGGAGCGCGGACCTGCCGCGCTCCGATTGCATTTCTGCTGATCAAACGTCAGCGCGTCACGTCCGGATCAGCCGACCATGATCTTATCCGAAAACCGGCTTCCACTGTTCGGGATCATGCTCCAAGAAACTCGCGCACCGCGCGGGTGAATTCCGCCGGCCGGTCCATGTTGGAAATATGACCGGCGCCGGGAAGCTCGACGTAGCGCGAACCGGGAAGCTTCTCATTGAGCTTGCGCATGGCCGGCGCCGGCGCGTCCTTCTCGCCGACCAGAAACAGGACGGGGCATTTCACCGAAGCGACGGCAGTCGCATAGTCGTGCGCGGCGAGCGCCGCGGCGCATCCGATGAAGCCGTCGACCGGCGTTGCCCGGATCATGGCGCGGACTTTGTCGACGTGCGGCGGATTTTCGGTCACGATGTCGGCCGGTATCCACCGTGCGATGGTCGGCTCGACGAGGGCCTCCATACCCTTCTGCTGCGCAATCGCTATGCGCTCCTCCCATTGCTGGCTCGACTGCGGCGTCGACTGGCAGGGTGAATCGCACACGATGATGCGATCGAAGCGGTCGGGATGATGTTCGGCAAGGCCAAGCGCCGTCGCACCGCCCATCGACAGACCGGCGAAATGCGCCTTCCGGATCCCCAACGCGTCGAGCAAGCCAAGAGCGTCGGCGAGGAGTGTATCGTACGCATAACGGCCGGGCGTCACATCGGTCATGCCGTGACCGCGCTGATCGTAGCGCAGCACCCGGAACTTATCCTTCAGCGCGTCGGCCTGCTCGTCCCACATCGCCAATGAAGTCGCGAGCGAGTTGGAGAACACGAGCCACGGGGCGCCGTCCGGGCCGTCGATCCGATAATTGATGGTGATGCCGTTCGCCTTGATCTTCATCGTGACACGCCTCTCTTTAAGAATCCCCACCCGAGCATATGGTCGAGCGAATAGCGCCCGCCGCCGCGCACCAACACGTAGAACGTGGCGATCGTCCACATCAGGGTGTATTCGAGCCCCTGCCTGTTCCAAAAATATTTTCCGATCCGCCAGCGCTCGACATTGGCGACGAGAAGAAAGACCAGAACCACGGCGGCGACAGGCCGTGTGAACAGGCCGAGCGCAAGCAGCGGCCCGCCGACCAATTGTGTTATCGAAATCGCGGCAGCCCAGAATTTTCCCGGCCGGTACCCATTGGCGTCGAGATAGCGCGCCAGATCGCCGAGACTCTGGTTCGGCATGCCGGTATTGGGAAAGAATCCGAAGGTGTTGCGCAATCCATGCGGCACCAAAGCAAGTCCGACCGCTATGCGAAGGAGCGCATAAGCGAACGGGCCGAGAGCCGCAATCAATTCCACCGGATGGGGCATCAATGCGCCATCAACACCGGCAGCTTGGCATTGGCGAGAATGTGCCGCGTGGTGCCGCCGAAGATCATCTGCCGCAGCCGGCTCTGGGTATAGGCGCCCTTGACGATGAGATCGCAGCCGAGTTCCTCGGCCTTGGCGATGATGGTGTCGCCGGCGCTGCGCTTGCCGGGCTTCATGGTGACGGTCTCGGCGGTCATGCCGTTGAGCTTGAGCGAGCGGGCCATTTGCTCGCCGCTCGGTCCCGCGACGGTAGCGCCCTCGACAGTCAGGATGGTGATGCGTTCGGCGAGGCGAAGGAGCGGCATGGCGTCCGCCATGGTGCGCGCCTGTTCGGTGCTGTTATTCCAGGCGATCAGCACATTGGTGCCGAGCGAAGGCGGCGCGGTGGGTGGCGCGATCAATACCGGCCGTCCGCTCTCGAACAAGGCGGATTCGAGCGTGATCATCGACGGGCTTTGCCATTCGTCGCCGGGCCGCGCCAACACGATCATATCGAACACCCGGCCGTAGCTGCCGACGAAGTCATGGCCGCTCGGCGCGTCCTTGAGCCATGAGCACGATAGCGACGCCGCGCCATCGCCGCCGTACGGCGGCACGCCGTGATGGTCCATGAACGAGCGGAACAGCATCTCCGCCTGACGCACCATTTCGGCGTCGTTTTCCTTGACCGCGACCATGGTCAGGCCGCTGTCGGGATCCATGGCGACGAGGTCGGCGACCGCGGGACGGAGCGGAAAGCCCTCGATCAGGCTATCGAACTTCCGCGCCAAGAGCAGCGCGGTGTCCAACGCCGACGCCATCGCGGAACCCTGCTCGGTCGGAACGAGAATAGTCTTCATGCGCGTGCCCCACATGCACTCGGCAGAGCCGACGGACAGCTGTTCCTCACGAGCCGCCCCTTTCCGGGGTCTTTGGCTCGCCATCATACTGCCGCGCCTAGGCTCTGGCCGCAAGAATGAGAATATTGCTTGAAAAATGCTCGTTGTCGCGGCGCGCCGGTACAGCGGTCTGATAAACTACGCGTTGATTCGAATTCGTGCTGCACTGCGGGATCGGCGGGGCGCCACCATGCGAAATTTCGGCATTCCACAAACGCCATCGGCGACTCGCATTCTCTTGGTCTGTCCCGATTGCGGCGAGCGGAATCCGGAACCGGCCGATAGGCTCCGCGGTCTGCGGACCTATTGCTGCGCCGGCGACGGCTGCGACTACATCTTCGACCTCGCCCCTGATCGGCCGCTGGAATTCGGCGGCGGCTTCATCGAAGCCTGCAAGCGGTTCTATGCGTCGTTCTATGCGGTCCGCGGCCAACGGGCGCGGTAGAGCAATCTCGATCTCATCGCCAGGCATTGACGCGCGCTCGATCGAACGGCGTTGTCAGCGCAACGCTTTTGCTGCCGCTTTGACGAGTTCCACGGGATCGGTGAAGGCGGCGACGCCGAGCGTGCGCAGCTTTTCGATTGCCGCCTCGACGCTCATCTTGCGGGTTGCGGCATGGCCGGCGGCAAGACCGACGAAGAGCGGCTTAGGCAGCGGCTCGGCGGTGATCCAGGCGGTGAGCGCCTCGATCCGCTCGGCGAGCGAGCGCGAGGCGATCACGGTCTGAAAGACGATCGCCTTGATGTTTGGCCGTGCGGCCAGCGCGCGGGCGATTTTCAGTCGCTCGGTCATGGTCTCGTCCGGCGCTCCGCGCAGATTGTCCATGAAGCTCGCGGCGGAAAGCCCGTGGTCGGCCAATAGATCCATCATCATCATGGCAAGCCCGGCGCCCGAGGTGACGAGCACGACGTCGCCGCCGGTCTCCACGAGCTGAAAGCCGAGATCGCGCGCCGTGCGTTCGAGCCCGGTCAGAGCCCGCTCGGCGAGCTTGCGGCTGATGGCGAATTCGCCCGCGGCATGGCGGAATTCGGCGCTGTCGTCGCGGACGATCTTGGCATCGCAGGCGACAAGTCTGCCGTCTTCGGTCAGTGCCAGCGGGTTGATCTCGAGCAGCTCCAAATCCTCCTGGCGCGCGATTTCCGGAAGCCGCGCGGCATAGCGCGCGACACGCGCTGCAAGCTCGCTTGGAAAAAACTTGGCGATGGCGGGGAAGATCGATTCCGGCGTGACCGGCGCGGCGGCGTCAATGCCGATGCGCGCAACTTTGCCCGATTGTTCGACATTTTCCCCGCCTTGCGGCGCGATCAAAAGCTCGAGCCGCTGCCGCGTGCCGTCGACGCGGACCGCGACGAATATTTCGCGGGCGATCGGCACCGCCTCCTCGAGGAGGAGCGGCGTATCGGCGTCTTCGACACTCGCCAGGATCAGCCGCCGCACGTTGCGAAGTTCGCGCGCTTTGTCGAAACGCCGTACCAAACCGCGTTTGCCGCGGCCGCCTTCGAGAACTTGCGCCTTGAGGACGAAGCCCGGCCAGTCTTCGGTCTGTTGCGGCGGATCTTCGCTGCCAGTGAGCAGGACACCGCGCGGCACGGCGAGACCGTGGCGGCGCAGCAAGGCTTTCCCGTCGACCTCGGCAAGACGCATAATGGGCAGTTCCCCCTCGCGCCGTCCGGCGCGGCTTCCCCGGAGCTTACCGCATGTCGGGCGTCATGCGCCTGCCGTTCCTTGATCCCGAGCCCTGGCGGGTGGCGGTGATCAGCCCGACCGGACGCTATGCGCGCAGCCAGGTCGCGGGCATGATCGAGGCCGGCACGCCGCTCGTCGGCGGCGTCGCGCTCGGCCGCGGCGGCACCGATATGGACGGCTTGCCGCTCTATGACCGCATCGGCGATATGCCGCAAAAGCCGAATATCGCGGTCATCTATACGCCGGCCGAAGGCGTCCGCGACTGCCATCGCCGAATGCGTAGAGCTTGGCGTTCCGACCATCATGGCGGCGGCCGAATATGTGCCGGTACACGATACGCTCAGCTGCCGCGGCGCAGGCGCGCGCGGCGGGCAGTTGGCTTGTCGGGCCGAATACGCTCGGCATTTTCGTCCCGGGCCGCGGGCTTCTCGGCTCCATCGCGCCGAGTTTCTGCCGGCAGGGCAGGCTTGCCGTCATCGTGCGCAGCGGCACGGTTGCGCTCGCTTTGGCGCGGCAGTTGACGCTCGCCGGCATCGGCCAGCGCATCGTCGCCCACATCGGCGGCGATAGCGTCATCGGCCGCAATCCGCATGAATATCTGCAAGCGCTCGCCGAGGATGAGGAGACCGCGGCGGTGCTGTTCTGCGGCGAAATCGGCGGCGACAAGGAATATGCTTTCGCCGAAGCCGCGCGCGGCTTCGGTAAACCCGTTATCGCCATGGTGGTCGGCCGCCACGCGCCGACGCAAAGGCAAATGGGCCATGCCGGCGCGCTGATCGGCAGCGCCCGCGAGAGCGCGGCAGCAAAACTCGATGCGCTCGACGCCGCCGGCTGCCGGATCGCGAAAGGTCTTGAAGAGGCTGTGACGCTCGCGGCTTCCGCCGTAAACCGATAAGGTGCAGCGATGAAGCTGCATTGGTCGCCGCGTTCGCCCTTCGTGCGCAAAGTCATGATCGTCGCGCACGAGCGCGGTCTCGTCGATCGCATCGCCTGCGTGCGTACGATAGCGGAAACCGCCAGGCCTCATGCTGAACTGATGCGCGACAATCCGCTGTCGAAAATCCCGACGCTTCTCCTCGACGACGGCACGGTGCTCTACGACTCGGCGGTGATCTGCGAATATCTCGATGCGCTTGCCGGCACGCCGAAGCTCTTTCCGCAAGATTTGAACGCACGCATGACAGCGCTGCGCCGACAGGCGCTCGCCGACGGATTTTTGGATCTGTTGGTGCTCAACCGCAACGAACGTGCGCGCGCGCAGCCGTCGGCGCTGCATCTGAAAAGCGCTAAGGTGCGGACGGAAGCCGTGCTCGGTCATCTAGAACGCGAAGCGGAATCCCTTTCTGCGACGCCGTTCGATATCGGCCATATCGCCATCGGCTGCGCGCTGTCCTATCTCGATTTTCGCTACGCCGACGACGATTGGCGCAAAGGCCACCATCGTATCGCCGAATGGCACGAGGTATTTGCGGCGCGGCCGTCGGTGCGGGCGACGCATCCGGTGGACGATTCGTAGATCTTCACCCCAGCGTCGGATCGAGCACGATCTTGCCTTGGCCTTCATGGGCCTCGACCAGCCGATGCGCCTCGGCGGCGCGCGACAGCGGCATCACACGCTCGATCTGCGGGATGACTTTGCCCTGCGCTGCCGCAGCGAGGCAGTGCGGCAGGTCGGAGGGCGTGTAGCCGGGCATGCCCTTGATGGTGATGCGCTTGTGGTAAAGGTGCGAGAAGTCGATCGGCACATGCGGTCCGGCGTGCGCGCCAGCGGTGACGAGCCTGCCGTTCATGCCGATGGTGAGGAAGGCGAGCGGCAGCACCGCCGGGTTGGCGATATTGTCGTAGAGCACGTCGACGCCTTTGCCGCCGGTGAATTTCATCACCTCGTCGTAGATGCTGTGGGTCGCGTAATTGACGCCGTGGTCGGCGCCGAGCTTGGTGCCGACCGCGACCCGCTCATCGGAGCCCGCCGCTGCGATGACGCGCGCGCCGATCACGTTCTTGGCGATCTGGATGCCGATGGTGCCGAGATTGCCGCCGGCGCCCATGATCAGCACCGTCTCGTCGAAGGTGAGATTGGCGACGTGGGTAAGAAGATTCCAGGCCGTCGGTACGTGACGCATGACGACGGCGGCGCGATGGAAGTCGAGCGCATCGGGCAACCGCACCGCGGCGGCGGCCGGCACGGAAACGTATTCGGCAAAGCCGCCGGGCCGTTTGATGCCCATCATGCCGCGCGGGCCGTTGTAGCCGGAGCCGTCTTCCGCACAGAGCTCGAGCGGCATGAAGCCTGCCGCGGCGACCCGGTCGCCGACCTGCCAGCGCGTCACCTGCGGCCCGATCGCATCGATGGTGCCGGCGCAATCGACACCGGGAATGAGCGGCAGCGTAGCGCCGCGCGCGCCTTCCTTGCCGGCGCGCAGGCTGACGTCGAGAACGCGATTGACGGTCGCGGCGTGCACCTTGATGCGGATTTCGCCACTGCGCGGTTCGGGATCGGCAACATCCTGGTAGCGCAAAACTTCCGGCGGCCCGTATTCGTGGATGACGATGGCTTTCATTCGCTTGTCTTTAATGCTCTCGGCCTAGGACGGGGCCTTGCCGATAGCAGAGCTGTTGCGCGATGTCAGCACGGCAGCTAATCGTCACGCGCTCAAGAGGTCGTCCGCATGGAAATCGCCGAAAAAATCGCCATCGCGGACCTGATCCAGGCTTGGGGCCTCTATCGCGACCAAGGCCGATGGCAGGAACTGCGCGGCACCTTCACGCCCGACGGCCACATCTCGGTTTCATGGTTCAGCGGCGCGTTCGAGCAATTCGTCGAGCGCTGCCGGGCGAATTTCGATGCCGGCCACACCTGGTCGCGGCATCATCTGTTCACGCCGATCGTCAAGGTCGGTATCGACCGGGCGGTGGCGGAAACGAGCGTCATCATCCGCGTCCGCCAGCCGTTCAAAGGCGTCACCGTCGATCTGACGTCGTGTTCCCGCTTTCTCGACCGCATCGAGAAGCATCCGGGCGGCTGGCTGATCGCCGAACGGGCGGCGATCTATGAGCGCGACCGGCTCGATCCCGTCGAGCCCTCGCCGGCCTTCGATGCTTTGTTCGCAGCCGGCGGCGCCGCGCGCTTTCCGGAGGAATACCGTTATATGGCGTTTCGGATTGCCCATTCGGAAGGCCGGGCGCTGGCGCCAGTGGTCTATCGCGACAAAGGCCAGGAGACTGCCGACCTCTATGCCCGCTTTGCCGGGTGGCTTGGCGGCGGCACAGCTTGACGGGAAGGCGGTTCCCACGGTAGCCGCGCAGGGTTCCTGGAGACCTTCATGGCGGTCTATACCGATGTCTCGGCGGAGGATTTGGGCCGCTTCCTCGCCGATTACGGCGTCGGCGAGCTATTCTCCTACAAAGGAATCGCCGAGGGGGTCGAGAACTCGAACTTCCTCGTGCATGCCGGCGGCGGCTATTACATCCTGACGCTCTACGAGCGGCGCGTCGCCGAACGCGACCTGCCGTTTTTCCTGTCGTTGATGGAGCATCTGGCGAGCCGCGGCATCACCTGCCCGCAACCGGTGAAAGCGAGGAACGGCCAGGTGCTGGGCCGGCTTGCCGGCCGGCCCGCCGCGATCGTGACTTTCCTCGATGGCCTGTGGATCCGCCGGCCGACCGCGGCACATTGCGCGGCGCTTGGCGAAGCTCTGGCGCGGCTGCATCTCGCCGGCGCCGATTTTGCGATGCGCCGCGATAACGCCCTGTCGGTTGGCGGATGGCGACAGCTCTACGAAAACTGTCGCGAGCGCGCCCATAACGTGGAGCGCAATCTGGAAACGCTTGTCGCGGCCGAGCTCGACGTGTTGGAGCGCGATTGGCCGAGCGGCCTGCCGCAAGGCATCATCCACGCCGATCTGTTCCCCGACAATGTTTTCTTTCTCGGCGACAGGCTGTCAGGGCTGATCGATTTTTATTTCGCCTGCACGGATACGCTCGCTTACGACGTCGCCATCTGCCTCAATGCTTGGTGTTTCGAGCCCGATCACTCCTACAACGTCACCAAGGGGCGGGCGTTGCTGGCGGGCTACAGCAAGACCCGGGCGCTGTCGATCGCGGAGTGGGAAAAGCTGCCGCTGTTGGCGCGCGGCGCGGCGCTGCGCTTCCTCCTGACGCGGCTCGTCGACTGGCTCGACGTGCCGCCCGGCGCGCTGGTGCGGCCGAAAGATCCGCTCGAATACGCGCGCAAGCTCCGCTTTCACCAGAAGGTGAAAAGTTTTCGCGATTACGGAGTCCTCGAGCCGTGAGCGATCCGCCGCAGGTCCTGCCGCACGTGACCGTTCACACCGACGGCGCTTGCTCCGGCAATCCCGGTCCCGGCGGCTGGGGTGCGATCCTTTCCTTCGGCGATCACGAGAAGGAACTGAAAGGCGGCGAGGTCAACACCACCAATAACCGCATGGAGCTGATGGCCGCGATCTCGGCGCTCGAAGCGCTCAAGAAACCGTGCCGCGTCGACCTGCACACCGACAGCCAGTATCTGCGCAACGGCATCATGTCGTGGATCGCGAATTGGAAGCGCAACGGCTGGCGCACCGCCGACAAGAAGCCGGTGAAGAATATCGATCTATGGCAGCGTCTCGAAGCGGCTCTCGGCGCCCATCAAATTCACTGGCACTGGGTAAAGGGCCATGCCGGCCACAATATGAACGAGCGCGCCGATGAATTGGCGCGTGCGGCGATTGCGGAAATCCGGACGAAGGGGAGGGCGGTCACTTAGGACCGCGGCGTTATGAGCGAAAGCCAAGACCTCACCCGGCTGCGTCAGGCGATCGCGTTGTCCGAGGCCGCCGTCGCGCAAGGCGGCCGGCCCTTCGGCGCTGTCGTGACGGACGGCGATGGCCAAGTCGTCGCACAAGCCCAGGGCTTGCCGAGCGTCGAACCGCGGGACTGGACCGCGCACTCCGAAATGCAGGCGCTGCGTTCGGCATCCGCGGTATTGAGCTGGCAGGAGCTCAGCCGCGCCACGATTTACGCCAGCGGCGAACCGTGTCCGATGTGCGCCGCCGCGGTCTATTGGTGCAATATCCGGCGGCTGGTGTTCTGCGTCAGTGAACCGGCGATGCGGGCGCTCCGCGCGCCTTACGAACGCGCTGCGGGAATTACGATGCGTTGCGAGGAAATCTTCGGGCGCGCGGACCGGCGCATCGAGGTGGTCGGGCCATTGCTGGAAGACGAAGGTTTGGCGGTCCATCGTCGCTTCTGGCCGAACGCCAGCGACGACGTTTAAGCGCTCCGGGAGCGCAGGCTTGCGCCCGCGCTCCGGAGCGACGCGATTACAGCGATTTCAGCAGATTGTCGGCGCCCGACGCCTCGGCCTTGCCCGGTGCTTCCTCGATGTTGAGCGTCTTCACCACGCCGTCATCGACCACCATGGAGTAGCGCTGCGAGCGCACGCCGAGACCGCGTTCGGTCAAGTCCAGCGATCAGGCCGAGCGCCTTGGCCCAGGCGGCGCTGCCGTCGGCGAGAAATTCGATGCCGTCGCCACTCGAGGCTTTCTTCCAGGCGTTCATCACAAAGACGTCGTTGACGCCTGTCACGGCGATGGTGTCGACGCCCTTGCCCTTGATCGCGGCCGCGTTCTGCAAAAAGCCCGGCAGGTGGTTGTTGCTGCAGGTCGGCGTGAAGGCTCCCGGCACTGCAAACAGCACCACCTTCTTGCCCTTGAACAATTCGTCCGTGGACTTCGGCTTCGGCCCGTCGGCCGTCATCACCGTGAAAGTGCCGCTCGGTACGTGGTCGCCGACCTTGATAGTCATGATCAATCCTCTGGTAGGGGTTATGGTATGGGCGTTTCTCGGGGCGCAAATTACCGCATCATCCGGAAAAGTGGAAACCGGTTTTCCGATAGGATCGCTTGGCGCCCGATGAATTAGTCGAGATGGGCCGGAACCTCAATCGCGTCGTCGGCGGAAACGGCGGTGAAGGTCAGGGTGGCGTCTTTGGGTTGGGCGTCGGGAGGAAGCCCATCGAGATCGAAGCTGAATTGCCGCATCGAGCCATTGCCGCCTGCTGATCCCGGGACGAGCTCCGGCAGCGGCAGCGACCATTCCGGCGTCGGTCCTTCGACGAAGAGATCGACCGCTGCGTCCGCTGGCGCCGCGACATCGACGACGACCCGCTCGTGCGCGCCGCCCGGCTCGCGATGGAGACCGAGAATGGCCAGCCCTCGGTCCTTGCCCTCGCCCAGCGCGAGATGACGCGGGACGCGGACCTCCGCCTTTTCGATCGCACTCTCTTCGGCGCCATCACCGGTGAGCGGCAGCTTGAGATCGGCGTCCACGGGTACGCACATATTGCCGCAGACGTCGTAGGCGAGCTTGAGCTTGAGCGCTGTCGGCTTGGCGGCGTCGAGCAATGCGACCCGCAGCGGCAGGACGACATGATCGAGGTAGCCGATCGAATTGCCGCCGGCGCCGTCTGGGAATTGACCCGGGGCGGGCCACAGTACGGTCACCCCTTTCACATTCTCCGAACCGGAGAAATCAAAGGTCGGCGGCACGCCGGAATTGCCGGGGTCGCGCCAATAGGTTTTCCAGCCCGGGTCGAGCTTGATTTCGAGGCCCGCGCGCAGGAACGTTATATTGGAGGCCTTGGCCAGCGAGCCCGCTATCAGGCGCGCCGCCGTATGAGGTTCCGCATTCCATTCGGATGCGTCCTGCGCCCGGCTCACCGTGAGGCCGATCAGGGTCGCGGCCGTCATTGTCAACAAACGAAATTTCAGCATCGAGGCTGTCTAAGGCGAAGTGCGTACAAGCGCCACTGACATGATCGTTACCGCGCGGCAGATTGACGCCGGGACGGCCGGCGGCGGGTGCGCATAACATGAACTTTTAGCGCCGTCATTCGTTTGCAAACTCAGGTCGATGCGCTAACCTTTCGAGCATGAAATTGCCGCGCGGCAGCACATCCGGAAAGAGCCGGCGCCGAGGCTATCTCGACGGCCAGATGCTGATCGCCATGCCGGCGATGCTCGACGAACGATTCTCGCGCTCGCTGATCTATGTTTGCGCGCATTCGTCCGAGGGGGCGATGGGCATCGTCGTCAATCATCCGGCGCCGAACATCAATTTTTCCGATCTCTTGGTGAAGCTCAACGTGATCCCGGCGGCCGACGTCATTCAATTGCCGTCGCGCGCCGGCGTCGTCAAAGTCATGCGCGGCGGGCCGGTCGAGACCGAACGCGGTTTCGTGCTGCATTCGGCCGATTTTTTCATCGAGAATTCGACACTGCCGATCGACGACGGCATCTGCCTCACCGCCACCGTCGACATTCTCAAGGCGATCGCCCGGGGCGACGGACCGGACAGCGCCATCCTGGCGCTCGGCTATGCCGGCTGGGCGCCGGGCCAGCTTGAGAACGAAATTCAGGGCAACGGCTGGCTGCACTGCACGGCCGATCCCGATCTGCTGTTCGGCACCGATGTCGGCGGCAAATACGAGAAGGCGCTGAAGAAAATCGGCATCGATCTCGGCATGCTGTCGAGCGAGGCCGGGCACGCCTAAGCGTTACCCAGCGCGGTCTTGCAGTGTTCATCCATTCGACAGGCGAAGGCTCAATCGTTTCTCGTAGGTGTAGTTGCCGAGCCGGTCGATCGTTGGGATCGGTGTGGATGAGGCTTTGATGCAGAGCACGTAGGTGCCCTCACAGAAGACCTCTTGGTTCGCCGCATGGTCGGATGACGAAGGTGTTTGGCTGCTGGCGGTCGATGCGAAAACCGCCGCGGCGAGGAGCGCGACAATGGCCAGGGTTTTCATGGGACGTCCTCCCCCGCTGGGTCGGAGGCGTCAGATTGCAATGTCTTTATGTACAATGAAACATTGTATTGCCTGGCGCCGAGCAATTACGAGCCGAAGACTTTTGTCCGGATTCCCGCAGTTTGCTGCTTGATCCCCGACTCAGGCTCGAGCAACGCCCGCGCCTGCTCGGCCGTCATCGGTTCGCCGAACACAAAACCTTGCGCATATTCGCAACCGAGCTGGGACAGCTCGACGGCGTCGGAATTGCTCTCGGCGCCTTCCGCCACAACGTCCATGCCGAGATCGTGCGCGAGCGTGATGATCGAGCGGAGAATGACCGGACGAGTGCCCTTCGGCGTCGTGCGCACGAACGACTGGTCGATCTTGATGGTGTCGAACGGAAACCGCTGCAGATAGGACAGCGAGGAATAGCCGGTGCCGAAATCGTCAAGCGCGAGACCGGCGCCCAACTCGCGGATGCGATGCAGCATTTGGGCGGCGTGTTCCGGATTTTCCATCACCACCGATTCGGTGATTTCGAGCTTCAGCGAACCGCGCGCGAGCGGCGACCGCGCCAGCACGGTTCGCAGGTCTTGAATCAGGTCGTGACGCAGCAATTGCCGCGACGATACGTTGACGCTGGCGAACAGCGGCTCGCGCTGGCGCAGCGTGCGCTGCCAGGTCGAAAGCTGCCGCGCGGTGCGATCGAGCACGAACAGGCCGAGCTCGACGATCAGCCCGGTTTCCTCGGCGATATTGATGAAGTCGACCGGCGAGACTCGGCCGAGCTTCGGATGGTTCCAGCGCGCCAGCGCCTCGAAGCCGGCGATGGAGCGATCTTCGAGACGGACAATCGGCTGATAGAAAATGGTGATCTCGTCGCGCTCCAACGCCCGCCGCAGGTCGGATTCGATCGACAGCCGGTCGGACTTGCGGGCGCGCATCGCGGGCTTGAAAACATCGATGCGGTCGCCGCCGCCGCGCTTGGCGTGATACATTGCGAGCTCGGCGTCTTTGAGAATCTCCTCGCCGCGTTGCGGTTCGGTGTCGCCGAGCGTCAACCCGATCGATGCGGTCAGGAATATCTCACGGTCCTTGAACGTGATCGGCGCGCGTATCGTCTTGCGCATGGTTTCGGCAAAGGCGGTGATGCGGAGCGAGTCGCGCTCCGACAACAGGATCAGGCCGAATTGGTCGCCCGAGAGCCGCGCCAATGTGTCCTGCGGCTTGATCAGACGTCCGATGCGGCGCGCCAGCGTGAGCAGGATGGAGTCGCCCACCGCCATGCCGACCGAATCGTTGACCTGTTTGAAGCGGTCGAGATCGATCACCGTCACGGTCGGACGGATAGCGGGGTCGGCCTTGGCGAAATTGAGAACCGCTTCCAGCCGGTCAAGGAACAATTCGCGATTCGGCAGGCCGGTGAGGTTGTCATGCACCGCGTCGTGCAACATGCGTTCTTCCGCGGTTTTGAACTCGGTGACATCGGTCAGCGTGCCGACGAGCCGTACCACTTCGCCGTCGGAGCCGACGACCGGTCGCGCCCGCAAGGCGAACCAAAGGTAATGCCCGTCTGCGGTGCGCATGCGGAAATCCTGCGCCACCCGGCCGCGCCGCTGTTCGAGCACGCTGTCGAGCGTCGCTCGAAAACGGTCGCGATCGAGTTGGTGCAGAACTTCGAGCCACTTGGCAGCCGAACCTTCGAGCGTGCCGTGCTTCAATCCCAGCGCGGTCTCGGTTTCGGGGCTGGTAAACACTTTGTCGGACGAAACGTCCCAGTCCCAAATCATGTCGCCGGCGCCGGTCAGCGCCAGCGCGCGGCGCTCGACGTCGGACACAATGCCGCTCGTGGTGCCGCCCGCAAAGGCGTGCTGCATGACGGTGAAGCCGATCAGCATGACGATGAGGACGAGCCCGCCGAGAAGCGCGGGGCCGACAATATCGTTCGTCAGGAAGCCCAGGACCGTGGCCGCGGCCGCTGTGACCCACACGACCAGAAGGAGCCAAGTCGGTATCAGCATCACCGCGCGGTCGAAATCGTGGGTGGCAAGATAGACGACAAGCGCGAAGCCGAGCACGGCGACGAAAAACAACGAGATGCGCGAGATACCCGACGCGACCGCCGGCGAGAACAAAGCGAGCGCGACCAGCGCGGCGAGGAAGGCGAGCCAGACGAGGGTGATGTGCGCATAGCGCACATGCCAGCGGTTGAGATTGAGATAAGCGAACAGGAACACCAGAAGCGTCGCGGCGAGGATCGCCTCACCCGAAGCGCGCCAGATACGCTCGGCGCCGGACGACATGTCGAAGACCTTCGGCCAAAAGCCGAAGTCGATGCCGATATAGATCAGCACAGCCCAGCCGAGGGCGGCCGCGGCCGGAAACATCACGCTGCCTTTGACCACGAACAGGATCGTCAAGAACAGCGCCAATAGGCCGGCAATGCCGATGACAATGCCCTGATACAATGTCAGCGAATTGACCTTGTCCTTGTAGGCGTCGGGTTCCCACAAATAGAGTTGCGGCAGGTTGTCGGTACGCAATTCGGCGACGAACGTGATCACGGTGCCGGGATCAAGCGTGATGCGGTAAACGTCCGCCGAGGCGTTTTCCTGCCGCTCCGGCGGATCGCCAGAGGACGGCGTGATGTAGACGATGCGCGACTGCCCGAGATCCGGCCAGATCAGGCCGGAGCCGACCATGCGGTAATGCGGCGCCACGATCAGGCGGTCGATCTGTTCATCGCCGTCATTGGCCAGCGCGAACACCGCCCAATTGCTGCCCGCCTCGCGGGCTCGGACTTCGATGCGGCGGATGATGCCGTCGGGACCGGGAGCGGTGGAAACCTGGATGCGATCGCCATCGGCGTGACGGAACTCGACCGCGTCGGTCAAGTCGATCGCGGCGGCATCGTTGCGGACATTGACGGCTTCGACGGCACGCGCCGCTTGTGCGCCGGCAAGCATCATCCATGCGGCGGCGAGGAGCGCACATGTGATGCGGGCGCTCGAACGGGCGGCACGCAAAAATACCAAGAAACGACCTCCGAGGCCGGCAGCCGGCGCCCTTTGCGCCACAATCGAAGTCCCCCGCAAAGGCTTTCGCGAGATTACCTAACGGGCTTTGCGCCGAATTAGCGACCACCGCGCCGGCTTGCGCCAGCGGTCACGGCGGCCAATTCCATCCCAAGCGATTGAGCCAAGCGATTTAGTAACCGCTGGCGGGCTGCGGGGCAAGGATATTTCCCGTGTACTTTCAAAGGGTCAGGACAATTCCGCCAACGTGGTTGCCGGCTGGGCGGCGGGGCCGGTCATAGCCTCGGCCACGCCGCCGCCGATGGGTTTCAAAGGCGTGATTGCAGTGTGACAAGCAAAGCCCGCGGCCGGTAAAATTGCGCGGCCAGGAATCATTGCGATGCCCGCCGTCGACGACGAGGATAAGCCCAAGAAGAAGCCTGCCCATGAGATCGGACAGGATCTGACCCTCTTGTCGGCAGGCGAACTCACCGAGCGGATAGCGCTCCTCAAGGAGGAGATCGGGCGGCTCGAGGCCGATCGCTCGAAGAAACAGGCGCACAAGTCCGCCGCCGATATGCTTTTTAAAAAATGAGCATTTTCATGATGTTAGCCGGCTGATCGGGAAGCTAGCCAGTGCTACTTATGCGAATCTTTCGGCAAGCCGCTGCAATTCCTTAACCTCTGATTAAGCTTTCTCGTTCATTACAGAGGCTGTCCATCTTCTGGACATTGAGTGGCTCCTGTCCACTCTGTTTGACGCCTCCCTGTTATCACCTTGAGCCGCCGGCAACGGCGGCTCTTTTTTATTGATCGTCACCTATCTCAACTATGTTCGAAGCTTCACCGGGCTGACCGCTGGACAGCGCGCACGCCGCGCGCGATGCTAGCGCGTGGTGTGAGGCGTACATGTCTGAAAAGCGTATGATGGAGGCTGGCGCGGTCTCGTTCAGCGAGCGGCTGGCGAGTTCCCAGGTATTCGCGACGCTGTTTCGCGACGGTATGGCGCTGGTCGAGGAGACCGCAAGCTATCTCGATGGCGCCGGCCGCCAGGAATCCAAGAAGCTCGAGCGTAGCGCCGGCCTGATCTACGCCACCGAAAGCATGCGGCTGACCACCCGGCTGATGCAGCTTGCCTCCTGGCTCCTGCTGCACCGCGCGGTCAAGGAGGGCGAGATGACGCTCGCCCAGGCCAATAAGGAAAAAAGCAAAGTGCGGCTCGCGGCGTGCGAGCCCGGCGACGCCAAATCGCTCCTGCTTCTGCCGGCGAAGCTGCAGGAGCTGATCGCGCGCTCCACCAAACTGCAAACGGAAGTGCGCCGGCTCGACGCCACCATGCATGCACCCGTTGCGCCGAACATGACGGCCGACAATCCGGTTGAGCGCCAATGGGGGCTCTTGAAAGCCGCGTTCGAATCCGACGCTTAAAGCGCGATCCGCCCCGCGAATTGTTAGAACCGCGGCACAAATCCCGAGCCATTTTTTTCGATATAGCCTGCAAACGGAGCGCCGACGTGCCCCGGAAAAACCAGCGCGCCGCTGGCGGCGCAGGCTTCCAGCACGCGGCGACGGCTGGTCCTGGCTTCGTCGACGTTCGAATTCTTCGGAAAATTCCAATCCGGATAAAACACCTGCAAGAGGTGATGGAATACGTCGCCGGTCAGCATGGCGTGGTCGCCGCCGATATCGAGCTTGAACACGAAATGGCCCGGTGAATGGCCTGGCGCCGGCAGGATTTCGATGAATTCGTTGAGGCGGTGCGGCCCGGTGACGAGATCGGCGCGGCCTGCTTCGACGACCGGCAGAACGCATTCGCGAAACGTGCCGAATTCCGCCGGCGCGGTCGCCGGATCGCGATCCATGGCCTGGAAATAGTCGAAATCCGGCTTTGAGAAAACGTAACGCGCGTTCGCAAAAGTCGGCTGCCAGCGGCCGTTTTTCAGCTGCGTGTTCCAGCCCAGGTGATCGTGGTGCAGGTGCGTGCACATCACCAAGTCGATCTCGTCAGGCCGGGCGCCCGCCGCCGCGAGGCGGTCGAGCCACGGCGTATCGAGCATGTTCCACCACGGCCGCGACGGGCGTGACTTCTGATTGCCGCAGCAGGCGTCGATCAGAATCTTGCGGCCGTCGAGTTGAAGGAGCCAGCTGTGGACGCTGAGCTTGAGCTTGCGCGTTTGCGGATCGTAGTGATCGGGCGCCAGCCATTGACCGTGCTCTTTGAGATGAGCCTCGGTGAGGCCAGGAAAAATCTCGGCCGGCGGATAGATCGCGAGGTAGGTTTCCTCGATGCGGGTGACGGTTGCCTTGCCGACCTTGAAGACCGTCATGGCCAACCGTGCCCAGGCTAGTTTTTAAGCAGCCTACTTCTTGAGGAAGCCTTCGAATTTCTTGTTGAAGCGCGACAGCCGGCCGCCGCGGTCCATCAATTGCTGCTGGCCGCCGGTCCAGGCCGGATGCGATTTCGGGTCGATGTCGAGATGAAGCACGTCGCCGGGCTTGCCCCAGGTGGTACGGGTGGTGAATTCGGTGCCGTCGGTCATGACCACTTTGACCTGGTGGTAATCGGGATGGGTGTCGGCTTTCATGGCTTGTTACCGGGTTTTGCGGGATTTGGCGCGTCTATAACGCGGCTGGGCCCGCCAGACAAGACGGCCGTGTAGCAACGCCATCGAAACTATTGCTTTTTGTGCTTTCGGTGGGCCACTGGGTGAGCGGGATCGACGCGCGAAGTGCTGGCATTGCTCGAATGCCCGACGTTAAAATCCGGGGGAGGCAACTTTGGCGTCGGCGCCATCTGGTTCATCTGGGTTTGCAGGTTCAAATCCAGCGCCAGCACCCTCCCAGAGGCATTAACAAGCAAAAGTTGTAAAAATACGACTCCTACAATTTCTCTGCGCCTATAAGTTGACATCCCTGCAATCACGTACCTAAATCTGCTTGCTGGGTTGCGGGGGCGACCATGAGTTCACGACACCTATCTTTCACAAAATATATAGGGACCGGCTTTGCTTTTTCGATAGCCTTTGCTTCCTTTTTTGGAGCAGGGGTCGATGCGCGAGCGCAGGACCTCAATCTTCAAACCCAAATCAACATTACATCGCCACCGCCGTTCACGACGACACCTCCAAGCACCGACATCGTCTCAGATAACTATGTGACGTGGCTTAGCGATGTCACGTGGTTGAGCGGCGCTAAAAAGGGATCATGTAGCCCGGTGAGTAGTCTGGAGGTCTTGCAGTTTGCTGCTCGCTCTATGAGTCCCAAAAAATTTGCTGAAGAGAGTGTTTCGGGCAGGCCTATGTCTGAGGAGAACAAAATTGAGTTTCTTCGTAAGAATCCTCAAGAGCTCAATAAAATCCTTAAGGGGCTTGTTGCTCAGGGCGACAATTCCAAGTTTAAACCTTTCGAACTCAAGCAATCTCCTATTAAATTTGGATGTGACGCTCAGCCCACAACGGTAAAGGTTAGTTTTCCGTTTAATCCTACTAACGAGACCAACATCCTCAAGAAGGGAAATAACGGCAGTCCTGGGGAGTCCTTTGGCTTTGGCGGCAATGTGTTGGCGACTACCGCCGGGCTCCGTCCGCTGGACCTTGTGGCACTAAGCGCCGGAGAAGCCTCGGCCCGTTATATTCCCAATGTCTCACCTAATCTCGATACGGTCACGGGGTATCTGGCTTACCAATACTTTCTCAACGCTAGGGGGATTGAGAACGGACAATGGGTACCAGTTGACGAAAATAATAAAAATCCGCCGCCAGCAAATATGATAACTGTCAACACTGTAGCATTTGGGTTACTAAACCAAACGTCGTACGCGCCAACATTTCACACTGAGAAGGCAGATTTTCTTACCCCACAGTTCACACTTAGCAGCCAAAATATTGATTTGGACGATCCGTCGCATTTGGACTGCGCTAGCTTCAAAGCATTTTGCCACTACGCAAATCTGTCATTGACGGTCGGACAATCATTTTCTGATGTTCTATCGCAGCAGAACTTCAATGTTGCGGGATCGGCGACGCTAGGCTGGAGAATGACTAGCGAGTTGACCCTGGCGCTCCAGGCAATGGCGACCGCGAAAGACTACGAAGATTTTGTCGGAGGGCGCCGAGATTTGCTATTACAAGTGGGGCCAGCACTAACCTACGTGCCCACCAACAATTTATTCACCTTCATGCTTCCCGTGAGCTATTACAAAAATTACTCTACGGTCTCCGCTGCAGCGTGGAGTGGCCTAGTCGTTACGCCGACCCTTACGATCGCATTCACGTACCCCCCCAATTAAGACATTTCGCCGCACGTTGCCAGCGCCTCCTTCTAGAGGCATTGTCCGGCGCAATTCGGCTGCGGGGCGGCGAAAATCGTTGCGGCACTGGAATCTAGCAAGAATCTGACATGAATTTGCGTGCCCAGGACGAGAGTGCGGTACCGACGGCTCCGCCGATGGAGGTGACCGCCGCGGCTGCAGCCGCAGCCGTGACCGCGACGCCGGTTGCAGCGCCGGAAGCCCGCAAGGTCACTTTGCGGCCGCTCGCCTCGCTGCTGCCCTATATCAATCGCTATCGCGGCCGCGCGATCGCGGCGTTCGGCGCCTTGATCCTGGCCGCCTTGACGACGCTGGTCGTGCCGATCGCGGTGCGGCGGATGATCGATTTCGGCTTCACCGCGCGCGGCATCGAGCTGATCAACAGCTATTTCCTGGTCATGATCGCGGTTGCCGCCGTGCTCGCTTTCGCCAGTGCCGCCCGCTACTACCTCGTCACCACGCTCGGCGAGCGCGTCGTCGCCGATCTGCGCGGCGACGTGTTCGCGCACCTGACCTCGCTGTCGGCCGCGTTCTTCGACGCGGCCAAGACCGGCGAGATGATCTCGCGCCTCACCGCCGACACCACGCAAATCAAGGCCAGTGTCGGCTCCTCGATTTCGGTGGCGTTGCGCAATCTCGTCCTGTTTCTCGGCGCCAGCGCCATGATGGTGGTGACGAGCCCGCGGCTGTCGGCCTTCGTGCTCGGCGCGATCCCGATCATCGTCCTGCCGCTCTATGCCTTCGGCCGCGCCGTGCGCCGCCGCTCGCGCTTCGCGCAGGACACGCTCGCCGACGCCTCGGCCTATGCGTCCGAATTGATCGGCGCCATTCGCATCCTGCAGGCTTTCACCAATGAGCGGCTCGGCATCGCGCGCTTCCGCGGCGCGGTCGAAGGCGCCTTCGAGGCGGCGCGTCATTCGATCCGCGCTCGCGCATTGTTGACCGCCTTCGCGATCTTCCTTGTCACGACGAGCGTGGTCATCGTGCTCTGGGTCGGCGCGCAGGACGTGCTGAGCGACCGCATCACGCCAGGCCGGCTCGGCCAATTCGTGCTCTATGCGGTGTTCGCGTCGGGCGCCTTGGGCTCCTTGTCGGAGATCGGCGGCGAGATCGCGGCAGCTTCGGGCGCCGCGGAACGTCTGTTCGAGATTCTTTCCATCAAGCCCGCGATCCTCCCGCCGGCGCAACCGCTCAAGCTGCCGTTGCCGGCGCGCGGCGAGGCCGCGTTCGAGGAGGTGCGCTTCTCCTATCCGTCGCGGACGACGGTCTCGGCGTTGAACGGCGTGTCGTTTCGCGTCCGCCAAGGCGAGAAGCTCGCGATCGTCGGGCCCTCGGGCGCGGGCAAGAGCACGATCTTTCATCTGTTGCTGCGCTTCTACGATCCTACCGCGGGCCGCGTTACGCTCGACGGCGTCGGGCTGACCGATCTCGATCCGGCGGAGTTGCGCGCCCGCATCGCGCTCGTGCCTCAGGACAGCGTGATGTTTGCCGCCACGGTGCGCGACAATATCCGTTTCGGCCGGCCCGACGCTACCGATGCGGATGTCACGCGCGCGGCCGAGCTTGCCCATGCCGCGGGCTTTATCGCCGAACTGCCGCAAGGTTTTGACACCCAAGCGGGCGAGCGCGGCGTGACGCTGTCGGGCGGCCAGCGCCAGCGTATCGCCATCGCGCGCGCCATTTTGCGCGACGCGCCGCTTCTTTTGCTCGACGAGGCGACCTCGTCGCTCGACGCCGAGAGCGAGACGCAAGTCGCGGCGGCGCTCGCCGATCTGATGCGCGAGCGCACTTCCATTGTCATCGCGCATCGGCTCGCCACCGTGCAATCCTGCGACCGTATTCTTGTGCTGGACGAAGGCCGCATCGCCGAGGAGGGCACGCACCAGACGCTCGTTGCCGCGGGCGGGCTCTATGCGCGGCTGGCGAAACTGCAGTTTCAGGGGACGTAACGCCGCCGATTTCAGATCCGGTCGGCATAAATCGTCATTTCCGGCCTTTAAGTTGTCCTTTACATATAGCGCAACCTGGTAGACAATTCCGACTTGGCGCCACTGTGAGCAGATCGCAGCGTATTGCTGAGATTGCGCCTCCTCTTTTCGGCTACCTGAAAATGCGAGCAAAAGCGGAGATTGGTCATGGCGAAAAGCGAGAGCGAATTCCAAAAAATGCTGGGTGAGGCGCCGATGGCGCCGAATGCGGACACCGTAACGGTGGTTGGCATGCTGGGGCGAACCGCCGATGCGGCGCGTTTTGCCTTGACGCTGCCTGACGGCCGGACCGAGACGCTCGATGTCGACGCGGTGAAGTCGGCGAAAGCGATCGCCGGCGCGATCGGCCAATCGGTGGTGCAGCTTGAACTCGATGCCAAGCGCGTCCCGGAGAGCCTCCGGTGGTTCAAGTCTGGACCGGACCATACGGGCGTGGCCGCCGACACCCAATTCGGCCCCTGGGGTCCGCTGCATGGCGGTGGCGTCTCGCCGCCCAAGGAACGCATCGAGACGCTCGCCGCCGGCGGGCTCGCCCAACATGCGCCATTTGTCGCCGCATCGCCTCACCAGGCCGATCCGGCTACCATGCACGCGCTGGCGTTTTACGGCGGCTTCGGCAGCCGAACCTACTTTACCGCCTATGACTGGACGACCGATCACCATACCGTCTTGAAGCCCTTCGCCGACACGCAATAGGGATGACGGTTCTTATCGTCTCCAGTCTTGCGGACCGGCACGCACAGGCCGTGATCGCTGAGCTCGCTCAGCGCGGCGTAGCGGCGGAGTTGCTCGACCTTGCCGATTATCCCGGCAAGCTCACCCTTACGCTCGCCTTCGAGGACGGCGACCGGAAGTTTCAGCTCAAGCGTCCGGGGCTGGGAGAGTTCGATCTGGACACCGTTCGGTGCCGTGTGGTGGCGCCGGCCGGGGGCATTCGGCCTGCCCGACACGGTACGCGACCCGGCGCATCGGCGGCTCGCTTTGTCCGAGGCCTATACGGCCTTCCACGGCCTGTTCGAAGCGATGAACGCGCTTTGGGTCAATCCGCCGGCGCTCGACGCCTCGGCGAGCCACAAGCCGTACCAGCTCGCGCTGGCGCAGCGGCTTGGGCTGGACATTCCGCAGACGATGATGACCAGCGATCCCGACGCGGCGCATGAATTCTGGCGCGCCTGCGACGGCGACGTGATCTACAAACAATTCATGGCGCTGCCCGACGCATGGTCGGAAACCCGCAGGCTGGGCGAGGCCGAAACCCAACTCGCCGACGACGCGATCCGGCTGGCGCCGGTGATCTTCCAGCGCCGCGTCGCGGCCGTCGCCGATCTGCGGGTGACGATCATCGGCGACGAGATATTCGCCGCCGCGGTGGATGTGCGGGAGCTTGCTTATGACGTCGACGTGCGGCTCAATCTGAACGCCAAGCACACCGCCCATGATTTGCCGGACGATGTTGCCGCCATGTTGCGCGCGCTGATGCAGCGGCTTGGCTTGGTGTACGGCGCGATCGATCTGCGGCTGACCGAGGACGGGCGTTACGTTTTTCTCGAAATCAATCCGGCGGGACAGTTCTTGTACGTGGAACAGCAGACCGGGCAGCCGATAGCGGCGGCGCTGGCGGCCTGCCTCGCCGACGGATTGAGTGGACGCGATTGAATTGATGGCGTTGTCCGATCCGCTCACGCGGTTCACGGCCGCCAACTCATGCGGTGAATAAGTTTGCCGCTGATCGGATTTTTGCCGGCACCCGTCCTGGCAAATCCGTGCGTTTCGTAGAACGCGATCGCGCGGGCATTGTCTATGTTGACGTCGAGATCGAGGCCGCTCGGCGAAAGGCGCTTCGCCTCGGCGACCAGCACCGCGCCTATGCCCGCACCCCAAAACTCCGGCGCGACGACGAGCTGATCGAGATAAAGCGTCGGCGGATCGACGGTGACGAATCCCATCACAACGCCGTCCGTTTCGGCGATGACGATCGTGGTATTCGGGGCAAGCTCATTGCGCCAGCGCGCCCGCCACCAATCGAGCCGCGCCGCGAAGTCGATTTCCGGATAAGCCGCCTGCCAGGTTCGCAGCCACAGCGCGATGGCGGCGTCTTCGTCGCGCGCCGCGTAAGGCCGCAACGAAACACCGGCGCTCACGGCGCCGACGTTTCCCTGATGGCTTGCTGGTTGAATTCCTTGCCGGCTTCGCGGCCGGCTTCTTTCAGCAACCGCAGCAATTCGTGGTGCATGGTGTCGTTGCCGGCGACGACTTGTTTCTTGGCAAAGATGTCGTCGCCGCCGTCGAGATCGGTGACGAAACCGCCGGCTTCGCGCACCAGCAACGATCCCGCCGCGATATCCCAGGGCGACAGATCGCGCTCCCAATAGGCGTCGAGCCGTCCGCACGCGACCCAGGCGAGATCGAGGGCTGCTGCGCCGTAGCGGCGCAATCCGGCGAAGTTTTGTTGGGCGGCGGCGATTTCGTGGCGCGCCAGCGCGAGGTCGCCGCGCCCATAATGCGGCAAGCCGCAGGCGACGACGGCCTCGGCGAGTTTCAGCCGTGCCGCGACCCGGATGCGCTTATCGTTGAGATAGGCGCCCTTGCCGCGCTCGGCGAGGAACATGTCGTCGTTCGCCGGATTGTAGACGAGGCCGGCGACGATCGCGCCGTTCCTCTCGAGCCCGATCGACACCGCGAAATGCGGGATGCCATGGAGGAAATTGGTGGTGCCGTCGAGCGGGTCGACGATCCAGCGGTGGCTTTTGTCGGCGCCCTCGATGACGCCGCCTTCCTCGCCGAGGAAGCCGTAATCCGGCCGCGCTTTGGCGAGTTCTTCGCGCACGATCTCCTCGGCGCGGCGGTCGGCGGCGGTGACGAAATTGCGCGGCCCCTTCACCGAGACCTGCAAGTTCTCGACCTCGCCGAGATCGCGCTTGAGACTGCGGCCGGCGCGATGCGCGGCCTTGACCATGACATTGAGCACTGCGGAATGGAGCATGGCGCTTCGCGTAGCCTTCATAGGGTTCTGGTGCAAGCCAAGTGTTCATCCGCCACCGCTGTCGCGGGGGCGGATGCCCGCTCCGCCGGGCCATTTCGTCAGCATCGCCAGCGGCTCGCCGCGCACGATGTGTTCGAGATGGCTTGCCGGCGGAATGCGCCGTGGACCGCCCGCCATCACCTCTTTGGCCGCCGCAGTCCGCTCTTTCGGCGGAACCGAGGGCAGGCCGCGCATCAGGCAGCGGGCCGGCTCGCCGTCACATCGCCGATACCGGCGGCAGCGCTTTACCGGGCATGAGCGCCAAAAGCGAAAGACCTCGCAATAGAGCCGCCACACCGCCTCATGGGCCGCATCGGCGAGCCGCAGGCCCTGTTCGACGGTGCGTCGCTTGGTGAAATCCTTATGGTTCGGTTCATTGTCTTGGAGCTTGCGCGGGGACTTTTCTCGGGGTTTTGGCATCGGTTGCCTCTCCGGTTGGGTGAAAAGGGCAAGCGTCTTCTTTCCCGCGGTGCGTCTGCGCGCCCGGGCCACGCAAGATGAAACGATACTTTCCTCGTCGCCGCCGGGCTTGACCCGGTGGCCTGTCCGGCAACGACGAAGAAATAAAACAAATAAGGAAGGCGGAACGCCGACAGACGCGTAGTCCAACCGCCGTGCCATACGGGCACGGCTCGCGCGAAACGTCGCGCGCTCGTCTATCGGCGTTCCACCGCGGCACTTGCGGCAGCGAGCCAACGCCGCCGCTCAGCTCCAGACGCACTTCCTGGGACGCGGCTGAGGAGACGGGCGTTATCCGCCCCCGCCTGTCCCAGTCCAGCGGCAAAGCCGCAGACCGGTCATGATGCCGGCCGGGCGTATCCCCGGAACCGCCCGGGAGCGGAGGTGACAAGCCTCCGCCCGCGGGAACCGCTCGCGCTCCCCGCCGGCCGTGTCACCGGCCGGCGATCCTTAGGGAGCGTGATTCGCTATTCGTAACTGAAATAGAGACAGATGTCAAGCGCGTTGTCTCCGTTCCGGTAACTACCATCACGCTTGAATTCCACGGCCCTGGGCGTATCTTCACCCTGGCAGGCTGCTTCACGGTGGGACGACCATGCCGAAACCGGTGATATTCACGATTTCCGCCGCGTGGGACGATGAGGCATCGGTGTGGAGCGGGCATTGCGACGATATTCCGGCCGCCGCCGACGCGCCGACGCTCGATGAATTGTTGGCGAAGATTTCGGCCATCGCGCTCGATCTCTTGCCCGACAATCACCCCGGCGTCGATCCGCGTGAGCTATTTCTGCAGATCACCGCGCTCCGCGAAGCCGAGCCGGCCGCGGCCTAAATGGTGCCGCAGTTCGACCGGCCCTTGCGTGACTTGTTGCGCGCCGCGGGTTGCGTCCTCGTTCGCCAGGGCAAAGGCAGCCACGAAATCTGGCATAGCCGGATCACGAAGCGAAACTTTGCCGTACCGATCGGCATTCCGAGCCGCCACACCGCCAACGCGATCCTTCGTCAGGCCGGTCTGCCGAAGGCGTTTTGACGCCCGCTACGCGAGGATCGGTGATGAAGCTGCACTACTATCCCGAGACCGATAGCCTCCATATCGAACTGACGGACGCCCCAGGCGCCGAGGCGCGGGAAATTGTGGCGGGATTGGTCGCCGATTTCGACGCCGACGGCAACGTCGTTGGGCTCGATATCGACCACGCTTCCCGGAAGCTCGATCTGATTTCCAACGCTTTACGATTCGAGACCATCGCATTGCCGCGGGCTACTGCAGCCGAGTGATATAGCTCCGATCTTACTCCTTCCGCCACCCGATTGTAGCGGCCCGAAAAGTCTAGTAACGCTTGTGCGTTCCTCCTGCGAGTAAGCTGAATTGCGCCGACACACCCACGCGTAATTTTTCTCCCGGATTTCGCGGCCGCTCAATCCAGGCTGCGCCTTCGTCACGGCTTCGCCGGCGCCGCCTGCGGCTGGGCCTGCGCCTGCTGCTGCCTTGCCGCTTGCAGCGCGTCGAGCCAGGGCTTTGCCGCCTTCTCGGCGGCGGCGCGCTGGTCGGGGTTAAGTTTGTCCAGGATGCCGTCGAGCTCGAGGTCGGTTTCGCCTGCGGCGCGCGAGATCAGATGCCACTTCATGGCCTCGACCGGATTGGCCGGCGCGCCTTTGCCGCTGGTGAGAATGCGGGCCAGCCGGTCTTGCGCGATGGCGCTGCCGTGGAGCGCTGCCTTGCGGAACATCGCGGCGGCGGCTTCCTGATTAGACGCGATGCCGTCGCCGTTATAGAGCGCGATCGCATATTCGACTTGCGCGTCGGTGTTGTCGGCAAGCGCTGCCTGTGCCCACAATTGCACGGCCTGATGCATGTCCTTCGGTACGCCGCGGCCCTCTTTGTAGAAGGTGCCGAGCGCGTATTGGGCGTCCGGGCTGCCGCCGAGCGCCGCCTGGCGCAGCAATTCCGCGGCGCGCTTGAAATCCTGGGGAAACAACTGGCCCTCGATATAGAGGAGCGCGAGATCGTAGGCGGCGAGCGGATGGCCGAGCTTCGCGGCCGCGGCGAGCAGTTTCGCGCCGGCTTCGCGGTCGCGCGGGCCGGCGCGGCCGCTGGTGCGGAACATGCCGAGCGCGAACAGCGCATTCTTGTCGCCACGGTCGGCGGCGAGCTTGTACCATTCTTCGGCGCGCGCGTCGTCGCGCGGCACGCCAAGCCCGTTGGCGTAAATCTCGCCGAGAAGCGTCATCGCCGCCGCGTCGCCATTCCCGGCGCGGTCGGTGGCAAGCCGAAAGGCGGTGAGAAAGTCGCCGCGCTGAAACGCCGCGAAGGCTAAATCCGGCTCGGCCGCGCGTGCCGGTGCCGGGAAAGTGGCGCTGAGCCAGAGGACGGCGAGCAGCACCGCAAGGGCTGGTTTGCGGCCGGCCCTCACGCCAGATCTGCGGCCGCTGCCGCGACGCCGGCCGCCGCGCCTTTGCCCGTACCTTGGGGCTTGGTCCATATCCAGTCACCGAGCGCTATGAAATCGGCGCCGGTTTGCGCCAGTGCTGCGACCTCGTCGAGACCTGCCGCATAGCCGATACAAGGTATTTCGACCAAGTGCGCCCACCACTCAAGCCGGTCCAGGGTTTCTTCAAGCGAAGGCCTGCGCTCGCCACCCCCGCCGCCATATTTATCCTCCGCCGCGCGCAGGGAAGGCGGAGGCTCGCCGAACATCACGTAGTCGGCGCCAGTCTCGCCCGCCAGCATGGCATCATGACGGCCGCGCACGCCGCCGGCGCCCGCGATGCGCTCGGGCTTAAGCAAAGCGAGGGCTGCCGCGAAGGCATCGACACCGGTGAGATGGGCGCCGTCGGCGCCGGCTCGCAGGACGAGATCGGCGTGACCATCGAGCAGAACCGCGACATCGCGCCGCTGCACGGCGGCGGCCACGGTTTTGGCACGCGCGATCAGCGTGCGCTCGTCGGCGTGCGCGAGCCGCAATAGCACGGCGGCGATATCGCCGGCGCCAAGCGCCAAGTCGAGGTCGGGCAGGAACGCCGCGGGGTCGTTCAGCAGGGGGGTGAAGAGATAAAGTCGCTGCCGTGGGCGCTGAAGACGTCATCGCGAATGTTTCCCGGGCGCGGTGCAGCACGGAGCGTAGCGGAGTGATGCGCCGCAGAACCGGGACCGCAACACACTCGGAGTCCGAAACGATCCCGGAACAGCGGTGCACCGCTTCGCGCTGCACCGCATCCGGGAAACGTTCGCCCATGTTGCCTAGGCCGCCTTCCGTTCCAGATCGGCTTTCCACTGACCGAGCGCGGCGAGGCTGTTCATCATGGCGCGGTGATTGAAGGCGCGTTGGGCGGCGGCGACGTTCTCGGATTTGCCCGACCAGGCCTTTTGCGGCGCGGCCTGCAGCGCGCGGCCGTAGGAGAACGACACGTGCCAGGGCAGCGGGCCCATTCGGTTCATGGCGTCGAGATGCGCGGTCGCCTCCTCGTCGGACTGGCCGCCGGACAAAAACGCGATGCCGGGGACCGAAGCCGGCACGCAGGCCTTGAGCACGCGCAGCGTCTTGTCGGCGACTTCCTCGACCGAGGCGCGTTTGCCGGACTTCTTGCCGGGCACGATCATGTTGGGCTTGAGCACCATGCCTTCGAGCGCGACGCGCTGAAAATAGAGCTGCTCGAATTGGAGCTTGAGCACCATCTCGGTCACCTGATAGCAGCGCTCGATGTCGTGATCGCCGTCCATCAGCACTTCGGGCTCGACGATCGGCACGATGCCTTCGTCCTGGCACAGCGCGGCATAGCGCGCCAGCGCATGCGTATTGGTCATGATGCAGTTGTAGCTCGGGATGCCTGCGCCGATATCGATCACCGCGCGCCATTTGGCGAATTTCGCGCCGAGGCCGCGATACTCCACGAGCCGCTCGCGCAAGCCGTCGAGGCCTTCGGTGATGAGCTCGCCGGGACAGAACGGCAGCGGTTTCGTGCCTTTGTCGACTTTGATGCCGGGGAGCGCGCCCGCCTTCTCGATCAGCTTGACGAGCGGCGTGCCGTCCTTGGCGTTCTGGCGGATGGTTTCGTCGTAGAGGATGACGCCGGAAATATATTTCGACATGCCCTCGGCCGAGCGGAACAGCATCTCGCGGTAGTCGCGCCGCGTATCGGCGGTCGATTCGACGCCGAGCGTGTCGAAGCGTTTTTTGATGGTGCCGCCCAACTCGTCGGCGGCGAGGAGGCCGCGGCCGGGAGCGACCATGGCCACAGCAACTTTGTTTAAATCTTGGACCTTGTTCAATTCGCTGAGATTCATCGCAGCCTCCAAGTCTTCATTTCCGACATTTCATTCGGCGCCGGCGGTCCGGCTTAGTCTACTACTGCTGCTAAACGTGTCGGTTACGCGACGCGAGTTTTACCCTAGACCAAGCCCAATCCGACCGAATTGGACTTGGGTGTAGATAATATTTGAGCATGATCTTATCCGAAAACCGGTTTCCACTTTTCGGGATCATGCTCTAAGCCGGGGTGGCAGCGGGAGTCCGATCGACCAGCAATACCTCGATACCGGGCAACACCTTGCCTTCGAGCCACTCGAGGAAGGCGCCGCCTGCCGTCGACACATAGGTGAAACGCTCGGTGACGCCGGCAAGATTGAGCGCCGCCATGGTATCGCCGCCGCCCGCAATGCTGACAAGCCTTCGGTCAGCGGTGAGTTCCGCCGCCGCTTCCGCGACCTCGATGGTGCCGTTGTCGAACGGTTCCAGTTCGAAAGCGCCGAACGGGCCGTTCCAGACCAGCGTCTTCGAGCGCGCCAGGACCGAGATCGCCTGCTCGATGCTGCGCGGCCCGATGTCGAGGATCATGTCGTCCGGGCCGACTTTATCGACCGGCACGACGCGGCTCGGCACGTGGGCGGCGAATTTTCTGCGCCACCACGGCATCGACCGGCAGCACGATCTCGCGTTTGAGCGATTTGGCCTTGGCCATGATGTCGCGCGCGGTCGGGATCAGATCGGTCTCGACCAGCGACTTGCCGACCGATTTTCCCTGCGCTGCAAGAAACGTATTGGCCATGCCGCCGGCGATGATCAGCGTCTCGACCTTGGTGATGAGATTGCTGAGGAGATCGAGCTTGGTCGAGACTTTGGCGCCGCCGACGATCGCGGTGACCGGGCGGTCCGGATCGGTGAGCGCGCGGCGCAGCGCGCTGAGCTCCTCCTGCACGGCACGGCCGGCATAGACCGGCAAGAGATGCGCGATGGCCTCGACCGAGGCATGGGCGCGGTGCGCCACCGAGAACGCATCGGCCACATAGATGTCGCCGAGCCGCGCCAGCTTTTGTGCGAACTGCGGATCGTTCTTTGTTTCACCTTTGTGGAAGCGGGTATTTTCCAGACAAAGAATATCGCCCGGCTGCATCGCCGCGACTGCTTTTTCGGCGACGGGACCGATGCAATCTTCGACGAAGCCGATCGGCCGGCCGATGACCTCGACGGCCGCGGCAACAACCGGTTTCAGCGACTCCTTCGGGTCCGGACCTTTCGGCCTGCCGTAATGCGAGACCAAAATGACCTTGGCGCCCTTGCGGGCGAGCTCGGTGATGGTCGGCACCAGCCGCTCGATGCGCGAGGCGTCGGCGACATGGCCGTTCTGCACCGGGACGTTGAGGTCGACGCGCAGCAGGACGCGCTTTCCTTTGACGTCAACGTCGTCAAGCGTTCGAAAGGCCGGCATCACACTTCTACTCGGGGAAGACATACTTACGGAAGACTCGCTTACGGAAGACTCGCGATCGCATCATCGATTTCGGGCGGGACGGTCAGGAGAGCTTGCCCATCGCCACCGCGGTGTCGATCATGCGATTGGAAAAGCCCCACTCATTATCGTACCACGACATCACCCGCACCAGCGTGCCGTCGAGCACTTTGGTCTGGTCCATATGGAAAACCGACGAATGCGGGTCGTGGTTGAAGTCGCTCGACACGTTCGGCTCGTCGGTGAAACCGAGGATGCCCTTGAGCTGCTGCTCGGCGGCGCGTCTGACCGCACCGTTGATCTCGTCCTTTGAGGTCGCGCGTTTGGCGACGAATTTGAAGTCGATCACCGACACGTTGGCGGTCGGCACCCGGATCGCGACGCCGTCGAGGCGGCCGGCAAGCTCCGGCAGCACGAGGCCGACGGCCTTTGCCGCGCCGGTCGAGGTCGGGATCATGTTCTGCGCCGCGGCACGGGCGCGATAGAGGTCCTTGTGCACCTGATCGAGGCTGGGCTGATCGTTGGTGTAGGAGTGCACCGTGGTCATGAATCCTTTGTCGATGCCGACGGCGTCGTTGAGCACCTTGACGACCGGCGCCAGGCAATTGGTGGTGCACGAAGCGTTGGAGACGACGGTGTGCGCCTTGGTGAGCTTGTCGTGGTTGACGCCATAGACGACCGTGAGGTCGACGCCATCGGCCGGCGCCGAGATCAGCACACGCTTGGCGCCTGCGGTCAGGTGCGCCGAAGCTTTGTCTTTCGAGGTGAAGATGCCGGTGCATTCGAGCGCAATGTCGATGCCGAGTTCGCGCCAGGGCAATTGCGCGGGATCCCGCACCGCCGTCACCTTGATGGCGCCGTTGCCGCAGCTGATGGTGTCGCCCTTGACCGTCACGGTGCCGGGGAAGCGGCCATGTACGGTGTCGTAGCGCAACAGATGCGCGTTGGTCTCGACCGGCGCGAGATCGTTGATGGCGACGACTTCGATGTCGCGGCGGTCGGCTTCAACGGCGGCGCGCAGAATATTGCGGCCGATGCGGCCAAATCCGTTAACGGCAACGCGAATAGACATGTCTCACTCCAGGTAAAGCGTCATGCCCCGTTTTGTGCTGGGTATCCAGCTTTTTCATCCAACCTATTTAACGGCATCGTTGTCCGGCACAAGGGTGGTGGGGAACCGGGTCAAAGCGCGTCGCGGAAAATCCAAAGAGGCCCTTAAATCGGGGCTCCCAGAGCGCTGCGTCAGGGCGCAAGCGTGCGGGCAACACGGAAGCCGAGGTCCTCGCCGCCGCGATCGGCTGTGGCCCGGTTGCGGCCGGCGGAGCGAATGTTTTCGTGGCGGCTGCGCCAGGATCCGCCGCGGCCGACGTGAAGGCGATCATCCCAGCACGCCGTGGTCCACGCCGACCCGTCGGTGGGGGCATCGATCTTACCTTGTGTCTTGCTCGGGGCCGTCGTGTAGCTCGGATGATAGCAGTCCTCCACCCACTCCCAGAGGTTGCCGACCATGTCGTAGAGACCGAACGCATTCGGCGGAAACGAGCCGACCGGCGCCGTTTTCTTGCCGTCCCAGGGGCTGCCGCAATCGTCGCAGTCGGCGTTGCGCAGGCCGACCTCATCACCCCAGGGGAAGGCGTATTGTGTCCCGGCGCGTGTGGCGTATTCATATTCGGCTTCGGTGAGCAGGCGATACGGCTTGCCGGTCATTTTAGACAGCCACGCGACGTAGCGCTGGGCGTCATCCCAACTCATGTTGATCGCCGGCCGCTGTCCGGTGCCCCAGCCGGCGTCACTGACATGGGGGCAATCGCCATAGGCGACGCAGGTGTCCCACTCGCTGAATGTCAGCGCGAACTTGGCGACCGCGAAGGGTTTGGCGATCGTGACCCGATGTTGCGGGCCTTCGCGCGGCTCTTCGTCGGCGGCTTCATCGGGCATGCGGCCAGTCTCGGTCGGTGGCGATCCCATCATGAACGATCCACCCGGCACCACGACCATCTCGGGGCAATAATCCTTCCCGTCCGCTGCCGCGCACTCTCGAAACGCATCTTTGGGCTTGAGCGCCTGCTCGGCCGCGGCGGCAAGCACATAGGGCCGAACCTCGGACACCAAAAACGGATGCGTCACGGTAAACCAGCGCCACTGCGCGCGCAGATAGCCTTCGTTCAGCCAGCCGACCGAAGCGGCGATCATTGCGGTGACGACGGCGGCGATCGCCGCTATCCTGCGCCACGCCTGCCGCCGCGCCGATCTCATGCTGAGAACGATGAACTCGCGATCATTGGCCGCGATATCTTGAGGCCGCCGCTTTAGCCAATTCGACGCCTGCACCAAGGCATAGCCCATCAGCAGCGCGTCACCCCGAAGCGACGCCGGCAGGCCCTGCCAGGCGCGGCGCGCGGCTTCGAGGCCGCTTCGCCAGGCGAGGAATTCGCGCTCCGCGGCGATCCATTCGCGCAATTTGCCCCAGCGCCGGAAGATCGCCTCGTGCGCGACCTCCGCATAGGTCTCGCCCGCCGGCGTCGCGATCGTCACCAGAAGGCGGTTGGGAAAATCGGCGAGTTCGGAGACGAGACGCCACTCTTCGTTGGAGAATTCGGCGCGCGCCGCACTGCGCCGCGTCGGCACGCCGTCGTCGCGCACGGTCGCAAGCCGCAGCGTCAGCACGCGACGCAGAGCATCCTCGGAGCCGGGATGGGCCGCGAGAAATTTGTCGGCGCGATCGACCAGCACGCCGCCGAGTTCGAAGGCTTGCGCCGGCAGCCGCAGCGCCCCGTCGCCGTGCTCCACCATCTGCGTCCACATGTCGTCGAGCGTGTAGGACAGAAGCGGCAGGGCGCCGACGTCCTTGATCGAATCCTCCGCGGTGCGCCGCGTGATGATGTCGATCAGTCCCTCGGTCTCGAACCGCGCCCCGAGCAGTTGCGCCGGGCGGCTGATGACCTCGCGCAACTCCGCTTCGCGCAGCGGCGGCACGTCGATCTGCTGACGCGCCTTGAAGAGAGCTTCGTCGTTGTGCAATTGACCGAGAAAATCGGAGCGCAAGCTCATGATCGCGCGCAGCCGCGGATCCGCCAGCGCCTGGGCGAGGAGTTCCGAGAAGCGCCGGGCTTGGCCCGCCTCGGCGCGGACGTAAAGCTCCTCGCCCTGATCGACATAGAGGAAAAAGCCCGGCGGCTTGGGTTGATTGAGCTCGGTTGCGGCGGCGTTCGGTCGCCTCGATCAGATCGGGCAGTGTCGCCTTGCCGTCGCGCAAGAGCTCGATCCAGCCAAATTGTTGTTTCACCCGCTCCGGATCGGTCGCACTGAATTGCCAGGTGTCGAGGAACGCTTCGACCATCGCCTTGAGTGGATCGGTGCCGGGCTTGAAGGAAAGAAAGCACCATTGGCGGCTGTTGCCGAACAGCGTCGGCCAGGCGTTCGGCGCGCGCGCCTCCTCGGGCCATGCCTGACGCTTGAGCGCCGCCAGCACGCCCGCCTGCGCCAGCGAGGATTTGCCGACGCCCGAATTGCCGACCAGCACAGGCAGCCGGTCCGGCGCAGCGACCAGCGCCGCGAGCACCTCGACGGTTTTATCCTTGCGGCCGAAAAAGTAATCGCTGTCCTTCTCCTCCATGGCTTCGAGACCGCGATAGGGCGAAGCGTAGCGCCATAATTCGCCGGGGCTGCCGCCGCCGCCGGATGCCGCGTCGAAGAGGCGCGCGACGCAGGTTTCCGACGCCGGATCAGGAGTTACGAGCCAGTGCAATTGGCGCAGGAACGGCAGCCCGGGTGCGGTCTGGCCTTCGAGCAACACCACGATCAGCGGAAATTTTCTTCCCGAATTGGCCCATTTGTCGAGCGCCTCGTCGTATTCGGGCACCTGCCATTTGCCGATGCCTTTGGGGCCGACCAGAAGGATGAAGGCGGTCGCCTCGGCGATTTCCCGCGCGAGCTGCTCCGACCAGGAGCCGCCGGCCCGCAAATGCGTGGGTGCGAAGAAGACGCGCGAGGCAGGATCCTTGCGCTCGATAGCGGCCTTGAGACGCTCCGCCAGAGCCTGATCCGGCGAATGGTAGCTGAGAAACCAGCGCTGCATTCAACACACCGTGGCAGAGCGGCCACGCGTATCGTGTTTCAAGGATACGCTGCGGCACCCGCAACCCGCGGCATTAGACGCCGCGATGCCGAAGCCCGCAACGCCTAACTGATATCGCGGCGCGGCCGTATTTTATTTCAATTTGTTCAGCGCCGCCTCGGCCACCTTCTCGGCCGTAATGCCAAAATGTTGGTAAAGCTCCTTGGCGGGCCCGCTGGCGCCAAAGCCGGTCATGCCGACGAAAACGCCGTCGGAGCCGATGATCGCATCCCAGCCTTGGCGGATGCCGGCTTCGACCGCGACATTGACGGCGGCGTCGCCGATGATCGCTAAGCGCTCATCCTCGGGTAGCGCCAGCAGCAACTCGAAGCACGGCACCGAGACCACCCGCACCGAGATCTTGCGGGCGGCGAGGAGTTTTTGCGCGCCGACCGCGATGGCGACTTCGGAGCCTGTGGCGAACAGCGACACCACCGGCGCGTCGTCAGGCGCGGCGACGAGCTCATAGGCGCCGCGGGCGCAATGGTTGCGCGCGTCAAAGCCCAGGCGCAGCTGCGGCAGGTTCTGCCGGCTCAGCGCCAGCACGCTCGGAGCGTCTTTGCTTTCGAGCGCCAGTTGCCAGCACTCGACGGTCTCGACCGTGTCGCAGGGACGGAACACTTTCAGAACTGGAATGGCGCGCAGCGCCGCGAGGTGCTCGACCGGCTGATGGGTCGGGCCGTCCTCGCCGAGCCCGATCGAGTCGTGCGTCATCACGTGGATGACGCGCTGGCCCATCAGCGCCGCGAGCCGGATCGCGGGGCGGCAATAATCGGAGAACACCAGGAAGGTGCCCGAATAGGGAATGACTCCGCCATGCAGCGCCATGCCGTTCATGGCCGACGCCATGCCGTGCTCGCGGATGCCGTAATGGATGTAGGTGCCGGCGTAATCCGGCGGCATCAGCGGCTTCATGCCTTTGGCGAGCGTATTGTTCGAACCGGTGAGGTCGGCCGAGCCGCCGATCATTTCCGGCAACGCCGCCGTCAGGGTGTCGAGCGCGAATTCGGACGCGGCGCGCGTCGCGATTTCCTTCGGCGCGTCCGCAAGCCGATGTTTCAGGTCGGCGACCGCAGCGGTGAGTTTGCCGGCAAGGTCGCCGGACAGCCGGCGCGTGAACTCGGCGCGTTTGTCGGCTTCGATTGTGGCAAACCGCTTCTCCCACGCAAGCCTTGCAGGGCGGCCACGCGAACCGGCCGCGCGCCATTGGTCGAGAATGGGCGCCGGGATTTCGAACGGCGGCGCGGTCCAGCCGAGCTTGATGCCGCGCGGCTGCGGTTTCGGCGGCGCCGAGCGGCGAGCCATGGGCCTTGGCGGTGCCGCCTTTGTTGGGCGCGCCGAAACCGATCGTGGTGCGGCAGGCGATCAGCGACGGCCGGTCGGATTTTTTTGCAGCCGCGATGGCGGCAGCGATCGCCGCCGGATCGTGGCCGTCGATGCGGGTCGCGGCCCATTGCGCCGACTTGAAGCGTTCGATCTGGTCGACGGAGTCCGACAGCGAGGTCGGCCCATCGATGGAAATGTGATTGTCGTCGTAGAGCACGATCAGCTTGTTGAGCTGCATATGGCCGGCGATGGCAATGGCTTCCTGGCTGATGCCCTCCATCAGATCGCCGTCGGAGCAGATGACGTAAGTGGTGTGATCGACGATGTCGCCGTAGGTCGCCGCGAGGTGGCGCTCGGCGATCGCCATGCCGACCGCATTGGCGAGGCCCTGGCCGAGCGGCCCGGTGGTGGTCTCGACGCCCGGCGTGTGGCCGTGCTCGGGATGGCCGGGCGTCAGCGAGCCGAGCTGGCGAAAGCGCTTGATCTCCTCGATGGTCATCTTCGGATAGCCGAGGAGATAAAACAGCGCATAAAGCAGCATCGAGCCGTGGCCGGCCGAGAGCACGAAGCGGTCGCGGTCGGGCCAGGCCGGATCGGCCGGATCGAATTTCAGAAATTGGGTGAACAGCACGGTCGCGACGTCGGCCGCGCCCATCGGCAGGCCGGGATGGCCGGAATTCGCCTTGTCGACGGCGTCCATCGCCAGCGCCCGGATGGCATTCGCCATCAGGTCGTGCTCGGCGCGCGAGGCAGGATTTGCGGTGCCGACAGCAGGATTTGCGGTGCCGGGAAATGGCGAAGGTTCGGCGAAGGTTGCGCTCGCCGCTGTCAGAGGTTGTGGTCATGGGGCTGCCAAACGCGGGACGATTTGACGTGCCGCGATTACGGGAAAGGGCAAGGCACAGATAACATGCGATGTTCGTGAGTCAATTCCACGGGGCCGCAGCGGTTCCGTCATGCACAGGCTTGCCGGCGCGGCGTTGACGCTTTCTGGCGATACGACGTAAAGTTCCGCCGATAAGCAATTGCGGTCGCACAATTTTCGTACGTCGTGTGACAGCAGAGATGCGGGCGGCGCGGCCGCCGCAAGAACGTGCCAAGTAACACCGGATGAGCGACACCGATTCAATCGACCTCGCCCAGCGTCGCCTTGCGCTCGCGCTCGATGCGCTTGACGCCGCGGCCGAGCGCCGCCGCGAGGCCGACCGGGCGAGCGCGGCGCTCGCCAGCAAGGTCCATGCGCTCGACAGCGATCGGGCGCGGCTCGCGAGCGAACTCGACGAGACGACGGCGCGCGCGCGGTCGCTCGAGACCGCAAGCCAGGACGTCAAAGAACGTATCGATCACGCCATCGCAACGATCCGCGGCGTGTTGGAGTTGGAAGAATAAGCGCCGGTCATGATCGGATGGGTGATTCTACCCGTTCGTCCCCGCGAAAGCGGCGACCCAGACGGCTGCTCCGCGACGGAGCAAGCCCACCTGGATTCCCGCTTTCGCGGGAATGAGCGGAATAAGCCGTAGCAGCTGAGGCTCGCCAAATGTCCGAGGTCAACGTCACCATCAACGGCCGGCAGTTCCGGATGGCGTGTGAGGACGGCCAGGAGGCCCACCTCATGAATCTGGCCCGCGATCTCGACTCGAGGATCGGCGGCTTGCGCTCGAAATTCGGCGAGATCGGCGACACCCGGCTCACCGTCATGGCGGCGATCACGGTCGCCGACGAGCTCGCCGAAGCAGCGCTGCGCATCAAGCGCCTCGAAGAAGAGCTCACCGCGCTGCAGGACGCCCGCGTCTCCGCCTCCGACCACAGCAAGGTGGCGCAAGCCACGATCGCCGCCGCGCTCTCCGCCGCCGCCGCGCGGGTCGAGGACATCACCAAGAAGCTCAATCAGACGGTGGGCGGACTCGGGCGTGGCGCTGGGATAGTTTCACCTCTCCCGCTAGCGGGAGAGGTCGACGCGCGAAGCGCGGAGGGTGAGGGCCTGTCTCCGCAGCGCCGAGCCCAGCCTCCCGCGCCCTCACCCCACCCTCTCCCGCAAGCGGGAGAGGGAGCCGCGAGCGGCGCAATCCGAGATTAATTGGCGTCGGCCGTCATTGCGCACTACATTGGAGTTGCGGGGCTGCCCGGTGCGTAGGAGACTTATTTCCGGGGCCTTACGATCCCCTAGGGAGCTGTCCCTGGCCTTGCCCCTGGGCTTGGTCACATGGCGCCCACCTACTTATGTAGGTTCCCGGGATCGCACTCTTACGGCCGGCGCGGCTCCGCACTTGAACCATGTCTTCATTCGTCACCGCACCAGCAAACATCGAGGAAGCAAAGGCGTCGCTTCGCCGCGACGCCGTGGAGCACCGTGAGGCCTTGCCTAGCGACATACGGCAGGCTGCCTCCGAAACGATTGCAGCGAAAGAATTTCCACTCGCCATTACCCCCGCCACCATCGTCTCTGGCTTCATGCCGCTGAAGACCGAGATCAATCCGCTGCCGCTGATGAAGAAGCTCGCGGAAGCCGGCGCGACGCTCGCGCTGCCTGTCGTCGCCGGGCGCGGCAAGCCGCTTGTCATGCGCGCGTGGCGCTGGGGCGAGCCGCTGGCCGAAGGCGTGTGGGGCATTCGTGAGCCGAAGCCCGAGGCGCCGGAGGTGGAGCCCGATATTTTGCTGGTGCCGCTTCTGGCCTTCGACCGCGCCGGCAACCGCATCGGCTATGGGGCCGGCTATTACGATATGACCATCGCCCGCTTGCGGGCGCGCAAGCCGGTCACCGCCATCGGCATCGCCTTTGCCATCCAGGAGGTTCCCGTCGGTGCCGGCGACGGCCCGCGACGAGCGGCTCGATCTCGTGCTAACCGAGAATGAGGTGATCGAGATCAAAGGCCCCGCCTGAGGTTATGAGATGCTATGGTAAAATGTCGTGCTTGGCTTCGCCGAGTGGGAGCGGTTATCGCGCGTACCTTCCTTCGGCCGGCTGCTGATGGCGGTGCCACTCGAGCCGGCGGATTTGCCGGAGCGCAACGGTGCACCGTTGCGCGATTCCGCCCTTTGACATGATATCAGCTCTCCACGCGGTGATTTTCAGGTTCTGACCATGCGCATTCTCTTCGTCGGCGACATTGTCGGCCGCAGTGGGCGCACCATCGTGTATGAGCGCATGCCCAACCTGATCCGCGAGTGGAAGCTCGATCTGGTGGTCGCCAATGGCGAGAACTCGGCCGGCGGTTTCGGCATCAGCGAGCAGATCTATCGCGAGCTGCTGGAAGCGGGCGTTGACGCGGTCACGCTCGGCAATCATGCCTGGGATCAGAAAGAGGCGCTGGTTTTCATCGAGCGCGCGCCGAAACTGATCCGGCCGATCAATTTTCCGCCCGGCACGCCGGGCCGCGGCGCGGCCATGATCGAGGCGAAGAACGGCGCGCGCGCGCTCGTCGTCAACGCCATGGGGCGCGTCTTCATGGACCCGCTCGACGATCCGTTTGCGGCGATCGACCGCGAACTCGATGGCGTGCCCGCTGCAGTCCGGCGCCGACGCCATCATTATCGACTTCCACGGCGAGGCGACGAGCGAGAAGCAGGCCATGGGAATTTTCTGCGATGGCCGCGCGAGCCTCGTCGTCGGCACCCATACGCATGTGCCGACCGCCGATCTGCGCGTGCTGCCGGGCGGCACGGCTTACATGAGCGATGTCGGCATGGTCGGCGATTTCGATTCGGTGATCGGCATGGGGAAGGACGAGCCGCTGCAGCGCTTCACCCGAAAAGTTTCGTCGGCGCGGTTCGAGCCGGCGACGGGGCCGGCGACGCTCTGTGCGGTCGCGGTCGAAACCGAGCCGAGCGGGCTTGCGGCGCGGGTCGCGCCGGTGCGGCTCGGCGGCCAGCTGGAACAGGCTAAGCCCTCGTTCTGGACTTGAGTTTTCGCCGTGCGGCGCTTTATACGGTCGTCATTGCGAGCGCAGCGAAGCAATCCACCATTCCCGCACCCGCACCCGCACTGGATTGCTTCGCTCCGCTCGCAATGACGATGATGGATATGCGGGACAGGGACCATGGCCGGACATTCACAGTTCAAAAACATCATGCACCGCAAGGGGCGGCAGGATGCGATCAAGTCAAAGCTGTTCGGCAAGCTCGCCCGCGAAATTACCGTGGCGGCCAAGATGGGCACGCCCGATCCGGCCATGAACGCGCGGCTGCGCGCGGCGATCATCGCGGCGCGCGCCGAGAACATGACCAAGGACAGTATCGAACGCGCCATCAAGAAGGCGACCGGCGGCGAGGGCGAGGGCTACGAACAGATCCGCTACGAGGGTTATGGTCCGGCAGGCGTCGCTGTGATCGTCGAAGTCCTGACCGACAACCGCAACCGCACCGCGGGCGAAGTGCGCGCCACTTTCACCAAGAGCGGCGGCAATCTTGCCGAGACCGGCGCGGTGTCGTTCATGTTCGATCATCTGGGCGTCATCGAATATGACGCGGGCGCCGCCAGCGCCGAAGCGATGTTCGAAGCAGCCCTCGAGGCCGGCGCCGACGACGTGCAGTCGAACGAGACCGCGCACGAAATCTACGCCGCCCAGGATCATTTCGGCTCGGTGGCGAAGGCGCTGGAAGCGAAATTCGGCGAGCCGCGCAAGGCGGCGCTGGTGTGGCGGCCGCAGAACACCGTCGCGGTCAACGACGAGCAGGGCGAAAAAGTTCTGAAAATGATCGAAAGCCTCAACGACCAGGACGACGTGCAAAACGTCTATGCCAATTTCGACGTCTCGGATGCGCTGGTCAGCAAGATGAGCGCGTGAGCTGAAACTCTATCTGTTCTGATTCAATTCGGAATCGATGGCGGTCTAAGCGTGCGGCCAGTGCCGCTCGTGGAACCAGTTGCGATAGTCCGACATCTTGGCGCGTTGCGCCGCCGGCGCGTGGCGCTTGCAGGTCGAGGCCTCGTCGCTCTCGTCGGGCGCGGCCCAGCGCAGTTCGACGCAGTCGTTCGGATTGTAGGCCATTTCGAGCGCCGCTGAGCGGTCGATCACGTCCTTGAGCGACAGCGTCCAGGGCGAGCCGTCGCTCCGCGTATAGGTGAATTTTTGCGCCGCGAGCTCGGAGGCGAGCACGCTCTGCAATTGCGCCTTGACGTCGGCCGCGCTCTGGCCGGCCGGGATGGCATAGCGGTCCATCCGCCGCGCCACATGGTCGGGAAAGCCGCGCACCACGTCGATCGCGATCAGCAAGCGAAGATCGCGCGCCGGCGTGGAGAAATCCTCCCAGGCGCCGTTGGTCTCGAAGATCGCCGGACCGTTCGGCATGTCGGCGTCACCGCGGCCGCTAGCTTGGAATTTGCGTCCGTTCTCGACCGCCACCGCACGGGTCTTGACCTGCTCCTCGAGCGAAGTGATGGCGTCTGCCATGGCGTGCGAGGGATCGAGCGGCTCGGGCGACATCACGTCGTCCATGCGATCGTAGAAATCCTCGGCGCTGAGTTTTGCTTGATCGAGCGAAAAATCGCCGTAGGCCGGGTTCTTGGCGATCTCCGCATTGGTCAGCCGCCGCAACGCGCCGTTCTTGTCGCGCATGATCGGCCGGAACCGCTTGAAGCCCGGGGTGCCGAGCGAGGGCTCATGGACGAACAGGAAATTGCCGCGCCAGAAACGCTTGCGGGTCACGGTGCCGTCCGGTTCGGCGTCGACGGCGAGGAAGACACCGGGCACGCCGTTTAACTCAGGGACGCGCTCGACCAGCATCAAGACATGGCCATAAGGATCGGCGTACACGGTGCCGGGCCGCAGCAACTCTTGGGTCAGCGGCACCATGTAGAAATCGGTGTTGTCGTCGTTTGCCGACACGCGCACCGAGCCGGTGTGAACGACGTCGCCGACGGCGCGCAGATATTCGCCGAACGAGGGTTTTTTCGGCGGCGCGGGCGGCGGCGGGGGAGGCGGCGCGGCGGGAGCCGCGGGCTTCGCCGGCGCGAAGAGTTGGGCGAGCGGCGAGGCCGGTGGCGGCTCGGGGTCTGGCGGCGGAGCCGGGCGCGGCCGCGGTCTGTTCGGGCGGCGGCGGCGGACGCGTCACTTCGGGATGCAGAATGTCGAACCACTGGTAGCATTTCGGCGGTGAGCCGCCGGTGCCGCGCGAGCAGTTCGAGTAGCCGAATGGCAGTCCCATCTTGTAGGCGAAATAGGCGCGCAGGAAATAGACGAAGTCGGCGCAGTCGGGGCGCAGGCTCAGCGCCACATTGTCTTCGTTGAGACCGAAATAGTTGAACAGGAAATTGCGCGAGCGGTCGCGCAACGGCTCGTGCCAGGCTTTCCACGACAGTTCGGTGTCGATCGGCGCGTCGAACAATTTGGCGATCCAGGCCGAAAACAAATTCTCAGTCGCGCGATCCCAGTTATTGCGCAGCGCCCAGATGCTGCCTTCGGGTGCGTGCGGCGGCCCCGGCGGCTTCACCGCACTGACCGCGATGTCGCGCGTGATGGTGCCGCAGCCGGCTGGCGCATCGCTGAAGGCAAGCGTCGCATGCCAAGTGCCGGCGGCGGGGGTGGCGACCTCGACATACCAGGAATAAGGCGGGCCGCCGTGGCGCTCCGCGGATTTGGCGGCGACGCTGCCGTCGGGCGCGATCAGCGACACCTCGCCTTGCAGCGGCTTTTCCGCCGCAATGAGAAGGCGCAACGGCGCGCCTTTCCAGGGCGCGATCGGCGACGGCAACACCGAGAGCTCGGCCGCTTCTTCGCAACTGGCCGGCGACGTTTGGGCCCGTGCGCCCAATGGGAACAACACGAGCAGACATGCGCTTGCGATCAGCGTCTGCGCTGTCGCAGCAACAACGAACCGGCGCGCGAGACGCAATCGAGGTCCCCTTCCAAACCGCCCCAAGGCTTGCGAACGGCCGCAAGGCTTGCAAACGGCCCCAAGGCTTGCAAATGCCCCAAGACCAACAGTCTAACACAGCGTCGGGCCTATTGCGCCTTTGTGGCAAAATTGGCCGCCGCATGCGGACGGTCAACTCACGGCAAAAAGAACGAGCGCCACGGCGGCGACCGCAAGGCCCGCGCACTTTCGCCGATCGAGCCGTTCCCGGAACATCATGGCGCCCGCCAGCGCGGTGATGACAAAGCTCATCTGCGCCACCGGCACCAGCACGCTTGCCGGCCCGTGCAGCAGCGCATGCATCAAGAGCACGAAGGCGCCGAACAGCGCCAGTGCGGCGAGTGCCGCATAGGGCCACGCGCGCGGCGAGATTTGCACGCGCCTGTCGCGCCAGACGGCCGATATCGTGGCGAGCGAGCAGAAGGCCCAGGCTTGCGCCGCCACCATGGTCTCCGGCAGCGCGCCGTCTTGCAGGCCGACTTTGTAGAAAAAATTGGTAAAACCCATCGCGACCGTCGCCACGAGTACCCGGGCCAGCGACGACCATGTCGCTTTGCCGCTTGCCGCGCCTGCCTCGGCGAGCAAGAGCCAAACGGCAACGAGCGCGCAGCCGAGCGCCACGGTCTTGGCGAGCGTCAGCGGCTCGCCGAGGATGGTGATCGCCAGCGCCGCCGTGATGGTGAAATTGAGCCGGAAGATCGGCGCATTGGTGCTGACCGCGCCGCCATGCAGGCTCTGGGTGAAATTATAAAGCGCGACGAACAGCACCGAACCCGCCAGCGCCCCCCACAGCGCCGATAATTCCGGATGCAACGTGCCGGTGAGCCACGCATAGAGCGTGACGCCCGGACAAAAGATCCAGGCTTGCGCCATCAAAAATTCGCCGGGTTTGAGGCCGGCCGTGGCGCCGCGTTTGTAGATCAGGTCGCTTGCGCCGAAGCACAGCATGGCGCCGAGCGCGAAGCCTAGACCGGGTGTCATGGTCCGGGTGTCATGGTTTTGAGGCAAAATGGGTTTTCGGGAAGGCTGAGCGGCCTGCTTAGCAGGGGTTCGGCCGCGCGGCGAGCGGCGCTTCGGCATTGCCGTCATGCTATTAACCAGGCGGCATGACGCGTCCGATTCGCATCCTCGGCATCGATCCCGGGCTCCGCCGCACCGGCTGGGGCATGGTCGAGATTGCGGGCAACAGGCTTACTTTTCTCGGCTGCGGCTCGGTGACGACCAACGACCGCGACGGGCTGGCGATCCGGCTGCTCGCCATCCATGACGGTCTGATGCGCATCCTCGAGGAATTCCGTCCCGACGAGGCGGCGGTCGAGGCGACCTTTGTCAACAAGGATGCCAATGCGACGCTGAAACTCGGCCAGGCGCGCGGCATCGCCATGGTGGTGCCGGCGCGGGCCGGCGTGCCGGTTGCCGAATATGCGCCGAACCTGGTCAAAAAAAGCATCGTCGGCGCCGGTCACGGCGACAAGACCCAGGTGCGGATGATGATCGGCGTGCTGCTGCCCAAAGCCGATCCGAATTCCCACGATGCCGCCGATGCGCTGGCGATCGCGGTGACGCACGCCCATCACCGGCAGAGCCTCGTGCTCAGGGTGGCGGCAAGATGATCGGCAAGCTCAAGGGCGTGATCGACTCCTACGGCGAGGACGCCGTCATTCTCGACGTCAACGGCGTCGGCTATCTGGTGCATTGCTCGGCGCGCACCTTGCAGGAATTGCCGCGCGCCGGCGAGGCGGCGACGCTGTCGATCGAAACCCATGTGCGCGAGGACCAGATAAGGCTGTTCGGCTTTCTGTCCGACATCGAGCGCGAATGGTTCAGGCTGTTGCAGACCGTGCAGGGCGTCGGCACCAAGGTGGCGCTTGCGGTGCTCGGCACGCTGAAGCCCGCCGATCTCGCCTCGGCCATCGCGACGCGCGACAAGGCCATGGTGGCGCGCACGCCCGGCGTCGGGCCGAAAGTCGCCGAGCGCATCGTTACGGAGCTCAAGGACAAGGCGCCGGCCTATACGGATGTCGATCCGGCTTTGGTGCGGCTCACCGGCGCGCTCGACGAGAAGCGGGCGCCGCGGCCGGTGGCGGATGCGGTTTCGGCGCTGGTCAATCTCGGCTATGCGCAGGCGCAGGCCGCCGCCGCGATTGCGGCTGCGGCGCGCAACGCCGGCGACGGCGCCGAGACGGCGACGCTGATCCGGCTCGGCTTGAGGGAACTGGCTAAGTGAAAGAATCTGCAAAGTGAAAGAATTTGCGACGTGAAACGACCGGCAAAAAATAAAGCCGCGCGTTTGAGCAAAGCCGACCAGGAACTGGTCGCGGCGGCGACCGCGGCGATCAAGAGCCGCTATCGCGACGACTGGCAGGAAGTCGGCGCGGCCTTGCGCACGCGCGCGGGAGAAATCTTCACCGGCGTCAATCTCGATGCCTATCTCGGCCGCATGGCGGTGTGCGCCGAAGCGGTCGCGCTCGGCCGCGCCGTGGTCGATATCGGCGATGCCGGCATCGAGACCATCGTCGCCGTGCGCCATCCGCCGCCTGACGAGAAAGACCAGACCATCACCGTGGTGTCGCCCTGCGGCGCCTGCCGCGAATTGATCTTCGATTACGACCGCAACGCGCGCGTGATCGTGCCGAACGGCAAAACGCCGGCCGTGGTGCCGATCGCCGAATTCCTGCCGAACAAATATACCAGGGGACCGGAGCGGTGAACGCGCGCCGGACCAAAGCTCGTAACGCCGGAGCGCCGCGAAGAAGACGCGGCCGAAGCGAGCTTGCGGCCGCAGCGGCTCGCCGAATTCATCGGCCAGGAGCAGGCCCGCGCCAATCTCACCGTCTTCATCGAAGCGGCGCGGGCGCGGCGCGAGGCGCTCGATCACGTGCTGTTCGTCGGCCCGCCCGGCCTCGGCAAGACCACGCTCGGCCAGATCGTCGCGCGCGAACTCGGCGTCAATTTCCGCGCCACCTCGGGGCCGGTGATCGCCAAGGCCGGCGATCTCGCCGCGCTGCTGACCAATCTCGAAGAGCGCGACGTGTTGTTCATCGACGAAATCCACCGGCTCAATCCGGCGGTCGAGGAAATTCTCTATCCGGCGATGGAGGATTTTCAGCTCGACCTGATCATCGGCGAAGGGCCGGCGGCGCGCTCGGTCAAGATCGACCTCGCCAAATTCACGCTGGTCGGCGCGACGACGCGCGCGGGCCTCCTCACCAATCCGCTGCGCGACCGCTTCGGCATTCCGGTGCGGCTTAATTTCTACACCGAGGCCGAGCTCGAACTGATCGTCAATCGCGGCGCCCGCGTGCTCGGCATCGGGCTCACGCCCGACGGCGCGAACGAGATCGCGCGCCGCGCCCGCGGCACGCCGCGCATTGCCGGGCGGCTGTTGCGCCGGGTGCGCGATTTTGCCTCGGTCGGCGGCGCCGCGGCGATCGATCGCGCGGTCGCCGACAAGGCGCTGGCCGCGCTCGAAGTCGATGCCGTGGGCCTCGACGCCATGGACCGGCGCTATCTGAACACGATCGCCGCGAACTACGGCGGCGGCCCGGTCGGCGTCGAGACGCTCGCTGCGGCGCTGTCGGAGCCGCGCGACGCCATCGAGGACATCATCGAGCCGTATCTGATCCAGTGCGGGCTGCTGCAGCGCACGCCGCGCGGCCGGCTGATTACCGGCCATGCCTTCCGGCATCTCGGCCTGCCGGAGCCGGCGCGCGACCCGGCGCAGTTCGGGTTGTTCGGCGGCGGGGAAGATGCCTGAAGCGGTCAAGACCTACGAAGGCGGCTGCCATTGCGGCCGGGTGCGCTTTCGTGTGACGGCGGATCTCAGCGCGCGTCACCGAATGCAATTGCTCGATCTGCACCAAGAAGGGCTTCTTGCACCTGATCGTGCCGCCGGAGAACTTCGAGCTTCTCAGCGGCAAAGAGGCGCTGACCACCTATCGCTTCAATACCGGCACGGCGCAGCACACCTTCTGCGCCAGCTGCGGCATTCATCCGTTCTACGTGCCGCGCTCGGATCCCGACAAGATCGACGTCAATGTGCGCTGCCTCGACGGCGTTGATCTCGCCGCCATCAAAACGCACATGTTCGACGGCAAGAATTGGGAACAGGCGATGACCGAGCGCGTGCCGTGGAGATAGCCGGCAATTGGCGCGATTCTCCGTTCGGTGGTAGGATCATATCATGAAAACGACTACCCAAAAGGCGGCTGAAGCCCTTGATCTCCTTCCAGAGGACATGCGGGAGCCAGCGGTCGCGTATTTGCTCGAACAGGCAGAAAAGTTTCGCGTGCTCAAGGAGCAGATCGCCGAAGGCATGGATGACGTAGCGGCGGGCCGTGTCTCGGAATGGAACTTTGAGGAGTTCCTTCACGAAGCGCGAAATTTGAAAACCAAATAGTTCTCGGAGATGCGGATCGTCGTCTCCGATAAGGCCAGATCCGACTTGCTTCGTATTTTTCGCTATCTCGATGAACGTAGCCCGAATGCTGCCGAGACTTTCATTCACAGGATCGACGAGAATTTCAATAATTTGGTCCGGTTTCCTTTCATCGGTCGCGAACGATCGTGGCTGGCTCCAGGAATCCGGTGTCTTGTGGTCGGCCTCCATCTTATTTTCTACACCGTCACTTCTGACGAGATTACGGTTGTTCGAGTGATCGATGGGCGCATGGATGTCGATGAAGAATTCTACCGATGAATGATCCGCAGTTACATTCGCTCGACGGCGAAATCCGCGACGGCCGCCATGTGCTGACCGTGCGCGTCTATTACGAGGACACCGATTTCACCGGCATCGTCTATCACGCCAATTATCTGCGCTACATGGAGCGCGGGCGGACCAATTATCTGCGGCTGATCGGCGCCGATCATCGCGCGCTGTTCGAGGCGACCGAGAAAGAAGCGCCGGGCTTTGCCTTCGTGGTGCGCTCGATGACGCTCGATTTTCTGAAACCCGCGCGCATGGACGACGTGCTCGAAATCATCACCGAGCCCGAGGAGGTGAAAGGCGCTTCGACCACCGTGCGCCAGCGCGTCATGCGCGGCGACGAGCTTCTTGGTCGAAGCCCACGTCCGCGTCGCCTTCATCTCGGGCGGCCGGGCGCGGCCGATCCCAAAGCCGCTGCGCATCGCCATGAAGGCCGATCAGGACGCATTAGAGCGCAGAAAGCTAAATCCACTCCTCGTGTTCCTCGTATTCGGTCGGGAACATGTTGATGTATTGCACCATGCGCGGCCGGGTGCCGCGGTTCGGGCTCGCGCCGTGCGGCAGCGATTGATGCCAGATGACGAGATCGCCGGCGCGGCCGCCGATCGGGATCGGGCCTAGCGCATAGAGATCCTGCTGGCGCGGATCGGCGCCCGGCGGCAGCGCTTTGAGCCAGGCTTCGCCCCAATTCTGGAATCCCGGCACCAGCGTGAAGGCGCCCTGCTCGGGCGGCGTGTCGGTCAGATAAAGAATGCCGCCGGTGCCGAACAAGATCGGCGTCTTGACGCTGACATCCCAATGCAAATGCGGCCCGGGAAACTTGAAGCCATGGCGTTCCGGCGCATTGAAGCCGACGCGGTCGGTGGTCGCCCATAGATCGGCGCTGCCGTAAAGCTGCGCGAAGGCTTTGTGGATGCGCGGCGCGCGGCGCACCGCCTCGAAGGCCGGATGCTGAAAATATTGCACCATGATGCCGTGGTCGGTGCGCCGATACCAGGTTTCCGGATCGTCGGGGTTGGCGCCGAGATGCCGCCACAGCGCCGCGGCGGCGGCTTCAAGCGTGGCGGACGGAACGGCATCGTGCAGCACGACGTAGCCGTGCTCGTTCCAGAAGGCGAGATCGGCGGCCGTCAGCACAGGCCTGCTCGCCTCGACCGCGGCGAGCCAGCGCAGGATTTCCGTCGGGCTGGAGCGGCCCGTCACCGCCGCATTGATGCGGGCAATACGTTCCGGCGTCGACGCCGCCGGTGGTCGAGACAATCCAGCGCTCGAACTCTTCAAAACTCGGCGCCTCGCGCGTGAGGTAGCCGATCGCCTGTTCGAGGCCGAGTCCGCTGGCATGGATGACCAAGGTGTCAAGATGGCGTTCGCGCATGGTCGGGAGCGGAAGATCGCGCCGTCGTCTGGCCATGGCGCGCGACCACAGCCGCTTGAGCTGAAAGATGCCGAGAGAGCCGGTTTCGGTCGCGGGCGCCAGACCGGGCGCCGCCTCGGCATCGATCAGGGTCATGACGGGCTTTCAAGCATGGCGTTTCGGCCGCGAAATTAAACGTACAGGGTGTAGTGCCGTCAACGCCATTCGACGGCTCTCCCGCCGTCATGTAAGAGCTATTTACATGAGCTGGTCGAAAGACGACAAAGACAGCCCGCGCGGCTATCACCACGGCAATCTCAAGGAGGCGCTGTTGCGCGCCGCGCTTGAATTGATCGCGCAGAAGGGTCCGGCTGGCTTCACTTTTGCGGAAGCCGCGCGATGGGCGGGCGTCAGCCCGGCGGCGCCCTACCGGCATTTTCGCGACCGCGAAGAACTGATGGCGAGTGTCGCGCTGCGCGGCTTCGAGCAATTCGAAGCGGCGCTGGCGCGGGCCTGGGACCATGGCCGCCCCGACGTATCGGCGGCGCTCGACCGGCTCGGCAAAGCTTATTTGGCCTTCGCGCGGGCTGAGCCGGCCTATTATTCGGCGATGTTCGAGGCCGGCATTCCGCCATCGGCGAACCCGGAGTTACGCGACGCCGGCGAGCGGGCCTTTGCGGTGCTGCGTGAAGTCGCCGACAAGCTCAGTGCGCAAATGCCGCAGCAGAGCCGTCCTCCGGCGCTGATGGTAGCGCTCCATATCTGGGCCATGGCGCACGGCACTGCTTCGCTGTTCGGCCGCGGCGATGCGGCACGTCGCGCATTGCCGATGACGCCCGAGGAGCTGCTCGAAGCCAATGTGCTGATTTATCTGCAAGGGCTCGGCGTACCGCCGGCGAAGGCATAGGCCCCTTGGGCCCCTTGGGCCCGTTGGGTCCCTTCGGCCTTTGGACCCCTTGACAAGGCAAAAAGGCGATGTAAATGTTATTTACATTCACACGGCAGTTTGCACACGAGAGGTCAGCCATGCCCATCGCAGCCAAACTTGATGAATTCGGCAAGCCCGCCTGGATCGCGCTGATGATCTTGGGCTTCTTCGTCTGGTGGCCGCTGGGCCTGGTCGTCCTCGCTTTCATCATCGGGAGTGGACGCATGGGTTGCGGGAATCATCGCGGCGGGGACCGCTGGCAGAACAAGATGGAGCGGATGCAGAGCAAAATGGATCGCATGCGCTCGAAAATGGACGGTTTTGGCGGCGGCGACTGGTGGGGCACCCCGCCGTCGAGCGGCAACCGGGCGTTCGACGATTACCGCCGCGAAACCATCAACCGTCTCGAAGACGAGCAGCGCGAATTCAAGGAATTCTTGGAACGGCTGCGCCTGGCCAAGGACCGCGAGCAGTTCGATCAATTCATGGCCGATCGCCGCAACCGGCCGAACGATCCGCCGCCGCAGCCGCAAACCGGAGCCTAAAAGGCATCGCCGACTGCAATTTTCGAACCCGATCGGGCCGTCCATCGCACAGATGGGCGGCTCGTCGGCTTATGGGCCGTCGATCAACCAAAGAATCCGGCCGTCCGGGGCCGGAACATTAACGCCCCATTAAGTATAAGTGCGCTTCGGTAGAGGGGAACGACCGGTGTGGCGCCCTAGTTTGGCCAAGTTTCGCGAATGATTTCGATCCGCCGGTGACGGGTCCGGCGCGAGTCCTCGCGAAATTTAGGGTCTTGGTCCGTGTCCGCGAAGCGGCGGGCCGGCATGACCCTCTTGGTCCGGGCAAGAGTCCGCTGCTCCGGTGACGGCCTCGATCACACGCTTCGGTTTTGGCATGCGTGGCCGGACCGCCGAAAGGGACGCATCATGAATCCAGCCGACATTGCGCAGTCGGTCGCTCCATTGACATCGTCCAACCTGTCGCTTTTCGACCTGTTTTGGCATGCCCACTGGATCGTCGAGTCGGTGATCACCGGGCTATTGTTGTGCTCGGTCTGGGTTTGGGCCATCGCCATCGACAAAACACTGCTGTTTTCACGGCTTCGTCGCTCGGGCGACAGCTTTGAGGAAGCATTCTGGTCGGGTCAGTCGCTCGAGGAGCTTTACAAGGGACTGGCCACCCAGCCCGCCGGCCATTCGACGGGCGTACTGTTCGTCGCGGCGATGCGTGAATGGAAGCGCAGCCTCGAGGGGCAGGCCAAGTCCTTCGCCGGCCTGCAGATGCGCATCGAAAAGGTCATGAATGTCGCCATCGCCCGCGAAATCGAGAACATGGAGCGGCGGCTGTTGGTGCTGGCGACGGTCGGCTCGGCGGGGCCCTTCGTCGGCCTGTTCGGCACAGTCGCCGGCATCATGACCAGCTTTCAATCGATCGCGGCGTCACAAAACACCTCGCTCGCGGTGGTTGCGCCCGGCATCGCGGAGGCGCTGTTCGCGACCGCAATCGGCCTCGTTGCCGCCATCCCGGCGACGATTTTCTATAATAAGTTCTCCAGCGAGGTGAACCGGCAGGCGCAGCGGCTGGAAGGTTTTGCCGACGAATTTACCGCGATCCTGTCGCGGCAGATCGACGAGCGCGGCTGAGGCCCGACGTCCTTCGCGCCGAGAGTACTAGGCGCGCAGGGCTTCTAGGGCACCAGGATTTTTGGGGCACGGGGATATGGCGGCAAGCGTGATCAATATGGCCTCGAGCGGCAGGCGCGGCCGCCGGCGCGGGGTCATGAGCGAGATTAATGTGACGCCGTTTGTCGACGTCATGCTGGTGCTGTTGATCGTGTTCATGGTGTCGGCGCCGCTTTTGACGGTCGGCGTGCCCATCGACCTGCCGCAGAGCCAAGCCAAGGCGCTCAGCCAGGATAAGGAGCCGCTGACGCTAACGGTGGATGTCGAGGGCAAAGTTTTCCTGCAAAAGGACGAGATCAAGCTCGACGATCTGATCCCGAAGCTCAAGGCGGTCATCGACGCCCGCGGCGGCAATCCCGACGATCTCATCTATGTGCGCGGCGACAAGAAAGTTGACTACGGCACCATGATGCGCGTCATGGGGCGGATCTCGGGCGCCGGCTATCACCGGGTAGCCCTTGTCACCGAGGTCGAACAGAGCGGGCCATGAAGCCTGGCCTGACCATATCTTTTATCGGCCATGCCCTGGCGCTCGCCTTCGGGATCGTGGCGATCTCGGCGCACCCGATGGAGGCGCCGCCGGTCGAGACGCTGCCGGTGTCTTTCATTTCCGACAAGGACTTCACGCAGATGACCCAGGGCGTCAAAAACGCGCCGCAGCTCAAGGTCGATATGCCGAAGCCGCTCGCGGACAAAATCGATGCGCCGAAGGCGATCGATCAGCTCGCGCCCAAGGCCGCCGATAAGCCCGCGATCACCACCGACACCAAGCCAAAGACCGAGCCGAAGCCGGAAACCAAGCAAGCGGCGAAGCCGGACAAGCCGAAGCCACCGGAATATAAGCCCGATCAGATCGCCGACCTTCTGAAAAAAGACGCCGACAAGAAGCCGCCGAAGCCGGACGACAATTCCGCGCAAAAGCCGGAGCAGAATTCGCCGAAATTCGACGCCGATCAGGTCGCGCAATTGCTCGACAAGCGCGATCCGCGGCGCGAGCTGGCGTCGGCTGACACGCTGAACGACAAGGCCACCCTCGGCGCCGCCACCGGCGCGGCGGCGGCGCAACTGTCGCAGAGTGAGATCGATGCGCTGCGGGCGCGCCTCAAGCAGTGCTGGAACCCGCCATCGGCGCTGGATTCGGTCGATCCCGAGGGCAAGACACATGTCTATCTGAGAGTCTTGCTGAAGCTCGATGGCTCGCTCGCACAGCCTCCCGCCATCGTCGGCGGAACGCCCTCGGCGTTGGGTCCCGCGCTCGCCGAAAGCGCCGAGCGCGCCGTGCTGACATGCCAGCCCTTCACGATGCTCAAACCCGAGCATTACAAGCAGTGGCAGGATCTTACGCTCGACTTCGGTTCCAAGATGTTCGACGACTGAACGATGCGGCGACAGAATTAGCGAAACGAATTTGGCGATCCCAAAATCATGACCCTTCTGCATGGAAATAAATTCTTGATCACGCGGCGGCGGGCGCTTGCCTTCGGTGCGGCGGCGGGTGGCTCGATGCTGTTGCCGCATCCTGCGGCCGCGGTGACCGTCGAAGTATCGCCGGGCGAATTCCGGCCGATGCCGATCGCCATCGCCAAATTCATCGGCGCGGCCGATGGCGGCGACGACACCTCGAACGGCGTCACCCAGATCATTACCGCGAACCTGCAACGCAGCGGACTGTTCGCAACGATCGACCAGGCCGCGTTCCTTGAAACAATCGCGAGCGTCGATCAGGTGCCGAATTTTCCCAATTGGCGCACCATCAACGCCCAGGCGCTGGTCACCGGCCGCGTCGCGCAGCAAAGCGACGGCCGGCTGAAGGCCGAGTTCCGGCTGTGGGACGTGCTGGCGGGCCAGCAGCTCGCCGGCCAGCAGTACTTCACGACGCCCGACAATTGGCGCCGCATCGCCCATATCATCTCGGACGCGATCTATGAGCGGCTCACCGGCGACAAGGGCTATTTCGACAGCCGCGTCGTGTTCATCGACGAGACCGGTCCGGCCGAACGCCGCATCAAGCGGCTCACCATCATGGATCAGGACGGCGCCAATGTGCGTTATTTGACGCGCGGCGACGAACTGGTGCTGACGCCGCGGTTCTCGCCGTCGACGCAGGAGATCACCTATATGGCCTACGGCCAGGGCGATCCGCGCGTCTATCTCTATAATATCGAGACCGGGCAGCGCGAGGTCGTCGGCAATTTTCCCGGCATGAGCTTCTCGCCGCGGTTCTCCCCCGACGGCCAGCGCGTCATCTTGAGTTTGCAGGAAGGCGCCAACTCCAACATCTTCGTCATGGATCTGCGCTCCAAGGCGACGACGCGCCTCACCGACACGCAGGCGATCGATACCGCGCCGTCCTATTCGCCCGACGGTTCGCAAATCTGCTTTGAATCCGACCGCGGCGGCAAGCAGCAGATCTACGTCATGCCGGCGGCCGGCGGCGCCGCGCAGCGCATCAGCTTCGGCGACGGCAGCTATTCGACGCCGGTATGGTCGCCGCGCGGCGATTACATCGCCTTTACCCGGCAGGCGCAGGACAAATTCGCCATCGGGGTGATGAAGCCGGACGGCTCCGGCGAGCGCGTTCTGACCGAGGGCTTTCACAACGAGGGGCCGACCTTCTCGCCCAATGGCCGGGTCATCATGTTCTTCCGCGACCCCGGCGGCAACGGCGGGCCGTCGCTCTACACCATCGATATTTCAGGCCGCAACGACCAGCGGGTTCCGACGCCGAGCTACGCCTCCGATCCGGCCTGGTCGCCGCTTTTGTCGTGAGCGCCCGATGAGGCGTGGCCCCTTATGGCTTGGCGGCTTCACACAGTCGCCGCATTGACGCCTCATTAACCACAGCAAAAGCTTTCAGTTAAATCCGCAGGCTTGAGGCATCCCAGCAAGCCCTCATCAAGGTTGACGGAACGTTCGCTTAACGAAGGCGCTGCTAGACCCGTCACAGACATATCCGGCCACAGCAAAATTATGGAGCAAACCCGGATGAACATGATGAATATGATCCGCGGCGCCAAATTCGCCGCCGCCATCATGGCGACGCTCGCGATCGCGGGCTGCGCCAAGACGGCCGATCAGAATGCGGCGCTTGCCGGTAGCGCGGCGCCGGGCAGTCAGCAGGACTTCGTCGTCAACGTCGGCGACCGCGTCTTCTTCGAGACCGACTCGTCGGAGCTGACCGACCAGTCGCGGGCGACGCTCGACAAGCAGGCGCAATGGCTCGGCAACTACAACCGCTATTCCTTCACCGTCGAAGGCCATGCCGACGAACGCGGCACGCGTGAATACAATATCGCGCTCGGCGCCCGCCGCGCCGAGACGGTACGCGAATACTTGATCTCGCGCGGCGTGGCGGCGCAGCGCATGCGCACCATCTCCTACGGCAAGGAGCGGCCGGTCGCGCTGTGCAACGATATTTCCTGCTGGTCGCAGAACAGGCGCGCCGTCACCGTCCTCGATCAGAGCTCGTAACGCCGACCAGGCGTTAGGATCGGATTTCCGCGTTCGGCGCCGCTTTGGCGCCGAACGCATTTTCATGTCATGTATTCATGTCAGGATTTTTCTGGCATGCTTGTGCTTGCCAGGGGAGCGCCTGCGTTTAATCGTAGCCGCGCTCACCGTTGCCGTATCGATTGCGTATCAAATTCGGCTGTTGTCGATATTCGAAAAGGTTTCGCCTATGAGGCCCGCAGCGACGGCTCGCGCAATACTGATGCTCGCAATTGCCGCCGGGATCGGCGGCTGCGGACAAAATAATCAATATGCGGCGCCGCCGCCGCCTAAGGTCACTGTCGCCGCTCCGGTCGAGCAGGACGTCACGCGCTATTTCGATGCGACGGGAAACACGGCTGCGATCAACTCGGTCGACCTCGTCGCGCGGGTCCAGGGTTTCGTCCAGGCCATCAGTTATATGGACGGCGATTTCGTCAAAAAGGGAACGTCGCTGTTCACCATCGAGCCGCAGCCCTACAAGCTGAAAGTCGACGCCGCGAAGGCCGCCGTCACCAGCGCGCAGGCAACGCTGACGCAAAATCAGGCCGAATTTCAGCGCCAGGCCGATCTGATCACGCGCCAGGTCTCGACCCAGGCCAATTACGACAAAGCGCTGGCGGGGCGCGATTCTGCGCAAGCCGATCTGCAGTCCGCTCAATCCAATGAACAGCAAGCCGAGATCAATCTCGGCTACACCGACGTCACCGCGCCGTTCGACGGCGTCGTGACCGCGCGCCAGGTGTCGTTGGGACAATTGGTCGGCGCCGGCACGTCGCCGACGGTTCTGGCCACGATCGTGCAGCTCGATCCGATCTGGGTGAATTTTACCGCGAGCGAACGCGACGTGCTGCAAGTGCGCGCCAGGTTGGCAAGCCGCGGCGAGACGACGGCGGCGCTTATCGGCCTTCCGGTCGAAATAGGTTTGCAGAACGAAACCGGCTATCCGCATCACGGCAAGCTCGATTACGTCGCGCCCAATGTCGACCCGTCGACCGGGACTCTTGCAGCCCGCGCGACGCTCGAGAATGCCGACCGCGTCCTCTTGCCCGGCTATTTCGTGCGGGTCCGCGTCCCCTCGAAACCGCAGCCTGCGCTCTTGGTGCCCGACGCCGCGCTCGGGTCCGATCAGGGTGGACGTTACGTGCTGGTCGTGAACAAAGACAGTGTCGTGGAGCAGCGCAAGGTCGAGCCCGGGCAACTCGTCGGCGAGCTGCGCGTCATTGAAACCGGACTGAACAAGGACGATCGGGTCGTCGTCGGCGGCATCATGCGGGCGATCCCGGGCGAAAAGGTCGACGCCGAACAGCACTCCGCCTCCGCCAACTGAGGCATCGTAATTTCAGATGATCTCGAAATTCTTCATCGAGCGTCCGGTCCTCGCGAACGTTCTCGCCATCCTGATGGTTTTGATCGGCGCGGTCGCGCTCTATGACCTGCCGGTCGCGCAATATCCCGACGTCGTGCCGCCGACGGTCCAAGTGACGACGCGCTATCCGGGAGCAAGCGCCCGCACGCTCATGGATACGGTGGCGCTGCCGATCGAGCAGCAGGTCAACGGCGTCGAGAACATGATCTACATGCAATCGATGAGCGCGAGCGACGGCAGCTATACGCTCACGGTCACCTTCAAGATCGGCACCGATCTCGATGCGGCGCAGATCCTGGTGCAGAACCGGGTGGCGACCGCGCTGTCGTCCTTGCCGCAGGCGGTGCAGGCGCAAGGCGTGACGGTGCAGAAGCGCTCCACCGCGATCTTGTTGTTCGTGACCCTGACCTCGCCCGACGATCGCTACGACAGCCTGTACCTCGCCAATTATGCCACCATCAATCTGAAGGACGAACTGGCGCGATTGCCCGGCGTCGGCAATGTCAATGTCTTTGGCGCCGGCCAGTATTCGATGCGGATTTGGCTCGATCCGGAAAAAATGAAGGCGCGCAGCCTTAATTCCCAGGATGTCGTCGCCGCGGTGCAGCAGCAGAGCCAGGAAGTCACTGCCGGCCAGGTCGGCATTCCGCCGACGCCGCCCGGCGTCAACTTCCAATACACGATCGAGCTGCAAGGGCGGCTCGTCGACGTCGGTCAATTCGAGAACGTCATCGTCAAAACCGGCAATAGCGGCGAGGTCACGCGCTTGCGCGACGTCGGCCGCGTCGAACTCGGCGCGCAAACCTACAGCCAGGCTTTCACGCTCGACCGCAAGCAGGCGGCCGGCATCGGTATCTACCAGTCACCCGGCGCCAATGCGCTCGACGTCGAGCATCAGGTCAAGGCGAAAATGGCGGAACTCGCCCGCAACTTCCCGCAGGGCCTTGTCTACTCGATCCCCTTCGACACGACGCTGTTCGTCAACGCCTCGATCCACGAGGTTTACCACACGCTGATCGAGGCAGGCGTGCTGGTACTCGTCGTCATCATGGTTTTTCTGCAGGACTGGCGCGCCATGCTGATCCCGGCGACCACCGTGCCGGTCACCATCATCGGCGCCTTCGCGATGATGTGGGGTCTCGGCTTCACGGTGAATTTTTCGACCTTGTTCGCGATCGTGCTGTCGATCGGCATCGTGGTCGACGACGCCATCGTCGTCGTCGAAGGCGCCGCGCACAATATCGAACAGGGCATGAGCGGCCACGACGCCGCGATCAAGGCCATGGACGAATTGCTCGGCCCGATCATCGGCATCACGCTCGTCCTGATGTCGGTATTCTTGCCGGCCGCGTTTCTGCCCGGGCTCACCGGGCGGATGTATGCGCAGTTCGCGCTGGTGATCGCAGCGACGGCGCTTCTTTCCGCCATCAACGCCGCGACGCTCAAACCCACGCAATCGGCGATGTGGCTGCGGCCGCCGGTGCCGCCGGAAAAGCGCAACGTATTCTATCGCGGCTTCAACAAAATCTACGACCGGCTCGAAGGCGGTTACGCCCGTCTCATCCATGGCATGGCCGGCCGCGCCGGAATGATGACCGTCGTCGCCTTTGCGATCATGGGGCTTGCCTTCGTCGGACTATCGCGCGTGCCGACCGGCTTTCTGCCGATCGAGGATCAAGGCTACATCCTCGTCGCCGTCCAACTCCCCGACGGCGCCGCGCTGTCGCGCACCAAGGCGGCGCTCGATCAGGTTTCCGCCATCGCCGCCAAGGACGAGGCCGTGGCGCAGGTCATCGCAATTTCCGGCATCTCCGTCCTCGACAACAGCGCGCCGCTGGCGAATGCCGGCGTCGCCTATGTGATCCTCAAGGATTGGAGCGCGCGTGCCGATCTGCGCACCATCTTTGCCCGCCTGACGTCCGAACTCGATGCGGTCGATGCGCGCGTGATCGCGCTGCCGCCGCCGCCGATTCAGGGCATCGGCAATGCCGGCGGTTTCAGCATGCAGGTGGAACTGCGCGACGGCAGTACGGATTTCGCCAAGCTGCAGAGCATCACCGGCGCCATGGTCGCGAACGCGCAATCGCAGAGCGCGTTGCAAAGAGTCGCGACGACGTTCCGTGCGGTCGCTCCGCAATTGCGCATCGACGTCGATCGCGTCAAGGCGCAGACTTTGCACGTCTCGATCGATCAGGTGTTCTCGACGCTGGCGACTTATCTGGGTTCGAACTATGTCGCGCAGTTCAACAAATTCGGGCGCGTCTTTCAGGTCTATGCGCAGGCCGACGCGCAATTCCGGCTGCGGCCGCGCGACATCGAGAACCTCTCGGTACGCAATACGCAGGGCGACATGATCCCGCTCGGAACGATACTCAAGATCGAGCCCGTCGTCGGCGCGCCGCTGATCAGCCTCTATAATCTCTATCCGTCGGCGTCCATCAACGGTCTGCCCGCGGCCGGTTTCAGTTCCGGCCAGGCGATCCATCTCATGGAGGAGAACGCAGCGTCGACACTGCCGCCCGGCGCGGGCACCGACTGGACCGCGATGTCGTACCAGGAGAAGATCGTCGGCAATCAGATGTATTTCGTCTTCGCCATGGCGTTGCTCTTGGTTTATCTGGTGCTGGCCGGTCAATACGAGAGCTGGTACGCGCCGCTCGCGGTGATCCTCTCGGTGCCGCTCGCGCTCACGGGGCCGGTGCTGGTGCTCGAAATGCTGCGCATCGACAACAATCTCTACACTCAGATCGGCCTCATTCTCCTGATCGCGCTGTCGGCGAAGAATGCCATTCTGATCGTCGAGGTCGCGCGCGAGCATCGCGTCCATGAGGGCAGGGCGATTCTCGACGCGGCGGTCGACGCCGCGCGGGCGAGGTTTCGGCCGATCCTGATGACGTCGTTTGCCTTCATCCTCGGCGTCGCGCCGCTTGTGATCGCGACCGGCGCCGGCGCCAGCGCCCGCAAATCGATCGGCATCACGGTTTTCTCCGGCATGATCGCATCGACCTGCCTTGCCGTGCTGTTCGTGCCCTCGCTGTTCGTCGTGGTACAGCGTCTGGAGGAATGGCGCGCGGCGCGTAAAAGCCCGAAGATCCAGCCGGCGCAATGAGCCGGATCGGGGGCTGGCGCGTGGCCGGGGCGGGGCCACGCGGGGCGACGCGTGGCCCTAGTCACATTTTCGACGCAGGACGCACTATGGTAAGGCCCGTCGTCCCACCGCAAATGTCCAAAGCGATGATCCGCTCCGCCTCCCTTGCGCTCGCCTCCTTTGCGCTCCTGTGCACGCTGTGGGCCTCAACCGCCCACGCTCAGATGTCCGAGTCCGATCTGCTGACGCGGATCGACCATCTCGAAGCCCAGTTGCGCGATCTCACCGGCACGGTCGAGCAATTGCAATATCGCAATCAGCAGCTCGAAGCGCAGGTGCAACATCTGCAGGGCGCCGGGCCCGCGCCCGCCGGGCCGCAACCCTCCGCGTCCTATTCGCCGGCGCCCTATGCGCCGGCACCGCCGTCGGTGCGGCAATATTCGCCGCCGGCGACCGGCACGGCGCAATATTCGCCGCCGACGCAGCCCTATTCAGCGCCGCCGCCGCAACCGCCGGCCGATGTCGCGGCGGCGGTGCCGACCACACCAGCCGATACTTCGCCGGCGGGCGGCCGCCGTGGCGACGCCTTCAACCCGGCGCTGGATCCGAGCGCGCCCGGCGCGCCGCGACCGCTCGGCACCAGCACGGCGGCGACCGAGCCGCCGCCGCCGGTCCCCGATGCCGGTCCGCCGCGCCAACCCGGCGCGCCGCTCGATCTATCGGCCCCACCCGACGGTCTGCCGCCACCTTTGCCGGCTAATCCGAGCGCGACCGGCGCCATGCAGGCGGCGCTTCCGCCGGCGCTGCCGCCCAATGCGACGCCGAAAGACGAATACGATCTGGCCTACGGCTATGTGTTGCATAAGGACTACGGGCCGGCGGCCGAGACATTCCGGGACTTCCTGCATAAATTTCCGACCGATCATTTGGCGCCGGAGGCGCAATATTGGCTCGGCGAAAGCCTGTTCCAGGACCAGCACTTCCGTGACGCCGCCGAGGCCTTTCTCGCAGTCTCGACCAAATACGACACCACCGCGCGCGCCCCCGACGCCTTGCTGCGGCTCGGCCAGTCGCTGGCCGCTCTGGGCGAGAAGGAAGCGGCCTGCGCATCGCTCGGCGAGGTGCTGCGCAAATATCCGCGCGCTTCGATCAGCGTGAAACAAAACGTCGATCGGGAACAAAAGCGTGTCCACTGCTGAACAAGCGGTTCGCGACGATGAAGCGAACGCCTTGTTCACTGGTCTTGAGGATTTGCGTGGGCTCGTCCTCGCGGTTTCGGGCGGCCCGGATTCCACGGCGCTGCTTTTGCTCGCCGCACGCTGGGCCAAAGCGCTCAAAGAGACACGCAAACGCGCGCCGCAACTGATCGCGGTCACCATCGATCACGGCTTGCGCGCGGAGGCCGCTCGCGAGGCCATAGCGGTCAAGCGTCTCGCACGGCGGCTTGGCGTTCCCCACCGCACGCTGCGCTGGCGCGGTGCAAAGCCCAAGACCGGTCTCCAGGAGGCAGCCCGCCGCGCGCGCTACCGGCTCCTGGCGGACGTGGCCAATCGGGCGGGTTACGAACACGTCCTGACCGCGCATACGCTCGACGATCAGGCCGAGACGGTGCTGTTGCGTCTGGCGCGCGGCAGCGGTCTCGTCGGCCTTGCCGGCATGGCGCATGCGGCGCCGTTGCCGGCCGGTGCGGCAGGGACCCTGTTTCTGGTCCGCCCGTTATTGCGCATCGCCAAGGCGCGGCTCTACGCCACGCTCGAGGCGTCGGGCCTCAGCTATAGCGAGGACCCGAGCAACCGCGATCCGCGTTTCACCCGGGCACGGCTGCGTGGCTTGATGCCCATGCTGGCGCGCGAGGGTCTTGATGCGCGTGGCCTGGCGCGATTGGCGGCGCGGGTGCGGCGCGCCGAGGCGACCATCGAATTCGCCGTTGCGGCCGCGCGGGCGGCGCTGGCGCCAGGCCCCTGGCCGGAGCGGGGGCCGGTCGCTTTCGATGCCGTGCGGTTTGCCAATTTGCCCGCCGAGGTCGGCTTGCGGCTCCTCGGTCGTGCCATCGCGCGAACCGGGGATGAGCTGCCGGTCGAGCTCGCCAAGCTCGAATCGCTCTATGACGCGGTGCGGCGAGCCGATTCGCGCCTGCGGCGGACGCTCGCCGGTGCCCTGATCACGCTCGGTCCGGATCGCCTGACGGTCGAGCGTGCCCCGGCGCGGCGCCCGCCAATCCGGGCCAAAACCCGCGGTTTGGCGCAATAACGGCTTTACGAAGTGGCGTTATAAAGGCTGCTTGCCCATGGGGTTCCCTTGGCAGGGGGCGGGCTCGCGCCTACATTGCCCTGTGTCGACTATGCGTTGGGGACGTGAAGCCGCCACGATTTGCAGGCACGCAATAGGCCGCCGAACTCCGCTCATCCGGGCGGATCAGGCCGGGTGGCCAAGGACTTAAGATGAACGCCAATCTGCGCAATTTCGCCCTCTGGGTCATCATCGTCCTCCTGCTGCTCGCGCTATTCACGCTGTTCCAGAACCCGGGCCAGCACACGACCGCGCAGGACATCTCGTTCTCGCAACTGCTCAATGACGTCGATCAGGGGCGCGTCCGCGACGTTCTGATCCAGGGGCCGGAAATTCACGGCACCTATGCGGACGGCCGCAGCTTCCAGACCTATGCGCCGAGCGATCCCGGCCTGGTCGACCAACTCTACAAAAAGGGCGTGTCGATCACCGCGCGGCCGCAATCCGATAACGTGCCCTGGTTCGTGTCGCTTCTGATCTCCTGGCTGCCGTTCGTGGCGCTGATCGGCGTTTGGATTTTCTTGTCGCGGCAGATGCAAGGCGCCGGCGGCAAGGCGCTCGGGTTCGGCAAGAGCCGCGCCAAGCTTCTGACCGAGGCGCATGGCCGCGTTACCTTCGAGGATGTGGCCGGCGTCGATGAGGCCAAGCTCGACCTCCAAGAGATCGTCGAATTCCTGCGCGATCCCGCCAAATTCCAGCGCCTCGGCGGCCGCATCCCACGTGGCGTGTTGCTGGTCGGGCCGCCCGGCACCGGCAAGACGCTCTTGGCGCGTGCGATTGCCGGCGAAGCCAATGTGCCGTTCTTCACCATTTCGGGTTCCGACTTCGTCGAAATGTTCGTCGGCGTCGGCGCGAGCCGCGTCCGCGACATGTTCGAGCAGGCCAAGAAGAACGCGCCCTGCATCATCTTCATCGACGAGATCGACGCCGTCGGCCGCCACCGCGGCGCCGGTCTTGGCGGCGGCAACGACGAACGCGAGCAGACGCTGAACCAGTTGCTGGTCGAGATGGACGGCTTTGAGGCCAACGAAGGCATCATCCTGATCGCGGCGACCAACCGGCCGGACGTGCTCGATCCGGCTTTGCTGCGTCCGGGCCGTTTCGACCGCCAGGTGGTGGTGCCGAACCCCGACGTCGTCGGCCGCGAACAGATTCTCAAAGTGCACGTGCGCAAGGTGCCGCTGGCGCCGGACGTCGTGCTCAAGACCATCGCGCGCGGCACGCCCGGCTTCTCGGGCGCCGATCTGATGAACCTCGTCAACGAGGCGGCCTTGATGGCGGCGCGGCGCAACAAGCGCATGGTCACCCAGGTCGAGTTCGAGGACGCCAAGGACAAAGTCATGATGGGCGCCGAGCGCAAATCGCTCGTCATGACCGAGGAGGAAAAGCTCCTCACCGCCTATCACGAGGGCGGCCACGCCATCGTCGCGATCAACGTCAAAGCGACCGATCCGGTGCACAAGGCGACCATTATTCCGCGCGGCCGCGCGCTCGGCATGGTCATGCAATTGCCCGAGCGCGACAAACTCTCGATGAGCCTCGAGCAGATGACCTCGCGGCTTGCGATCATGATGGGCGGCCGTGTCGCCGAGGAATTGGTGTTCGGCCGCGAGCGGGTGACCTCGGGGGCTGCTTCCGATATCGAGCAGGCGACCAAGCTCGCGCGCATGATGGTGACGCGCTGGGGGCTCTCCGAAGCGCTCGGCACCGTGGCCTATGGGGAGAACCAGGAAGAAGTCTTCCTCGGCTATTCGGTGTCGCGCCAGCAGAGCATTTCGGAAGCGACCGTGCAGAAGATCGACGCCGAGATCAGGCGGCTGGTCGAGGAGGGATATAAAGAGGCGGAGCAGATCCTCACTGACAAGCGTGCGGATCTCGAAACGCTCGCCAGGGGTCTGCTCGAATTCGAGACGCTGACCGGCGACGAGATCAAGGATCTCATCATGGGCAAGCGACCGGTGCGTGAATCAGTGATCGAGCCGGCGGGGGGACGTTCCTCGACCGTGCCGACCGCGGGCGCCGGCCGTAATCGGCCGCGGCCGGAGGGCCCGATGGAGCCGCAGCCGCAGGCGTGACTTTAGCCTTGAACCTTAGACGTTGACCGCGCGACGGACTGCGGAGGTCGGGCCATGCGGACATTGTCGATAGCGATCGTCGCGCTGAGCGTCGCGGTGCCTGCGGCGCTGGCGCAGACCGGTGCGTCTGTGCTCGCGAAGCCGGCTGCCGCGAAATCAAGTATCGCCGCAAAGCCGGCGCAGCCGCCGAAGCCCGCGTCGACGCCGGAAATGCGCTCGGCCGCGGCGCTCGCGCTGTCGTCCGATCCGGTATTCGACGACGGCACCTATCAGCGCATCAAGGAAACGCTCTTGAGCTACGCCGCCATCCAGGTGCGGGGCGGCTGGCCGGCGCTGCCGGCCGACGCCAAGCTCATGCCCGGGGCAAGCGGCCCGGAGGTTGCGCTGTTGCGCCGGCGCCTCGTCATCAGCGACGACATGGCCGCCGCCAAGGAAGCGGGAGACGCCTACGACAGCGACGTCGTCGAGGCGGTCAAGCGGTTCCAATTGCGCCACGGCCTCGACGCGACCGGCAGCGTCGGCGCGCAGACCTTGAAGGCGCTGAATGTCCCGGTCGGCGATCGCATGCAGCAGCTCGAAGCCTCGCTCGAGCGTCTCATCGGCATGGATTTCACTTTCGCCGAGCGCTATGTCGTCGTGAACATTCCGGCAGCTTTCGTCGAGGCGGTCGCGGGCGGCAAGGTCGAGCGCCGCTATCGCGTCATCGTCGGCAAGATCGACAAGCCGTCGCCGACGCTGTCGGTCTACATCACCGCGGTCGATCTCAATCCGACCTGGACCGTGCCGCTGTCGATTACCAAGAACGAGATCATCAACCGCATGCGCAAGGATCCGAATTATCTCTGCGCGCATGCATATGCGCGTGCTCGGCGCGCACGACGAGGACATCGATCCGCGGAGTGTCGATTGGGCGTCCGACCGCTCGCCCAATTTCACGGTGCGCCAGGACGCCGGCAATTGGAACGCGCTCGGCAATCTGAAGATCGACATGCCGAACCCTTATTCGGTCTACATGCACGACACCGATACCAGAAAACTGTTCGCCGACGATTATCGCTTCGATTCGCACGGCTGCACCCGCGTCGACAATGTCCGCGATCTCGCCGCCTGGATCCTGCAGGACGGCCCGCCGGGCTGGGATCGCGCAGCGATCGATGCCGGCATCGCCGCGGGCCAGACCAAAGTGATCAATCTGCCGCATAAAATTCCGGTCGCCTGGGTCTATCTCACCGGCTGGGTGACGCGCGACGGCACCGTCGAATTCCGCGACGACGTCTACAAGCACGACGAGGCGCTCGACCGTAACGGCCTCGCCGAAGCCGCGGCCGGCGGTTTTGTCGCGCCGCTGCCGCCGGGCGAGTTGAAGCGGGTCTCGATCGATACGCGGTGAGACCGTTACGCCGACAGGCTCAGCTATTTTGCCTTGGCGCAAAATTCCGCCGGGGTTTTCTTGCCGACGACTTTGATCACGGCGTCGTTTTTGATCACGAATTCGCTGACGCCGACATGATCGCGCGAGGAGGCGCCCCAATCATAAGCCCAGCCCATGCCGGTGAAGGGGTGGCCCGTGAATGGGTAGTCCGCGTCTGAGCGGGTATCGCGGTGAAAATCTGCGCGATAGGACTGCCACATTTGTTGGGTGACAAATCGCAGCCGATCGTAAGCAGCCCGCAACGTGTCAGCGTCGGCGCTGCCTGCGGGCTCCGGCGGAAGGTCGAAAGTGCAAGTCGGCGGCGGTCCGGCATCTTCGCTTCCGACGCACGGCCGGAACAGGCCCTCCTTCGGCACTTCGATCTCGCGCACGAAGAAAGTCCCTGCGGCGGGGGGGAGTCCGAGTAGCTCTTGCAGCTTGCGTAGCGGATCGCTGGCGCCGGCGCAGGCATCGCGAAGCCCGTTCCTCGGCGCCACCCAGATCGGAAAATTCCGGTTTTCGCTCGGTAGCTCTCGACCATCGCCAAAGCTCGCGACCTCGACCGTGCCGGCTTGGTCCGTCGATGCGTCGAGCACCGCAAGATCTTCGCGGTACATTGGCCGTTTGATCGCAGCGGCAACGATGGCGTTTTGGTAATCGGTAAAAGGGTCCGGCGCGAACAGGCGATAGATCCAGGACAACGGGCTGCTCAGACTTGCACCGGTCAATTCACGGAGCGGAACGACCAGCAGAAAACCCGCGATCAAGGTGAGCAAGCACCAATCTGGTTTCGGAGTCGCGGCTTTGACCGAGGCCCATGCTCGCGCCAAGTGCGTCGCGTCCCATCGCATCGGTCAATTCACCTGGAGCGCTTTGATGAGGTCGACATTGCTCAGCCAGCCGAGCATCGGCTCCGTCGCGTTCCCGCCGCCCGTCACGATGATGTCCTGGGCGCCGTTCACGTTGTCGAGCGCTGTCTTCGCATCGCCCAAACTCGTGCTCGCGGAAACAAAGACCACCAGCTTGGCGATCTGACGGAGCGTTTCTTCGTCCGCGAGCATGTCGGCGAAGGTCGCCTTCGCCAAGTCAAAGGGTATCGGTGGCGTAGCAGTCGTGCCTGCCTGCCTTTTTAGGATGAATGCATTTAGGGTACCGATATGGACGACATATCTAAAGACCCCGCGTTCGGTGAATAGCAAACGGGTGATCTTTGGAGAGATTAGGATCTGCCGGGCTCGAAGTCCGTCCGCAGATCCGAGATCAGAATTTCTTTCGGCTGCTTTTCTTCAAGTTTTTTCAATCCGACAATCGATGAGAGCGGGATCATCTCCTCCGAGACCGATGTGCTGTCACCGGAACCTCCGCCGGGTTTGGCGATGGCCTTGTCGAGGCTCGCGCTGGATATCTCCTGCGAGGCCGCGGAGAAGTAAAAGGCGAGCACGGTGCCGACCCAGCCGGCAAGCACCGGCAGGATGGCATTGAACGCGTTTTTGGCTGCCTCGCTCGCGCTCGTGTTCTCTTTCTGCGCCAGCACGAGGAGCGCGCCGACGAGAAGGAATAATGTCAGAAATGAACCGACGACGACCAGCCGCGCCAGGCGGTCACGTCCGAGAAGGCGCCCACCGATCGCGGTCTGCCTCGGTCATCTGCTGCGTAGTGTCTGTAGTCACAACTTCCCCCACCGATATTGTGCTCCACCTCAAACCCCGCAATCTTAGGGTAATTTGCCGTGAATACAACTACTAATAGTGAGGACTTATAGGGAGAAAATCCGGGATTGTCGCTGCCGGCCACGGGCGGTCGGCGCGATCGCCGCCGAGCCAGGCGGCGTGTCGGCCGATTTAACTCGTGCTGGGCTCAAGGATTGCAGTATACGAGGCCAAAATCATACGGGAGGACGCGGGACATGACGGAGAAGTTCGGGCGGCTCGCATTGCATATGTGGACGATCGACACCACGCCGCTCTCAACCGCGCTCGATGCGGCGCGGGCTGCGGGCTATGCGGCGGTCGAGTTGCGCCGTACCGACTTCAAGCGCTGTTTCGACGCCGGCATGTCGAACGCGCAAGTGCTCGACCTGATCCGCAACAGCGGCATTCCGGTCGGCGTGCTCGGGGTCGAATATGGCTGGCTGTTCGCCACAGGCGACGAGAGCAAGCGGCTGTTCGGCGTATTCCGGGAATCGTGCGAGAACGCGGTCGCGCTCGGCTGCAACATGCTGATGAGCGCGCCGGGGCCGGTCTCGGGCCCGATCAAGGACGCCATCAACCATCTGCGCGACGCCGGCGACATCGCCGCCGAATACGGGCTTCGCCTCGCCATCGAATTCAATTCGCAGCATGAGGTGCTCAACAGCCTCGCGGTGCTGACCGAACTGATCACCGGCGCAGACAAGCCGAATTGCGGCTATCTGATCGACGCCTATCATTTCACGCGCAGCGGCGCAGGCGGCCGCGGCTTCGAGAGCGTGCCGGCCGATCAGATTTTCTGCTTTCAATATAGCGATCTGTCGCCCAATCCGGTCACCGGCGTGAAGCGGCCGACCGACCGCCTGCCGCCCGGCAAAGGCGTCGTCAAATGGCGCGAGATGCTCGGCCTGTTGGCGGAGAAAAAATACACCGGCTATCTCAGCTACGAAGCGCCCAATCCCGAGCAATGGGCCCGCTCGCCCTATGACGTCGCGCGCGAAGGCGTGGAGTTGACGCGAGCCTTATTGCGGGACGCCGTTCCCGGCTTATGCGATGCTGAGGCAGACGATGACATGCATGACAGTCGCAACGACCGAACGATTCCGCTTTTCCTCGGTCTCACCGACAAGTCGATCACCGATATCCCGAAGACCGTCGAGAAGCAGCGCTATATGACGAGCGTGGCGCCGATGGCCGCCAATCCCGGCCAATGGATCGAGCAGCCGCGGCTGCCGATCCCGACCGGCGAGCACGCCGTGATCGAGTGCCAGGGCAACATCCACGTCATCGCCGGCTATGCCAAGCATCGCGTCGACGGCAATTTCCATCAGGTGTTCGATGCCAAGGCGGGCACCTGGTCGCTGAAGGCGCCGTTCCCGCTGCCGTGCAATCACGTCGCCGGCGTTTCGATCGGCGGCAAGATCTACACCTTCGGCGGCTTCATCGAGCAGAACCGCTGCCCGCATTCCAAATGCTTCGTCTATGACACGGCGACCGACCAGTGGGCGCCGATCGCCGGCCTGTCGCGCCCGCGCGGCGCGATCTCGGCCATCGTGCTCGACGGCAAGATCCATCTGCTCGGCGGCCGCGACGTGCGCTCGGTGGAATGGCACGAGGTTTACGATCCGGCGAGCAACAAATACGCGGACCTCGCCAGCATGCGCGGCTCGACCGGCACGCAGCCCTTCGTCGGCCAGCGCGACCACATGGGAGTTGCCGTCGTCGACGGCAAAATCCACGCCATCGCCGGCCGCATGGATTCCTACGACTTCAACACCTCGCTCAACGCGGTCTACGATCCGAAGACCGACGGCTGGAGCTTCCGCGCGCCGCTGCCGACGGCGCGCAGCGGCCCGTCCTGCGTCTATATCGGCGGCAAGATCGTGGTGTTCGGCGGTGAAGCGACCGGCCGCGTGTTCGGCACCAACGAAGCCTACGATCCGAAGACCGATACGTGGGAAGCGCTGACGCCGATGGCGATCCCGCGCCACGGCCTGCATGGCGCGACCGTCGCCGTGATCGGCAACATGGTGCACGTGCCCGGCGGCGGTCCGGTCCCCGGCGGCAGCGTGCAGGGCGCCTATCACGACGCCTTCACCTTCGGCTGACCCGCAAGAGCGGCGAAGCCGCGGACGCGGAGGAACACCGATGGAAAAGCGGACCTTCGGCCGGACTGGAATGCAGCTCTCGGTGCTGGGCTTCGGCTGCGGCGCGGTCGGCGGCTTGATGGTGCGCGGCGATCCGCTCGATCAGGAGCGCACCGTCGCTCGCGCGCTTGCCGCCGGCGTGAATTATTTCGACACCGCCGTGCAATACGGCAATGGCGAGTCCGAGAAGAATCTCGGCCGCGTGCTGCAAAACCTCAAACCGGCCGATGTGTTTGTCGGCACCAAGGTCCGGCTGCCGTCCGCCGACTTTTGGCCGCATTGCCGACGCCGTGACGCAGTCGCTTGAAAACAGTCTGGCGCGGCTGCGCCGCGACCAGGTCGATATCTTCCACCTGCACAATGCGATCACCGGAGTCGGGCGGCGGCGAAGCGCTCAGCATCGGACAAGTGCTCGGCGAAGTGGTGCCGGCATTCGAGCGGCTGCGCCAGGCGGGCAAGACGCGTTTCCTCGGGCTCACCGCCGTCGGCGACACCGTCGGCGCTGCATCAGGCGATCGACGTCGCGCGCCTTCGACAGCGCCCAGGTGGTCTACAATATGCTCAATCCGTCAGCGGCCGCCGCGCTGCCTGAGAACTATCCGGCGCAGGATTACGGACGGTCTGTTCGATCATACCGGCGCAGCCGGCACCGGCGTCATCGGCATCCGGGTGCTCGCCGGCGGGGCGCTGTCGGGATCGGCCGAGCGTCATCCGATTGCGAGCCCGGCGCCGGCGCCGATCGGCTCGGCGATGAGCTACGACGCCGATGTCGCGCGCGCGCGCCGCCTGATGCCGCTGGTGGACGAAGGCTTTGCCGCAAGCCTCGCCGAAGCCGCCACGCGGTTCGCCATCTCGCATCCGGCACTCGGCACCATCCTGGTCGGCATGGCGACGCCGCGAGAATTCGAGGATGCGTTGGCCGCGGTCCTCAAAGGCCCGCTGCCGCCGGCGGCGCTCGAGCGCCTGGCGGCGCTGCGGCAGGGATTTGCCGGCGAAGCGAGGTGATCGGAATTTTGCGAAAATACGAAATGAATTCGAGCGGCGAGATTAGGCCGAGCGCAATGGCTGTCCGGTAGGTACGACTACGCGGGGGCCGTCGCCGATCGGGAAGGCACAGCCCGTGATTATGGGAGCCGTGCAGCATGAGTTCGGTCGACATCGAAGAAAGACGCCGCTCGCCGCGTCAACGCCTCGGACGCTTGGCGACCATCAAGCTTGGAGTCGGCATGGCGCCGCGCTATTGCCTGGTCACCAATGTGTCCGAAGAGGGCGTCCGGCTACAGCTCAACGGTATCGAGGTGATCGACGAATTCGTGCTGCTTGTTTTCCGGCGACAGTCCGGGCCGCGACGGCACCTACAAGGTGGTCTGGCGAACGGGCCGCGACGTCGGCGCCAAATACATCAGCCCGGTAATCCAGAACGTTTGAACTGCTTTCTTCTGCAACGGTTGTCTGTCGCTCCAACAATAATCCTGCGTCCCTCAGGCGGGCGGCTTGCTGTCGCCGTACCCCCGATGAGTGAATTGGTGTAGCTTTAGGGCTTGGGTTCGCAGCGCCGCGTAGTTCAACAGCGGCGCGCGGCCCGGGGAGGCATCGCCATGGCACGGAAATTTCCGCGCCGCGCGTTATTGCGTCTTGCGGCCGGCGCCGCCGCGGTCCCGGCCGTCGCGCGTTTCGCTGTTGCGGAAAACTATCCGGCGCATCCGGTCGAGATCGTCGTCGGCTTCGCCGCCGGCAGCACGACCGACATTCTGGCGCGCCTGATCGCGCCGTGGCTGTCGCAGCACCTCGGCCAGCAATTCGTCATCGAGAACCGGCCGGGCGCCGGCGGCAATATCGGCGCCGAGACCGTCGCCAAGGCGGTGGCCGACGGCTACACGCTCCTGATGGTGCCGCCCGCGGTCGCGGCCAATGCCACGCTCTATCCGCATCTGAATTTCAATTTCCTGCACGACATCGCGCCGGTCGCCGGCGTGGTGCGCGTGCCGAACGTGGTCGAGGTCACGCCGTCGCTGCCGGTCAAATCCATTCCGGAACTGATCGCCTATGCCAAGGCCAATCCCGGCAAGCTCAGCTTCGCCTCGGCCGGCATCGGCACCGCGAGCCATCTCGCCGGCGAATTGTTCAATGCGATGACCGGCGCCAAGCTGCAGCACGTCGCCTATCGCGGCGACGGGCCGGCGATGGCCGATCTGATCGGCGGCCAGGTCCAGGTCGGCTTCGCCACCATGACGGCATCGATCGGCCATATCCGCGCCGGCCAGTTGCGGCCCTTGGCGGTGACGACGGTCAAGCGCTCCGACGCGCTGCCCGACATTCCGAGCGTCGCCGAATTCCTGCCGGGTTTTGAGGCAAGCTCCTGGTTCGGCCTCGCCGCGCCGCAAGGCACGCCGCCGACATCATCGCCACGCTCAATCGCGAAACCAATGCCGGCCTCGCCGACTCCGACGATCAAGGCGCGGCTCGCCGACATGGGCGGCATGCTGCTCACGGGGACGCCGGCAGATTTCGGCAAGCTCATCGCCGACGAGACGGAGAAGTGGGGCAAGGTTATTCGCGAGGCGGGGATCAAGGCGGAGTAACGTGTAGGGCGGGTCAGCCGCTGGTCGCTTCATCCTTCACGGGTGTTAAAATGGTCGCGCATGATTGTTTCGCTCACGCTGTGTGTGTTCCTCTGCGGTGCGATCGGTTACTTAAACTGGCTTTTGTCCCGAAACCGAGCCGCTGGTCGACAGTCGGCTCAGATCGCGCCAAGTAACTCAACAGGTTTGACGGACCTTGATTCTGGTCGCTTACGCCAGAATCTGAGGTGGTACGAGCGGTTCCTCTTGCTATACGCAGGGGCCTGTCTCGCCGGCTTCGTTTTCGTTCTCAACTTGATCGGATATCTGTCCTCGGGCACGCGCCCTGTCGTCCCAGACAGTGCGCTGGGCTACACGTACTTTATCTTTCTCAAAACGAATTATGGCGGGGTTTACGGGACGTACTTTGAGTATTTGGCCATACATTACGGGATTTGGGTCTCGTGGGGTGGCGGCGTACTTGTTGCTGCAATTGTTGCGAAGCTAAAGATAAGGATCAACCAAGAATCGCATGCTTACCCCATGTATTTCTTCGCCGGGTCGGCGGTATCCATGGCGCTTTACTATGCGATTTGGCGTGCATCTCTCTATGCAGCGATCAATTCAGCCGCAGCTCGGTGATATGCCGCGGGTCGGCCTTCAGCTCGCCCTTCTCGACGCGCTTGACGATATCGACCAGCACCGCATTGGCGCGGCAGGCGATGCCCGACCTTCTCGCCCTCGCGCACGATCAGGCCGTTCAAAAATTCGATCTCGGTGCGGCGGCCTTTCTGCATGTCCTGGCCCATCGAGGGGCGCTGGCCGGCGGCGGTGCGGCCGGAGTCCTTGAAGCGCTGCTCGTCGCAGGTCTGCTCCGCTGCCGCATCGCCTTCGCCGGCGCGCGCGATGGTTTCGGGCGGCAGGTGCAGAATTTCCTCGAGCTGATAGCCCTGCGCCTGGCCGACGCGGATCGCTTCGCGAGCCGAGCCGGGTCGAGAAGCGGCGGATCGGCATCGTTCTTGAGCATGTCGCCGCCGCCGAGTCCGGTGCAGGCGGAAAGCCCGTTCTGCATGGCGTTGGCGACGAGCTTCGACCAGCGCTCGCCCCAGAGATTGTTGGTGACCTTGGCGCTGTCGGCATAGGCGACCAGGCGGCAGATTTCCTCGGCGCGCGGCGTGATGCGGCCGTGCACTTCGCCGGCGCGAAACACGGTATGCGCCGCGCCGTGCTTGGCGGCGCCGCGATGAACGAGGCCGGGCTCCGGCAGATTGACGGTGATGCTGGAGGCGATGCAGCCGAGCGTCTTGCCCCAGCCGACGACGCCGGCGATGGTCTCCTCGTTCATGCAATTCTGCAGCGAGACCACATAGCCGTCGGGCGCCAGATATTGCCGGATCAGCATCGCCGCCCAGGCGGTGTCGTAGGACTTCATGCAGACGAAGGCGATGTCGACCGGCTTCTCCTTGGCGAGCTGCTGCGCGTCGGTGACGTGCAGCGCGCGCACCGGCACGGTGAATTCCGGCTCCTTCATCGCGTGTGTCACGCGCAAGCCGTGCTTGCGCATATGCTCGACATGCGCCGGCCACGGATCGATGAAGGTCACGTCCTCGCCGGCCTGCACCATATGGGCGCCGGCATAGCCGCCGACCGCGCCCGCGCCGACAAAGGCGATTTTCTTGCCCATGAATTCCTCCCCGTTATGGTTTTTTAAAGCGCAAGTCTTGTGTTTAGAAAGCAAGTCCCTTGGTCTTGTAGATCGTCAAAGCCGCAGGCGCCGCCAGAAAGCCGATCAGCGCTCTTCCCGCGGCCGGTTGTTTCGCATTCGCCGCGATCCCGGCGGAGAACACTGTGATGCGTTGCAGTTCAGGCGGCAGCATGCCAATGACCTCGACGTCGGGATTGGTCATCAGCTCGGACACCTCCTGCAAGCCGATCTCGGCTTCGCCGCTCGACACCAAGACGCTGACGCGGCCGTTCGGTCCGCCGGCCGCGAGCTTGATCTTGGGCTTCACCTCGGCGGCGATGCCGAGCTTCTCGAACATTTTCATGATGTGATCGGCCGTGATTCCGCCGCCGGCCGGATCGGTGTGGCCGATCGATTTCGCCGCCAACAGCGCGCGTTTGAGCGCCTCCGGCGTCGACACGTCCGGCTTCGGCGCGCCCTTGCGCACGCAGATCGCGATGCCGGTGCGGGCGACGTCGGTGAGGCCGGGCAGGATTTTGCCCTGCTGGACGAGCTCAGCCAATTTGCCGCTGTCGATGACGACGACGTCGGCCGGCTCGCCGCCCAGGAACCGCCGCGCGACGCCGCCGGACGGTCCGTAACCGACGTGGAGCGTATTTCCAGTTTCGCGCTCGAATGACGGCGTGAGCTCATCGACCGCCGCTTTCATGGCGGTGGTGATCAAGGCGACGACCTCGGCGGCGTTGGCCGTCTGGGTCGCGACGAGTAACGCGATCAGGATCACGAGCGCGCGCAAAGCATTCCTCCCACATGGGCAGCGTTGCGATTCGCTGCCGTCTGTTCAGCCGCGAAACGCAGCCTTGATGGCTTCCACGCCGCCGCCTGATTTCGCCGCGCTGATGATGCGCGCTTCCTGCTTCATCAGCCCGTCGAGCGCCTGCTGCATGGCGATCGATGGTTTCGACCGGCACCACCACGGCGCCGTGGCGGTCGGCGTGGATGAGGTCGCCGCTGTTTACCGCCATGCCGTGGATGGTGACCGGAATGCCGAAATCGACGACGTGGACATAAGCGTGCGAGGGCGAAATCGATCCGGCGAGCATCTGAAAACCCTCGGCGACCTGCGGAATGTCGCGCACCGAGCCGTTGGTGATGGTGCCGAGGCAGCCGAGCGCCTTGTGCACATTGGTCTGCACTTCGCCCCAGAACGCGCCGTAGCCTGCGGGGTCGTCCAAATCCTCGATCACCGCGATGCCCGGGCAGCGGCTCGGCCGCGACGTAATCGAGATAGTCCATGCGCTTGGCCATATAGCTCGCGCCGCCGACCTTGTCGCGTGCGCGCATCGTCACGGTTTTGGCGAAGCCGACCATCGGCGGCAGATCGGGAAACGGGCAGTGCAGGTGCGAGACCGTGTAGCCGGCGCCGCGGCGCTCCGGCGCAACGATCTCGATCAGATTGCACACGGTCGGCGTATCGATCGAACGCAGAAATGCGAATTGGCTCTCTGACAACACGGTTTCCCCCTTTTTGTAGGATCATATTTCCAGGTTTAGTCCCACGCCACCACGACGATCACCGCCATGATAATTTGCATGGCGACGATCAAGGCAACGCAGCCGGTCCAACCCGCCGTGGTCCAGGCGAGGCCGGTCAAGAAGGCGCCGGCGCTGCCGCCGATATAGAACATCGAGGCGTAAAGGCCGACCGCGGACGAACGGCCTTCCCTCGCGGTCATGGTGACATAGCCGGTCGAAATCGTCTGGCACAGCATGCCGCAGACGGCGCAGAGCGTCAGCCCGGCGAGAATGATCGGCACCGGCGGCGCCAGCAGCAAGCAGCGCGCCGACGATCCATAGCGCGATGATGCCGAGCACGAAAGGCCGGCGGCCGAACAGCGCGATGCCGCGCCCGGTCCAGGGCACGATCGGGGCTCGACACCAGATAGGTGAAAAACAGCGCGCCAAGGAGCGTCGGGCTGAACAGATAAGGCGGCGCGGCAAGGTGGAAGCTCACATAGGTGAAGGTGGCGATGAAGTTGAACAGCACGCCGAAGCCGATGGCGTAGGTCGCGAGCAGCCGCCGGTCGCGCAAATGGCGAACCATCTGCGCGAGCGAGGACAGGAGGCCGCCGGAGCGCACGAAATTCCGCTCGCGCGGCAGCGTCCAGCGCCACGATCGATCGCGGCGACGAGCGTCAAGCAGCGCCACCACCCGAATGGCGTCGCGCCAGCCGATCGCGTCGGTCAACACGCCGGGGATGAAACGGCCGGAAAAGCCGCCGATGCTGGCGCCGGAGATGTAGAGACCGGCGACGCGCGCGACGTCGTGCGGCGGCCATTCGTCGCCGATATAGGCGACCGTGACGGTGAAGATCGGCGGCAGCAACAGCCCCTGGATGAAGCGCCAGAATGTCAGCTCCGGCACGCTTGCCGGCAAACGTCATGATCAGGGTCGGAACCGCGATCGCGAACATCGCGGCGGTGATCAGGCGTTTGCGGCCGACGACGTCGGCGAGCACGCCGGTAAACGGCGCCGTCAGCGCGATCGCCGCGGTGCTCGCGGTCATCAGCGCGCTGATCTCGCCCGGGCCGACGCCATATTCGCGCGCCAGTTCCGGCAGCAGCGCTTGCGGCGAATAGAGATTGACGAAGGCGGAGAAGCCCGCGATGGCGACCGCCATGGAGCGAACGTCGAAAGATTTTGGCAGCCGAGTCATGCGGCATTATGGGGGAGGCGGGCGGTGAAAGCACGCCGCCCGCGGCATCGCAGCCAAGCGCTATGGCGCGTGCGTTATGGGATGAAGACGAATGCGATCAAGCCGCCGATCAGCAATACGACGACGGCTGCGCCAAGGCCCAAGCCGAGCGTGAACGAGAATGGCTTTTCGGGAGGCGGGCTCGTTGGCCCCGCAGGCGGCGGAGACGGCACTACGGAGGGTACGGACGCCGCAGGGGGGCCCGTGACCGCCGGTGCGTGATCTTCCGCTGTCTGCGATTGATGCGGCGAGGGGCTGGGCGCGCCGAGCGGAGTGCCGCTGTCCGGCGGTGACATGACGGCCTCTGGTTTGGAGTGGTCGGTATCTGGCGCAGGCCCAGGCCCAGGCGCAGGCCCAGGCCCAGGCCCAGGCGCTGCCGCCGTTCCGTCCGCTAAGGGCGTGCGTTGGGCGGAAGGCTGTGAGGCAAGCTCGGCCGGCGGAGATGCGGGTGCAGGACTTGTCGCCGGCCCAGACGGCGCCGTCGATTCGTTCTTCGTCTCGGATCCGGGTGGGGGCGGTCCCGGAGCCGGCGTGACGGGTTCGGCGGCAGACGGGGCAGAGGACGGTCCGGACGATGACACAGAAGATGGCTCAGGCGGCGGAACCGGGGATTTGGCGACGGTTGCGGATTGCGGTTCGCTTTGCGCCGCCGAATTCGAGCCGGTCACGGTGTTTACGGGTGGCTGGCTGCGCGCCGCAGTGACGGCCTGCTGGGGGCTCGTGCCTTGCGGCGGACTTGTGCCTTGCGGCGGACTTGCGCCTTGCTTGGTGCTCTTAAGATCATGGGGCGCCGCGTGCAGCATCACGGGCCCACGCCCCGCGGCTGAGGAGTTGCGGCCACTATCTGCTCGGCTGGTGCGCTTCGGCGCGGCGCCGAGCGGAACTGCCTTCGTCACAATGGGCGGCGGCAGGCTCGCGGCCGCGGCGCGTTCGTTCCCGGCAGATCCGGTCCACGCTAGGGCGATTTCGAAGAGGCCGACGGCCACGAGTGCGTGAAGAAGACGGCCGTAAGTCGGCATGGATCGCGCGTCCGGATGTTGTCTCACGCAAACGCGAGTGACACCGATACGCGTCGCCAAACCATGGCAAGGAAGGAATTATGCCCGAACTCAACACCTTGTTTTTAACGCGCCCTCGGCGGCCGCGCCAGCGGTTGAGCGATTGCTACAACTGCCGGATCGAGTTGAAATCCCACGCTGCGGCACTGGCGTCGTTTTCGCCGACGCGTAGCGTCGTGTCGCCGAGGAAACGATAAGGCGGCACCGGAAGATTGTAGGGCGCCGGCACGCCGCTGAAGACGCGGCCGGCCGGATCGTATTTGGAACCGTGACAGGGACAGAAATAACCGCCGGGCCAATTGCTCACCGGCGCCGTTGCGCTCGGTGTCGGATAGAACAGCGGAATGCAGCCGAGATGGGTGCAGATCCCGACCAGGATGCCGAATTCGGGCTTGATCGAGCGGTGCCAATTGGTCGCGTAAGGCGGCTGCTGGGTCTGTTCCGAATCCGGATCGGCAAGGAGCGAGCGCATTGGCGCGCTCTGCATCGCCTCGAGGGTTTGCTTGCTGCGGCGGAACACGAAAATCGGCCTCTGCCGCCAGCGGATCACGATCTGCTGGCCTTCGGCGATCTTGCTGACGTCGAGATCGACCGGGCCGCCGGCGGCGAGCGTTGAGGCGTCGGGGTTCATCTGCGCGACGAGCGGCACCAAGGCTGCGGCGGCGCCGACGAGGCCGACGGTCGCGGTGGCGATGTAGAGAAAATCGCGCCGCGAGGCCTCGGGGTGTGGCTGTCTGCGGTAGGGGCAGAGGAAGTGTCTACCATGGTACGTCCTTCATGGTCGCCTCGCCCCGCCCCTCCATGTCGGTATCGAGGAGGCCGGCGTCAATCTTTGGGCGGCCGCCGGTCTCGTTAAGATTGGGACAGGTCAGCCGACCGGCACCCCTGCGATTTTCGCCGAGGCGGAACTTGCGGTATTGAACCCGCGCGGGACGTGACGGTCGCAATCCGCTAAAAGGCCGCGACGGGAACGCCAGGAGATTTTATGCGCGCCAAGGACAATCTTCGTTCAGCCGCCGAGGTACTGGTCGATCAATTGCGCATCCACGGCGTGCAGCACGTGTTTTGCGTGCCGGGCGAGAGCTATCTGGCCGTGCTCGACGCGTTCCACGACAGCGACCTCACCGTCACCGTCTGCCGCCAGGAAGCCGGCGCCTGCATGATGGCGGAAGCGATCGGCAAGGTGACCGGGCGTCCCGGCGTCTGCTTCGTCACCCGCGGTCCCGGCGCCACCAATGCGTCGCACGGCATTCATATCGCGCAGCAGGATTCGAGCCCGATGATCCTGTTCGTCGGGCAGGTGGCGCGCGACATGCGCGAACGCGAAGCCTTTCAGGAGCTCGACTATCGGGCGGTGTTCGGCTCGATGACCAAGTGGGCGACCGAAATCGACGATCCGGCGCGGGTGCCGGAGCTCGTGTCGCGCGCTTTCCACATTGCCGCCAATGGCCGGCCCGGGCCGGTGGTGATTGCCATCCCGGAAGACATGCTGGTCGAGCGGGTCGCGGTTGCCGACGCGCCGCCTTATGCGCCGATCGAAACTTCGCCGGGGCCGGCAGAGATGGAAAAATTTGCCGAGATGCTCAGCGCGGCGCGCGCGCCGATCGTGTTGCTCGGCGGCAGCCGCTGGTCGCAAGAAGCGGCCGACCGCATGGCGGCATTCGCGCAAAAATACTCGCTGCCGGTCTGCACCACGTTCCGCCGCGGCTCGGTGTTCGACCAGACGCATCCCTGCTACGCGGGCGATCTTGGCATCGGGCCCAATCCAAAGCTGCTCGCGCGCATCAAGGAGGCCGACCTCGTCATCATGATCGGCGGGCGGCTCGGCGAATTGCCCTCGCAAAGCTATACGCTGTTCGACATTCCGCGGCCGCAGACCGCCTTCGTGCATGTGCATCCAGGCGCCGAAGAGCTTGGCCGGGTCTATTCCCCGCATCTCGCCATCCATGCGACGCCGACGGCGTTCACGGCGGCGCTTGAAAAGTTGGAATTTTCGCATTCGCCCTCGGCCGATGCCAAATCCGCCAATGCCGATTATCACGCCTGGACCGAGACGCCGACCGAGCAGCCGGGCGGCGTCAATTTCGGCGCGGTGATGACGTGGCTGCGCGACAATCTTCCGGCCGACGCCATCCTTTGCAACGGCGCCGGCAATTATGCGGCGTGGATTCACCGCTTCTTCCGGTTCCGCCGTTTCGGCCACCATGTCGCGCCAGCGTCCGGCTCGATGGGCTATGGCGTGCCGGCAGCGGTGGCGATGAAGCGGCTTTATCCCGATCGGGAGGTGGTCTGCCTCGCCGGCGACGGCGATTTCCTCATGAACGGACAGGAATTCGCCACCGCCGTGCAATACGATCTGCCGTTCATCACCATCATCGTCGATAACGGGATGTACGGCACCATCCGCATGCATCAGGAGCGCGAATATCCCGGCCGCATCTCGGCGACCGAATTGCGCAATCCTGATTTCCCCGCCTACGCGCGCGCCTTCGGCGGCTTCGGCATATCGGTCGAGCGCACCGAGGATTTTCCGGCGGCGTTCAAAGCGGCGCAGGCCTCAGGCAAGCCCGCCATTGTGCGCCTTGCCATCGATCCCGAAGCGATCACGCCGGCCATGACGCTGACGAAAATCCGTGCCAAATCATTGGCCGAGAAGAAGGCCTGATCGGTCGGTTCAAAAAGGTAGAAACGGATATGAACACATTGCAAAATAGTTTGGTTGCCGCCGCGGCGCTCACGCTGACACTCGCCGTCGCGACGTCAGCCGACGCCAAGGGCTGCATCAAGGGCGCGATCGTCGGCGGGGCCGCCGGCCATCTGGCGCATCACACGTTTCTTGGCGCCGCCGCCGGCTGCGTCATCGGCCACCACGAAGCGGCCAAAAAGGAAAAAGAGCGGGAGCTGCAGCAGAACGAGCCGGCGAATGCGGCGCCGGCGGCAGCTCCGGATCCCGGCAAATATCAGTAAAGCTTCTTACTGCGGCTTGATGCCGGCGGCCTTGATGATCGGCCACCATTTCTCGATCTCGGCCTTCTGAAAGTCGTGCAGCGCTTGCGGGGTCTGCTGATCGCGCGGATAGATGACCTGCGCCAGATCGGTGAGCTTCTTGCGCGTGTCCGGATCGGCAAGGGCTGCGACGATGGCGGCATTGAGCTTGTCGATGATCGGCTTCGGCGTGCCCTTGGGCGCCCACATCGCGTGCCAGAACGAGAAATAGAAACCGGGCAGGCCGGCCTCGTCGGTGGTCGGAATATCCGGCGCCACCGCGATGCGGTCTTTGGCGGTGACCGCATAGGCCTTGAGATCGCCGGACTGCACGTGGGGCAGCGATACCGCCGGCGTGTCGAGCTGGATATCGGTGATGCCGGCGAGAAGATCCTGCGTCGCCAATCCGGCGCTGCGATAAGAGATCATCTGCCACTTGGTGCCGACGAACTGTTCCATCAACACGCCGGCGATATGGCTCGGGCTGCCGACGCCGGAGGTGCCCATCGTCGTCTTCTCGCCGTTCGCCTTCAGCCACGCCACCAACTCTTTCAGATTAGCCGCCGGCATGGTTTTGCGGGCGTCGACCAGAAACGGCTGGGTCGCGACGAGGCCGACCGGCTCGAAATCGTTGAGGAAGTCGAAGTCGAGATTGTAGATGGCGCCGTTCGCCATGTTGGTTCCCCACATGCCCCAGAGAACCGTGTAGCCGTCGGGCGCCGAGCGCTCGGCTTTTGTGACGCCGATGACGCCGGCGGCGCCCGCGGTGTTCTCGACGACGACCGGCTGGCCGAGCACCTTGCTCATGCCCTGCGCCATGATGCGCCCGAGCGTATCGGTCGATCCGCCGGGCGCGAGCGGCACGATCATGATGATCGGATGGTCCGGATAGTCCGCTGCCCCGGCCGGGCCGGCGGCGCCCAGGATCGTGGTAATAACCGAAATGATCGCGGCGGCCGCCGCGCCTGCGGATTTTCTGATCATAGGCGTCTCCCCAACCGGCTTGGTTGGATTCCCTATGACAGAGGAGGCGCTCGCTCCAAAGCGTAAAACACCGGCTGCGACTGAATACCCCTGCGTTGCGACGATAATTGAATCGTGGTTCAGTTATTCGCGATCGCTGCCGATTCTTTCCTGCATACCCGCCGATGCCCTATCGCCGCACCGAGAATGTCGTGCGCCGGCTTGCTGCCCGGCATGCGGCGATTATTGCCGCGGCCCGCGCGGCGGCGGGCGAGGGCGGCATGGCTGCGGTGCAGATCGCCCACGTCGCACAGCGCGCCGGCATCGCTGCCGGCACCGTCTATCGCTATTTCCCCGGCAAGACCGATCTGGTCGAAGCCTTGCTCGCGGAAATCGCCGCGCGCGAGATCGGCGCGGTGCGCAAAGCGGCGGACGCCGCACCCGGTCCGCTCTCGGCGCTCGCGGCCGCGATCATGACTTTTGCATCACGGGCGCTGCGCGAACGCCGGCTGATTTTTGCGGCGATTGCGGAACCGGTCGATGCCGAACTCGATGCGGCGCGGCTTTTGTTTCGGAAAGCGATCGCGGCGGAATTCTCGGGCCGCATAGCGGCCGCATCGGCGGGCGGTCATTTGCCCGCGCAGGACGCGGCGCTTTCGAGCGCCGGCTTGCTCGGACTGCTTATCGAGGCGTTGATCGGACCGCTCGCGCCCGATAGCGCGGGGCGCGAGCGCGATGTGGTGCAGGCGTTGACGCTGTTTGCGCTGCGTGCGCTCGGCGTCGCCGATGCAAGGGCGAGGGGACTTGTGGTGCAGACGGCGCTGCCCGCGGAAGCGGTACCGCCTGAGCCGCTCTAGGGTGGGTACTTCATGAATCGTAATCGGGCGGAGCCGATGGGCGCCAGCGTTGTCAGGAATGGCAAGCTGATCGAAGGGGAAAGAGCCGTATATATTTGTTTGGTTTCTGAGCGAAGCCGGTAGTCAGCGATTTGTGCCTGATAACGTGGACACTTTGCTAGATTTCGTTAGATGGTTCGGGGAAGGCAAGCCTCGCGCGTCCGGTCTGAAATGAAGGACGTTGCCAACTAAGGGGAAAGGCGCGACCCTCAGAACTCACCCGGCCTCAAGCTGTAGATACCGATACCGTTTAACGCGATCTGAAGCCAAGCATCAGCCGCGATGAAAGTGAAGGAGGACGTCCACGCTTTTGCTTTTTCCATCGCCTCACTGTTGTCCGCGGCGATCACGCCAGTAGACTCGTAGGTCTCAAGGCCCCCATCCTTTAGAAGAGCGACTTGATATTCCAAGCTGGTATTCATTTTTGGTCTTTAAAGTGCAGCCGCGACTAGCCGGGCTAACTCGTATCCGAGAAGTGTTGTCCACGCTGCCGTGGCAGCTAATCCAAGAATTAGGGCCGCACGAGGCCAAATGTGACGAGAAAGCATTGGCGCTCCTCTTCCGGGTAAGACCGACATTAGCCCAATTACTGCAGTGCACAATGGTTCACGGCGAGGCGCGAAAAAATGGCGTTTGCTAGATTTGCGGTTCACATCGCAAACTGTTCGGATCGGTGTCGCCTTTCTCGAGAGCGATTATTGGCAGGCGCGCAGCAAAAGCCCCGGTTTTGTCCGGGGCTTGGCCGAAAGATATCACGCCTTTTCTAGGCAGCGATCAGCGGTAGCGAGCCTTGTCTGCGACGATATGCAACAAACACCAGCCCTACCAAGCCAAGGAGCATCATTGTCCATGTGGAAGGCAGTGGAGTTGTCGTGACGGACAGAGTTCCTCCCCCAGCTATCGCATAGGTCCCGCTGAGCAGGCTCAAATCAAAGGTGCTCGATGGATTATTCCCGTCGGCAGCACCCGTCAGGCTGTAAAAAGGAGTAGATGTCGTAAGACCTAGGTTGCAAATGGAGCAACCTTCGAAAAGGAGAAACTCACCAGTAACGCTGCCACCTGTGTTGAAGAAGTCGGCCCAGCCACCTAGTCCGGAGACTGGTCCATAAGGCCACGTTTGAAACGGACCGCCAGGGAAGCCTTGGCCTCCGACACTCGCAGGATTAGGAACCGCAAAACTAACGCTGGCAAAACCGGTAAGGCTCGGGTCATCGACCGTCACCGTAGACGCTCGCGACGGAAGCGCGCCACAAATGAGGCCAGCGGTTAGAGCTCCGACGAACCAAGAAACCTTTTTCATGTCGTTTCCCGTAGAATTAGTCCCATAAAATTAGCATAAACTCATCCCGCAGTGCAGCATTTATACAATTGCCGCGGGTGTCAAGGGGCTCATTTCAATTTGCTAGAATTTTGCTAGTCGTCCGTCGTGAGCGTGCGAAACGAAGCCGGCGAGGTCCCGTCGAGGACCAACCAAATTCGATCACATCATAAACCTGGAACCTGCTAAAGCCTCGGGCTCACCGTTCCCGATAAAATACAGGCGCTCGCTATCGAATAAACCTTTCGCGATGCGGTAATTGATGGTGGCGAATCGCCGGTTTGGGTCAATCTCGACCTTCCTGCCAGGGGGCGAGCGCGACCGCTTTACCCCTAACAGCTCACGTCGGCTGCGTTTTTAAGAGTCCACGCCCTAGTTCTGCGACGCTTTGCGCAGATGCGGGAAGCGCTCGGTCAAGAGCGAGCCGTGATAATAGGTCGGCGCAAATGCCGGCTGGGCCCGGATCGCTTCGTACCAGCGCTGCACGCGCGGCAGATCGTGCCAGGCGCCATCCTGACCGAGATCGGCCATGCGCACGATTGCGGGCATCACCATGATATCCGCTAGGGATATCTCCCCGCCGAGCAGCCACGGCCCGCCGCTCTTTGCGATCTCGGCATCCATGCGCTCATAGGTGCGCCGCAGTCGCGCCATCGCGGCATCCATGTCCTCCTTCGGAAAACCTTTGCGCCCCATCGCCAGCATGAATTCGCGGCGCAGCGGCTTTGATTCGGCGAATGCGATGAATTCCTCCTCGCTCATCGCGGCAAAGCGCGGCAGGAACGCGAGGTTGAAGGTCGGCACCCGCACCGCCGCCGCTGGCAGTTCGTCGATGAAATGCATCAGCGCCCGCATCTTCGCGCGCCGCACCGGATCGTGCGGGGTGAAGTCCAAGGGCTCCGGCGCCACTTCGTCGAGATATTCGCAGATCACGGAGGAGTCGATGACGATCGCGCCGTCATGGTCGAGCGTCGGCACCACGCCGTTCGGATTGAGCGCCAGATAATCCGGTTTGAGCTGGTCGCCGGCCAAGAGATCGAGCTTGATCTCGGAAAAGGGAAGGCCCTTGGCGTTGAGCACGAAGCGCACGCGCTGACTGCAGGTCGATTGCGGCGCATTGTACAAAGTGAAGGCCATCGTCGAGCTCCCATGTCCTGTTTTATAAGTGTTGTTTCTCTGTCGTGTCGAATTACAGCAAGGCAGGCAGTTCGGTCAGGGCGGAAACCGTGTAGTCCTGCAGATAGCCGAGCGTCTCGGCATTGCCACGCAGCAGGCGGTACATTTGTGCGGGCAACACCGGATCCTTGACCACGTCTGCGCCGGCGCCGCGATTGATCCAGGCGACCTTGAAGCCGAAATGCTTGGCGCCAGCAACGTCGAAGCCGTTGGAGGAAACGAACATCACCTCCTCCTTTGTGACGCCGAGTATTTTTTCCGCGAGCCCATAGCAATCCGGATGCGGCTTGAATTTTTGCGCGCCATCGACACTGATGGTAGCGTCCAGATAGGCGTCGAGGCCTGAATTTTTGACCAGTGCCCCAAGCATCGCGGTGCTGCCGTTCGACAGAATGGCGAGCTTGCGGCCGCCACGATGCTGCAACTCCGCGAGCGCCGCCTTGGCCTCGGGATATGGGGCGAGATCGAGATATTTTCGAACAGCGGCTTGGTGATGCTTTCCGTTGGCTCGATGCCCGCGGCGCGCAGCGCAAATTCAAGCGCCGCCTGTGTCAGGAATGTGAAATCGCGATAGTGCTGCAGCGAAGTCTGCAGCCAGGTATATTCCAACTGCTTGAGCCGCCAGATCTGGGTGATGAGATCGCCCTTGCCGGGACAAAGTTCCTCGGTTTTGGCGAAAACCGAATGCACGTCGTAGAGCGTGCCATAGGCGTCAAAAACCAAAGCCTTGATCGCCATGCCCGCGTGTCCTTGGTCGCTTTCGCCCTTAAGCTGAATAAAATTCAATCGAGAAGGCCGAGCGCGGGCCGCGCCACGCCTTCGAGCAAGGCGCGTTCGGGCTTCGAGCGGGCAAGTACACGAATGCCGAGCAGGACGCCGAGCAATAGTCGCGCAATATCCTTGGCGCCGCGATCCGGCGGAACGGTGCCTTCGGCTTGCGCCGCCTTGATCGAACGATGGAAAAACGCCTCGATCTCGGCCAAGCGCTCGGCAATCAGCGCGCCAAGCTCTTTGTCGTGCGGCGCCACTTCGAGCGCCGAATTGATCAGAAAACAGCCGCGGCGCTCGCGGTCGTTCACCGAGCGTTCGATGATTTCCTCGATGAAATGGTGGATTGCCTGTTTGGGCGGCTGCGAGTCTTCAAGCCGCTTGATCCGCGCCCGTGTCGACTGATCGAGATAGCGCTCGAGCGCCAGAACGAACAGCGCGTGTTTGTCGCCATAGGCATTGTAGAGGCTCGGCGCCGAGAGACCCATTTTTCCGGCCAGATCGCGCACCGACGTCGCCTCGTAGCCGCGCTGCCAGAAACATGCGATCGCCGCGTCGAGCGCGGTGGCCTCGTCGAATTCCCTCGGCCTCGCCATCGTGCCTTCCCGCAGCGGTCCATTCACGCACGCTTGCCGACGCGCAATTGACATTATGTATCGTACGATACAAAATGTCCAGGCTCGGTCGGAAAGCGCCACTGGCCGTCGATCAGAACTCTCATGCAGGTCGCGCGTATTTGGCGGCGCGACCGCAATTCCGAACGGAGGGCGCATGCTCGAACTTTACCACAACGTCAATTCGGTCTGCGCCCAGAAGGTCCGCATTGCGCTGGCCGAAAAGGGGCTGGCCTATGACGAGCATCTGATGACGCTGCGCGGCGACCAGAACGAGCCGGCCTACCTGAAACTCAATCCGAATGGCGTTGTGCCGACACTGATCCACGACGGCGAGCCGATCAACGAATCGTCGCTTATTCTCTATTACATCGACGACGCATTCCCCGAACCACCGCTGATGCCCGAGCAGCCGCGCCAGCGTTACCGCGTGCGGATGTACAACAAGCTGATCGACGAATATTTGCACAACTCCTGCACCATCCTGACTTTCGCGACGGCCTTCCGTCCCGCCTTCCTCAAGATGGCGCCCGAGGCATGGCAGGCCGAAATCGACAAGGCGCCGCTCAAGCGCCGTGCGGAATACAAGCGCAGCGTCATCGAGCACGGGCTCGACTCCGTGTTCGTGGCCGACGCGCTCGTGCAGCATCGGAAATTGTTGTCATGGATGGCGGACTCGCTGAAAAACGGCCGCTACCTCGCCGGCGAGCGGTTCTCCAATGCGGACTGTGCGGTTGTTCCTTATGTCCTGCGGCTCGAGCTCCTCAAACTCAGCGGCATGTGGGACCACCACCGGGCCGTCGGCGAATGGTGGCAGCGCATGCGCACGCGGCCTTCGGTCAAGGCCGCCATCTTCGACCGCATGACCGAGGCCGACGTGGCGCCATTCAAAAATCTCGAGCCCGATCCCTGGCCGAGGGTACGGGAGTTGCTGCAGGCGGCCTGATCGGCCTCATTCTCACTTCGCCGTAGAACGGACAGGAGTCCCGCGATGTCGTTGAAAGAACAACTCGCCGAATTTCGGGCCGGCTGGTACCGGCGCGTGCCGGCCGAGCGTCAGGCCATCATGCAGCGTCACATCGACGGGCTGCGCAGCGGCGCCATCGCGCGCAGCATGCTGAAAACGGGCGATCGCGCGCCCGCCATCATGCTTCCGAACGCCAAAGGCGAGAGCGTCGATGTCGGCGTGTTGCTTGCCAAAGGCCCCGTGATCGTCACTTTCTACCGCGGCGGCTGGTGCCCGTACTGCAACCTCGAGCTCAAGGCCTATCAGGATATCCTGCCGCAGATCGCGGCCGCGGGTGCATCGCTCGTCGCCATCAGCCCGGAGAAGCCCGACGACACGTTGTCGACCGCGGAAAAGAACGCGCTCACCTTCGAGGTGCTGAGTGACGTGGGGCAGAAGGTCGGCCGCGCTTTCGGTCTGGTCTATGAATTCTCCGAAGAACTCAAGAGCGCCTATCGCGGCTTCAATCTGGATATTCCGGCGCGCAACGGCACGCCGGACGAATGGGCGCTGCCGGTCGCGGCGACCTATGTCATCGATCGCGACGGTTCAATCGTCTATGCCAATACGGATGGCGATTATCGCGACCGCGCCGACCCGCGCGATGTCCTGAATGTCCTGACGAAAAGGGCCGTCGCTGCCTGAGCGCGGCTGGGTTGCGGCCGAAGGGTTCTGAAAAAATCATCTGCCGCAAATCCGGAACGGCGGCCGGCCATTCCGGGGCGAGTAGAGAGAAAACAGGGGAGGAAGCAATGCCCAGACTACGGTATATTGATGAGAGCGAGAAGACTGCCCACACCAGCGCATTGATCGAATCGGCCAAGCGCACCGGCGCGCCCGATCCGCGGGTCGTCAGCCTGATGACCCGAAGCCCGCTCGGCATCGCCTGGGTCGAGTATTGGAACAAGCTCCTCTACCAGGGAGTCCTGCCGCACAAGCTCAAGGAAATGTGCCGCATCAAGATCTCGGTCGCGCATCAATGTGGCTACTGTTCGACGGTGCGTTCGAACATTGCCAAGGCGGAAGGACTGACCGAAATGATGATCGGCGATCTGTTCGATCATGCGGGCAGCAAGCACTTCAGCGCGCGGGAAAAAGCGGCGCTGCATTACGCCGGCCTGTTCAAGCAGGGCGAGCACGCCATCGACAGAGATGATGTCTATGCCGAACTCGCCAAGCACTTTTCCGACGAAGAGATCATCGAGCTCGGCCTGTTCTGCGCCGAGGTCGACGGCGTCGGCAAGTTCGTCAAATCGCTCAATGTGTTGAGCTGGGAGGACGCCTGCGAGATCAATCCCAAGCTCAAAAGCGAGACAGCGCCCATTGCCGCGGAATGAGCGCGGGTAGGTTCCGGATCATGGGCTAGCCAGGCGCGGCCGGCGCATTTCGCGGCGTCCGGACGTCGGAACGCCTGGCGCCGATCTCAGTGCGACATCAGCGCCGGCACGGTCATCGATTTCAGGATGGAATGGGTCACGCCGCCGAGCACGAATTCGCGCAGGCGCGAGTGGCCGTAGCCGCCCATCACCATGAAATCGGTGCCGCCGTCGGCGGCATGCGAGAGGAGCGCGTCGGCGACGTCGATGTCGCCGCCGGCAATGCGGTGCACGTCGACCTTCAAGCCATGGCGGGCGAGGTGCTGGCCGATATCGGCGCCGTCGATCTCGTCCTGCTTGCCGCGCTCGTTGGTGATGATGACGATCTCGACGCGGCCGGCTTTCGCCAATAGCGGCAAGGCGTCGCCGACGGCGCGTGCCGCCTGCCGGCTGCCGTCCCAGCACACCATCACATTGTCGAGCTTGAGCGGCGCTTTCTGAATATAGGGCACGACGATCATCGGCCGGCCGGATTCAAACAACGTCGCTTCGGCGATGATATCCTCGACTGTCGAGGTCTCGGGTTCGGCCTGACCGACCACCGCGAGATCGAAGCGGCGCGCGATGCGGCCGAATTGGTCGCCGGCGCCGGCGAGGCTCGCGGACAGCGTCAGCGGCTCGGCCGAGAGGCCGGCGCGGCGGGTGGCCTCGGCGAAACGGTCGATCGCGGCTTTGGCCGCGGCTTCGTTGTCCGACTGCTGGGTCTCGATCACCTCGGGAGGAATGTAGCCGGTGCCTGAAATCGGGACGATCGGGTCGTAGACGAAGGCGATCCCGGCCAAATGGGCCTCGAGCGCGCTCGCGATCGAAACAGCGTAGTCGCCGGCGGGGCCTCCGCCTCTCGTGACGCTGAGATTGACGACGATGTCCTTGATCATGAAAGCGCCTCCCGGTATCCGCACTGCGGACGATATTTTTATCGCATCAGGCGCCGCCGGTCTTGAGAAAGATCAAGCGGTCGGCGCCAAGGCGTGCCGCCTACTTCTTGATATTGCCGTCGGCGTCGAACTGCTTGATATAGGCCCACAGGTCGTCGACCTCTTGCGGGTTCTTGACTCCGGCGAAGATCATCTTGGTGCCGGGAACCATGGCTTTGGGATCCTGGATATATTGCTTGAAGGTGGTTTCGTTCCAGACGATGCCCGAACCCTTATTGGCGTCCGAATAGTTGAAATCGGGCACTGCGCCCGAGTGACGGCCGTCGAGGCCGTTAAGGACCGGGCCGATCTTGTTTTGGGCGTCCGGGCCGATGGAATGACAGGGCAGGCATTTATTGAAGGAATGTTCGCCTTTGGCAGCGTCCTGCGCCAAGGCCGTCCCGGCCGATACCGCAAAGGCTGCCACGGCGGCAATTAAAATTCGCATCCTGAGTTCCTTTCATGTCGTTCTGACATCTCTTCGACATCTGCCGCGCCGACCCGCCCCATCGTCGCCGCAAAACACTCGCCAAAGGGTTCAAGCGATCCGGGTGCGGCCTGTCAACGGTAGCCCGGTAAAATGATCGCGGGTCTGATACGACGAATTCCGCTGCGCTGAGCCGGCGATTTTGCACTATAGTCGCGGGGAAACGCCGAAGAGGCTCCATGCCGGTTCTGATGCCGCTGTTCGATGACGCCGTGCTGAACCGCCGCGCCGGGATCGTGGCGGGACTGAAGCGGCTCGTGCCCGGCGAGGGGGTTATCGCTTCCGAGCAAGGCATGAGGCCCTATGAAAGCGATGGGCTCACTGCCTACCGGCAGTTGCCGATGGTGGTGGTGCTGCCGGAAACGACCGCGGAGGTAGCGGCCGTGCTGGCCTATTGCCACCGCGAGGGAGTGAAGGTGGTGCCGCGCGGCGCCGGCACGTCGCTTTCGGGCGGCGCGCTGCCGCTCGGCGATGGGGTCTTGCTCGGGCTTGCCAAGTTCAACCGCATCCGCGAGATCGACTACGACAACCGCGTCGCCGTGGTCGAGCCGGGCGTCACCAATCTCGCGGTGACGCGGGCGGTCGAGGACGCCGGCTTCTACTATGCGCCCGATCCGTCGTCGCAGATCGCCTGCACCATCGGCGGCAACGTGGCGGAAAATTCCGGCGGCGTGCATTGCCTCAAATACGGCATGACCACCAACAACGTGCTCGGCTGCGAACTGGTTTTGATGACCGGAGAGATTGTCAGGCTTGGCGGCAAGCATCTGGATTCCGGCGGCTACGATCTGTTGGGCATCGTCACCGGATCGGAGGGCCTGCTCGGCGTCGTCACCGAAATCACCGTGCGCATCCTCAAGAAGCCGCAGACCGCGCGCGCGGCGCTGCTCGGCTTTGCGGCGTCCGAAGACGCCGGCGAGTGCGTCGCCAAAATCATCGGCTCGGGCATCATCCCGGGCGGCATGGAAATGATGGACCGTCCCGCCATCCACGCCACCGAGGAATTCGTCCATGCCGGCTATCCGCTCGACGTCGAGGCGCTCTTGATCGTCGAACTCGACGGCCCGCGCGACGAGGTCGATCATCTGCTCGAACGCGTCGAAGCCCTCGCCCGGCAATGCCGGGTGGTGACGTGCCGGCTGTCCAATTCGGACGAGGAGCGGCTGTTGTTCTGGGCCGGCCGCAAGGCAGCCTTCCCGGCAGCCGGCCGCATCTCGCCCGATTATCTCTGCATGGACGGTACTATCCCGCGCGCCAAGCTGCCGCAGGTGCTGCGCCGCATCACCGAACTGTCGGCGAAATATGCCTTGCGGGTCGCCAATGTGTTCCATGCCGGCGACGGCAACCTGCACCCGCTGATCCTCTACGACGCCAACCAGTCGGACGAGCTCGAGCGCGCCGAGCAGTTCGGCGCCGATATCTTGCGGCTTTGCGTCGAAGTCGGCGGCGTGCTGACCGGCGAACACGGCGTCGGCGTCGAAAAGCGCGATCTGATGCCGGTGATGTTTTCCGAGATCGATCTCAATCAGCAGCAGCGGCTCAAATGCGCCTTCGACGACAAGAGCCTGCTCAATCCGGGCAAAGTGTTCCCGACGCTGCATCGCTGCGCCGAACTCGGTCGCATGCATGTCCATGCCGGCCGGGTGGCATTTCCCGACATTCCGCGGTTCTAAGCTCCATCGATCGCCAAAAGCACCAGTATGAAATTCGGTCTGTTCTGTTCGGCGCAAGCCAATAGCGGCGAATTCGGTCCGGCAAAGCGGCCAGGGCTTTCGCGATTATCTCGATTTCAATGTCGAGGCCGAGGCGCTTGGCTTTCAATCGAGCTTTCTGGTCGAGCACCACTTTACGGGCTGGAACCAGGTGTCGGCGACGCTGATGCTGTTGATGGCGCTCGCGATGCGCACCAAGACGCTGCGGCTCGGCTCGGCGGTGATCGTTCTGCCGTGGCACAATCCGGTGCTGCTCGCCGAACAGGCGGCGACGCTTGATCTGATCTCCGGCGGCCGTTTCGATTTCGGCATCGGCAAGGGCTATCGGCACAGCGAATTCAAGGGTTTTCAGATCGATCCGCAAGAGGCCGAAGCCCGCTTCGATGAAGCCGTCGACTTGATGAAGCGCGCGTGGTCGAGCCGCGAGCGGTTCTCGCATCGCGGCCGCTTCTTTCATTTCGAGGATATCGTGGTCGAGCCGCCGCCGGCGCAACAGCCCTATCCGCCGCTCTGGGTCGCGGCGGGCAGCGAGGCATCGATCCGCCGCGCAGCGGCGCGCGGCTTCAACCTTATTCTCGACCAATATGCGAGCCCGCAAGCGCTCGGCGAGCGCATCGGTCTCTACAAGGCCGAACGGCGGCGGCAAGGCCTCCCCTTCAATCCGATGCAGGTGGCGGTGGCGCGTCAACTCTACATTGCGCGCGACGAGGCCGATAAACAAACCGCCCTCGAACGCCAGGCCGCCTTTACGCGGCGCACCGTCGAGGTGTCGCGGACGCCGGGCGGCGAAGCCAACGCGCGATCCGGCTCGCATGTGCTGGCTTATGCCGGCACGTCTGGCGCCACCGAGGCGAACGCGCTCTATGGCAGTGTCGATGAAATCTGCACGATGCTCGGGGGCTTGCAGGCGGCGGGAGTGGACTATGTTCTGCTCACCGTCGGCGGCGGTGGCGAGCAATTGCGCCGCTTCGCCCGCGACATCGTGCCGGCCTTTGTGCGCTCCTCGCAAGCCGCCGAGTAGCCGTGACCGACAGTCTCAAACCCCGGGATGCCAAGGAAGTCGAACAAACGATCGGCTGGGCGCTCGGCGACGGCAAGACGCTGGAACTCGTCGGCCGCGGCACCAAGCGCGCGATCGGCCGTGCCGCGCAATGGGACGCGACGCTCGATCTCTCCGCGCTATCGGGCGTTACGCTCTATGAGCCCGAGGAACTCGTGCTCTCGGCGAAGGCCGCAACCCCGCTCGCCGAGATCGAAGCGCTCGTTGCCGAGCAGCAAGCAGCAGCTCGCGTTCGAGCCGATGGATTACGGCCCGTTGCTCGGCGGCGCTGTTGACGCCGGCACCATCGGCGGCGCGATCGCCGCCAATCTGTCCGGGCCGCGCCGCATCAAAGCCGGCGCCGCGCGCGATCATTTTCTCGGCTTCTCGGCAGTCTCCGGCCGCGGCGAGACGTTCAAGTCTGGCGGCCGCGTGGTCAAGAACGTCACCGGATACGACCTTTGCAAGCTCATGGCGGGTTCCTGGGGCACGCTCGCGGCCATGACCGAGGTGACGATCAAGACGCTGCCCAGCGCCGAGACCGAGGAAACGGTACTGGCGCTCGGTCTCGACGCGGTGGCGGGCGGCAAGGCGATGGCGGCGGCGATGAGTTCTTATGCCGACGTGTCTGCGGCGGCCCATCTGCCTGCGGCGATCGCCGCCCGCCTTCCTGAGACGGCTGCGGCGCGAACCGCCGTCACAGCGTTCCGGCTCGAGGGCGTCGTGCCCTCGGTGGCGCAGCGTAAGACCGTGCTGGAAAAGCTCCTGGCGCCGTTCGGCGCGCACGGTCATCTTGCCGAGGCACCGTCGCGGGCGTTGTGGCGGGCGATCCGCGACGTCGACGCCCTTCGCGGCGAACGGGCCGGCCGGTTCACACGATATTTGGCGGGTCTCCACTACGCCGAGCCGAGGCGCCGAAATCGGCCAGGCGCTCGGCGCCATTGGCGATGCCGAACTCATCTACGATTGGGCCGGCGGGTTGATCTGGGCGGCGCTCCCGGCGGCCGACGACGCGCATGCGCCGCGGGTTCGTTCGATCGTCGCGGCCAGAGGCGGCCATGCCACGCTCATTCGCGCACCGGTCGCCGTGCGCGCCGCGGTCGCCGTCTTCGCGCCCGAGCCGGCGCCGCTCGCGGCATTGAGCGGCCGCGTGCGCAAAGGCTTCGATCCGCAGGGCGTGCTGAACGCCGGGCGCATGTGGGCGGGGGTGTAACATGCAAACCTCTTTCACTTTGGCGCAGCTTGCGGATCCGAATATCGCGGAAGCGGAAAAAATCCTGCGCGCTTGCGTGCATTGCGGCTTCTGTCTTGCGACCTGCCCGACCTATGTGCTCGGCGGCAATGAGCTCGACTCGCCGCGCGGCCGCATCTACCTCATCAAGGAAATGCTGGAGCACGACCGCCCGGCGAGCGCTGAAGTCACCCTCCATGTCGACCGCTGTCTGTCGTGCCTGTCCTGCATGACGACGTGCCCCTCGGGCGTGCATTACATGCACCTCGTCGATCACGCCCGGGCCCATATCGAGGAGACTTTCCGCCGTCCGATCGGCGACCGTCTGATCCGCGCCATGCTCGCCTGGCTGATGCCCTATCCGCAGCGCTTCCGGCCCGTCCTTTTCGCGGCGCGGCTCGCCAAGCCGCTGGCGCCGCTGTTCGATGCCCTGCGGTTCAAGCGCCTCGCCGCGATGCTCCGGCTTGTCGCCACGGCGGGCGCCGCAGCGCCCGCTCGCTCCGCAGGTGTTCCCGGCGGAGGGGCCGCGCCGTGGCCGCGTCGCGCTGATGCCGGGCTGCGTCAATGATCTCCTCATGCCGCAGATCAATGCCGCTGCGATCCGGGTGCTGACCCGCCATCAGATCGAGGTGGTGCTGCCGGCCGGCGCCGGTTGCTGCGGAGCCCTCGTCCATCACATGGGCCGCGAGGCCGAGGCGCTGTCCCAGGTGCGCGCCAATGTCGATGTCTGGAGCGCGCTCGAGGGTCTCGACGCGATCCTGATCACGGCGTCGGGCTGCGGCACCACGGTCAAGGACTACGGCTTCATGCTGCGAAACGATTCGCTCTATGCCGGGCGTGCGGCGCTGGTTTCACATCTTGCGAAGGATATTGCGGAATATCTCGCCGATCTGCCGTTGAAATCGGTGGAAAAGTCTCCGCCTCTTGTCGTCGCCTATCACTCCGCCTGCTCGCTCCAGCACGGCCAGCAAATAACGCGGCAGCCCAAGGAGATTCTCGCCAAGCTTGGCTTCACGGTCAGAGACGTTCCTGAAGGTCATCTGTGCTGCGGTTCGGCCGGGACCTACAATATTCTGCAGCCTGACATCGCTAGACGGTTGCGCGAGCGCAAAGTCGGGACTATCGAAAGAATGCGGCCTGATGTGATCGCAGCAGGCAATATCGGTTGCATCACGCAGCTCGCGGCGGGTACGGCGGTTCCGGTCGTCCATACGGTCGAGCTGATCGATTGGTCTACCGGGGGTCCCTGTCCGCCGACGTTGCGGGAGCATCGGCCGCCGACGGCGATGCACCGCGCCACGGCGATGAGCTGAGTGGCGCTCAGCCGGTGCCGTGGCCGCAATGCGCGGTCGCCGAGTGCCAGCCCCACGGGGCCGCAGGGATTTTTTTGGATCGCAGCAATTGGGAGGTTGATCATGGCGAAGAAGTCAAAGTCGAAAAAGAAACCGGCGAAGAAGAAGGCCGCTCCGGCCAAGAAGAAGAAAACACTGAAGGCGGTTGCCAAGAAGCCGGCAAAGAAGGCCGCCAAGAAGCCGGCGAAAAAGGCCGTGAAGAAGAGCGCTCCGAAGCCGGCGCCTGCCCCGAAGCCCGCGCCTGCTCCGAAGAAGAAGCCGCCCGTCGCGAAGCCGGCGCCCGCTCTGATGCCCGAACCGACCCCAGCGCCGCCGGCGACGACGGCGACGACGCCCGCGCCGGATACCGGCAGCACGAGCTAGCGCGACCGTTTCGGTGCCACGGCAGCAGCGCGCGGCGCTGCTGCCGCATTGCATAGGAATCGCGGAGCCAATAGCATTGCCTCGGCGTCGCGCTCTGCGGTCGGGCGCCGCCGATCCAAGGCCGGCGGCAGCCGGCTGGTGCGCCGTCTGAGAGCGCCACAGATGCGGCGCCATTAATGCGTCGTCGCATTATTTTCTGTTGAGGAGGTGCGTTATGCCGGCGACTTACAACATCCTGCTGATGGGAGCGTCCTACGGGTCGTTACTCGCGTCCAAGCTCCTGTTCGGCGGTCATTCGATTCATCTGGTCTGCCTGCCCGCCGAGGCGGACCTGATCAACGCCGAGGGTTTTAAGGTTCGGCTGCCGATCCGCGGCCGCAAGGACCCGGTCCTGTTGGAGTCCCGCAAGCTGCCCGGCAAGGTGACGGCCGGCCCCGCCGCCGGCGTCGATCCCAAGAACTACGATCTGGTCGGCCTGTGCATGCAGGAGCCGCAATATCGCTCGCCCGGGCGTGCGGGAACTGCTCGATGCGGTGGCGAAATCGCGGGTGCCCTGCATGTCGATCATGAACATGCCGCCGCTGCCCTATATCAAACGCATCCCGGGCCTCGATTATGAGGCGCTCAAGCCCGCCTATACCGATCCCACCGTGTGGGACAGTTTCGATCCCAAGACCATCACGCTGAACAGCCCGGACCCGCAGGCGATCCGCCCGCCGGACGAGAAGGCGAATTTCCTTTTGGTCACGCTGCCGACCAACTTCAAATGCGCGCGATTCGACGACGACAAGAGCACGGCACTGCTGCGCCGGCTCGAAGCCGATGTCGATGCGGCCCGTTTCGATACGCCGGAAGGCAAGATCGAGCTGCCGGTCAAGCTCAAGATCTACGATTCGATCTTCGTGCCGCTCGCCAAATGGGCGATGCTGCTCGCCGGCAATTACCGCTGCGTCACCAAAGACGGCATGCGCACTGCGCAAGAAGCCGTGCACAGCGACATCGAGACCTCGCGCTCGGTCTATAATTTCGTGTTCGACCTTTGCGTGAAGCTCGGCGCCGACCCCGCGGATCTGGTGCCGTTCGAGAAATACGCCGCCGCGGCGCAGTCGCTGACGCGGCCCGCATCGGCCGCGCGCGCTTTGCAGAACGGCGCGCCGAATATCGAACGCGCCGACAAGCTCGTGCAGCTCATCGCCAAGCAGAAAGGCTTGAGCCATCCGGCGATCGACGCCCAGGTGGCGCTGGTCGATGCGCGGCTTGAGGCCAACCGCAAGAAGCAAGCGGCGTAGCGCACTCTCTCGGAGCGCTTAAGCCAAAACGACGTTCTGCCAGAAGCCGAATCGGCCATTGGCCGACGCTATCTCCGGACGGGGCGCTTCGTACCGCCACGCCGCACGGGGATGCCGCGCGCCGCTGACAATTCGCCGTAGAATTGCACATTCGCACGCCATCATTCCTCGCGGCAAGGATTTCGCCGTTGACGCTAGCTTTCACGACTCGATTCTCGCGATCCGTCAGCCAAAAACTGACGGCAACATACTACCCAGTGCCGAGATGGGGTATTCGCCCTGGCCTGCAGGGCACCGATAGGCGAAAATACCTATTTTGCCGGGGAAATGGCGTCGTTGGCGGTGCGAAAGTGTAACCTCTCTGCCACACCTTCTTGGAAATTGTTAAGTTTTCCCGTGAAAGCATAAAAACTCAGCACTTGCTGCAGTTTTAAGCTTGGCTGATCGCCCGCAAAATTGAAGAATTCACGAAGTTTCGGGGGACAAGCGTGCCCCTTGGAATCGGAACTGTACCGGGCTTCGAGGAAGGCTTCTCCGGTTACAGGCAGGATAATAGAAGGGGCAGTTTATGAAGAGAGTCGCTTTATCGTTGGTTCTTGCGGCCGGAATGGCTGCTACCTCCGCAATGGCTGCCGATATGGCAACCAAAGCCCCGCCGGCCGCAGCGCCGCCGCCGTCACCGTGGGATGTCGCCATCACCGCTTCGTTGATGACCGACTACAACTTCCGCGGCATCACCCAGTCGGCGCATCAGCCGTCGACCCAGGCCGGCTTCGAGCCGCGCTACAATTTCAATTCGAGCTGGCAGGGCTATGTCGGTATCTCCGGTGAGAGCATCGACTTCCCGAATAACGCCGCAGCCGAAATCGACTTCTACGGCGGTATCCGCCCGACCTTCGACAAGCTCGCGCTTGATTTCGGCGTTTGGTACTACTGGTATCCGGGCGGCAACTGTTACGGCGCGCCGTCGGCGGTGGCATCAGCGGCTGTAACGGCGCCAGCGGCCGGCGCTGTCGTGTCCAAGCAAGAATGCCGGCTTGGCTTCGGCGCGGCAATGAAGTGGTCGCCAATGAGAGCTTCACCGAATTCTACGCCAAGGCGACCTACACGTTCAGCGACCAGTGGGCGGCCGGCGTTCAGTACTACTATTCGCCGAACGTCGCGGGCACCGGCGCGCCGGGCAACTACGTCACTGGCAACGTGACCTTCACCGCGCCGGGTTCCTGGTTCCCGGCCAACAGCGGTCTCGGCGGCTATATCTCCGGTGACCTCGGTTACTGGGATCTCGGCACCAGCAACATCTTCTACGGCAACTGGCGTCGCCGCCGTTCACGACTGGCGTGAAATACACGAGCTACACGAATTGGGACGCCGGCTTCGGCTGGACCTACAAGGCCTTCACGCTCGATCTGCGCTACTACGACACCAACCTGACCAAGGGCGAGTGCAGCGTCTTCACCAGCGCGTCGAACACGAGTTTCTCGGCGAGCAACGTCACGACGCAGAATCCGACCGGTCTCACCTCCAACTGGTGCAGCGCGGCCTATATCGCCAAGCTCTCCTTCGCGACCAACCTGAGCGGCCTCAAGTAAGATCGGCCGATCAGTCTCTCAATTCAGCGGCCGGTGGCGGAAACGCCACCGGCCGTTTCGTTTGTGCCTCGTTGATTACTCCGCCGCCGACACCAGCGGCACGTCGCGAACCTGCGAAGCTCCGTCGCCAGTCACGACTTCGACGCGGCGGTGGTGGAAGGCGGCAAGCGTCGAGCGGTGGCCGATCGAGACGATGGTCGTCGTCTTCAGCCGCTCCTGCATCAGCTTATACAGCATCGCCTCGGACGGCTCATCGAGCGACGCCGTGGACTCGTCGAGCAACAAATAATCCGGTTCCTGCAACAGCGCGCGCGCCACCGCGAGCCGTTGCTGCTCGCCGACCGACAGCATCCGGTTCCAATGCGCTTCCTCGTCGAGGCGCGCGCTCAAATCCGGCAGCCCGACCGCGACGAGCACTTCGGCGAGGCGGGCGTTATCGTAGGTACCGAGCCTCGACGGATAGCTCAGCACGGCCGCAAGCGTCGCCACCGGGAAATAAGGCCGCTGCGGCAACAGCATGACGTCGGCGTCCTTGGGCACGCTGACGCGGCCCGAGCCGAACGGCCAGATGCCGGTAATGGCGCGCAGCAGCGTCGATTTGCCGGCGCCTGAGGGGCCGCTCACCAACACCCGCTCGCCGGGCGACAGCGTGAGATGCTCGGCGTCGATCAGTGCTTCGTTATTGGGCAGCCGGACATGGAGATGATCGATCGCGAAGGCCTTCGCGTCGTCGGTCGGCAATACTTCGATCACGGGCGGCGTGAGCGCCGCGGCGCGGCCGGCCTCGATCGCGTTCTCGAAGCCATTCAACCGTTGCACCACCGCTTGATATTGCGCGATAGCTTGGTAGGTCGTGACGAAATACGACAGCGCGGTCTGGACGCTGCCGAAGGCCTGCGCGGTCTGCATCAGGTCGCCGAGTTGCATCACGCCGGCCAAATAGGCGGGGCCCGCCATCAAAAAAGGAAAGATGGTCGCAGCCTGCGAATAGCTCTGGGTGAAGAAAGTCAGTTTCTTCTGCCGCTTGATAACCGCGATCCAATTGGCCACCACTTTGGCGAAGCGATCGGTCAGCCGCTCGCGCTCGGCCGCTTCGCCATGCAGCGCCGCGATCTGCTCGGAATTTTCGCGGGTGCGGACAAGATTGAACCGGAAGTCGGCTTCGAAGCGCTGTTGCTGGAAGTTCAGCGGAATAAGCCGCCAGCCGATCAAATGCGTCAGGATCGTGCCGATCACCGCATAGATCAGCGCCGCCCAGACCAGGTAGCCGGGAATGGAGATGTTCACACCGAACAAATGCAGCGGCGCCTTTTCCGACAGCGTCCATAGGATGATGACGAAGGAGAACATCGATACCACGGAATTAAGCAGGCCGAGCCCGATCGTCAGCGTGTTCTGCACGAACTGCTGCAGATCCTCGGCGATACGCTGATCGGGATTGTCGGCGGCGTCGCCGAGCATCTGCATGCGGTAGTGATTGGCGGTGTTGAGCCACTGCCGCAGATAGGTCTGGGTCATCCAGCGCCGCCAGCGGATCTGCAGAAAATTGTTCAAGTAGTTCTGATAAACAACGACCACGGTGTAGACGGAGGCAAGCGCGCAGAAGATCAGGATGTCTTTGACGAAGGCGTTCAAGTTGCGATCTTGCAGCGCATTGTAGAAGGCGTTGTACCAATAACTGAACGCCACGGTGAGGGCGACGGTCGCCAGCTCCATGGCAACGACGGCGCCGAGCAGCAACCTTCCCGGCCAGCGGTCCTCCGAGCGATAATAGGGCACGGACAGCCGCCAGATCGTGGCGAGCGTCGAAGCGAGACGTTTCACGGTAGGACCTCCGGGGCGTTAAGGGTCGGCACGGACCAAACAAATAGGTCGATAAACGTCGGCGCAACAATCGTCCTGAAACAGAGCATCGTGGCAAGCATCATGGCCGAAACTCATTAAGTGTCGCTTGCGGCGCCTGGCGCCGCGGTCGAGGTTTGGCCCCCCATGAGGGCTTCACAAGCGCTTGGCCCGATCATGGCGTCGGGCGCTGGTGCAGTGGCCGATCCGGCGCTGGCGATGTCTCTCGGGCATAACTCGTCATTTATGGCGATTTGCGGCAGAGGAGGCGGGCAATCGCGTTTTCTTGATGGCAGGGATGGCCTTGTTGCCGCGGCATTGTCGCGCGGTTAGGGCGGCGCCGCAGCGGTCCCTGCCGCGCGACGTTCCAGGGACTGGCTTTTTCCGGGCCGTGCGCTAAACCAGTCGGGCGGCCGTTCGGCCGCAAAGCTCCATCCTCCATTCGCTCGGGTGAAACGATGCTCCGCCTGCGCCGGCGTTCGATCTGTTCCGTTGTCCTCTTCGCCCTTTCGCTCACTTGCGTAAACGCCGGCGAGAGCTTTCCGTTCGGCAGCGAGCTGATGCTCGATACCGCGCCGATACACGGCTCGAAGCGCATCCCGATGATCGAGATCGAGGAGGACGGCTCGGCCTCGATCGATCTGTGGTGCGTAAGCCTGCGCGCCCAGGCCACCGTCGGCGACGGCTCGATCGCCATTGTGCCGGCGCCAAGCGCCGCGCCGCCGCCGTCCTGCGAGCCCGACCGTCAGGCCCGCGATGTCGATCTCCTCACGGCGCTCGCCCAGGCCACCACTTGGCGGCGGAGCGGCGAGATCGTCGAACTCTCCGGGCCGACGCCGTTGCGCTTCCGGCAAATGACCAACTGAGCACGCACAGTCTTTTGCTCGCGGCTCGCCCGGCGGGACACAGCCAACGACGCTGCGGCACCTGGGCGATCCGATCCTCGCCACAACCTTTGCGTGTAATCATGACGGCGCGCTATCGCCGGATCGTCATCCTGTCCTTGTACGTTTCCATAATTCGTTAAGAAGTTGTACGGTCGCGCGACCGACCACCAACAGCGGGAGGAAAGCTTGATTATCACAGTGCAGGGCGGTGCTCAGACCACCAATAGCGGTTCATGGACGGCGATGACGGGCCTCAGGCTGACGCTTCCTCAAGGCGTTGGGGAGACGGCCTTGGTCGTCCTCAACGTCCCCAATCCCTACGCCACGGGTAATGATTTTCCCGGTGGCAATTTCGGCATCCAGGTCGGCAGCACGGTGCAGAGCGCCTATGCCTCCTTCACTTATAACGAACAGGTGCCGCCCTCCACCGGCCGTATCCCAACGACGCTGACCGTCGCGGTGCCGCTGAGCAGCAGCGGCACCACAACCGTCACGGCGGTGTGGTCAGGCGTGCGCGGTTCGACCGTCCACATCGACAGCCCGGCGGTCCTGTCCGCGATCATCTGAGGGCCGAGAGGCGGCAAATAAAGCGGGCGCGGCCTTGGCCGCGCCCTTTGTCGTTTGATTGAAACACTTTCCCTCCCGAACTCCCCCGCGAGCGGGGAAGGGGAAGTGTCAGCGAGCTTAGAAGCTCATGCCGCCATTCGATGTCGGCCTTGGCCGACTTCGAACATTCAAGATGTTTGGGCGGATGGGCTTAGAAGCCCATTCCACCCATGCCGCCGCCACCGCCCGGCATCGCCGGCATGGCAGGCTGATCCTTTGGCAGTTCGGCGACCATCGCTTCGGTCGTGACCAGGAGGCCGGCGACCGAGGCTGCGTCCTGCAGCGCCGCGCGCACCACTTTGGCCGGATCGACGATGCCCTTGTCGAGCATGTCGACATATTCCTCGTTCTGCGCGTCGAAGCCGTAGGTCTCCGACTTGTTCTCGAGGATCTTGTTGACGACGATCGAGCCTTCGACACCGGAGTTCTCGGCGATCTGGCGCAGCGGCGCTTCGATGGCCTTGAGCACGATGTTGATGCCGGTCTGGACGTCGGCATTGCAGTTGGTGAGCTTGCCGACCGCCTTCTTGGCACGCAGGAGGGCGACGCCGCCGCCCGGCACGATGCCTTCTTCGACCGCGGCGCGGGTGGCGTTGAGCGCGTCCTCGACGCGATCCTTCTTCTCTTTCACTTCGACTTCGGTGGCGCCGCCGACGCGGATCACCGCGACGCCGCCGGCGAGCTTGGCGAGCCGCTCCTGCAGCTTCTCGCGGTCGTAGTCGGAGGTGGTCTCTTCGATCTGCGCCTTGATCTGATTGACGCGGGCCTCGATGTCCTTCTTCTTGCCGGTGCCGTCGACGATCGTGGTCTTTTCCTTCTCGATCACGATCTTCTTGGCGCGGCCGAGCATCGCGGTGGTCACGCTTTCAAGCTTGATGCCGAGGTCTTCGGCAATCAGCTGGCCGCCGGTGAGGATGGCGATGTCTTCGAGCATCGCCTTGCGGCGATCGCCGAAGCCGGGCGCCTTGACGGCCGCGACCTTGAGGCCGCCGCGCAGCTTGTTGACGACCAGCGTCGCCAGAGCCTCGCCTTCGATGTCTTCGGCGATGATGAGAAGGGGCTTTCCCGACTGCACCACGGCTTCGAGCACCGGCAGCATGGCTTGGAGGCCGGAGAGCTTCTTCTCGTGCAAGAGGACGTAGGCGTCTTCGAGCTCCGCCACCATCTTCTCCGCATTGGTGATGAAATAGGGCGAGAGATAGCCGCGGTCGAATTGCATGCCCTCGACGATCTCGACTTCGGTGTCCAGCGACTTTGCTTCCTCGACCGTGATGACGCCTTCGTTGCCGACCTTCTGCATCGCTTCCGCGATCATCTTGCCGACGGTCGCGTCGCCGTTCGACGAAATGGTGCCGACCTGCGCCACTTCGGCGGTCGACCCCACCTTCTTCGCGCGCTTCTTGATGTCCTCGACCACGGCCGAGACCGCGATGTCGATGCCGCGCTTGAGGTCCATCGGGTTCATGCCCGGCGGCCACTGCCTTGGCGCCTTCTTTGACGATCGCCGCGGCGAGCACGGTCGCGGTGGTGGTGCCGTCACCGGCGACGTCGTTGGTCTTCGAGGCGACCTCGCGGACCATCTGCGCGCCCATGTTCTCGAACTTGTCCTCAAGCTCGATTTCCTTGGCGACGGTGACGCCGTCCTTGGTGATGCGCGGCGCGCCATAGGATTTCTCGATGACGACGTTGCGGCCCTTGGGGCCGAGCGTCACCTTCACCGCATTGGCCAGAATCTCGACGCCGCGCAGCATGCGGTCGCGGGCGTCGGTGGAAAATTTTACGTCTTTCGCGGACATTTGGTTGTCTCCTTGTGTGCACGTAATTCGTTTCGGTTATCTGGACTTGTCCTCGCCGGACTTGTTGCGGCGATCCCGTTTCAGCTAGGAGCGCTGTGCCCCTGAGATCGGGATGGCCGGGTCAAGCCCGGCCATGGCGAAGTGTGGATTCAGGCGATCACGCCCATGATGTCTGACTCCTTCATGATCAGGAGATCCTCGCCGTCGAGCTTGACCTCGGTGCCCGACCACTTGCCGAACAGCACGCGGTCGCCGGATTTCAGCTCGATCGGGATAATCTTGCCGCTTTCGTCACGGCCGCCGGGACCGACCGCCACGACCTCGCCCTCGGAGGGCTTTTCCTTCACGGTATCGGGAATGATGATGCCGCCCTTGGACTTTGCCGTCGGCCTCGATGCGCTTTACGACCACGCGGTCATGGAGCGGCCGGAACTTCGTTTTCGCCATGTTCACCCTCATCGCCGCGCTGCAGCGGCCCTTGGCGTTGATAATAAGTTTGTTTTTCAGTGCCTTAGCACTCATAAGCGCAGAGTGCCAGTCAGGCGCTGGGGACATAAGGTTTAGGCCCGGCGCTGTCAAGGCGGCGCGGGCCCGCGGCACGTAGCGAATTGCGATCGGAAATTGGCGGTGTCCTATTGGCTATTCGCCACTCGGTCTTCGCTGCTAATCTCGATCGGAATGGAACGACACCCGGTCGGGGAGGAACTTTGCAGATGCGCGGACTGAGCCTGAACGAGGCCAATACCATTATCGCGGCGACCTTTGCGGCGGCCAAAAAGCACAAATGCCGGCCGATGAGCGCCATCGTGCTTGACGCCGGCGGCCGGGTGAAGGCGTTCCAGAAACAGGACAACGCCTCGATGCTGCGCTTCGAGGTGTGTTACGGGAAGGCCTATGGCTCGCTGGCGCTCGGGCGGCCGTCGAAGCTCGTCTTACAGAAAGCCAACGACAAGCCGCTTTTCATGCAGTCGATCGAGAATCTGGCCGATTACCCTTTGTTTCTGGAGGGCGGCGGGCAGCTCATCCGCGACGAAGCGGGCGAGGTGGTGGGCGCAATCGGCGTCACCGGCGACGCCAACGAGATGGATGACATTTGCGCCATCGCCGGCATCCATGCCGCGGGACTCCGCGCCGACAGCGATTTCTTCGACGATGCGGAGGCGATGCGGGCCTTGAGCATCCATAAGTCGGCGCCGCTTATCGACCCGCGCCCCAAGGCGAAGGCTGCCGCTACAGGCGCTGGGAAAGCCCCCTCGGAACGGTTCCGGCCGCCGTCCGGGCGGAGAAGCCGCCAAATCCGGGCCTTAATCCTCCGCGATCAATCGGCCTTGATGGCCGCATCGGAAACAAAGTCTAAAGATCGGGGCGATAAATTGAGGTACGTGGCGACTGAGTGGGTGTGGCTGCAGACAGCCGCGCCGCTGGTTCGGCCAGATCCGGCCAGGTTTTGGGGGAGACCCTTTATGCGTGCGTCCCGTTTGCGGCTGAGCTTTGAGCATCGCGCTTGGCGCGCTCGCGCTCGCAGCCTGTAGCTCCAATCCGCCGCCCGTCGAGCAGGCCGCGCCCCCGCCGATGGCGCAGCCGGCCATCCCCTCGCAATACAAGCCGGAAGAGGTCGTCGGCCGATGGGGCTATGGCGCCTTCCATAAGGACGAGGATCTGGCACGCACAGCGTCGGCGGCCCGCGCCCAATGCGGCCAACCGGTCGATATCACGCGCGGCCCGAACGGCGGCGTCATGATGTATCTGGCCGACAGCGCCCAATTGCAGGAACTGCAGCTCAAAGGTTCGGCGAGCGGCAAGAACTATATCGGCCCTCCGGGTGACGCCGGCGGAGCCGCAGGACCGCGAAATCGTATCCTTCGACGGCCGCACCATGGTGCTGAAATGGATGGATCCGGAAGTCGCCGGCCGCTACGGCACCGGCGTCTATGTGCGCTGCGCCGCCGAAGGCTCGCCGCGCGCGGCCGGTAAGCCGGCGATGAAGCCGAAGGCGCAATAGGCTTTCTCTCTCCCTCCCCACACGGCGGAGGGAATAGCCGCACGATCAATTGTCGAACAGCGCGTCGATCTCGGCTTGCGTGATATGGCCAGAGTCGCCGTCGAGCCGCGGGCCGTGCAGCAGCTGCGCGGCATCGTCGCGCGGCGGCGCGGATTTGCCCGCGTTCTCTTCCGGCGCCGCGGGGTGCTCGAGAAATTTCAGCGTCGTCATCACTTTGGCGATGCGCTGCCCGCTCAAATCCTGGAAATTGCATGCTTCGAAAATGTGAACGATGAGATCCGAAATGTCCTGCGCCGCCCCCTGTTCGAGCCTGCCCTTGAGGGCTGCGGCAAGGTTGTTGGCGAATTGATCGATTTCTTCCGCGGCGACAAGAATCTTTTGTGTCGCCTGCGCGGTGTCGGCGGCGACCGCTTCGAGTTCGCGCACGATGCGGCTCAGTTGCGCGGCTTGCAGCGCCGTGGTGACGGAGCCCCCGCCGCCGGCACGCCCTGCCGGGCCCGGCCGGGGTGCGGCCAGCGTGGCGCGCAGCGCGCCGAGCGCCTGCATGACTTCAGCATGATGAGTATGGTCGTGACGGGCGGACGCGTCGATGCCTTCGCCGGGGCCGAGATGCCGGGCCGCGGCCGTTTCCTCGATGCGGAATATCTTGCGCGGTGCGGCCATTTCTTGTCCCACCTGTTCCGAGTCTAGAGTTTGGCCGCTTAATATGGCGTTCACGGCCGAGAGCTGGCGGGCGCGTGACGCAGCGGAGAGCCTCGGCTATGCGGTGGAACGCCTGATTAACCAAATCATTTCACCCAATATCAACTGTAACTTGATGAACAATGTGCGAATTTTTCCGCCGTGCAATTTATTTACCAAACAGTCGAGGTTTGCGGGCCTAGTTGCTGCGTGAGCGCGCGCCGCTGTCGCGATCGAGTGCGGTGCGCAACAAGCTCGATTGTGTAACCGGCGTAACGAGTACAGCAATGCGGCGTATTTGCATGTTCGCGCTTTTGTCGACGGTGTCGACGGGCGCATTATCGGTGGCGGCCTTTGCCGATCCTCTTCAGGTCATTTTTTCGCCTTACGTGATGAGCGCTCCGGTGCAGCAGCCGGTTTACGTTCAGCCCTATGCGGGCCAGCAATACTCTGTCTATGCGGCCCCGCAGCAAGGTTACGCCGCTCCACCGCAAAGTTACGCGGCTCCGCCGCGGGGCTATGTCACGGCGCAGCCGCAAAGCTATCCATCAAACTACGGGCGAAGCTATCAGCAGGCGGCGCCGAGCTACACCGGAGCTGTGGCGCAGCGTTATGCCACGGCCGCGCCGGCGCCGAGCTATGCGCCGCCTGCGCTGATGAATTACGCGCGCGCCCGCGCCTGCGCCCGCGACTTATTCGGCCGCGCCGCCGCAGCCGGCGCCGCCGGCCGAGCCGCATCGCGGCTTTCTCGAACAGATTTTCGGCGGGCCGACCATACAGGCGCATGTCTATGCACCGGCGATGCCCGAATATCAGCCGGCGCCGGTCCCGCAAGCACCCGTCGTCAATCCGCAGCAGGCCTACGCGCCGTCGAGCCAAGGCGACATGTCGGCCTATCCGATCGACCCGAAATACGACCGCCAGGTCGTCGACTATCGCTCCGACGAACCTGCCGGGCACCATCGTCATCGATACGCCGAACAAATTTCTCTATCTGGTCGAGGGAAGCGGCAAGGCCCTGCGCTACGGCATCGGCGTCGGCCGGCCGGGCTTCACCTGGGCGGGCGTGAAGACGATCACCGCCAAGAAGGAATGGCCGGATTGGCGGCCGCCGTCGGATATGCTCGAGCGCCGGCCCGATCTGCCGCGCTATCATGCCCGGCGGCATCGATAATCCGCTCGGCGCGCGCGCGATGTATCTCGGCTCGACGCTCTATCGCATCCACGGCTCCAACGAGCCCTGGACCATCGGCACCAATGTGTCGTCGGGCTGCATCCGCATGCGCAACGAAGACGTCACCGACCTCTATAACCGCGTCAAAGTCGGCACCAAGGTCGTGGTGATCTGAAACCGGCGGCCGAATTCAAGCTGAAGCCGGCGACGGCCTCCGCGTCCCACGTCGACACTTACCCCGTTTGCCCCTTTGCAGCGCCCGTGAGCCCGGTTAGATGGGAGCGATGCAAAATATTCCGATCTATGAAGCACTGGCGGAGGCCTTCGCCGCCGAGGGCGTCGACACCCATTTCACCCTGATGGGGGACGGCAACATGCACTGGGTGGCCGCGATGCAGCAGCTCGACGGCATGAGCACGTTTTCGGCGCGCCACGAGCACTGCGCCTGCTCGATGGCGATGGGCTATCACAGCGCGACCGGGAAGGTCGGCGTCGCTTCGGTAACATGCGGGCCGGGACTGACGCAGATCATGACGGCGCTGACGACGGCGTCACGCGGTCGAATTCCGCTCGTGGTGTTTGCCGGCGAGGCGCCGATCCATGCCAAGTGGTACAATCAGGCGCTCGACCAGCCGCCGTTCGCCGCCGCCTGCGGTGCGCATTACATCTCAGCGCACAGCCCGCAGCGCATGTACCAATATGTCCGCGAAGCTTTCTATTTGGCGCGCCGCGAACGCCGGCCGGTGGTGCTCGGCGTGCCCTACGATCTGCAAAAGCAGCCGCTGCCCGAAATCGGAGCCTACCAGACTTCGCTCGAGGTGATGCCGCGCGTCGAGCCCGTGCCGCCGCATCCGCATCAGGTCGATGAACTGGTCGAGAAGCTTGTTCGCGCCAAGTGCCCGATCGTGCTTGCCGGCCGTGGCGTGCTGCGATCCGGCGCCGCGGCTGAAATCGAGGATGTGGCCGAGCAATCAGGCGCCATGCTGGCCACGACACTCCTCGCGCGCGGCATGTTCGATCATAATCCGTTCTCGCTCGGCATTGCCGGCGGCTTCGCCCGCGACATCGCGCGCGAGATCGGCGCCAAAGCCGATCTTGTGATCGCATTCGGAACGAGCCTCAACTACTACACGGTCGACGGCGGCAGCATGTTTCCCAAAGCCGAGATCGTCCAGATCGACATCGAGCCGCTCGGCCTTGCGCATGGCATGCGATCGGGCGATCTGCATCTCGCCGCCGATGCCAAGTTGGCCGCCGCCGCGATCCTTGAGAAACTCCGCGCCCGCGGCGGAACGGCGGCCAATATTCGTTCGCCGCACTTGGCGCTGCGGATCAAGGAGGAGGCTGCCGACAGCCTAGCCTTCGCGGTCGAACCGGGCACGCTCGATCCGCGCCGCGTCATCGAGGAACTGGACCGCGTCATCCCGAAGGATTTCGATTCGGTCAGCGGTTCGGGCCACCAGTCGTACTTCCATACTGTGATGCGCGGCCGCAAGCCCGAGAACTATCACGCCATCCGGGCTTTCGGCGCCATCGGCGGCGGCATTTCTTATGCCATCGGGGTTGCCGCCGCACGGCGCAACGGGCGCGTGGCGCTGTTCGAGGGCGACGGCAGTTTTCTGATGCACATCCAGGAACTCGAGATGGTGGCCCGGCACCGGCTCAAGCTCCTGTTCTGCATCTTCAACGACGGCGCCTATGGGGCGGAAATCCACAAGCTGCGCGCTGACGGCGTCGACGATTCCGGCGCGGTGTTCGGGCGCACCGACCTTGCCGCGATCGCCAAGGGCTTCGGTCTGCGCGGTGCGAACGTTACCGATGTCGGCCAGTTGAGGCCGCTGTTCGATGCCTACCAAACGCACGACGCCGCCGAAGTGTGGAATATTCACATCTCCGACAAGGTCGTCAGTCCGAATACGCGGCGCGGCACGACCCGCGGCCACGGCAAGATGTAAGCGCTGGCCTACTCCATCCTGATGCCGGCGGTCTTGACCACTTTTTCCCACTTCTCGGTATCGTCGCGAATAAGCGCCGTGAAGCGGTCGCCGTCGAGCGCCATCACGGTGAGCTGCTGATCGGCGAATTGTTTGATCACGGCGGGATCGCGCATCACCGCGAGCGTCGCCTCGCGTAGGCGATCCACGATCGGCTTCGGCGTTCCCATCGGCGCAATGAGGCCGACCCAGGGCGCCATCTCAAACCCCGGGACGGTCTCGGCGACTGCCGGCCAATCGGGAAATTCCGGGATCCGCTTTGGCTCTGCCACACCGAGCACCTTCAGCTTGTCGTCCTTCACGTAGGGCAACAGCGTCGACACATTGTTGAATTCGACCTGAACCTCGCCGCCGAGGATGCCCACCGCCATCGGGCCGGTGCCCTTATAGGGCACGTGCAAGAGCTTCACTCCCGTGGCGAGCTCAAATAATTCCATCGCCAGATGGCTGAAATTGCCGACGCCGGCCGAACCGTAAGCGATGCCGCCCGGCTTTGCCTTCGCGAGCTTGATCAGGTCGGCAATGTTATTGGCCGGAAACGAAGGATTTGCGGCCAGCATGCCGGGCAGGCGGACGAGCGACGTTACCGGGATGAAATCCTTCAGCGGGTCATAGGACAGATCTTTGTAGAGCCAAGGATTGACCGTCATCGGGGTGTCGGAGGTGACGGCGATGGTGTAGCCGTCCGCATCCGACTGTTTCAGCGCTTGCAGGCCGACGGCGCCGTTTGCCCCGCCGCGGTTCTCGACAAAGATCGGCTGGTTTAATTTTTTCGACAGGTGATCGGCCACCATGCGGGCGACCACGTCGGTGCCGCCGCCGGCGGGATAAGGGACGATCACGCGAATCGGTTTCGCGGGCCAGTCTTGGGCGTGCGACGGCAACGCAGTGAAGCACCATAGGCCAAGCATTGCCGCAACCGCGGCCATTGTTTTTCGCATCGGCGTCCCTCTCCCGGTGATAAGCGGTTCGGATTTTTTTCTTGTATCGCGCAAAACGCGATTGGGTTGCATTTAACCGCATCGGGCGCGATGGCGCCAGCTTGTAGCGGGCCTGCAATTTCTCTAGCCTTCAATGAGGGATGAACGCCAAGCACAGCGCCGTTTTCGCTGCAAAATCGTTCCCGAATGGGGGCCCAATGTACGATCTGCATCTTTCCGCCGAGCAATTGGAAATTCGCGACACCGTGCGCGATTTCGTCGCGCGACAGGTCAAGCCGGTCGTGCTCAAGGCCGACCGGCTCGACGTCGGCGACTGCCGTCTGCCCATGGCGCTGCTCGACCAGGCCTCGCAACTCGGGCTGCGCACGCTGACGCTCGCCGAAGATCTTGGCGGCGCCGGCGCCGACCAGCTGACTTGCGCCATCGTGACCGAGGAACTGGCGGCGGGCGATGCCGACATCGCGGCGACGCTTGCCGAAACCTCGCGGCTGGCAACACTCCTGTTCGGAAGCGCGATGAGCACGGCGCAGCGTGAGCGGCTCCTGCCGCTGTTCGCCGATGACGACCGCTGCCAGCTCGCCTTCGCGTCGCGGGAGCCTGGCGCCGATACCGGCCTCGGCGTGAATTATCATCGGCCGGTCGCCGTAGAATCCAATCTGAAGACTACGGCCGTGAAGTCGGCCGACGGCGATTGGGTCGTCAACGGCGTCAAGGATTGTGTCGCCAATGCGCCGCTCGCAGGATTGCTCGCCGTCGCCGTCAAAATTCCCGGGCGGCACGGCGTTGCTATCCTCATCGTGCCGGGCGACGCACCGGGGCTGACGGTGCGGGCGCATGAGCGTGCCTGGCGGCACGGGCCCTGCGGCGAGGTCACGTTCAAGGATTGCCGGGTCCCGGCCGATAATCTGCTCGCGGACGATGCGGCAGAGCGCCTCGCTGGCGATGAAGCGTCCGGGCGCGGCGGCGCGCTGATGCAGGCGGTCGGTCTCGGCATCGGCCGGGCCGCCTATGAGGCCGCCCTCGACTACGCCAAGCTCCGGGTGCAAGGCGGCCGGCCGATCGTCGAGCACCAGGCGATCGGCACCAAGCTCGCCGAGATCGCCGTCAAGCTCGAAGTGGCGCGCGGAGCGGTGTGGCGGGCGGCCTGGGCCTGCGATCATCCTGAGGCCTATGCGGACCGCAGCCTCGCCGATCTGCCGCTTAAAACCGTCGCCCAGGTCTTCACCGCGCAGGCGATGGTGGAAGTGACGAAAGATGCCGCCGAAGTATTCGGCGCCATGGGGGTGATGCGCGACATGCCGCTGCAGAAATACGTGCACGACGCGCGCGTCTGCCTTCATGGCCTCGAGAGCAGTCGCGACGCCAAATTGCGTATTGCCGAGGCGCTTTCCGGCTATCGGCGAACGGCGCCCACCGCGATCGCGGCCGAATAGCTTTCGCCCTTTCGACGAGGATACGACGATGGATTTCACGCTAAGCAACGAGCAGCGCGACTGGCAGATGACGGCGCGGAAATTTGCCGACGAGGAAATCCGGCCGATCTCGCTTACGCGCGATGCCATCCCGACGGCGCATGAAACCTTCGATTGGGAGATCGTCAAGAAGGGCTCGAAGCTCGGCTTTCGCACGCTTGCCGTCCCGAAAGAATATGGCGGACAGGGCACTGATTTCGTCACGCAGGCCTTGGTCATGGCGGAACTGGCGCGCGCCGACAGCGCCATTTCCAAGACCTTCAGCCAGAACTGGAAGTGGAGCCATCTGATCAGCGCGTCCTGCACGGCGGAGCAGAAGGCGCGGTTCCTAAAACCCTTCGTCGAGGACGATACTTATTTGCTCGGCAAGGGCATTACCGAGCCGAGCGCCGGGTCCGACAACCGCCTGCCGCCGCCCGGCGATGCCAAAGCGGGCCTTAAGCTGCGGGCGGAGCGCAAGGGCGACGAGTGGATCCTCAACGGCGAGAAGTGCTTCATCGCCAATGCGCCGGTCGGCAAGCTGTTTTTCATCGATGCGCGCACCGACCCTTCGGTGCCGCTCAAGCAGGGCACGACGCTATTCCTCGTGCCGCGCGACACGCCGGGCTTCCGCATCGGCAAAGTGTTCAACAAGAGCGGCTGGCGCTTCTACCAGAATGGCGAGATGATTTTCGAGGACGCGCGCGTGCCACATGCCAATGTGGTCGGCGAGGTCAACGGCGGCGTGAAAAAGGCCGGCGGCAGCGGCAACGACACCACCGGCGGCGATATTTTCGGCGACCTCGAGCTTTGCGCCAATGCGCTTGGCATCTGCGACGATGCCTGCCAGACGGCGATGCGCCATGCGCGGACGGTCAAGCAGGGCGGACAATATCTGTTCGAGCAGCAACTCGTTCAGCTTGCGCTTAACCGCATGCACATGCTGACCGAGGCGCTGCGCTCCTTCGTGCTGCGGGTGGCCTGGGAGCACGACATGAAGATCCATTCCTGTAACGCCGGCCTCGCCATGAATTTTTCGACCGACGTCGTGCAGCAGGTCACTGAGCTTTATATGGACGTCCGCGGCACTGACGGCTGCCTCATGGATCAGCACCCCGACAAGCTGGTGCGCGATGCCTTTATCTGGAGCCATCTGGCTGGCGACACGGTGCAGCGCATGAAAGTGGCACGGCGCCTCGCCCATTGACGCTCAATCGATCCGCGAGGTGTCGCCGGAAAATTCCATCGGACAATAATGGGCGCCGTGGAACTGCGCCGAGATTTCGTTTTCTTTTTTGCCTTGAGAAAAAATCTCCGCCGCGAAGACTTCGGAATCATCCTCGGGACGATAGCCGAGGAATTTTACGTTCGTGTTGTCCCAGCGGCTGCGCAGGTTTTTGGAGACGCCGTAGGCGATCACGAAGTGGTAATCCGGGTGGTCGATGCAGCGGCGTGTGAGCTGCACCATGTCGCGATGGCTGATCCAGGTCAGCAAGCCGCGCGCGTCGACCGGCCGGTCAGGCGTGCGGAAGGTGCCGATGCGCAGGCAGGCGACGCTGATGCCGTGCTTGTCGGCGTAGAGTCGGCCGAGCGCCTCGCCGAACACTTTTGAAACCCCATAGCGGGAATCAGGCCGCACCGCGACGGCGTCGTCAAGGAAGCGTTCGCGCCGGTGAAAGCCTATGGCGTGATTTGAGCTGGCGAAGATGACGCGTTTGACGCCCTGGCGGCGCGCTGCCTCAAAGACGTTGTAACAGCCCTCGATATTCAGCGGCAGGACCTTGTCCCATGCGGCCTCCGTGGACGCACCGGCGAGGTGCACGATGCAGTCTATCCCCGCCATGGCCTGCTCCAGTGCGGCTACGTCGCGGATGTCCGCCGCATGGATTTCCTCGCCGGGGCCAGCCACGCCGAGCGGAGCCACGTCGAGAAGCCGGATGAGCGGGTAGCTGCCGCGCAGACCGTGACGTAGCGCGACGCCGATTTGGCCGGCCGCGCCGGTAATCAAGATGCGTTTCATGTTTCGCTCCGGAGATCGCTCAAGCCAAGCGGCGAATTTGGCGCGCGGGTGCCACTGGCGGATTGGGCATTAGGCCATGATATGAGCAGCAATGTCCGTTTTGGGCTAGATTGCGCGCGATGCGAAACGGACCGACGTCGGCGACAAACACAGCGGAGATTTGGCAATGAAGTGGCTGTTTACGGCGGCCGTGCTGGTCGTTTTGTCCGTCCATCCCGCCAGGGCCACCGACTTGGACTGCGTCAGCACCACGTTCAACGTGCTTTCGCCGAATGACAAAGTCTGCGTCAGCGTCTTTGAAGATCCGCAAGTGCCGGGCATCGTCTGCCACATTTCGCAAGCCAGAAAAGGCGGTTGGGGCCAGCCGTTCGGCCTGAACGAGGACCCCTCGAATTTTTCGGTGTCATGCCGGCAAAACGGCCCGATCGATGTCGACCTGTCAAAGCTTACCGACAACCAAGAGGTCTTCACGCAGAAGACCAGCATCTTTTTCAAAACCACGCGCATTTACCGCATGGTGGATAAGCCTCATAACACGCTCGTCTACCTCGCCATCAGCACCAAGATCGTCAATGGCTCGCCGGCGAATGCGATCAGCACCGTACCGATCATGCCGTGGCCGCATTGATGCCCACCGTGGCTGCAATGCCCTAACTCAGCGCGACGCCGCGTTCTTCAAGCAGCCGGGGAAAGTCCGGTCCAAGAAAGAACGCATATTCGCGGTCGCGCAGATCGGTCAATGAATCGAGCCGCCGCAGCTCGGCGTCGGCTCGGCCCGGATGGCACATGACGACGCCGCCGTCCGGCAAATGATCGAGAAACGCTGCGAATGATTTTGCGTAATCGGATTGCGCGCGGAAGGCGTAGGCGCCGGCAAAACCCGGATTGGTGCGCACGCCGTGGCGCGCGGCAAGTCTTCGGAAGCGAAGGCTTAGGGCGTCAAGCAGCAGCGCCTTGCGGTTGCCGAGACGGCGATGTGCCGGCAGCACCCTTCCGCATTGGCGGACCCAAGCGTTCGGCGCCGCATCCTTGACGACGCGTAACAAAGCGTCCCCGATTTGCGGAAAGAGCTGCACATGCTGGTGCCCGTCGACAAAATCGGGCGGCCGGCCGAATGTCGCGTGAAAGGCCGCGAACTGGCGCATGATCTCGATGGCCAGGAGTTCAGGGTTGAGGGCGCGCAGATGCGCCCGCTGCATCATGGCAGCAAGCGACAGAAAGGCGCCGTGATCGAGCGGCGCGAAGCCATTTGACAACGGTGCGAATGGCGCGGTCAAAGTCAGATGCAGGCCTATTGCGGCATGCATTGCGGCGCCGCCAGCCAACCTGGCGGCGTCAAGCAGTTCGACGACGTCGGCCGGCGAAAGATATGGCGCCACGACCATCACGGAGGTCGGCATTGATGCGGCCGCGGATGAGGAGATCGCGGATCGCCGCATTCACTCCTGGCGAGATGCCATAATCGTCGGCGCAGAGCCGGATATGCCGAATGCCGTGACGGGACCGGTCGCGCTGATGCTTGTCTTGGCTCATTCGGCCGCGGTGCGGGCTCCGGTCGCGGTGCGCTTTGCGTCCTCGGCGGGCTTCATGTCGTGCTCGGCGACAAAATAGACCGGCCGGCCTTTGATCTCTTGCAGAATCTTGCCGATATATTCGCCGACTACGCCGAGCATGATCAATTGCATGCCGCCCAGCACCATGATGCCGACGAACAGCGACGGATAGCCCGGCACTTTTTCGCCATAGACCAGCGTCTCGTAGACGATCTCCAAGCCGTAACAGAACGCGATCACAGCCAGCATCACACCCAGCATGGTGGCAAAGCGCAGCGGCGCCACCGAAAAGGCCGTCAAGCCATTGAGCGACAGGCCGATCAGGGTTCTGGTATTCCACGTGGTGCGGCCGTCGGCGCGCGGTTCCGGCTCGTAATCGATCCGCATTTGGCGAAAGCCGATCCAGCTTGCCAAGCCCTTGAAGAAACGGTTGCGTTCCGGCAATTGCCGCAGCGCGTTTGCCGCCCGGGGCGATAACAGCCGAAAGTCGCCGGCGTCTTCCGGAATCTTGGTGCGGGCGCCCCAATTGATGAGGGTATAGAACGCATGCACGGCGAAGCGCCGGCTCCAGCCCTCGTTGGCGCGGTTCGCCTTGGCGGTGTAGACGACGTCGTAATGATCATCGAGCCAATGCCCGACCAGCGTTTCGATCAGAGCGGGCGGATGCTGGCCGTCGCCGTCGATGAACAAAACTGCGCCGCGGCGGGCATAATCGAGGCCGGCGAGCAGCGCCGCCTCCTTGCCGAAATTGCGCGACAGGGACACCACCTGCACGTCGATCGCCGCGGCCGGTAGCGCGCGGGCGACGGCAAGCGTGTCGTCGCGGCTGCCGTCGTCGACGTAGACCACTTCGCAGGCGAGCCCGCGCGCGGCGGCGAGTTGCTGCGCCACCTCGATGAGCCGCGCGTGCAGCCGGTCAAGCGAAGCGGCTTCGTTATAGAGCGGCACCACGATGGAAAGCCCGCTCGCGGCGCCGGAATCGGGTCCGGCCGCGCTGCAGTCGCGGGGCAGTGAGGCGATGCGATGATCGGTGGCGCTCATGAAGTTTAAGTCCCGTATCGGCCGTTCTATAGCGCAAACTGCCGTCACGCGCCCACCCCCTCCGGCGGGCCGGGCTGTCGCAGCGGACCGGACGTGATATGCGATTGCCCGCGATGGCCCTTGTTTCCCCCCCGGATCCACCCCGCCCCGTGCTTGCCGACAGGCTTGAAAACGCGTGGCGACGCCGGACGCTGAGCCTCAAGGCCATGTCATTTGCGCTGATCGGCATCATCAATACGGCGGTCGACTACGCATTCTTTCTGCTGGCACGCTCTATCCTGCAGCACGCGCCGGCCGCGCTCGCTTTGTTTGCCTCGTTCAGCGAAAGCTGCCGCTGCGGCAGACCGGATACCATCCTGTTGATCGCCGCAAACATGATGTCGTGGGTCGTTGCGGTGAGCGGGTCCTATGTCCTGAATTCCTCGATCACCTTTGCGGCCGAGTCCGGCCGGAAGTTGAGCTGGCGGCATTATCTGACCTTTGCGGTCTCCGGCATTGCGGGGCTCATCGCCAATACCACGACGCTTGTCTTTGCCGCCCAGGTTCTTGGGCTGCCGGTCTGGATCGCCAAGGCCGCCGCCATCCTTGCCAGTTTCGTCGTCAATTTCTCGCTGTCGCACCTTGTCGTCTTCCGAGTGCCCCACAATGGGGGCGATGCGGGGTAACGCGCCCGATTTTGATCTAAATCAAATCGGGGAAATCTTCTCGCGTCATTTTAGCTCGATGGCTGTATTTATTTACCGATGCCCCAACACCGGCTTGAAAGTTCAGGGCTGGGTGGCGGACAATCCCAAACCGCACACTGACACCACCTACGAGGCGGTGGCCTGCGTCGCTTGCACGCGGTTGCATATGGTCAATCCGAGCACCGGACGGGTCCTGGGCGGTGCCGACGACTAGCCCATGCGTGGCGTCTCCTGCCTCACTCAAAAATTCTCGGCGGTGCGCCCGAAGCTTTTGATCCAAGTCAAAGCTCATCGGCCGTAGCGGGATCACGCTGAGGCGCGATCGAAATTGCCCAGGGGGATCACACTATGTCGACCGTCCAAATTGCCGTCCTGCTCATAGTCTGTACCGCTTTTGTCGTTTTCGCCGTTGCCTTAGCGTGGGGCGACTATCAGACGCGCAATATCAGCCACAACCGGACTGCGCGGTCGCAAGGCTCGCCGCCGCCGAAGTTGCAATTGCTCAAGACCGAAACCACAGCGTCGCACGCGTCCTATTCAGCGCAAACAGCGTCGGCGAAGTGACGGAGCCAGTGCTCGCACAGCGGAGAACGCCATGAAATCAGGACATACCGGGCACCACCATGTTCGACGGCGATCAGGCGCAGAAGGGTCTCGCGCTCAATCGCATGTGCTTTTCGTTCAACAGCGCCGCAAACCGGGCGGCCTTTCTCAAGGACGAGGAGGGCTATTGCCGGAAATTCGCGCTGACCGAGGCGCAGCGCGCGGCGGTCGAGAGCCGCAACGTGCTGCAAATGATCGAGGCCGGCGGCAATGTCTATTACCTCGCCAAGCTCGCCGGCATTTTCGGGCTCAATGTTCAGGACATCGGCGCGCAGCAGACCGGCACGACGGTCGACGAATTCAAGGCCAAGCTCGCCGCGGCAGGGAGATAGATCATGGCTAAGATCATCGGCGGCGTCGCGACGACGCACGTGCCGTCGATCGGCAAGGCGATTGCCGATAAAAAACACAACGACCCGTATTGGCAGCCGTTCTTCGGCGGCTTCGATTATGTGCATTACTGGCTGGCGCGGGAGAAGCCCGACGTCGCGGTGGTGTTCTACAACGACCACGGGCTGAATTTCTTTCTCGACAAGCTGCCGACTTTCGCGGTCGGCGCCGCGAATGAATACCGCAACGAGGACGAGGGCTGGGGCATTCCGGTGTCGCGCTCGATCGCCGGCGATCCGGCGCTGTCGTGGCATATCATCAATTCGCTGGTGGCCGACGAATTCGACATCACGATGTGCCAGGACATGCTGATCGATCACGCCGTCACCATCCCGATGACGTTGATGTGGCCGGGCGAGAAATGGCCGGTCAAGATCGTGCCGATCTCGATCAACACCGTGCAGCATCCGCTGCCGTCGATGAAACGCTGCCTCAACCTTGGCCGCTCCGTAGGCCGGGCGCTGGAATCCTATCCGCAGCGATTTGCGCGTCATGGTCGTCGGCACCGGCGGCTTATCGCATCAGCTCGACGGCAAGCGCGCCGGCTTCGTCAACAAGGAATTCGACAGCCTGTGCATGGACGCGCTTGCCGGCGATCCGGACACGCTGACGCTCTATTCGATCCATGACGTGGTCGAGGAGGCCGGCGCCCAGGGCGTCGAATTCCTCAATTGGATGGCGATGCGCGGCGCGCTGACCGGGCGCGTCACCGAAGTGCATCGCAATTACCACATTCCGATTTCCAATACGGCGGCCGCGACGGTCGTCTATGAGAACGGGCAGGGGGCCGAACGCCGCGCCGCTTAAGGCGCGGAGAAGGTGCGACCAATCGCGGAGCCGGTCGCGTCGTCAACGCGGTTGCCAGCTTTCCGGTGTTTCATCGTCCGATGGAACAGCCGCTCAGCTGACGTGCCGCTTCAGGGTCTTTTCCATATCCTCGGTCTTAGCGCGCAGATCGGCCTGGAAATGAGTCCAATGGTCGCCGACGATATCCCAGTTGACGACCGGCGCCGCAGCCGACGTGAGTCCGTTAGCGGTCCGGCCCGTTTGCGCATCGTAGGTATAGGCGCCCGCAATGGTTACGATCACGCCGAGAATGAAACCGAATAGTACACGCACGGCAGTCCTCCATTCGCAGTTGCAACTTGGCTTCGCCTGACGGCCCATGTTTCGCCTGACGGCCCATGACCGCGGCAGTGCCGCAATTCTCAAGCCGACCTAAATCTGTCCGCCGCCGTAATGCGGGCCGCCAAACAGCACGACCAGTACCAGGATAACGACGATCAGCCAGATCAATCCATGACCGCGGCCGCCATAATAACCGCGATTATAACCCCAATATCCGCCGCCACCGCCGAACAGAAGCAGCAGTACGACGATCACTAGAATCAGGCCCATGTGGCGACCTCGATGAGTTGAAGCGGTGTCCGCGGCATAAACCCGCAGCGAAATGGTTGAGTTCCATGGGCGGCGAAATATTGTGGCAAAATATCGCTAAGCCGGACGCAACCGGCCGGGCGATCTGAACTTTTTGCCGGTTTTCGGCGTTGAGCCTCGCAGCCGATCAATTTTGCCCATTCGGCACATCAACAGAGGAATTCCATGGCCCAGTCTCGCGCCGCCAGCCCCGATTTCACCCGCGCCTTCGGCGATGCCAAAAAACAGGCGAGCGGCGTCGCCGACGACGTCACCGATGCCGCGCAAGGACTCTACGACCAGGCCGTCGATAGCGCTTCGGATGTCGCCGAAAGCGCCAATCGCGCGGCGCGGCAAACCGCGGGCTCGTTCGAGCGGGCACTGCGCAACACTATCGAAACGCAGCCTTATACCGCCGTCGCCGTAGCGCTCGGGATCGGCTGGCTGTTCGGCCGCATCCACCGTCCGCTTTGAGGCCAGCGATGGCTGAAAAGATCCGCGAAGAAGACCGCGCGACCGAAGATCAGATCGCGCGGCGCAAGCTCGGACCGCGCGGCGTGCCGGCTGAGCCGGATGCGACGAAAATGACGCCGCAAGCGCGAAAAGCAATTGCCGAAATCCGGGGAGTTCGACGGACATACCGCCTGATCATCCTTCCCCGCAAACACGGGGGATGTTTACTTGATCGACAGTCCCAGCGCCTTGACCATGTCGCCCCACTTTTTGACTTCGGTGGCGAACAGGAGTTCGGCTTGCGCCTGCGGCAGCGTGATCGGATCGAAGCCCATATCGGCGAGCTTCCTGCGCACGTCAGGCGATTTGACGATGTCGTTGATCGTTGCATTGAGCGTGCCGAGCACTTCGGGGTCGGTTTTGGCCGGCGCGAAAAAGCCGACCCAGGACGCCGCGGTGAAACCCGGAAATCCCTGCTCGGCATAAGTCGGGATGTTCGGCGTGACCGCCGCGCGCCGGTCGGCGGCAATGCCGAGGCCCTTGAGCTTGCCGCCCGCGATCTGGGCCGCGGCGCCGCCGCCGAGCGTGGTCGCCATCAGGTCGACCTGATTGCCGATCGTCGCGTTGATGGCCGGCGCGCCGCCCTGGAACGGGATGACCTGCACCGGCGACTTGGCCAGGAACTTGAAGAAATATTCGGCCTCGATGTCGGAGCCGGTGCCGACGCCGGGGATGGCGAGATTGGCGGTCTTGCCTTTCATGGCTTTGACGAAGTCGGCGAGATTGTTGGCCGGATTGGCCGGGCTCGTCACCAGCGCTTCCGGGCTCGAGGCGGCGATGGCGACGGTCTTGAAATCGCTCGCCGAGAATTTCTTGTTGGTGAACAGCGTTTCGTTGATGGCAAGCGCGGTCGTCGTGGCAAGGAGCGTATAGCCGTCCGGTTCGGCGTGCGCCACGAGTTCGGCCGCGATATTGCCGCCGGCGCCGCCGCGGTTCTCGACCACGACGGTCTGGTGCATCAGACGCTCGGTCATGCCCTGCGCGATCAGCCGCGCCAGCGTGTCGGCGATGCCGCCCGGCGCAAAGGCGACGATGATGGTGATCCGGTTCGCCGGCGCCGTCTGCGCATTGGCGGAAGGCGCGGCGAGCGCCGTCACGGTGAGCGCAAGACCGAGGGCTGCCAGGACGCGGCGCGAGTTTGGCAAACGCGACATGGTGCGATTCTCCCCTCACACAGGATCGACAGAATATCAGCGCCGATCGAGCTCGCTGGCAAGCTTGGCATAGAGCGGATTGTCGCGGGTATAGACATAGTCGATCGCCGCGACCGAAACCGCTTCCGCGCCGTGGTCGCGCAGGAAGCTTGCCAGCGCGTGCACGTTTTGCGGCGGGCAGTGCAGCGTCAGCATGCCCGACGAGGTCGGGCCGCCGAACGGCGAAGCCACGCCGAATTTTTCCCGCGCGCCGGCCAGCAGCGCATCGTTCATGCCGGCAAAGCGCGTGCGCACTTCGCGAAAGGCTTCGGCGCGCTTTTGCGCGGCGATGCGGTCGAGGATGAGCCGCGCGGTTTCGCGCTGCGCTTCGTCCCAGGCCGCCGCGCGCGCCGCGACGAGGTTCGCCTGCGAGCGCAGGATGACGCCGTCGTCGATCACTTTGAGGCCGTTGGCGGCGAGCGTGGCGCCGGTCGTGGTGATGTCGACGATCATCTCCGCGGTGCCGGCCGCCGGCGCGCCTTCGGTGGCGCCAGAGCTTTCGACGATGCGGTAATCGACGACGCCGTGCTCGGCGAAAAAGCCGCGCGTCAGATTGGCGTATTTGGTGGCGAGCCGCATCTTGCGCTCGTTGCGCAGCCGGAACGCGGTCGCGACGTCGTCGAGATCGGCCATGTTGCGCACGTCGATCCAGGCCTGCGGCACCGCGACCACGACATTGGCGAAGCCGAAGCCCAGCCCGGTGATCAGCACGATCGCGCTCGGCCGATTGCGGGATCATCTCGCGCACCAGATCTTCGCCGGTGATGCCGAGATGCACCGCGCCTTGGGCGAGTTGCGCGGTGATTTCGGCGGCCGACAGATAGGCGATCTCGATGTCGTCGAAGCCCGCGATGGTGCCGCGATAGTCGCGCGCGCCGCGCGGCTTGATCGAGTTCGAGGCCGGCGCGGGCAAAAAAGCCTTCGGCGTTTTGTTGCAGCCGGCCCTTCGACGGCACGGCAAGAATGAGCGGCGCGCTCATGCGGCGCCTCGCGCGGCTAGCGAGTTCTTCGATCGAGGCGGCGAAGCCGACCGCCGGGATCGGCTCGCGCGCGCCGAGCCGCGTCAGCAAGCCGTCGTAACGGCCGCCGGCCACCAGCGGGCTTTTGCCGCGCCATTGCCGGTCTTGTGCAGTTCGAACACGAAGCCGGTGTAATAGTCGAAGCCGCGGCCGAACGCGGTGGCGAATTTGATCGCGCGCACGTCGATGCCGCGCGCGGCGAGGAAGCCGGTGCGGGTCTCGAACAGATCGAGCGCCGGCGACAGCGAAATTTTGGCGTCGGCCGAGAGCGCGTGCAATTCGCCCGCCGCTTCGTCCGGATCGCCGTCGACCGACAGGAAGCGCTCGATCAGCGCGCGGGTCTCGCGCGGCAGCCGGGTCGGCGCGTTGAGCGCCGATTGTTCGAGAAAACGGTCGGCGATTTCGGCGACGGAGCGGCCGCCGACCGCGGCGATGCCGGCGATCGAGAGCAGATCGGTGACCAGATGATGCGCGGCCTTGGGATCGGAGCCGGCGAGCGCCGCGAGCACGCCCTGATATTCCTTCGATCCGTTGGCGGCGGCGAGCGTGAGCTGATCGAGATCGTGCTTGAGCGAGGACTTGCGGTTGAAATCCTTGATCAGGCGGCGCTTCCACGCCGGCGCCAGATCGAGCGCGGCGATGAAGGCCGCAAACAGTCCGACATCGCCCATGCGGATTTCGGGCGCGCCGACGCCGTATTGCGTCGTCGCTTCGAGCCCGAGCGCCAGCATTTCGGCGTCGGCCGCCGCTTTGTCGGCGCGGCCGAAGCTCTCGATGCCGGCCTGCAGGAATTCGGCCGGCGCCCCTTCGCGATGACGAAACACCGCGCCGAGATAGCAAAAGCCCGCGGGCTTCCCCGCCTGCGGCGAGGCCAGATAGGCGCGCGACACCGGAATGGTCAGATCGGGCCGCAGGCACAATTCGCGGCCGTCCGGATCGGTGGTGAGGAACATGCGGCGGCGGATGTCTTCGCCGGACAGGTCGAGAAACGGCTCGGCCGGCTGCAGCACCGGCGGCTCGGTCTGGGTGTAGCCTGAGCGCGCATAGGACGCGACGAGCGCTTGCGCGCGCGGGTCCGGACCGTTTTGGGCGTTGCTCGACATGGTGGTTACTCGTTGCGGCGGCCCTTTAGCATGGCAGCCGTCGCTATTCGATGAAGATCGCCGCGCGGCGTTAATGCGCGCGCGGCGTTGATTTATATTATCGTGGATAATCAGTAACTTCTGGGCAGGTTCGGCTGTTGCGTCAGCTTGCGCGGCGACGTTGGCCGGACTTATGGGCGTGGCTATGGGTTTCGCCGCCGCGGCTGTGGCTATGGGTCCCGTCGGCCGGGAGATAAACGACATGGCCGTGGCGCACGCCGCGTTCGGCGATGATGTGATCGGCGAATTCCTGCACGTCCGAGCCCGGCCCTTCAAAACAGTGACTTCCATGCAGCTATCGTGATCGAGATGCATGTGCAGCGTCGCCTGCGCCAGATCGTGGCGGTCGTGAAAATCGCGGGTGAGGCGCTTGGGCAGGTCGCGCGCCTCGTGGTCGTAGACGTAGATCAGCGCGGCGACGCAGGGTCGCGGTCCGCCGACCTCGGCAGCCGCCTGCCGCAGGCCGGAGCGGGCAAGATCGCGGATCGCCTCGGAACGGTTGGCATAGCCGCGCGCCCGCATGAAACGGTCGAGTTCGGCGTCAAGTTCGTCGTCGATGGTGATGGTCACGCGCTGCATCGCTGTCTCCGGAAATGGCGGCGACGCGATCCTAGCACCGCTGGCGGCTATTTTGCCGTCAATTCGACGGCCGGCACCGGCTCGACGCTGAACAGGTCGGCTGCGTTCATGACCGCGTTGTAGCGGCCCATCGGATCGAACTGCTTGTTCATGTCGATGAGTTTTGGCAGCCATGAGGCGGCGATGCTGTATTTGAAACCCGCACCGGTCTTTTTGCTGCGGATCACGGCGACCCCCATCGTGTCCTCAGGCGCCTTCTCGGGGGCAACCTGCAAGGTGCCCTGGCCGGCGCTTGCCATTGTGGCGATGGCAATGCCGTCGGCTGGGCAGGGGCAGGGCGATTTCGGCCCGCTGTAATAGACGACGGTGACGCCGCGAGGTTCGGCATCGAGCCGCTTAAGCGCGTCGAGCCCGATGCGGATGCCGACGGGAACGAAGGAGCCGAACGCGCCGTGGACGCGGGCGCCGAGCGTGATCCATTCCTCAGGGGTCTCGGCACGGGCTGCGGCCATCGCGGCAAGCGCGATGATCGCGATGGCAAGCAGTCGGGTGTTTGGCGCGGTCATAGCCCTCCTCGCGGCACGGCGCATCGCCGGCGGCGCGCCACCTCGACGCTAAGTATGCACATTTATATATAAAAGCATACTCGATGAAATGGCGGTTCAATTCGTGGCTCATTCACGGCTATCGACAATCGGGGTTTGACGCCGGGGTGCGTCGTCTCTTATGTTTGGTTCGACGGTTCCCCTAATTGGGGATCAAAAGGGAACGCGGTGAGGACGAGATAGATCGTCCAATTCCGCGGCTGCCCCCGCAACTGTCAGCGGCGAATCTTTCGTCATAGGTCCACTGGGCTTTCGGGTCCCGGGAAGGCGACGGAAGGTGGTGACCCGCGAGCCAGGAGACCTGCCGTCAGCCGTGGTCATGCGCGAGCGCTGCCGGTCGGGGTGTACTGGCGGTAGGCGAACCAATCATCCTTGTTGGATGTGCGGGACACTTAAGTTCGCGGTGACGTGCCACAGGGCGTGTTACCCGAGGTGTCTCCATGTCTGTGCTTGTCCGGTCTGCTTGCTATGTCTGTGCGCACCATAGTCCAGCGCGCGTCGCCGATCAGTATGCACTTTTATTGACAATATCATATCGGTTATCTCATCCTGGACGCTGTCGGGTTGAGGCGCGCACCGCCGCTCATGCGCGTTGTCGGCGCAGTCGGCCGCGCGCTGTCGGGAGCGTCGATGGCGTCGCGTCTGGCGGTATCGACGGCGTGTCTGATCTCGGCTCTCTGGTAAATGCCTGGGCGCAATCGCACCGACAACGGAGCCGGCCGCCGGTCCGCGCGCTCAACCCAAGGGCACGCAACTCCCGACCATCCAGGTCACGGCCCCGCGTGCCAGGCCGCGCACGGCGCGCGCCAAGCCGCGCAGCTGCCGCGCCGAGCGCGCCGGCGTCACCCGCGTCGCCCTATGAGACTGGCGCCCCGAACGTCGCGGGGGGGACACCCGTCGTGCCGCAATTGGCGAGCCAAATGACCATTTCGGGCGCCGATCTCAATGCGCGTCCAGTCAGCGCGGCCGGGCGAAATCCTTGAAGCGGCGCCGGGGCTCGCCGTGGTGATGCATGCCGAGGGCGGCAAGGCCAACCAATATTACCTGCGCGGCTATAATCTCGATCACGGCACCGACATGGCCACGTTCGTCGACGATGTGCCGATCAATTTGCCGACCCACGCGCACGGTCAGGGCTATACCGACCTCAACTGGCTGATCCCCGAAACGGTCGGCGGATTGGAAGTGCGCAAGGGGCCCTATTACGCTGACGTTGGAGACTTCGCGAGCGCCGGCGACATGCACGTATCGTTGCGGGACAGCGTCGAGCGCAACATCGAATCCGTCACCGTCGGCAGCTTCGGTTACGACAGATTTCTCACTTTGGGTTCGACCAAGATCGGCGGCGGGTCGCTGCTCTATGCCGGGGAATTCAACACCTACAACGGTCCATGGTCGACGCCGGACGATGTGCGCAAGTTCAACGGGCTTTTGCGTTACAGCCAGGGCACGGCGACGGACGGTTTCTCCGCGACCGCGATGGGCTACACCAATACCTGGAATTCCACCGATCAAGTAGCGCTGCGGGCGCTGACGACCGGACAGATCGGACTTTACGGCGCGATCGACCCGACCGACGGCGGCGACACCAGCCGCTTTTCGCTGTCTGCTCGCTTGGCGCAGTCCGACGCCGTTGGCTCTTGGAAGGCCAATGTCTATTTGGTCAAATACGAGTTGGACCTGTTCAACAATTACACCTATCACCTCGACGATGCGGCGAATGGCGGCAACGGCGACCAGTTTCACCAGTACGACAATCGCGTTTACGGCGGCGTTGGCGCCGCGCGCACCGTCGACGGCTCTTTGTTCGGACGGCCGGCAGAAACGGTTTTCGGCGTGCAGAGCCGGTATGACGACATCACCACCGGATTGAGCAACACCGTCCAGCGCAGCTTTCTTTCCAATATCCTTCTCGATCGCGTGCAAGAAGGCAACGCGGCGATCTATGCCGAGAACACCGTGCATTGGACCGATTGGCTGCGCACCACGGAAGGCTGGCGCGGCGACTATTTCGACGCCGCGGTGAATTCGACGCTGCAGCCGGCGAATTCGGGAAATCCGCAAGGTGCGATCGGCAGTCCAAAACTGACGATGACGCTCGGTCCTTTCGCCAAGACGGAGTTATTCGCCGGCGCCGGCATGGGTTATCACAGCAACGACGCCCGCAGCACGACCGTCACCGAGGTGCCGGGCGATCCGACAACGCCGGAGGGCGCCGCACCCTTGCTGGTGCGCTCGCGCGGCGGAGAAATCGGCGTCCGCACCAAGGCCCTTCCGAATCTCGACAGCTCGGTGAGCCTGTTTTATCTGCACCAGGATTCCGAATTGTTTTTCGATGGCGACAGCGGCGATACGACGGCGGGACTGCCGAGCCAACGTACCGGCATCGAGTTCACTAACGACTATCGCCCCGTGTCATGGGCGCACATCGATGCCGACCTGGCGCTGACGCGGGCGCGGTTTCTCGGCTTCGAACTCGACGCAGGCGGCACTGTTTACGTCGCTTTCCGGGACGCCGCAGGCCCAGATCGGCAACGCGCCCGGGAACTTCATCTACAATGCGCCCTGGATGGTCGCCTCGGCGGGCATCACGCTGGGCGCAAAGACCGGATGGTTCAGTTCGCTGCGCTGGCGCTACATCAGCGCGCGGCCGCTCACCGAGGACGGCGTGTTCCAGTCGCCGCCATCGAACATTTTCAACGCCGCACTCGGCTATCGCTTCGGCAACGGCTGGAGCATTCAGCTCGACGCCCTCAATCTTCTCGATTCGACGACCGACAATGCCACCTATGCGTACGGCTCTTTGTTGACGACTGACGCTTTGTACACGATGTGCAAATCCGGGGCGCCGCCGCCCGCGGCGGTCTGCGCCAATGGCGTGATGGACTACGTCTATCACCCGTTGGAGCCGCTGGCATTTCGCCTCACGCTCGCCGGGCCGCTCGATAAAATCGGCAGCATCGATGCGCGGACAATGGCGGCAGAGCTAAAACGGTCGAGTTTGTTCGATCCGGTACGCGCCGCGAATTACGATTGGACCGGATTTTACATCGGCGGTCACGTCGACGGCGCCCGCACAAAGACCAGCGGCAGCACCGTCGATACCGTGACGGGCGCGGCAGCCGCCGCCGGCGGCCATGCGTCGCAATGGCATGGCGGTATCCAACTCGGCTACGACATGATGCTGCCGTCGCGGCTGGTGCTCGGTGTGGCAGCCGACGTGTCGTCAGGAAATGTCACGAACACCGCCGATTCGACCGGCACAGGCGTAGACCGAAATACCGTCTTTGACAGTGAGACCTTGCGCGGGCGCCTCGGCTACGCCGTCGACAATATCTTGTTGTACGGAACCGGAGGCTGGGCGTGGTCGAACGATCAATTTGTCCGAACGCAGATTTCGGGCACGCTTAATCTCGCCACGCCGGGCACCGATGAGGCTGTGAACAAATATCTCGGCGGCTGGATCATCGGGGGAGGGGCTGCCTTTGCGTTCGCGCAAAATTGGAACGCCTTTGCGGAGTATCGTCTGACGCGGTTTGGCTCAACCACTCTGACACTGCCGTTTTCGATGCTTTCAACGACTTCGGCAACCAGCGTTGGTGCGCTCACGATGGGAGTGAACTACAAGTTCAATTGGAACGATCAAACCGGCTCGCTCTAAGCGCACCATGTTGGGGCTTGGCGACGATCCGGGCCCCTCTTGCCTAATGTAATATTATAACGTTAGCATAGGGCCGATGGGATGGGTTCACGGCCATAAACGGCATGGCGCGCTGTTGGCGCTCGCTGCGTTGGCGTTGCAGATCGTGCTCTCCTTTGGGCACGTGCATCTCGACGGCATTCGCCCGGCGAACGCCCATACGACGGTCGCTGTCGCGCATAACGCCGTCGTGACGCAAGCGCCGGACCAAGCTCCGGCGCAGACTCCCGGCGATGACGACTATTGCGCGATTTGCGCCTCGATCTATCTCGCCTCGACGTCAGTGATCTCGCACGCGCCGCCGCTGCCGGTGCCGCTCGGCTTTCACCGCGTCGAGCATTCCTATGGCGCCGCCCGCGGCATTGCCGCGCCGCGGCGTTTTGCTTTCCAGTCGCGCGCTCCGCCCACCGCCTGATCGGCGGTCGATGCCGATCCGCGGCAGCTTGCGCTGACTTTTTTCCGTTGGCCGGCAATGTCTCGCGAGATCGAAGCGGCACTTTGTTCCATTCTCGGTGGGCCGCGACAGCACGACCGCCAGCAGGTTGCGGAGTTTTTCCTGCGGCATTTTTGGCGGAGTACCATGTCAGTCAATCGTAAGACTCTCATTGGCGGTTCGGTTCTAGCGGCGTTGCTTGCCGCAGGCGCGGCGGCGAGCGCTCAGGACCAGCCGGCGCAAAATCCGCCGGCGCAGTCGCCCACATCGCAGGCGCCGCCAAATCCTGTTCCAGTAGCACCGCCGGAAGAACAGGCGCCGCCGCCCGCAGGAGGTGGCGAGCGTCTTCCGCAAATTAACGTAACGGCTCCGCTGAAAAAGCCTGCGCCGCGCGAAATAGCCCGGCGCGCGCCGCAGCCGACGGTGCCGCCGGTTTCCGCCGCCGAACAGCTCACGGCAAAAAGCAACGGTTTCGATCAGGCGCGGAGCAATCTTTTCACCACGGCCGGCGCGACCTCCGACACGATCAGTCACGACACCATCGAGGCGCTGCCGCAAGGCAGCAATGCGGCGGTCGAGAAAGTGCTGCTGCAAGCGCCAGGCGTGTCGCAAGATTCCGCGGCGAGCGGGCTGTTCCATGTCCGCAACGACCACGCCAACGTGCAATTCCGCATCAACGGCGTGATGCTGCCCGACGGCGTCACGGGCTTCGGCAGCGTGCTCGACACCCAATTGATCGGCAGCATGTCGTTGATCACCGGCGCCCTGCCGGCCGAATACGGCATGCGCACGGTGGGTCTTGTCGACATCACCACCCGTGCCGACGCCTTCAACAATTCAGGCAGCGTGAGCTACTACGGCGGCAGTCGGGGCACCATTCAGCCCAGCTTCGAATATGGCGGCACATTCGGCGCCACCTGCCCGGCCACGACCGGCACCGCGGCAAGCGCAAAGCCGTCGGGTGCGGCGTCGACCTGCTTCGGCGGCGTGCAATATTTCTTCAGCGGCAGTTATTTGCAGACCACCGAGGGCATCGAAAATCCGCTGCCGACGCTCAATGCCATCCACGATTTCTCCCCCCAGGAGAAAGGCTTCGCCTATATGTCGACCTTCGTCGACCCCTATACGCGGTTGAGCCTGATCGCCGGGACCGCGACCAGCAATTTCCAGATTCCCGACGTGCCGAATGGCGCACTCTCTGCGGCAGTCACCCCGCCGGTGTTCGGAGCCACTACTTTCAATTCGGCGCAGCTCAACGAGAACCAATACGAGCAGACTCAGTTCGGCGTGCTGGCATTGCAACGATCGGTGAACGGGTTCGACGGGCAGATTTCCTATTTCACCCGCTACAACAACCTGCACTTCATGCCGGATCCGGTCGGCGATCTGTTGTTGAACGGCATCGCGTCGGACATCAGCCGGCAATCCTATACCAACGGCATTCAGGGTGACGCGTCCTATGTGGTTACGCCCGCCCATACGCTGCGCATAGGCTTCACGGTGAGCGGCGAACAGACGTGGGTCGACAATACGTCGATTGTCCAGGACAACGCGTCAGGGCAATCCGGAATCGATCACCGATGACGTGTCAAAGCTCGGCTGGCTCGCCGGCGCCTATGCCCAGGACGAGTGGAAGATCACCGACAAGCTGACGATGAACGCCGGGCTGCGCTTCGACCAGATGTGGGAATATGTCGACGCCAACCAGCTAAGCCCGCGCTTGAGCTTCACCTACAAGCCGTTCGAGTACACGACCTTCCACGCCGGCTATGCGCGCTATTTCACACCGCCGGTTCTGGTCGAAGCGGCGCCGGCCAATATCGCGCTGTTCAACGGCACATCGGGAGCGTCGTCCACGCCGGGAACCAACCCCGTGCTGCCGGAGCGTTCGCATTATTTCGACGCCGGTGTCGACCAGAAGATACCGCTCAGATGCACGACCGTCTCGGCACAAGACTGCCCGACGCTCGATCTCGGCCTCGACGCTTATTACAAGATCGCAAAAGATCTGATCGACAACGGCAATTTCGGCCAGGCCCTGGTGCTCAGCGCCTTCAATTACGCCAAGGGCTATGTCGAAGGCATCGAGTTCAGCGCCAAATACAAGAGCGGCGGTTTCCAAGCCTATGGCAATCTCGCCGTGGGCGAAGAGCGGGCCACCGACGTGGTGTCGAATCAATATCTGTTCGACAACACCGTGGCGCTCCCCGATCTCGGCGGGCTGACGCTTCAGCAATACGTCGACAGCCACTGGATCTACACCGATCACACCCAGATCGTGAGCGGCTCGGCCGGTCTCGCCTATCAATTTTGCGGCCGTGCTTCGACCCCGGGCGAACATTGGTGGGACACGCTGTGTGGCACCAAATTCTCGACCGACATGATCTACGGCTCGGGGCTGCGCACCGGCGACGCCAATATCGGGACCGAAGCACCTTATGCGCAGTTCAACGCCAGCATCTCGCACGAATTCGCCCAGCCTGACGGCCTGCCGGTGACCTTGCGCTTCGATGTCATCAATCTGGCAGACACGATCTATCAGATCCGAAGCGGCACGGGCATCGGCGTATTTGCGCCGCAATACGGCCCGCGCCGCGGTTACTTCATCGGCATATCGAAGAAGATATGAGGTCGGCCATGTCATTGCGTATCAAACTCGTCGTCGCGATCGCCGGCGTCTTGGCGATTACTAAACTTGCGTCAGCCGCTGACTTCGCGCCGCCGCCCGCGCCTTTATCCTACAGCTGGACCGGTCTCTACCTCGGTTTGAACGCAGGCTATGCCTCCGCCACGGTCACCAACACCGTCGCCGATGGCGGACCGCAAGGTTCGGGCAGCGTGACTATACCGGGCGGAATCGGCGGCGTGCAGATCGGCTATAATTACCAGACCGGTCCCCTGGTCTTGGGTTTCGAGGCCGACTTCGACGGCACCATGGCGACGCGATCGTCGCCAACCGTAACGACGACCGTCGCCGGAACGACGTCAGGCACGGAACAAATACCGTGGATCGGCACGCTGCGCGGCCGGGCCGGCTACGCCTTCGATCGCTTCCTCGTCTACGCTACGGCGGGAGGCGCTGCCACCCAGCTCATTTCCAGCCTCAATGTGGGTGCCGTTGGTTCCGCCAACACCACCTTCACGCATGGCGCCTGGACGGCCGGCGGCGGCCTCGAGGCTGCCATTACCAACGAGCTCAGTGCGCGTGTCGAATATCTCTATCTCGACACCGGCACCATCAATGTGGCGCAAGTCGGCGCGCCGTTCGTGACTGTCACCGGCCGGGTGCAAGATAATCTGCTGCGGGTCGGGCTGAACTATCGCCTGCCGGTGGCGTGGTAGGCGGCATCAAAAGCCGCCGTGCTGAACGGCGACCGGCTCGGCCTGCCCCGTCGTGGTGTCGAACGTCTGCTCGGGCAACGGTGCCGGCCTGTTCCACCAGCCGCCGCCGAGCGCTGCAAACAGTGCCGCGGTGTCCGACAGCCGCGCGGCTTGCGCCTGCACCACCTGCAGGGTGGCCTGCAAATAGGCCTGCTGCGCATTGAGGATCAGCAGCACATTGGCGTTGCCGCTCTGTAATCTGCTGGCTCGCCAGATCGAGACTGTGTTTCGCGGCGCGCTGGAAGTCGCTCGCCGCCCGCAACGCATCGGCATCGCTTTGCAGCGCCCGCAAGGCATCGGCCACGTTCTGCACGGCGCCGACCACCGCGCTGCGGTAGGTCCAGGCGGCCGCCTGATAGGTATCCTTGGCGCCTTGGAGCTGATGCCACAGCGTGCCGGCATCGAACACCGTCTGGGTGGCGTTGCCGGCGAGCTCCCAGAACAGATTTTGCGGCGCGAGCAAATGCGGAAGCGCCGTATTGATGAAGCCGCCATTGGCGTTGATCGTGAAAGTCGGCAGCGTATTGGCGGTAGCGACGCCGATCTGCGCGCTCGCGGAATGCAATTGCTCCTCGGCCGCGCGTACATCGGGGCGCTGCTCGATCAGTTGCGACGGCAAGCTGACCGGCAAATCGGCCGGCAGGTGCAGATCAGGCAATCTGAACGTTTCCCCGCGGGCCGTCGCTCGGGAAGCCGCCGGAAAGCGCTGCAAGCAGGTCGTGTTGCTGCGCCAGCGCCTTGCGCAGCGGCGGCAGTGTGGCCTTGGCCTGCGCCAGCGCCGCCTGTTGCGCCGCCACATCGCTGCCGTTGGCCGAGCCGGCGTTGAGCTGCTGCTGCAGCGTACCAAGCATTTTGCTGTTGATGGCGATGAGCTGCTCGGTGGCCTCGATCTGCCCGCGCAGCGCTGCCTCGGTGATCGCCGCCACTGCGATGTTCGATGTCAGCGACAGGTAGGCCGCTTCGACCTGGAAGCGCTGCACGTCGGCGAGTGCCTGGAGCGATTCAACCGTTCGCCGATTGAGGCCCCAGATGTCGAATGTGTAGGATACCAAGACTTGGGCGGTCACGAGATTGAAGGGGTTGGCGCCCGAGCCAAGGACCGGAGCAAGCGAAGTGGGGGTCTGCTGGCGCGTCGGATTGAAGTTGGCCTCGACCAGCGGGAAAAACTTGCCCTCCTGAGCGGCGACGGCTTCTTGCGCGGCGTGCAGCGTCGCGAGCGCCGACTGCAAATTAGGATTATTCTGCAGCGAACGCTCGATCAGCGCATTCAGGCCGGGCGATCTGAAGAGCTTCCACCAGTCCTGCGGAATATCGCGGCCGCTCACGAAACGTTGCGTCTGGGCCGAGGTTACGTCGGCGGAGGAGGTCTGGGCGAGCGGCTCGCGCGTGTAGCGGGTGACTTCGGGGGCGGCGGGATGCAGGAAGTCCGGCCCGACGGCGCAGCTCGCCAACAGCATCGAGGCCGCCATAGCGGTGGTACCTCAACGAAACCCACCTGACCGCTACACCAAACATTGGAAATCGGGGCTACTGTGACCGAGCTACGGCGAACCGGGCGCACGGCCGGCATTATTTCCGATTTCGCCGACATTGGCTGTGCTCGCCTAGCCACAGTGCACATGTTTCATCGTCAAAGAAAGTACCGCGAATGGGCCGCAAACCGTGCGTTCAGCCCCATCGGCGCCGGAGCGAAACAGCTAACCGTGATAAACTGTCATGAGTCGCGCGGCATAGTGCGATTAATCCCAGTCCTGTGACTAATCACAGTAGACCGGGGGGATGGGTGATGGCCATGTCGCTGCGATCCCCGATCCATGACACCGGTTGCAGTTTAGCGATGGCTCCTCGCACGACATATGCTCGCCTGGGCGCGGCGGTTGCGGCTGCGCTCCTTGCCGTGGCGCTCGTGGCCTATTGGACCTGGCATTCGGGCGGCGGCGCGAAGTCCGAGCTCGGGGTCCGCAGTGCCAATGCGGATGCGCCCGACGCGCCGCCGCATGACCCGGACAGTGTCGATTTGTCGGATTCGCAGCTTTCCTCGGTCAAAGTCGCGCCGGTCGAAGAGCGCGAATTTCCCGTCGAGAAAACCGCGGTCGGCAGCATCGACTTCAACGAGGACATGGCGGTTCAGGTCTTCGCGCCGTACCAGGGCCGCATCATTTCGCTGTTCGCCCAAATCGGCGACGACGTGAAAAAAGGCCAGACGCTGTTCACCATCGACAGCCCCGATCTGCTTGCAAGCGGAATCGACCTTGATTGCGGCGGCCGGCGTGGCGGAGCTGCAACGCAAGAATCTCGATCGCTTGCGCGGCCTGTATCACGACGCAGGCGGTGTCGCAGCACGACGTCGAACAGGCGGCGTCCGACCAGCAGACCGCCGAAGGCAATCTGCAGGCGGCGCGCGACGCGGTGCGGCTGTTCGGCAAGACCGAGGACGACATCGACGGCATCATTGCCAAGCGCAGCGCCGACCCGACGCTGGTCGTGCCGAGCCCGATCACCGGCCGGATTACCGCGCGCAATGCCGCGCCGGGATTGTTCGTCCAGCCGGGCAACGCGCCGGCTCCCTATATGGTGGCCGACATCGACACCATGTGGATGCTCGCCAACGTCGCCGAGACCGACAGCCCGGCGTTTCGCGTCGGCCAGCCGGTGCAGGTCAGGCTCGACGCGTTTCCCAACCGTGTCTTCGACGGCACCATCACCACCATCGGCGCCAGCGTCGATACCAATACCCGCCGCGTCCTGGTGCGGTCCGAGGTCAAGGATCCGCAGCATGAGCTGCGCTCCGGCATGTTCGCGAATTTTGTCATCGGTGTCGGCGCCCCGCTGCGCTCTCCCGCCATTCCGATCGACGGCGTGGTGCGCGAGGGCGACGGCACGATGACGGCATGGGTCACGGCCGACCGCCGCCATTTCACAAGGCGCCTGGTCAAGATCGGCGAACAGCGCGACGGTTACCGGCAAATCCTCGACGGCGTGCAGCCAGGCGAACTGGCAGCGACCGAGGGCGCGATATTTTTAAGCAACGAGATTGCCATCTCGGAATGACGGCTCGCGTGCGCAGCCGCGCACGTCATCGGGGTGAAAAATAAACAGTGCTCAAGGGGCTGCTTACATTCGGACTGACGCGGCGGCCGCTCGTCTTGCTGGGACTCCTGGTATTCCTGGCCGCCGGCCTGTTCGCGTTCTCGAAGCTGAATATCGAGGCCTATCCCAATCCGGCCCCTGTGATCCTCGAAATCACCGCGCAGGCACCCGGCCTCTCGGCCGAGGAGATGGAGCGCTATTACACCATTCCGATCGAGGTCGGCCTTGCCGCGACCCCCGGCATCGACGTCATTCGCTCGACCTCGTTTTACGGCCTCTCGTTCGTGCGGGTGACGTTCAATTACGGCGTCGACTATTACTTCGCTCTGACCCAGACCGCGATCAATCTGCAGCAAAACGTCAACCCTGCCGAATAACGTCACGCCGCAAATCCAGGCCACGAGCCTGGTCGGCGAGATCTACCGCTATCAGGTGGTCGGGCCGCCGCATTTCGGGCTGACCAATCTACGCACCCTGCAGGATTGGGTCATCCAGCGGCGGCTTTTGACCGTTCCGGGCGTCGTGCAGCTCAATACCTGGGGCGGCACGACCAAGGAATACGACGTCGCGGTCGATCTGCAGAAACTCGACGCCTATAGCGTCACGCTGCCCCAAGTGATCAGCGCGCTCGGCAACGCCAATATCAATGTCGGCGGCCGCACCATCAATTTGGGCCAGCAATCCGTGAATATTCGCGGCATCGGGCTGATGGACTTCGGCGGCTCGGCCGATCTGACGCAAGGCTACAAGGTCGAGGACATCGAGAACGTTCCGCTCGGCCAATCGAAGGGCGTGCCGATATTCGTCAAGGATGTCGCCACGGTTTCGGTCGGCTACGTGCCGCGACTAGGCAAGGCCGGGCGCGACCATGACGACGACATCGTGGCGGCCATCGTGATCATGAATCGGACCCTGCACACCAACGACGTGGTGGCGCGGGTCCGCGCCGAGATCGAAAAAATCAATTCGGACGGCACGCTGCCGCCGGGCGTCAAACTCGTCCCTTATTACGACCGCACCTCTTTGGTCGACGTCACGACTGCGACGGTGCTGCATAATCTCGTCAACGGCTGCCTTCTGATCTTTTTCATCCAGTGGCTGTTTCTCGGCGATTTGCGCAGCGCCATCATTGTCGGCGCGAACATTCCCTTCGCGCTGTTCTTCAGCATCATCATCATGGTGCTGCTCGGCGAGGACGCCAATCTGTTGTCGGTCGGCGCCATCGATTTCGGCATCATCGTCGATGCCGCGGTCATCATGGTCGAGAACGTCTATCGGAATTTTCAGGCCGGGCCGGCAGCGCGCGACGCGCTCTTGATGCAGCTTGCCGAGCAAAAATGGGGCCGCGATCCGACGCGCGCCAGCGACTTTACCGGTCTCGAAGCGTGGAACGACCGGCTGCGCGTCATCCTCGCCAGCGCCTTGCAGGTCGACCGGGCGGTGTTCTTCTCCACGACCATCATTGTCGCGGCGTTCATTCCGCTGTTCACGATGCAGGGGGTCGAAGGCCAGATCTTCGGCCCGATGGCGCGGACCTACGCCTACGCGCTGATCGGGGCTCTGATCGCAACCTTCACGGTCACGCCCTGTCTCGCCTCGCTACTGCTGCCCGAGCACCTCGCCGAGGTCGAGACGGTGGTCGTGCGCTGGCTGCGTGCCGTCTATACGCCGGTCTTGCGCTGGTCTCTCGTCAATAGAAGGATCACCGTTGCGATCGGATTGGTTTTTCTCCTCTTCAGCGTCTTCATCGGCTCGCGGCTCGGCAGCGAATTCTTGCCGACGCTCGAAGAGGGCAATCTCTGGATTCGGGCTTCGATGCCGCCGACCATTTCGCTCGAGGCCGGCGAGCCGATCGTCACCAAAATCCGCGAAATGCTGCTGCGCTATCCTGAAGTCATCACCGTCACATCGCAGCAAGGCCGTCCGGACGACGGCAGCGATGCGGCGGGGTTCTACAATGCCGAGTTCTTCGTGCCCTTGAAGCCGTTCGATCAATGGCCGCCGAACGTGACCAAGGAATCGCTGATCAACGATCTCCAGGCGGAATTCGCCAAGCAATTCGTCGGTATCGACTTCAATTTCTCGCAATATATCCAAGACAATGTCGAGGAAGGGCTGTCGGGCGTCAAAGGCGCCAATTCGGCAAAGATCATCGGGCCGGATCTGAAGACGCTCGAGGAAATCGCGCGCGGGGCGATGCGCGAGATGGCGCAGGTCCAGGGCATCACCGATCTCGGGGCGTTCTGGGTGCTCGGGCAGCCCAATTTGAACATCAAAGTCGACCGCACCAAAGCGGCGCGCTACGGCTTGAGCGTCAATGACGTCACCAGCGTCATCTCCGCCGCCTTGGGCGGCACCACGGCGACGACCGTTTTGGAGTCGGATCGTCAATTCGCCGTGGTGGTGCGGCTCGCGGAAAAATATCGCAACAATATCGACGCCGTGCGCGACCTCAAGGTGGGCTTCCAGACGCCGAACGGCAACGCTTACATCCCCCTGAGCGAACTGGCCTCGATCACGCTCGACACCGGTGCCTCGTACATTTTCCGCGAGAAGAACCAGCGCTTCGTGCCGATCAAGTTCAGCGTGCGCGGCCGCGATCTCGCCGGCGCGGTCGACGAGGCGCAAGAGCGGATCAGCCGCAATGTGAAACTCCCGGTCGGCTATCGCATCGAGTGGTCGGGCGAATTCGAATGGCTGCAGCAGGCCAAAAAGCGGCTTGCCGTCATCGTTCCGATTACCTTCGTCCTGATTGTCGTGCTGCTCTATGGCCTATTTAATTCCTGGCGCGACAGTTTTCTGGCTTTGCTCGGTCTGCCGTTTGCCATTTGCGGCGGCGTTCTGGCGCTTTACGTGTCCGGATTGGCCTTCAGCATTTCGGCTGCGATCGGGTTTATTTCGCTGTTCGGGGTTTCGGTGATGAGCGGCATCCTGATCATCAACGGCTATTACCGGGTCGCGGCCCGCGGCATGAATAGCATCGACGCGATGTTCGAAGCCGTCGAGGAACAGATGCGCCCGATCCTGATGATGACGCTGTCGGCCTGCATCGGGCTATTGCCGGCGGCTATCTCCACCGGCATCGGCAGCCAGGTGCAGCGGCCGCTCGCTACCGTGATCGTGGGCGGCATGCTGATCGGCCCGATCATGCTGCTGGTGATCGTGCCGGCGCTGCAGACCCTGTTCCTCGACCGGGGGGCTGCTGCCCCGCCGCCCGAAACCGGACCGATTGCGCCGAACGGCGCGAACTGAGCGGAAAATTGTGCAGCGGCCGCCGCCGGACGCTTACATGCTTCGTCATTCGGAACTATACTCACCAAAAGGGGGAAGACTCAGTCGGTCGGCGTAGAGGGCTCGCGAACGGCCTGTCGCCGGTGAAGCGTAAGCGGAGAGAGCGATCGGCCGGGCGGAGCGCGCAAAATGGCGACGTCGGAGACCCCTGAAGCGAAGCTTTCGGCCCAACCTATCTCGCCCGCGCTGCGCGTTGCCTCCACCGTATTGCGGGCAGTCTTCATCTTCACGCTGATCGCGATTGCGGTTCGGGTCAGCCTGCCGCAAAGCGAGACGATCTGGACGGCTTACGAAACGCCGAACGACCTGATCCGGTTTCTGCTCGGTCTCGGGGTCTGTATCTGGCTGTGCAGCCTCTTGTTTCAGGGCCCGAACGATGCCCAGGGCTACCGCACCTGGGTCTATCTCGGGCTCGTCGCCGTGCCCTTTGTGCTCATCTGCCTCTTCGCAGTCTGGTGAGGCGCCGAGCCAGAGGCGGCTATGGCTCGATCAACCGTCCGGTCGCCGCCTTGATGGCCGCTTCGGTGCGGGTCGCGGCACCGAGCTTGGCTCGCGCATTATCGGTATGAAAATCCACCGTCCGCTTGGTAAGGCCCAGGATCTGGGCGATTTCGGCCGAGGTCTTGCCCCGCGCCACCCAGGTCAGAACCTCGATCTCGCGATCGTTGAGGCCTATGGCCTTCGGCCATAAGGCGTTGCGCGCCACGCCGTTGAGCCGCGCCGTGATGATCGCGGCCAAGAGCTCGAAATCGATCGGCTTGGTGACATAGTCGTCGGCGCCGAGCTGCCGGCCCTTGAGCTCGTTGTCGCGGTCGGTAAGGGCGGTCAGAAACACGAAGGGCATCTTGGCGAAGCGCGGCTCGAGCGCGGTGAGCCGTTCCAGCAATTCGAACCCCGACATCGCCGGCATGCTGATATCGGAGAGGACGAGGTCCGGCATGGTTTTCAGGATCGCCGCAAAGCCTTCGCGCCCGTCATGCGCGATGCTGACCTCATAGCCGCGGTCGAGCAGTTCCTCGGCGATCAGCGCCGCGGTTTCGCGATCATCCTCGATGCAAAGGATCTTTTTTTGCGGTCCGGGCATTATGGCCTGACGGGTTTGGCTAAACGGCCGCACCGGCGGCTCCATCGCGTCAGGATCGCAAGCGGTCGGTTTTGGCCCATGCGGGAGTTTACCTCAATCCAGTTTTCCGTCGCCGCGGCTTTGCGCTATGGTTATTGTGGCAGGCCAAGCGCCCGCGTCGGCGGAACTTCGAGGCCCGGTTAGACTCATGCGGCAGCCGCAATCGATCCGCCTTCACCTCGCCGCGGTGTTTCTCCTGTTCTTCGCGCTGGTCGTCGTGCTCGGCTCTTTCAGCATTTGGCGTCTGGCCAATTTCAATATGTCGTCGGCCGATGTCGCCGAAGTCTGGCTGCCGACGACGCGCGCGCTCGGCGATCTCAACAATTATACATCGGATTTTCGCGCATTCGAAGGCAGTGTGTTGCTGGCCTCCGATCGGCGTCCGAAGCCGCCGCCACCGCGAAAGCAGATGGAGGAACTCGACCGGACCATCGCCGAGGCCGAACGCAACTTCGAGCGCATTCGCCACGATGCGGCGGAGGACGGACTCTATGCCCGGTTCAAGGAGGACTGGAACGCCTACCGGGGCATCGTCAACCAGATGCTCGTTCTGGCGCGCACCGATCGCAAGGACGACGCGCTGCGGATGTACGGCAGCTCGTCGCGCACGGCCTATAACGCGGCGAGCGATACGCTCGGCCAGCTGACCGACCAGGCCGTCGCCAGCGCCCAAGCCGCGAGCGATCGGCTGGCGGTCGCCTATCGGTCCGCCTTCTGGCTCATTCTCTTCGCCATCGTCATCGCCGGCGTCCTTGTGGTCGCGCGCGCTCATCCATATCACCCGTTACATTTCCGCGCCGCTTCTCGACCTCGCCGACCGCATGCGCCGCCTTGCCGCGCAACGAGACCGGCATCGACATCCCCGAGACCGAACGGCCGGACGAGATCGGCGAAATGGCGCAGGCGACCGTCGTGTTCCGCAACAACGCGATCGAGCTGATGCGCAGCCAGCGGCTCCTGGCGCGGCAGGCGGCGCTGCTCGAGGAGCAGTTGGCGCACGAGCAGCGGCTCGCCTTGATGCAAAGAAATTTCGTGTCGATGGCGTCGCACGAGTTCCGCACGCCCTTGACCGTCATCGACGGTCACGCGCGCCGTCTCGACAAGATCAAGGATACCGTAAAGCCCGCCGAAATCGCCGAACGCGCCGGCAAGATGCGGAGCGCCGTGCTGCGCATGACGCACCTGATCGACAACCTGCTCAACTCGTCGCGCCTGATTGACGGCGGCGCCGAGCTTTATCTCCAGCCGGCCGACATCGACATGACGGCGCTGTTGCAGGAGGTCTGCCAGTTGCACCGCGAGATGGTGCCGACGGCGCAAATCGCGGAGCGATTTCTCGGCCTTCCGATGCCGATCGTGGGCGATGCCAAGCTGCTGTTTCAGGTCTTCAGCAATCTCTTGGCCAATGCCATCAAATATTCGCCCGCCGGCGGCGCCATCGAGGTCGAGGCCGAGGCGGCGCCCGATGGTGTCGTCGTCGCGGTCTCGGACCGCGGCATCGGTATTCCGGCAAGCGACCTCGAACATCTGTTCGAGCGCTATCACCGCGGCAGCAACGTGTCCGGAATCGTCGGCACCGGCGTTGGGCTCTACCTCGTCAAGATGGCGATCAGTCTGCATTGCGGCACTGTCGAAGTAGAAAGCGAGGAGGGTAAGGGCTCGCGCTTCATTATCCGTCTGCCGCGCCAATCGGCGCCGGTCACGAAGGATCCGTCACCGAGCGCTGCCGTCGCGCTCACGGGCGCCTAGTGTGAGCGCTTCAGGCGGTTTTTGGACCCGGCTGAAGAAGCATCCCCTGGCGCGGATCGGGCCGGGTCTTATCACCGGCGTTGCCGACGACGATCCGAGCGGAATTGCGACCTACTCTCAGGCCGGCGCGCAATTCGGCCTCAACATGCTCTGGACGATGCCGTTGGCCTACCCGCTGATGTCGGCGATTCAATCGATCTGCGCGCGCATCGGCCGAGTGACCGGAAAGGGCATTGCCGCCAATATCAAGACGAGTTTCCCGCCGGTCATCCTCTACGGCGTCGTGCTGTCATTGTTGGTCGCCAACACGCTGAATATCGCCGCCGACGTCGCGGCGATGGGCGAAGTCTCGGAACTGGTCACCGGCATCAATCGCCATTTTATGACGTTGCTGATCGTGGTCGTCACGCTTTTGCTGCAGGTATTTGTTCCCTATCACCGCTATGTCGCTTTCCTGAAATGGTTGACGCTGTCGCTGTTGTCCTATGCGGCGGTCCTGTTCACGGTTCACGTTCCCTGGGGCGAGGTCGCGCTTCGTACGTTGTGGCCCCATATAAAATTCAATTCCGAAACCGCCACCATGGTGACCGGTGTGTTCGGCACCACCATCAGTCCCTATCTGTTTTTCTGGCAGGCGTCGGAAGAGATCGAGGATATGGGCCGCCGCCGCGGTAGCGTGGCGCTGACCAAGAACGCCCGTGCGGCGCCTGCGGAACTCAGGCGCATCGGCTGGGATACTTGGACCGGAATGTTCTACTCCGATATCACGGCCTTTTTCATAATTCTCGCGACCGCGGTCACGCTGAACGTGGCGGGGGTGAAGAATATCGAGACCGCGGCGCAGGCCGCGAGCGCATTGCGGCCGCTGGCTGGCGAATTTGCATTCTTGCTGTTTGCGCTCGGAATTTTGGGAGTGGGCCTGATCGGCGTTCCGGTTCTCGCCGGCTCCGCCGCCTATGCGCTGTCGGAGGCCATGGGGTGGAAGTTCGGCCTTGAACGCAAGCCGAACAAGGCTCGCGGATTTTACGGCGTCATTGCCGTCAGCGTGCTCGCCGGCCTCGTCATCCAATATTCGCCGATCAGTCCGATGAAGGCCTTGTTCTGGAGCGCGGTCATCAACGGCGTGGTCGCGGTGCCGCTGATGGCGGTGATCATTCTCCTCGCCTGCAAGAAATCCGTCATGGGCGATTTCACCGCGGGCCGGTTCGTCGTGGTTCTGGCCTGGATAGCAACAGCCATCATGGGCGTCGCGGCGCTGTGCATGTTCATCCCCGGCTAGGTGGGCGAGGGGCGTCCGGCAACTCATTTGTTACTGTAGAACATATTGCAAGATGTAGCCTAGGCTATAGACTGTAGTCGGTGATGAGAATTGTTCGGTTGGAGTTCCGTCTAGGCGGCTCGCCGCTTGCGAATGTCACGCTATTGTCATCCGCACAATGGCAGCACAACGTCGCCGGACGGTGGGACTTACTCGGGCGTAGGTTTCGTGGCGCGGTTTGGGGCGTGAGATCGGGATGCGGGGAATTGGCCGAACCGCTTTTGGCTTGATGGTGCTGGCGGGCGGCGCACAGGCCGCCGATCTGTCGGCTGCATTGCCGACCAAGGCGCCGCCGCCCGCGGCGCCGGCCGCCTATGATTGGACCGGATTCTATCTCGGCGGACATGCCGGCTATGCGCTCGGCGGCTCAAGCTTTACGGCAACACCGGGCCCGAGCGGGTCGCTTAGTTTCTCGAACGCCTATAATTTCTCAACCGGCACCGGCAGCTATTTCCTCGGACTGCAGGCTGGCTACGATTATATGGCGGGCTCGCGCTGGCTCGTCGGCGTCGTCACCGACATATCGTTTCCGAACTTTGTCGGCGGCAATACCACATTTCCCTCGGGCCTGACCGGCGCCGCGAACTATCTGGACGCGGTCGAGTTCTCCGGCAACGTGCGCACCCGCGTCGGTTATGCACCAAATCTTGGCAACACAAGCCATTGGCTGATCTATGCCACCGGCGGCTTCGCTTTCAGCTATGATCAATTTACCCGCGTTCAGAATTCGGGTGTTCCGGCAGGCGGCGCAGCGACGCCCGGCACGGTGGAAAATTCCTTCCTGCGGCCGCGCGCCGGCGGCGCGGTCGGGGCCGGCGTTGAAGTCGCATTGCCGTCGCACTGGACCGCGCAGTTCGAATATTTGTTCACCGATTATGCAAACCGCAGCGTCACGTTCCCGGCCGGCGCGCAAACGTTCAATTCCAATCTGACGCTGAACGAACTACGCTTCGGATTGAACTATCGCTTCAACGGCGATACCTCGCCGTCTGCCGGCGAAGACGTGACCCCGCCGGCGCTGCAGGCCGACAATTTCGCTATCCACGCGCAGACGACCTTCCTCGAGCAATACGATCCGCCGTTCCAGTCGCCCTATGCGGGGCCGAACAGTCTCATTCCGAACCAGGGGCGCGAGACATGGGATGCAACAGCCTATCTGGGCTGGCGCCTGTGGTCCGGCGCCGAATTTTGGGTCAATCCGGAGATCGATCAAGGTTTCGGACTGAGCGGAACGCTCGGCGTCGCCGGCTTTACCAGCGGTGAGGCCTATAAGATCGGCGCCTCGGATCCCTATGTTCGCGTGCAACGGGCGTTTGTCAGGCAGACCGTCGATTTGGGGGGCCAAACCCAAAAGGTCGAGGCCGGCGCCAACCAGTTCGGCGGCTCGCAAACCGCGGACCGGCTGGTGTTCACCGTTGGCCGGTTCTCGGTAGCCGACGTGTTCGACAACAACAAATACGCCCATGATCCTCGCGGCGATTTCATGAACTGGTCGATCATCGATACCGGAACATTCGACTACGCCGCCGACCCCTGGGGCTACACCTATGGCGGGTCCGCCGAATGGTACCGGGGCCCTTGGACGCTGCGCGGCGGTGTGTTCGATCTTTCGATCATCCCGAATGACATCGAACTCGACCCGCACTTCGCGCAATTCCAATGGGTCGGCGAAATCGAACGGCGCTATGAGCTGTGGGGCCAGCCCGGCAAACTCGCGGTCACCGGATATCTGAGCCGGGGGCGGATGGGCAGCTTCGAAGACGCGATCCAATTGGCCGCGCTGACCGGCGGCCCTGCCGACATCGCCGCGGTGCGTCGGTACAACAGCCGCGGCGGGCTCGGTCTGAACCTTGAGCAACAGATCACGGAAGAGCTCGGCGTGTTCGCACGCGCCGGTATCGCCGATGGCGATATCGAACCCTATGAATTCAGCGACATCGACCGCACCGCCGTCGCGGGCCTGCAGCTTGCCGGCAAGCAATGGGGCCGCCCCGACGACACCGTCGGTCTTGCCGGCGTGGTCAACGGCATCACCAAAATCCACGAGCAATTTTTGAACGCTGGCGGGCTCGGCATCCTGGTCGGCGACGGCATGCTGCCGCATCCCGGCCCCGAACAGATCATCGAGGCCTATTACGCGCTGCCGGTTTCGTATTTCAGGCTGACGCTCGATTATCAGTTCATCGTCAATCCCGGCTACAACGAGGATCGCGGGCCAGTATCGGTCGTCGGCGCGCGGTTGCACGCCCAATTCTAGGCCGTTCCGGTTTTTTATTGGAGCACGGTCTTTTCCGAAAATCCGTTCCCACTTTTCGGGGTCATGCTCTACTTTTCACCTTCGATCACGATCGGGGCGTCGAGGAGGAGGTGGCTGTTGTTGGTGAGCGCAGCGTCGACCGCCACCGTCCAGTTGCCCGGCTCCGAAAGATCCAGCCGATTGACCTGCCACGCTCCGTCGGAATCCTGCACGGCGATGCGGGTCGCCGGTTTGCCGCCCGGGGTGGGCGGCGTCAGCGTAACCGTCACCTGCCGGGCGTCGAGCGATTCGAAATCGCCGTTCCATAACCGGATCGTGGCGTGGGCTTCGCCGGTGTGGCCCGGCGCGATGGTGACGTCCGCCATGCCCGCTTCGGTATGGATGTGGACGAAAGCGGCGCCCTCGGGCACCGCCCCATAGGCCGCGTGATGATGGGCGTGACTCGCCGGCGGCAGCGTCCCGAGCACGGCGACGATGCACAGGACCACGGCACCGCCCAGCGTCTCAAGGACGGCGTTGTTCCGCAGTTGGCGGAGCGCGGCTGTTGCGGTTTGGTCGCCTGCCATGCGGGGCGTGAGGCGAAACCTGTTGACGGCGGCGACGGCGACCATGGCGAAAAACAGCGCCACTTTGACCAGGAGAAGCTTTCCATAAGCCGTTTCGGTAAGCGCCGATACGCTTCCCACCAGGTACCAGCTGTTGACCACGCCACTCGCAAACAGCGTGGCGACGCTCGCGATACCGAGAATGGAAAAGCGCAAGGTCGCCGCTCGCGCCAGCGCCATCGGCAGGGCGCCGTGCTCGCTCATGGCGAACAAGAGCGCCAAAAACGGCAGCGTTCCGATCCAGGCTGCAGCCGCAACGAGATGCAACACGTCGGCCGCCGGATGAATGGTGCCTTCCGGGCCCGAGGCGCCGATCGCATGGCCGGCCCAGGCGAGACCGCCGACAAATACCGTGGCGAGGACGACGGCGGCCGCCGTGACGGCGCGCGCCGGTTTCCGCTGCGCCGGAAGGAGCGCGGTGAAGGTTGCGGCGAGGAGACCTGCCGCAACCAAGCGCACCAGCCACGCATGACCGAATTCGGTGCGCGCCAGCACGGTCCAGATCACGCCCTGAGACAGGACCTCCGGCAGCGGTTGTCCGCTCATCGACTGCGCGGTGAAGAAAAGCCAAAACACTCCCGAGACGACGGCAAGGGCGAGGCTGATCCATGCGGCGGCGACAAGTCGGCCCCGGAAGGCGGGCAGGCCCTTCGCGGCATCGCCGTCAGCCAAGACTGGTGCGGCAATGAACAAAGCAAAGAACACCACGCCCGCCGTCAGCATGCAGCCGGCGAAATGCACCGCGCGCACGTAGATCATGGCATCGTACCAATCCATCGCCGCGAGCCCGCTCTTCCGCTTACGGCGCGCCGACGTGGAAGCTGAAGGTGCCCTGGGTCGTATGGGTGTCGACCGAGAGTGCGTGCCACTGCACTTTGTAGCTGCCCGGCGGCAGCGCCTTCAGGCCGATCTGCATGGTGTTGCCGCTGACTTGGGCTTTGCCCTGGTCGACCCGCGCGCCGCTTCCATCCGTGACCTCGACGGTGCTGAACGCCGACTTCAAGATTTTCCGTAAACGTCAGCGATATTTGGTCCGGGGCAGTAGGTACCGTGCTTCCGGCGGCCGGGCTCGCGTGATCGAGATGAGCATGCGCCTCGGCGGCACCGGTCGCTAATGTGACCACGAGCAACGCCGCAATGGCGATGAGCTTTTGCATGGCTTGTCCTCGACAGTTGAGCTTGCACGATGGTGCAATGGCAACGCACGGCCTGACGGCAGCATTGTGTTGCACGTTCCTACAGAATTTGCAGCGCCGCGATCGGAATATGTTCGTCCGATCGGTGTTCATTGCGGCGATGCGCAAAGGTCACACTCGTCCTAATAACGCTCAGAGAAGTTGCTTTGGACCAAGGGCTTGCCTAGTGTTGCCATATGCGAGGATGGGGCGTCGAATGATGCCGAGGGCTTCACGGACCGGCTGGCGGCGCATTATCGCCGGCGTCCTCGCTTACGCGGTCGCCCTCCAGGGTTTTATCTTCGCGCTCGATCTCGGCCATCCGGCGGCGGCTGCGGCCGACGCTGCGAACGCTGGGGCATGGGCAGGGTTCGAACTGTGCACACACAGCGGCGGCGGTGCGGGATCGCCGGGCGTGCCGGCCCAAGTCCCGGTCGGCGATATGCACTGTCCGTTCTGCGTCGCCGGCGCAGTCTTTATGAACTGCGCGCCTCCGGCCGCCCTGCAATACAGCACCATCCTCCTCACCGACGTGGTCTGGCCGCCAACGGCGCCGCGATTGGTGGCGCTTTTTCTCAGTGAAAGCGCCTGGCCGCGCGGTCCTCCCGTCGCGGCATGACCGGCAGGCTTTGCGCCGCCCCTTGGTCGGGCCTGAGGCTCAGGCCCTTTACCCTTAGCTGAAAGCCGGACTCCGAGCGCGATCCAGCGCGAGGAAGCGGCAGCGCATCAAAGCGCAAACATCCACGCTCATTCTCGGGGGAGAATTATGTCCAATCCGTTCACCACGGCACGGCCGCCGGCTTATCGGTCGGTGCCGGTCGCATACCTGCTCGCTGCGTTGCTAGCGTTCGTATCTGGTTCGCATTCCGCCGCAGCCGCCGACATGCCGATGAGCAACATGCCGATGAAGAACATGGCGATGAAGGCGGAGGCGGCACCCGTCTATCAATGGTCCGGCTGCTATGCGGGTCTTAACGGCGGCGGCGGCGCCGGCTCGTCGAATTTCACCACGACGGTCGGTGCGGGAACGTTCCTGCTCGGTGGCGATCCGGCGGAGGTCACCAATGACGGCACCGGATCGCACAACAATACAAATGTGCTTGGCGGCGGCCAGGCCGGCTGCAATTGGCAAAGCGGCACCGTTGTTGCCGGGCTCGAAGGCGACTTCGATTATTTCCGCAGCACGTCAGCGTTCTTCAACAACACCAATACGCTGCCAACCAGCGGCAATGCCTTCGTCATCGGGCAGTCGATGACCACGAATTATCTGGCGACGGTGCGTCCGCGCATCGGCATCGCCGCCGATCGCAATTTCGCTTACATCACCGGCGGCGTCGCCTTCACCGATGCGAGCTACACCGAGAGCTACGCCGACGCCGGGGGCGGAGCCGGCGGCTGCCGCGGCGTCGAAATTCCTCACCGGCTGGGCCGCGGGCGCCGGCTGGGAATATGCCTGGACCGATCACTGGACTCGTCCGGTTCGAATATCTGTACTCGGCGTTTCCAACGACAAGCGCGACCGGCGCGATCACCGGGCCCGGCGGCAGCAATCCGCTGCACGGCTCGGCCGATCTGGTCATCCAGGTCGCCCGCGCCGGCGTGAACTTCAAATTCTGAGCGCCGGGAGCCCCACATGTTCGAACCCGGCTTCATCGTCACCTTCATCGCCCGCCTGCATGCGCGCCGTCATTCGGCTGCGTCGCGGCGCGCACATCCGATCGGAGACACCATGTTCCTCACCATCGCCACCGCGCTCACGCCGGCACGCCGCCGTCCGATAGGACGGATCGCCGCCGCGCTGACTCGCATTCCTGCTCCCAGCCGTTCTCGCCATCGTCTCGCTCGTCGGCGTTGCCACGACACAAGCGCTCGCCTGCGCCTGCGGCTGCAGCGTGTTCGACGTCGGCGGCCTCGATATGCCGCAGGAACAGGATCACGGCGGCCGCGTCTTCTTCGAATTTTGGAGCGGCGATCAGACGCAGAATTATGTCGGCAGTTCGCAGCGCGCCGTCGGCGCTCAACACCGACAAGGAAATCAATACCCAGTGGTACAATGTCGGCTTCAGCTACAACTTCAACCGCGACTGGGGCGTGATGGTGCGGATACCCACCGTCAATCGCACGCTGACCACCGACACCGACCGATTCTTCCCGGGGCAGATCCAATCGTTCAATTCCAAGGACATCGGCGACATCGAAATCATGGGCATGTACACCGGCTTCTTCAAGGACATGTCGACCGGCCTCATCTTCGGCGTCAAGCTGCCGACCGGCACCTACAATGCGCCGGGCTCGACCGCGACACCCAGATCGGGTCGGGCAGCACCGACCTCCTGCTCGGCGGCTTCCATCGCGGCCTGCTGACCGGCGACAATGCCTGGCAGTATTTCTCGCAAGCGATGTGGCGGCAGCCGTTCCTCTATCAGGCCGCCGCCGACCCGCAGGGCTTCTTCGACGGCAATCCCGGCGTCGTGCAAAGCTACCATCCGGGCCTGCAGGTCGATGGCGCCGCCGGCATCGTCTACAACAACTTGTACCACGTGCTCGGCTTCGACAAGATCACGCCGCTCGCGCAGGTCATCGTCTCGCATCGCAACGCGGATACCGGCACCGGCTCCGATCCATTCAATTCAGGGTTTCGACCGGGTGATGCTCTCGCCGGGCATCGAATTCACCAAAGTGCTCGACGAGGCCAACAACCGGGTCCTCAAGACTTATTTCGACATCGAGGTGCCGGTCTATTACCGCGCCAACTGCCGCCAACAATGCCGGGCACCGAAGGTCAGCTCGTCGCGCCCTACTTGATCAAGATCGTGACCAGCTACAATTTCTGAACGATGGCCATAGGCACAACGATGGTGACTATTGCAATCAGTGCCACGGCGGGCGCGCGACTGGCGCGGATCGCCGTGGCTGCCGCAATTCTATCGCTCGCGCCGGGCTCCGGCCCGGCGCGCGCCGCTCCGGAGATCGGCAAGGCCGCGCCGGCTCTCGTCGTCACCGCGCTTGACGGCCAGACTTTCGATCTCGCCAAGTTGCGCGGCAAGGTCGTACTGGTGAACTATTGGGCGACCTGGTGTGCGCCCTGCAAGAAGGACATGCCGAAGCTCGACGCGTTCTACCGCGCTCATCACGATCAGAAATTTGCGCTGATCGGCATCAGCGTCGACCGCCCAAGCGACTTGGCGAAGGTCCGCAAAGTCATGGCTCGTCTGGCTTATCCGGTCGCGACTCTGAAAGACATCAGCGTCGACGGTTTCGGCGAGCCGGAGGGCGTGCCGATCACCTGGATCATTGATGCCGACGGCAAAGTTCGCGATCGGATGATTGATGTGCGTGATGAGCTGCTGAGGGATCTTGTGGTGCCCCTTCTGCCGCATTGAAGTTGACGGTTGAGATTGGAGCGAAGGCGGGAAGCGATGCGGATCAGGCGAGGAATCTTGCGCGGAACCGGCGCGGGCCTGCTGTCAGCTTGTCTGCTGGGAGCCGCAGCGAGCGCTTATGCCGGCGCGTGGATGGCGGACGCGAAATCCAGCTGCCAGGTCTGGGACCCCAATCCGCAGCTGGACGAAACCGTGACCTGGTCGGGCGGCTGCAGCAACGGACACGCCGACGGCTTCGGCACCGCGCAATGGTTCAAGAGCGGCACGCGCATCGAGACCAACGAAGGCGTGTGGCGCGATGGCCGGCAGTCCGGCAAAGGCGCGCAAATCTGGCCCACCGGTCGGTTCGACGGCGAAATCGCCGACGGGTTGCCGAACGGGCGAGGGGTCCTCGCCTTGCAAAAGCTACGCTATGAGGGTGAATTCCGCGACGGCATGCCCAATGGCGTCGGTACGCTGACGGTGGGAGACCAAACGGTTCAGGGCATCTGGAAGAACGGCTGTCTGCAGGGTGGCGAACACAAAGCCGCAATTGGGGTTCCATTGTCGGCCTGCCGTTGATGCTACAGTCGCCGTGGCGGAGCAACAAACTGGTATCTCGTTGAAGGAGAAGACGATGCGTGGACCAACCTTGGCGCTTTGCTGCGGAATTCTCGCCATGGCGGCTGTCGGCGTCCCGAACGCAGCCATGGCGCAGGACACCAAGGGCAAGGACTGCCGGATGGAGCAGCAATGCCACTGGAAGGATTTCAAGAAAATCTGCGTCTGGGTGAAGGTATGCCGATAGCGGCTGCATGCGCCGGGCCCGTGATGCGCTATGATCGTCCCGCCGCGCCCTCGATCCGAGACGGGTGCGAACGGGAGGGGAGGCCAATGCGCAAGTCAGGACAATGGCCGTTGCTCGCTACATTTTTGCCTGCAATCGTCGTCGGCGCCGCGGCCTATGGCGCCGACGCGCATGCACACGAAGACGGTCGGGACCTACCGGGTCGAACTATACGTGCTGCCCGCCGAGCCGTTCTTCAGCAAGGCCGACGTCGCAGCCAAGAACGTTAAGGAAGGCATGGAGATCGAAGGGGGAGCCGCGCCGGTGGCGCCGGACGCTGATTCCCACCCCAATCACCATCTCGTCGTCCACGTCTTCGATAAGAAGACCAGCCAAGCGGTGACCGATGCCACGGTGACGATGGGCTTTGTGTCGCTCGATGCCAAAGACAAGCCGACGGGCGCACCCAACGAGGTTCCGATCGTCGTCATGCAGGCGGTGGGAAAGGGACCGGCGTCCACGCATTACGGCAACAATGTCACGATGCCGCCCGGGCGCTATAACGTCACCGTGACTGTCGACGGCACGAGCGCGGTCTTCGCCGTGACGGCTTCCGACGCTCCGGCGATGCCGATGGAGCACATGGACATGGGCCATATGAAAATGTAGGGCGGCCGGCCGCACAATTTGTTATCTCGCTCCGGCAGGCGGCATCAAAGAAGAAGGCACTACGCCATGGCCGGAGCCGATACCAAGCGTGCCTCGACGCTGACCGCGATCTGGCGCGGGGCGCGCGGCCGCTGTCCGCGCTGCGGCGAGGGCCGTCTGTTGCATCATTACCTCAAAATGGTCGATTGTTGCGCGGTCTGTGGCGAGCCTTACGGCCATTACCGCACCGACGATGCCGCGCCCTGGCTGACGATCCTTGTCGTCGGCCACATCACGGTGCCGTTTGTCGTCCTTACCGAGATGACTTTCGATCCGCCGCTTTGGCTGATGCTCGCCGTCTTCCTGCCGCTGATCGTCGGGCTGACGCTCGTTCTCCTGCCGCGCTGCAAGGGCATCATGGCGGCGGTGCTGTGGGCGATGCAGGCGGAGGGGTCGGAGAAGATTTAAAGTTCAGCGCGCGTGGCGCGCCAGAACCTCGCGCACGGCCTCGACGAGGTTTGCTTCCGGCACGGCGCGCTGCGCTTCGGCTTGTTTCTGCAGATATTCGTCGCGGCCCTTTTCCAGCTTAGCAAGCTCGGCGCCGACGATCAGGTCCTTGATGGTGACTTCGCCTTTGGCCTTTTCGTCGGAGCCCTGGATGACGACGCAAGGTGAGTTGCGGCGGTCGGCATATTTCATCTGCGGGCCGAATTTGCCGGAGCCGAGATAAAGCTCGGCGCGGATGCCGGCGTTGCGCAGCGCCGACACCATGCTCTGATAATCGGCAATACGATCGCGGTCGAACACGGTGACGACGACCGGGCCCGGTTCCGATTTCAGATCGACCTTGCCGAGATAGTCGAGCGCGGCGAGGAGCCGCGACACGCCGATGGAAAATCCCGTCGCCGGCACCGGCTCGCCGCGAAACCGCGACACCAGGCCATCGTAGCGCCCGCCGCCGCCGACCGAGCCGAAGCGCGGCGAACCGTCTTTGCCGTCGGTCGAGAAGGTCAGTTCAACTTCGAAGACTGGGCCGGTGTAGTATTCGAGGCCGCGGACGACGGAAGATCGAAATCTGGATGCGATCGTGATCCATATCCGCGAACGAAAGTTCTGAGCAGTTCGTCAAGTTTGCTAGGCCCTCAATCCGACAGTGGATCCCTTGACTGCGTTAACCAGATTCTGATTAGCTCGTTTTGATCGGAAATAGCGCGTCAATTGCCGGCGTCGCGCTGTTATTGTGAGCAAATAGCTCGTGCCCACTCTTATAAAGCTCGTCGTCGTAGGCACATCTTCAGGACGTTAGGTGATATCATGCTCGGCCTGCCACCCGATGACATTGAGAATGTTTCGTATTGCTCCTTCGTGCAGTCCGCGCCTTTTGTGAAGTCGCCGCTTTCATCCTTGCGACCCGCACCGAGCAGAGTCGCCGACGGCATCCAGCCCAATCGATCGAGTTTATCGATTGCGCGCAGCACACTGTCAGTCGCTTGATCGACATCGACTTCACCGCAGTCCGATCGCATCCAGAACGCCGTCCAGCACCTTGCGACTGTTCACCTTCACGACATAGTTGCCGCGCGGAATGCCGAGACGCCTCCATCGTATCCGCCGCCATCATGCACATTTCGGCATCGGCGGCGGGCGAAGGCTCGCCCACCGTGTCGGCGTCAAACTGCATGAACTGGCGGAAGCGGCCCGGGCCCGGCTTTTCGTTGCGAAACACGGAGCCGACGCGATAGCTGCGGTAGGGTTTCGGCAGCGTGTCGAAATTCTCCGCCACATAGCGGGCGAGCGGCGCGGTCAGGTCGTAGCGCAGCGACAGCCATTGCTCGTCGTCGTCCTGGAACGAGAACACGCCTTCGTTGGGCCGGTCCTGGTCGGGCAGGAATTTGCCGAGCGCGTCGGTATATTCGATGGCCGGCGTCTCCACCGGCTCGAAGCCGTAGAGCTCGTAGACGGCGCGGATCTTCTCGATCATCGCGCGCGTCGCCGCGATCTCGCCGGGCCCGCGGTCGGCAAGCCCGCGCGGCAGCCGCGCCTTGAGCTTGTTGGATTTCTCGGATTTGTCGGACATGGCGGGGTGGTAGCAGTCGCGCCGTGGAGCGGCAAGCGATAGGCTTGGCCAAGAATTGCAAGAATTGAACGTCTGGAGAATTCGATGCCTACGGCCGCAGCCCAGATCCCCAACGATCTCGAATCCTTCTGGATGCCGTTCACGCCGAACCGCGCCTTCAAGCGCGCGCCGCGGCTGTTCGCGCGCGCCAAGGACATGCACTATTTCACGCCCGAGGGCCGCGCCGTGCTCGACGGCACCGCCGGGCTGTGGTGCACCAATGCCGGCCATAACCGCGACCCGATCGTCGCGGCGATCCAGCGCCAGGCCGAGGAACTCGATTACGCGCCGGCCTTCCAGTTCGCCCATCCGCAGGCCTTCGAACTGGCGAGCCGCGTCGCGGCGCTGGCGCCGGGCGATCTCGACCGCGTGTTCTTCTGCAATTCCGGCTCGGAGGCGGTCGACACCGCGCTCAAGATCGCGCTCGCCTATCACAATGTGCGCGGCGAGGGCGCGCGCACCCGGCTGATCGGCCGCGAGCGCGGCTATCACGGCGTCGGCTTCGGCGGCATTTCGGTCGGCGGCATCGTCCGCAACCGCAAAATGTTCGGCTCGCTGCTGGCCGGGCGTCGATCATCTGCCGGCCACCTATAGCCGCGAGCATCAGGCCTTCACCAAGGGCGAGCCGGAATGGGGCGGCCATCTCGCCGACGAGCTCGAGCGCATCGTCGCGCTGCACGACGCCTCGACCATCGCCGCCGTCATCGTCGAGCCGATGGCGGGCTCGACCGGCGTGCTGCCGCCGCCCAAGGGCTATCTGCAAAAGCTGCGCGCGATCTGCGACCGCCACGGCATTTTGCTGATCTTCGACGAGGTCATCACCGGCTTCGGCCGGCTCGGCTACGCCTTCGCGGCCGAGCGCTACGGCGTGACGCCCGACATGATCACCTTCGCCAAGGGCATCACCTCCGGCGCGGTGCCGATGGGCGGCGTGATCGCGCGCGATGGCATCTACGAAGCCTTCATGCGCGGGCCCGAACACGTCATCGAACTGTTCCACGGCTATACCTATTCGGCGCATCCGCTCGCCTGCGCCGCGGGCCTGGCGACGCTCGATCTCTATCGCGACGAAAAACTGTTCGAGCGCGCGAAGACGCTCGAGCCGCATTTCGCCGATGCGGCGATGGCGCTCAAGGGCCTGCCCGGCGTGCTCGATATCCGCACCGTGGGCCTCACCGCCGGCATCGATCTCGCGCCGCGCGCCGGCAGCCCGGGCTTGCGCGCCTACGAGGCGATGGATCGCGCCTTCCACGACGAGGCGATATTGTTCCGCATCACCGGCGACACCATCGCGCTGTCGCCGCCGTTGATCGTGAGCGAAGCGCAGATCGGCGAGATTTTCGAGAAGTTAACCCGCGTTATTACCGCGGATCATTGATGCGGATTATGCACGACGGCCGCTGTCGCGTGTTTTATTTCTCCGCCTTGCACCAAAACTTTCGTCACCTGTAAGTACTAGTCCAGAGCGCGACACTCACATTGCCGAAAGCCGTGTGCGTGCAAGCTGCGTGGAGCGGAGCCCGATCCGTTCCGATTGGATCGCAACCGGCTCCGGCGATTTTTTGCGCATGACTCGTTTCCGCAAATTGGCATCCGCAAATCCCGATCATGCCGTAGCATTCGGACGGTAGGACATGCCTGCGCGGAGGTCACTTATCGCTCAGTTGGAAGACGCCATAAAAAGCGGCTCCAAGGAGCGACGCGTTGAGACTTTGCGGCGCATCACCGACCTTTTTGTCGCCGAGGCCGACCGACTGAGCGATCAGCAAATCGAACTGTTTGACGACATCCTCGTACAAATGATCGATAAATCGAGCGGCGAGCGCTGATCGAGCTCAGCAAGCGCCTGGCGCCGATCCACAATGCACCCATCGACGCCGTGCGGCGCCTCGCCGGGAACGACGATATTGCGGTGGCCCAGCCCGTGCTCGATGAAATCGGCGCGGCTCAGCGACAAGGATCTTGTCGAGATCGCCGAAACCAAGACGCAGGCCCATCTGCTGGCGATCTCGTCTCGTCCCCGCATTGGCACTGCGGTGACGGATGTCCTCTTGCAGCGCGGCGACGGTGCGGTGTTTCACAAGCTCGCCGAAAATGCCGAGGCCAACTTCTCCGAACGCGGCTTCGCGGCGCTGGTCCGGCACGCGGAGCGCGACGATCAATTGGCGGAGAAAGTCGGCCTTCGGTTTGATATCCCGTTGCGCCTGTTTCGGGAGTTATTGACGCGCGCCACCGAAGCCGTGCGTGCGCACCTCTTGGCGCTTTGCCCTCCGGAAAGCCTCGGCCGCATCCAGAGCGTGCTGGCGACCATCTGCACCGACGTCAAACGCGCGGCCGGTATTCCGCAGGAGCAGGATTACGTCAGGGCGCGCGCCCGGGTGCGGGCGCTGCACAATAGCGGTGAGCTCGACGACCGGGCCATTCTCGAGTTCGCGCGGACGCTTTGCTATGCCGAGATCGTGGCGGCGCTATCGTTGCTGAGCGAGGCGCCGGTGAAGCTGATGGAAAAGCTATTGCAGAGCGAGCATCTCGAGGCTTTTCTCATTCCCTGCAAGGCTGCCGGTTTGAGCTGGCCGACGGCTCGGCTCATCCTGACGTGCCGCACCATCGGCCGGCAAACCTCCGGTCAGGACCTCGATCAAGCCGAGCGCGACTACCAGAATCTGTCGATCAATAACGCCCAGCGGGTGCTGCGATTCTGGCAGGTCCGGCAGGCGGCGCGCATCGGCGCCGAGCATTCGCCGGATGAGGCGGATCGCATTGCCGTTTGACGCGGCCTATTGCGGTTTGGCGATCGCCCAGCCGACATGCACGGTGCCGTAACCGCGGCGCATCGGCAGGTCGAACGGGGCGCCGACTGCCGCGTCGGGGGCGATCGCTGCGAATTGGGCCGGCAACGTGGACGCGTCGCCCTGCGTCCACACGACGACGGCGCCGTGCTTGCGGAGGTCGCCAAGATCGATCCATGGCGCACGGCGCGGTTCGCCGTCGATCAGCACCTCGGGCTGGTCGGGCGAATAATGCGCGAGATTGCCGCCGTCCCACATCGAACCGACGACATAGCGAAGCTTCGCGCCGGTCGCTGTGTGGAATCGCTCGGTCAGCGTTTCGCCAAGCTTGTCGCCCGGGAATAACACCGCTCGATAGCGATGATCGAAATAAGGCAGTACCGAGTAATTCGCGGCGAAGATGATGATGAAGACTGCGAACACGACGGCCCAGGCGGCGACGATCTTGGTCAGGCGCGCAGCGTCGAGCGCCGCGGGCGCGAACAGCACGAGCCATAGCCCAATGAAAAGCCAGAGCGGATAGCCCCACATCGCCACCGCGCCACGGCCGCTCACCGCGGTCAGCGCGATGGTGGCAAGCGCCGGGCCGAAGGCGAGCAAAGTCACGATGCGGCGATCGAAAGCGTCGCTCGTAAAACTTTCCCTTCCCCCTTGTGACGGAGGGGAGGGTGGGGGGTCGGGAGGTGGCTCTCCGCGCGTCGACGCTTGCATAACGCCTCTCGACCCCCGACCCCTCCCCACAAGGGGGAGGGGAGTTGTTTTGCTGCGCGGCCAAAACAACGCCGCTGCGATAAACAGCGACGGCAGCGCGAAAAAGACCTGGCTTGCGGCGAACATGGCCGGGTGGCGCAGGTGATCGAACCAGCCCTGCGCGGGCGCGGCGCGATGGCTCACATAGGAGAAGGGCAGGAAATCGGTCCGGAACAGCCATAGCGCATGCGGCGCGGCGATCAGTAGGGCGACGCCGAGGGCGAGCCACGGGCCAGGGGTTGCCAGGGTCTGGCGCGCTCTGGGATCGAGAAACAGGAACAGCGCATAGGGCGCGGCCAGCATGACGACGAAATATTTCGCCCACAGCGCGCCGCCGAAGGCGATGCCGAGAAGGCACCAGTGGCCGAGCCCTCCCCGCTTGAGCGCTGCCTGAAAGGCGTAGCCGGCGAGCGCCCAGAACGGCAGTTGCATCACGTCGTGATTGAACTTTACCGCCGTGTATTGAAAGTAATGCATGCCGTCGATGATGAGGACGGCAACGAGCGCGCCGACGGCGCCGACCAGCGGCCGTGCGGTGGCGAAGACGAGCGCAAAAGCAATGACCACCACCGCCTGCGCCAGTGCGTAATAGGCGACGTCGGCACCGATCAGCCGATGCACGATCTCGACCAGCCACCACGGCAGCGGCGGCAGCTTGTCGTAGCCGATCTGCCATTCGCGGCCGTAGGTGAGGGCCTCGATCAGGTCGAGCGGCAGGTTGGCGTAGAAGAGCGCCGGCAGCGCCGTCCAGACCGCAAAATGCAAGGCCAGGAAACCGCCGAAGGCGGTTCCCGGTCGCCGTTCGATAAAACCGGTGAGACCGGCGAGCCGACCCGGTCCGAAGGCCAACCGGGGCGCCGCCGCAGGCACAGTTTCCGCCATCACACCCATCGTTTGCCGGATTTAGCCTTATAAAACCACGCGATAATGGTGGCTACCGCTGCCCGCATACTTGCGGCGTCACGGCGCTTGTGGACACTGCTAAAGTTCGGGCGCGAATCGTCCCTGGGGAGTCCTGCGGCATGGTGCGCATCAGCGCCATATTTATCGCAGCATGCATGGTGCTGATCGCCGGCTCGATCGGCTTTGTGGTGTATCTGCGTTTTGGCTTTACCGGCGCCGAGTCGGCGCTGGTCGGGCTTGGCACCCTGACCGCGCTCGCCGTCTACAACACCATCTCGGCCCGCAAGCACGACCGCCTGGAAGCGAGTAACCAGCTTGCCAACCTCGCCCGCGGTTCGGGCGACTTGGCGCGCCAGCTCGCCGAATTCGGCCGCCGGCTGGGCACGGTGGAGAGCAAAGTCGACACCGTGATCGACCGCGCTTTGGCGACCGCCCAGCCGCTTGCCGCCGAGATCGAGGAATTATCGACGCTGGTCAAGCAGCTCGCCGATTCGGTCGCCGCCCATGACGCGGTGCTACAGAACCCGGCGCCGCAAAATCCAGCTTTTGCCGAGGACCGTGGCGGCGCCCGGCCACGGCCTATCGGCATTCTCGAGGCGCCGGCCGCCGCGATTGCCGACGCTCCCTTCGCTTCGCTTGCCGCTTCCACTGCCGCGCCTCCTGGCCCCGCCCCGTCCCCGCTCGAGCGCAAGATTGCGGCCTTCGCCGGGATCGAGCGCGACGCGATCATCGCCATGATCCGGGAGGCCATCGCCTCGAACGCGATCGAGCTCTATCTTCAGCCCATTGTGACATTGCCGCAGCGCAAAGTGCGCTATTACGAGGCGCTGTCGCGGTTCAAGACCGAGAGCGGCGCCATCGTCTCGGCCGCCGATTTCCTGCCTTATGTCGATGCCGCCGCGCTGATGCCGAAGCTCGACAATTTGTCGTCGCTGCGCTGCATCCAGGTGGTGCGCCGGCTCCTCCTCAAGAACCGCGAGGTCGGGCTGTTCTGCAATCTCGCGAATGCCACGCTGACCGATGCCGGCTTTCCGAAGTTCCTCGAATTCATGGATGCCAACCGCGCCATCGCGCCGCATCTGGTGTTCGAATTCACCCAGAGCGCGGTGCGCGGCATGGGGCCGATCGAAAATGAAAGCCTCGCAGCGCTTGCCGAACGCGGCTTCCGCTTCTCGGTCGACAACCTGACCGATCTGCGGCTCGACGCGCGCGAACTCAACGAGCGCGGCTTCCGTTTCGTCAAGGCGCCGGCGGCGCTCCTGTTCAACCGGACAAGCGCCGCTTCGACCGATATTCATCCGGCCGACTTGTCGGATCTGCTCGGCCGTTTCGGCATCGATCTCATCGCCGAGCATATCGAGACCGAGAGCATGGTGGTCGATCTCCTCGATTACGACGTGCGTTTCGGCCAGGGCTTCTTGTTCTCGCCGCCGCGCCCGGTGCGGGCGGAAGCGCTGCAGGGCCTTGCCGGCGACGGCGCCGCGCGCCGCGGCATCGGCCGCCAGCGCCGGCGCGAGCGCGCCGCCGGCGATCCGGCGGTATCGCGCAGCTCGTCCGCGCCGGCATGCGGCGCAACTGAGTAGACGCCGTTGATCAGTTTCATCGAGAGATTTCGAGCCGCTCGCCGGCGATTACGATGCGCTGTTCTGCGACGTCTGGGGCGTGGTGCATAACGGCGTCTCGGCCTTCCCGGCGGCCTGCGAGGCGCTGGCGCGTTTCGCGACGGCGGGCGGCACCGTCGATCCTCATCACCAATGCGCCGCGCGCCGGCGCCGCGGTGGTGCGCATCCTCGACCGCTTCGGCGTGCCGCACGACGCCTATGACGCGATCACGAGTTCGGGCGACGTCACCCGCGGCATTGTCGAGGCGCAGGCCGCGCCGAGACCGTGTTTCATCTCGGTCCCGAGCGCGACCTGTCGATCTTCGCCGGTCTCGATGTGAGCTTCGCGCCGCTCGAGACGCGCCGATTACGTGGTCTGCTCCGGCCTGTTCGACGACACCACGGAAACGCCGGACAGCTATCGCGACATGCTGGCGGCGATGCGGCGCGCGTTCGCTGTTCATGGTCTGCGCCAATCCGGACATCGTCGTCGAGCGCGGCGACACGCTGGTCTATTGCGCCGGCGCGCATCGCGGATGCCTATGCGGCGCTCGGCGGCGAGGTGCTCTATTGCGGCAAGCCGCATGCGCCGATCTACGAGACGGCGCTGGCGACCGCTGCGGCAGCGTCGCGGCGGCCGCGCGCCTGAACGCAAGCGCGTGCTCGCCATCGGCGATTCGGTGCGCACCGATCTCACCGGCGCCGCGGCGTTCGGGCTCGATTGCCTGTTCGTCACCTCGGGCATTCATGCCGAGCAATACGGCTCGCGCGAAGCGCCGGATGCCGTGGCGCTGAATCGCGATATTTCGACGCCGCCAAAGTGACGCCGCGGGCGATGATGCGCGCGCTGGCGTGGTGAGCTTCGAAGGTCAGCGCTCGGAGCGGCGCGAGAGTCGAATTCGATCTTGTCGGCGAACACCGCTTCGATCTTGGCCTTCAAGGTCTGGGCGTTGAACGGCTTGACGATGTAATTGTTGACGCCGGCCTTCTTGGCCGCGATCACGTTCTCGGTCTTGGATTCCGCCGTCACCATGATGAACGGCGTCGTCTCGATCTCCGGGTTGGCGCGCACCGCGCTGCAACAGATCGTAGCCGGTCATCGGCTCCATGTTCCAGTCCGAGATCACGAGGCCGTAGCGTTTGCTGCCCATCTTCTCCAGCGCCGCGGCGCCGTCCGGCGCATCGTCGATGTCGGAAAAGCCGAGTTGCCGCAACAGATTGCGGATGATGCGCACCATGGTGCTGTAGTCATCGACCACCAGCACCGACATTTTCGGATCGAGCGCCATTGCCTTGCTCCTAAAGCACGATTCCGAAAAGCATTTGACGATTTTCGGAAATGATCGTGCTCAATCCAACTCCCGGAGCCGGAACCCCCAGCGAGAGCCGAAACGGCCCCAAGTGCGCGACTGGCGCCATGCCGGTCAAAGCCGGCCGATATGCCGCGGCAGTGTCCCGCCCCGACCGTCCCCTTCCCGACCGGACACGCTACATTGGGTTTTTGAACAAGGGGTTAATCGCGCGATCGGCCGCGCTTGCGGCTGCCGGCGACGGCTCGCCGCGGCGCTTGACTTTGCTCTGGCCGCGACGCCACTTACGGCCGCAATTCTAAACATCATTAACCATTTTGGGTCGCATTTTAGTCGGATGACCAAAAACTTCCGCATCGTGCGCGAGTCCGCGGCCGATGACGCTGCGAATAAAGCGCTTTCGGGCGCGGTCGTCGCTATCGGCAATTTCGACGGCGTGCATCGCGGTCACAAGGCCGTCATCGCGGCCGCGCTCGACCGAGCGCAAACTCTGTCGCGTCCGGCCGCCGTCCTGACCTTCGAACCGCACCCGCGCAGCTTCTTTCATCCCGGCGAGCCGCTGTTCCGGTTGACCGACGAGGCCGCCAAATTGCGGCTCCTCGCCACCACCGGCCTCGACGGCGCGATCGTGCTCAGCTTTCGACGCGGCGTTGGCGCGGCTTTCGGCGGACGAATTCGTCAGCCACATTCTGATCGAGCGTCTTGCCGATCAGCGGCGCGGTGATCGGCTTTAACTTCCATTTCGGCGCCAAGCGCGCCGGCTCGCCCGAATTTCTCGCGGCCGAGGGCAAGAAGCGCGGCTTTACGGTCGATATCGTGCCGCGCTTCGAGGACGAAGGACGGCCGATCTCCTCCGGGCCGATCCGGGACGCGCTCGCTGGCGGCGATCTCGATGTTGCGGCGGAGCTTCTCGGTTATCCATGGTTCGTTTCCGGCGCGGTGATCCACGGCGACAAGCGCGGCCGCGAACTCGGCTTCCCGACCGCGAATCTGCGGCTCGACGCCGCTTGCGGTCTGCGCCATGGCATTTATGCGGTGCGGGTTGGCGTCGGCGGCCGGCGCTACGACGCCGTGGCGAGCTTCGGCCGCCGCCCGATGTTCGACAACGGCAGCGTGCTGCTCGAAATCTTTCTGTTCGATTTTTCCGGCGATCTGTACGGCGCGCAACTCGACGTCGCCTTCATCGCCTGGCTGCGCGACGAAATGAATTTCGCCTCGGCGGAAGAATTGGTGCGGCAGATGCAGGAAGACAGCCGGATGGCGCGCGCGAGGCTCGGCGCGGTCAGGCGACGCTTTCCCGCCGATTTAGAGCTGAACGGTCTTCGGAGGATAATGCTCAGCGATATCAGGAATGATCGCTTCGCTCGCCCTGGTCGCGATTTTCGCGCGCCCATTGCGCCATCATGAAGCCGACGAGCGCCACCGGCATGATGCGCTGCCAGCCGAACGAGCGTCCGGCCGCGACGGCGGTGTTGAGGATCCGCGGATCGAGCAGCCACGACGGCGCATGCGCGCGCGCCGCACGGGCCAGGATGGCGCGTTCGCGCACTCGGCGCCGGACGAGGGCGCTGACGATGGCGGCGACGATGGCAAGAAGAAAAAAATGCCGGCCATGATCAGGCCTGCGATGACGCTGTCGTAACGCTGCGCCAGCCAGTCATAGCCGGCGACGCAGAGAAACACGAAGGCCGTCAGGAGCGCGAATACCACGACAACCATCCAGACCAGCACTGCAGTACTGGCACCGCTTTTGGCCTGGACGGCCAGTCTGATTTCGCGCGTCAGCGCGTTGAACATCGGTTTTGTCCCCCCGCGCCGAACAAACTACCGGCGCCACATCGCTCCAAACAGAAAGCCGAGGCCGGCAACGATGGCAAGCGTCGTGTAGGGCCGGGTCTTGAGCGAGTCGTCGATAGCTTCGACAAAATTGTCCGAGACTTCACGGACGGCGTCGGCCGCCTCGCGGCCCTTACCCTGGGCGTCGGCAACGGCTTCGTCCATGGTCGCTCTGGCGCGCTGCCAAGCCGCGTTGCCCTTGCCGGCGAGAATGTCGCCGACCTGCTCGGCGAGCCGGGCGAAGTCGTCACGCAGTGTCTGCAGGTCGCTCTCGATCGTACCGGAAGCCGAGGCCGCGGCCTTGCCGATGTCGTGCACGCCCTCGCGCGCGTCCTTCGCCGTCTCTTTGGCGGTATCGCGCGCGTTTTGCGCAATGCTCGATGCGGTATTCATGACGATCTCCATGAAAGGGGATAAGGCCGCTTGCTCAGATAATAGGCCGACGCGTGGGAAGTTCCATTGATAATTCTCAACGGCCGGCAGCCTCACTTCAATCAGGCAATCTGACGTCGTCCGTGGGAAACAGATGGTTGGCGATAACCAGCCCGATGATCGACACCGGCACGGCGAGCACGGCGCCGATCGGGCCCCACATCCAGGTCCAGAACGCCAGCGCCAGAAAGACCAGGAGCGGATTAAGTGTCAGGCGGCGGCCGACAATGGTCGGCGTGACGAAATGCCCCTCCATGGTGGTGACGGCGATAAACCCGAGCGGCGCGATAGCGGCGTGGCCGAGGGAGGGGAATGTGACGAGGCCGACGCCGAACAGCGTAATCACCATGGCGGCGGGCCCGACATAGGGCACATAATTCAGCAACGCCGCGACGAGACCGAAAATGACCGGGTTGGGATAACCGAGGAGCCATGTGCCGAGCGCGACGATGATGCCGACCCCGGCATTGACGATCGTCACGACCGTCAGATAGCCGGCGAGGTTGCGCTCGATGTCGCGCATGATCTTTAAGAACCGCAACTTGGAGTCGCGGCTCGAGAACATCGAAACAACCTGGTTGCGCAACTCGATCTGACCGACCAGGAAGAACAATAGCGTCACGAAGAACAATAATAGCTCGCCTGCCGCCGGCGTGAGGAAGGCGACGACCGGAAGCACGACGTTGGGGGGCGGTTCGTTGACGCTCAGTCCGCTGGCGCCAAAGAGCGATTGCTCGAGTTCATGCAACGAGGCGAGCGGCTGGTCGAGCACGGTAAGCTTTTGCTTGATGCTCGCTCCGATCTCGGGCGCGCGCCCGATCCATTCGCTGACCGGCCCGGCGAGCGCGGTGACGAGGAGGCTGAGCGCGCCGAGCGTCACGACGAGAATGAGAAGGCTCGTGAGCCAGGGCGGAATGCCGAGCCGCTTGGCGGATTTCACGAGCGGCGCGAGCGTCAGCGCCACCACGGCAGCGGCGAGAATGGGCAGGAGGATGGCGCGGCCGACGTAAAGGAAGGCACCGAACAGCAGGAGGAAGATGCCGATGGTCGCAGCTTGGCCGGCCGACGCCCACATGGTGTGGACGCTGCCGACCGGCAGCGGGTCGGAGATCACGAGAGCATGGCGGACTTCGCGCTGGGCGCGGATATATTCCAAAAGACCCTCCGTCGCCCCGTATTTGCCCGCATGCCGCTGATCCACGGCAAACTCCCGTTGGATAAACGCCAATTCGGAGCGCAAGGTTCCCCGGGAGCGCTAAACTCGCCGATTCGAGCCCTTTCCGCGCCGGACCCGGCTTGTTAGAAGGCCGCCCAGAACCGACACATGAACAATTCAATGACCGATACGCCGGCCAAAGCGCGCGACTACTCCGAGACGCTGTTTCTGCCCAAAACCGAATTCCCGATGCGCGCCGGCTTGCCGCAGAAGGAGCCGGAGCTCTTGGCGCGGTGGCGCGAGCTCGACCTTTACGGCCGGCTGCGCGCGGCGGCGAAGGGCCGGCCGCGCTTCGTGCTGCATGACGGCCCGCCTTATGCCAACGGCAACATCCATATCGGGCATGCGCTCAATAAAATCCTCAAGGACGTGGTGACCAAGAGCCAGCAGATGCTGGGCTACGATTCCAACTATGTGCCGGGCTGGGACTGCCACGGCCTGCCGATCGAGTGGAAGATCGAGGAGGAGAATTACCGCGCCAAGGGCAAGCCAAAGCCGGACTTTTCGAACCCGGAGGCGCTTGTCGAATTCCGCCGCGATGCCGCAATTCGCCGAGCATTGGATCGACGTGCAGAAGGCAGAATTCGAGCGGCTCGGCGTGGTCGGCGACTGGGCCCACCCCTACACGACGATGGACAATTTCGCCGAAGCGCAGATCGCGCGCGAACTGATGAAATTCGCCGCCAACGGCACGCTCTATCGCGGATCGAAGCCGGTGATGTGGTCGGTGGTCGAGAAAACGGCGCTCGCCGAGGCCGAGGTCGAGTATGAGGACTACACTTCAGACACGGTTTGGGTGAAGTTTCCGATCCGATCGATTGTTTCCGACCGCCCAGGATTGCCGTCTTCGCATGTTGAAATCAACGATCTGGCGAAAGCAAAAGCCGCGGTCGTCATCTGGACAACAACGCCGTGGACGATCCCGGGCAATCGGGCGATCAGCTTCTCGCCCAAAATCGAGTACGGACTTTATCAGGTGGTCGACGCGCCCACGGGAATTGGGCGAACGCCGGCGATTGCTTCGTGCTCTCCGACAAATTGGCGATCGATGTGTTGCGGCAGGCGAGGGTTACCGCCTTCAAGAAGTTGCGGGCCATTTCCGCGGCGGCGCTCGCCGACTGACGTGTTCGTCACCCGCTTGAGAATTTCGATGCGCGCTACGGATTTCCGTTCCGCTTCTCGCAGGCGACCATGTCACCGACGACGCCGGTACGGGTTTTGTGCACACCGCGCCCGGACACGGACGCGAGGACTTCGATGTCTGGATCGCAAATGCGCCGAAGCTTGCGGCGCAAGGCATCAACACGCATATCCCATACACGGTCGACGCCGACGGCCGCTTTACCGATCAGGCGCCGGGCTTCACCGGCAAGCGGGTTCTCACCGACAAAGGCGAGAAGGGCGACGCCAACGAGGCGGTGATCAAGGCTTTGATCGACGCCGGCATGCTGCTCGCGCGCAGGCGGCTCAAGCATCAATATCCGCATTCCTGGCGCTCGAAAAAGCCGGTGATCTTCCGCAACACGCCGCAATGGTTCATTGCGATGGACAAGGATATCGACAGACACCGCGACACCTTGCGCCATCGCGCGCTTGAAGCCATCAAGGCGACGCGCTGGGTGCCGCCGCAGGGCGAGAACCGCATCAACGGCATGATCGAGAGCCGTCCCGATTGGGTGATCTCGCGGCAGCGCGCCTGGGGCGTGCCGATTGCGGTCTTCATCAAGGAACAGCCCGACGGCTTCGGTCGATATCCTCGACGATCCCGAGGTCAATGTCCGCATCGTCGAGGCGTTCGAAGCCGAAGGCGCCGACGCCTGGTACAAGCCCGGCGCGCGCGAGCGCTTTCTCGGCAAGCTCGCCAACGACGGCTGGCAGAAGGTCGACGATATTCTCGATGTCTGGTTCGATTCCGGCTCGACGCACGCCTTCGTGCTCGAAGACCCGCGCCATTTTCCAAGCCTCGCCCATATCAAGCGCAAGGCGGACGGCGGCAACGAAACGGTGATGTATCTCGAAGGCTCCGACCAGCATCGCGGCTGGTTCCAGTCCTCGCTGCTGGAAAGCTGCGGCACGCGCGGCCGCGCGCCGTTCGACGTCGTGCTCACCCACGGCTTCGTGCTCGACGAGACCGGGCGGAAGATGTCGAAATCGCTCGGCAATGTCACGGCGCCGCAGGATGTGATGAAACAGTCCGGCGCCGACATTCTTGCGCATGTGGGTCTGCGCGGCCGATTACGCCGACGATCTGCGCATCGGGCCCGAAATCCTGAAGACGACGGTCGACACCTATCGCAAGCTGCGCAACACGCTTGCGCTGGATGCTGGGCAATCTGGCGCATTTCCGTCCGGCCGATCGCGTCGCGGTCGCCGCGATGCCGGAGCTCGAGCGGTTGATGCTGCATCGGCTCGCCGAGCTCGATCCGTTTGTCCGGCAGGCCTATGCCGATTTCGACTACAAACGCATCTTCGCAGGCTTGAGCGCCTTCATGACGGTCGATCTGTCGGCGTTTTATTTCGATGTCCGCAAAGACGCGCTCTATTGCGATCCCTATTCGTCGGTGACGCGCAAGGCCTGCCTCACGGTGCTCGATCATTTGTTCCGTGCCACCGTGACCTGGCTCGCGCCGATGCTGTGCTTCACCGCCGAGGAGGCCTGGCTCGCGCGCGATCCCGCCGCCACTTCCGTCCATCTCGAACCGTTCGCCGAGGTGGCGCCGTCTTGGCGCAACGAGGGGCTCGCCGAAAAATGGCGCAAGCTCCGCAATGTGCGCCGCGTCGTCACCGGTGCGCTCGAACTCGAACGCGCCGCAAAGCGCATCGGCTCATCGCTCGAAGCCCATCCCATCGTCCATATAGCGGATGCCGAGCTGTTCATGGCCGTGCGTCGATATCGATCTCGCCGAAGTGTGCATCACCTCGGGCGCGACGCTGGTCGAAGGCGACGGTCCGGCCGATGCTTTCCGTCTGGCCGACGTGCCGGGCGTGGCGGTGGTACCGCAGCCGGCGCAGGGCAAGAAATGCGCGCGCTCCTGGAAAATATCGCCGGCGGTCGGTCTCGATCCGCAATTTCCCGACGTGACGCCGCGCGACGCCAAGGCGTTGCGCGAATGGGAAGCGGTCCGGAACGCGGCCGAGTAGGTGGCGTGACGGTGGACCCAACAGCCAAGGCGCGATGGGGGCCGGCGGCGCCTATTTATGGGGCCGGCTGAGCGCGTTCGGGTTCGTCATCGCGGCCGCGGCCTGCATCGTCGACCAGGCTTCCAAATTTTGGCTCCTGGACGATTTCGATCTGCCGCGCCGCTCGCCGGTCGCATTAACCCCGTTTATCGATCTCGACCTGACCTTCAATACCGGCATCAGCTACGGCCTGTTCCCGCAGCAGGGACTGGTATTCCAATGGGCGCTTGTTCGCCTTCAAAATGGCGGCCGTGATCTTTCTTTGGATCTGGCTGACGCGGGCGCCGTCCCGGCTGACCGCCGCGGCGTTAGGCCTCATTATCGGCGGCGCGGTGGGTAATGCCATCGACCGCTGGCACTGGCCGGGTGTCATGGATTTTGTGCTGTTTCACATCGATACGGCGGGGTTCAGCTTTCGCTGGTATGTGTTCAATCTGGCGGATGTGGCCATTGTTGCGGGGGTCGTGGGGCTCCTGTATGAATCGCTTCTGGCGCCGGGACGCCGCAAAAGCGCCCTGATCGCGCTTATAAACCTGATGCGGGTAGGCCGGGATTTGCCCGCGAAGCGTTAGGTGACGGCAAGTCTGGTGCGGACGAGTCTGGTACGGGTCAATTCCGTCCAGGGCTAGTCGGGTGAGGGTATGCCGCAGAAACCAATAGGCGGCCGCGAAGTGCGCGGCGCGAGACTAGCGACGATCGTGCTTGGCGCCGCGGTGGCGGCCCTTGTCGTGGGCGTCACCGCGCCGGCTGCGCGCGCCGGCGATGACGACGTCGCCAACCCGCCGTCGCTCTACGACAAGTTCCTCAGCACCATCGGCGTCAAAGATCCAACCGACGTCGAATACGAAATCAATTACAGCGAGCGCTCGCCGCTGGTCGTGCCGCCGACCCGCGATCTGCCGCCGCCGGCAACGCTGCGCGCCGACGCCAGCGCCGAACTGGCCGAAGGATCCCGATACCATCCACAAGCAGGCGTCCAAGAGGAGGACGAGAAGCCGCAAGCCCGTCCCTTCGACTCGGTGATGGAATCGTCCCGGCCGCTGCGGCCGGACGAATTGAACAAGGGCCGTGCGCCGACCGCCGTGTCCACCCCCGGAGTCGGCGAACAGAGCACGCCGTCGCAGCTCGGCGAACAGAAGAAAAGCCTCTTCAGCTTCGATTGGATGAATAAGGAACAATACGCGACCTTTACCGGAGAGCCGCAGCGGGCCAATCTCACCGATCCGCCGCCCGGCTATCTCACGCCGTCGCCGGATCAGCCCTATGGCATCCAGCCGGAAAAGAAGGGCAACAAGCCGAAGACGCTGGGCGAACGCATGGAGCCGCAGCGCTAAGCCTAACGATGGAGCGCGTGTGCTCACGCCATGCGCCACGGACCCGTCGGCACGGGGATGGGTCCTGATCTGCTGTGTAACGTTCGGACGATGTCTAGAACGCGCAATATGCTCGCGGAGGTGATGACTTGTCGAAAATACTGGTGCTTGCAGCCGTACTGACCGGCGCGCTCGCCGGCGCTGCGAACCTGGACAAAGCCTTTGCCGGCAGCGGTCCGGATGTCAGCCATTTCACTTTGTCGAACGGGCTCGAAGTCGTCGTGGTGCCCGATCATCGCGCTCCGGTCGTCACCCACATGATCTGGTACAAGGTCGGCGCCGCCGACGAGACGGCCGGGAAATCCGGTCTCGCGCATTTCCTCGAACATCTGATGTTCAAGGGCACCGAAAAGAATCCCGGCGCCTCGTTCTCGCAGGATGTCAACGAAATCGGCGGCCAGGAGAACGCCTTCACCGCCAGCGACTACACCGGCTTTTTCCAGCGCGTGCCGCGCGAGCATCTCAAGGAGATGATGGCGCTCGAGGCCGACCGCATCACCGGACTGGTGCTCACCGACGACGTGGTGCGGCCCGAGCTCAATGTCGTGCTCGAAGAGCAGAATATGCGGGTCGCCAACAATCCGGGCGCCCGGCTCGGCGAACAGATGGACGCCGCGCTCTATCTCAATCATCCCTACGGCCGGCCGGTGATCGGCTGGCGGCACGAAATCGAAAAGCTCGATCGCGACGAAGCCTTGGCGTTCTATCGGCGCTTCTACACGCCCGAACAACGCCATCGTCGTCGTCGCCGGCGACGTGACGGCCGACGAGGTCAAAGCCGACGCCGAGGAGACCTACGGCAAGGTCCCGGAGCGGACGCCGAGCAATCCGCGGCAGCGGCCGACCGAGCCGGTGCAGGAGGCGCCGCGCACGGTCACGCTCGCCGATTCCCGCGTCGAACAGCCGAGCGTGATCGCGCAACTACCTGGTGCCGTCGGAAACCTCGGCCAAGCCCGGCGAGAGCGAGGCGCTGGAAGTGCTGGCCCATGTGCTCGGCACCGGCGAGGATTGCCGGCTCTATCGCACGCTTGTGGTCGACAAGGGCATCGCGCTGTCGACCGGCGCCTATTACTCCGGCACCGCGCTCGATTACGGCAAGTTCGGCGTCTACGGCACGCCGAAGCCGGGAGTGAGCTTGCATCAGCTCGAAGACGGCATCGATGCCGTCCTCGACGACGTCGTTCAGCACGGCATCACCGCCGACGAACTCGACCGCGCCAAAAACCGGCTGATCGCGGACGCCGTCTATGCGCAGGACAATCAGGCGACGCTGGCGCGCTGGTACGGCTCGGCGCTCGCGACCGGCCAGACCGTCGACATGGTGCGCGGCTGGCCCGACCGTATCCGCGCCGTGACCGCGGATGCCGTGCAACAAGCCGCGCGCACTTGGCTCGACCGCCGCCAGTCGGTGACGGGCTATCTGGTCAAAAGCCTGCAGCCCGAAGAGAGCCACCAGGAGAGCCACTCGTGAACATTTTGATGTCCGGACGCTTCCGCTCTTTCATTCGTCGTGCGGTGCTGGCGATCGTGCTGCCCTGCGCCGCACTCGCGGCGGCGCAGCCGGCGAACGCGACCACGATCGAACGCGTCGACGAGTCCCGGCGGCATCGAGGCCTGGCTGGTGCACGAGCCGGCGGTGCCGCTGATCGCCGTCGACTTCGCCTTCGTCGGCGGCGCGGTCCAGGATCCGCCCGGCAAGGCGGGCACCGCCAATCTCGCCGCATCGCTGCTCGATTCCGGCGCCGGCGATCTCGATTCCAAGGCTTTCCAGGACCGGCTCGAGCGCAAAGCCATCGAAATGAATTTCAGCGCCGAACGCGACAATATCCGCGGCGCGATGCGCACCTTGACGGAAAATCGCGACGAGGCGTTCGACCTGTTGCGGCTTGCGCTTACCTCGCCGCGTTTCGACGCCGCGGATGTCGAACTCAACCGCGCGCAGATCATGTCGATGCTGCGGCGCGAGACGACGAGCCCGGGCGATATCGCAAGCCGCCGCTGGTGGGAAACCGCTTACCAGGGGCATCCCTATGGCCGGCCGGTGAACGGCACCACGGAATCGCTGCCGAGCATCGGCATCGACGATCTCAAAGCCTATACGCATCGCGTGCTGGCGCGGTCCAATCTCAAGATCGCGGTCGTCGGCGATATCGACGCCGAGACCTTGAAGCCGCTCCTCGACCGCGTCTTCGGCGCGCTGCCGGCAAAGCCCGGACCTGACCCCGATCGAGAACGTCACCCCGCAGGGTCTCGGCCGCCGCATTTTCGTCAGTCTCGACGTGCCGCAGGCGGTGGTCGATTTCGGCGGTCCGGGCATCGCTCGCAAGGATCCCGATTTCATGACCGCCTATGTGGTCAATCACATTCTCGGCGGCGGCTCGTCGGACTCGCGGCTCTATCACGAAGTGCGCGAGAAGCGCGGGCTCGCTTATTCGGTCTCCGACAGCCTGGTCTGGCTCGATCACTCCGCGCTGTTTCTCGGCGGCACCGCCACGCGCGCCGATCGCACCGGCGAAACCGTCGATCTGATCGAAAAGGAAATTCACCGGCTCGCGGAGGAAGGTCCGACCGCGGCGGAGCTCGCCGAGGCCAAGAACTATCTGAACAGCTCGTTCGTGCTCAATCTCGACACCTCGACCAAGATCGCCGCCATGCTGGTGCAGCTGCAGCTCGACGATCTCGGCGTCGATTACTTCACCGCCCGCTCGGCGATGATCGGAGCCGTCACGCTCGATGGCGCCAAGCGCGTGGCGAAGCGGCTGCTCGATAACGGCATGCTGGTCACGGTGGTCGGCAAGCCTGCGGGTGTTGCCTCGACCACCCCGAATTAAGCGCCCGACCGGATTTCGCTGCCGCCCGATCCCGGCTAGGTTGAGGGGATGATCCGCGTCACCCCCGACATCGATATCGACGAGCGCGAGATCGAAGAGAGCTTCGTCCGCGCATCGGGGCCCGGCGGCCAGAACGTCAATAAGCTGTCGACCGCCGTGCAGCTTGCGCTTCGACGTGCGGCGCTCGCCGTCGCTGTCGGGTGAGGTGCGCACGCGGCTCGAGCGGCTCGCCGGCTCGAGGCTGACCCGCGACGGCGTTCTGGTCATCATCGCCCAGCGCCACCGCACCCAGCCGCGCAACCGCCAGGACGCACTCGACCGGCTGATCGAACTCGTCCGTCAGGCGGCGGTGCGGCCGTTAAAACGGCGGCCGACCAGGCCGACGAAGGCCTCGCGCGAGCGCCGCATCGAAGGCAAAAAGCGCCGCGGCGGGGTCAAGAATCTGCGGCGCACCAGGCCGGCGTTCGATTAAAAGGCGCGGTCTGCCACTTTAGCCTCGGAACTGCATCTGAGTAACTTCCAGGCCAGCGAGACCCGCGCCGAACGAGAGGATGCCGAGCACGATCAGCACGATCGCGTAATACAGAAGCGATTTCGAACCGGAATTCGGTCCGGAATTGTCGTTGGCGGGAGGAGGGGATTTGCCGGCCAGGGCCTTCGGTAGTTGCCGGCGGTAGGCGAGGTAGAGCAGGCAGCCGGTGACGTAAACGATGACGCCGAAAGCCGCGAGAATCGCGCCAGGCAGGTACCGAGCCATTTGCTCACTCCATCACGCGTCAACGGGGCGTCCGAAGGATATCTGCCTCGGATTTCGCCGCCGCTCAATACGGGTTAGGTTGCCGCAGAATCGCAACGACGTCCCGCTCATGCCCATCCGCCAGCTTCCGGAAAGCCTCGTCAACCGCATCGCCGCGGGCGAGGTGGTCGAGCGCCCGGCGAGCGTGGTCAAGGAATTGGTCGAGAACGCGCTCGATGCCGGCGCGCGCCGCATCGACGTGCTCACCGACGGCGGCGGCCGCCGCCTGATCCGCGTCAGCCGACGACGGCGAGGGCATGACGCGCGCCGACCTCGCGCTCGCGGTCGAGCGCCACGCCACCTCGAAGCTTGCCGACGACGACGATCTGGTGTCGATCCGCACGCTGGGGTTCCGCGGCGAGGCCTTGCCGTCGATCGGCGCGGTGGCGCGGCTGTCGATCACGACGCGGCACGCCGAGCGAGCCGCATGCCTGGACCATCGAGGTCGATGCCGGCGTCAAATCCGAGGTGAAACCCGCGGCGCTCGGCGAGGGCACGCGCGTCGAGGTGCGCGATCTGTTTTACGCAACGCCGGCGCGGCTGAAGTTTCTGAAGCTCGACCGCACCGAGGCCGAAGCCGTGCGCGAAGTGGTGCGCCGGCTCGCGATGAGCCGGCCCGATGTCGCCTTCACGCTTGCCGGCGAGGAGCGCGCGCCGGTCAGTTTCGCAGCGACGCTGCCCGGCGCGACCGGGCGGCTCGCCCGGCTCGGCGACGTGCTCGGCGCGGATTTTCGCGCCAATGCGGTCGAGATCGCCGCCGAGCGCGACGAAGTCGTGATCGAAGGCTTTGCCGCGCTGCCGACGCTGACGCGCGCCAATGCGCTCGGCCAATATCTCTTCGTCAATGGCCGCCCGGTGCGCGACAAGCTTCTGATCGGCGCGGTGCGCGCAGCCTATGCGGATTATCTGCCGCGCGACCGCCACCCGCTTGTGGCGTTGTTCGTCACGCTGCCGTCGCGCGAGGTCGACGTCAACGTGCATCCGGCCAAGGCGGAAGTGCGGTTTCGCAATCCGGGCCTCGTCCGCGCGCTGATCGTCCATGCGCTCAAAGCCGCGCTGGCGCGCGAGGGCACGCGCGCGGCGACGACCGGCGGGGCGGCGACCATCGCGGCCTTCCAGCGCGGCTGGGATTGGCGCCGCTCGCCGTCGCGGCCGCACGATGCCGCGGCGGCCGAATTTCTCGACCGGCTAGCGGGGGAGGATGGGGAGCGGGATCAGGCGGCGGCTTCGCCGAAGGCGCGCAGGCGGCCTTCGATACCGGCGCTCCGGCGGCCGATTGGCGCCAGGATCTGCGCGAGGATCTGCGCGAGGCTTACGCTGACGCAAGCGAAGCCGCCGCGCCGGCGGCCGATCTGCTCGACCATCCGCTCGGCGCCGCGCGCGCCCAGGTCCATGACACCTACATCGTGGCGCAGACGCGCGACGGGCTCGTCATCGTCGATCAGCATGCCGCGCACGAGCGCATCGTCTACGAACGCCTGAAAGCCGCGATCGACAAGATCAGGCGTGGCGCGGCAGATCCTGCTCATTCCGGAAATCGTCGAACTCGACGAGGCCGATGTCGAGCGCCTCGTGGCGCGCGCCGACGAACTCGCCCGCTTCGGCCTCGTGCTCGAAGCCTTCGGCCCCGGCGCGGTGGCGCTGCGCGAAACGCCGTCGCTCCTCGGCGAGATCGACGGCGGCGGGCTATTGCGCGATCTCGCCGAGCATCTCAGCGAATGGGACGAGACTTTGCCGCTCGAACGCCGGCTGATGCAGGTCGCGTCCTCGATGGCCTGTCACGGCTCGGTGCGCGCCGGCCGGCGGCTCAAGCCCGAAGAGATGAATGCGCTATTGCGCGAGATGGAAACGACGCCGAATTCCGGCCAATGCAATCACGGCCGTCCGACTTATGTGGAACTGAAGCTCACCGATATCGAGCGGCTGTTCGGGCGGCGCTAAGGGATGTGGATTGGAATGCAGCATGAAGCGGATTGATTGGCCGGTCTACGCCGCATTGGCGCTGATGCTCGCAACGCCGGTCGCGTGCCGAGGATTGGCCGAGCCGCCCGATCACGCTGATCGTGCCGTTTGCCGCCGGCGGCGGCGTCGATGTCAGCGCCCGCATCCAGGCGCAAGGCATGAGCGAACGCCTCGGCCAGCCGATCGTCGTCGAAAATATGGGCGGCGCGGGCGGCATGACCGGCGCGCTTCGCGTCGCCAAGGCCGACCCCGACGGCTACACGCTCCTCATCGGCAACAGCGGCACCCAGGCCTTCAGCCAGCCGCTGCGCAAGACGCCGCCCTATAATTCCGCTCACCGATTTCACGCCGGTCGGGCTTGCTTCGGAATCGCCGCGCATCCTGATCGCGCGCAAGGACCTGCCGGCGAACAATCTCCAGGAATTCGTCGCTTATGTGAAATTAAACCAGAGCAAGATGCAGTTCGGCTCCGCCGGCGTCGGCTCGGGCACGCATCTGCCTTGCGTGCTGCTCAACATGGCGATGGGCGTCACGGTCACCCACGTGCCCTATCGCGGCGAGGGCCCGGCGCAGCAGGATCTGATCGGCGGGCGGGTCGACTACATGTGCTCGACCATTCAGACCGGCGCGGCGCTTGCGAAACAGAACGAGGTCAAGGGCATCGCGGTGATGTCGCCGCACCGGGTCAAGATCATTCCCGATTGCCGACGACCGGCGAACAGGGCCTGCCCGATGTGGAGGCGAGCGTCTGGAACGCTTTCTTCCTGCCGCCGAACACGCCGGCGCCGATCGTGCAGAAGCTCAACAAGGCGATGAGCGACACGCTCGACGATCCGACAGTGCAGTAAGCACCTGGAAGACCTCGGGCTTGAAATCGTCGCGCCGGAGCGCCGCACGCCGGCCTATCTCGCCAAATTCGTCGCCGAAGAGGTCGCGCGCTGGACCAAAGTGGTGCAGGCCGCCGGCATTACGCCGGAGTGAATCTGAGGAAGACGAACTCGGTATCGTCGTAGCGGCGGCGCTCGAGTTCGGAGAAGCCTCCGGCGCGGCGAAGGCGGATTTCGCCGCCTCCTCGACGACGATCAGCGCATCGGGCGCGAACCAGCCGCCGGCGCGCGCGGAATCGAGCGCCGCCGCGGCGAGATTTTGGCCGTAGGGCGGATCGAGGAAGGCGAGCGAAAACGGCTCGACCGGATGCGCCGGGCCGAGCTTGGTCGCGTCGCGGCGGAAAATCCGGCGTGACGCCGCCGAGTCCGAGCGCGGCGACGTTCTCGCGGATCAGCGCGCGCGCCTCGGCGCCGTCGTCGACGAACAGCACGAAACTGCGCGCCGCGCGAGATCGCCTCGATGCCGAGCGCGCCGGTGCCGGCGAAGAGATCGAGCACGCGCGCGCCGCTGATCGGATCGCCGTAGGCGTGGATGAGAATGTTGAACAGCGATTCGCGCAGCCGGTCGGCGGTCGGCCGGATCGCGTAGGATTTCGGGCCGGCGAGCGCGCGCCCGCGCAGCCGTCCGCCGACGACGCGCATCAGCGGTCCCGCGGCTGCCGCGGCCGCGCGCCGAAGGCGCGATCCGGACGCGCGGCGGCGCCCGCGCCGGACGGGTTTGGCCGGCTGCTTTCGCGCGGCGCTGTCTCTCGACCGGCGGCTTGACCGTAGCGCTCGACCGCGACCCGGCGGCCTTTGCGGTCGCTGACGAGTTCCGCGCGCATCTCGCCGGCCGGCTGACGCGAGTCCCGTCTTTGCGGCCGGCGCCGCGAAATTTGCGGTGCAGTTTCTTGGTCGTGCGCTCTTCCTCGTGCGCGCGCCAGGCATGATGGGTCGATTGCCGCGCTTTGCGGTTTTCCTTTTCCGGTTGCGGTCGCGCGGTCTCGCGCGGCTTGTCCAGCTTCGGCCGCGCCGTTCTGGCGTTCGTCCTCCGGCTTCGGCGCTCGTATCGGCGCCGGCGTCGGCGCGACCGGCGCGGAAAAATCCGCTTCGGAGAGTGCTGATGAGCTTGTCGCCGAGCTGTTCGCGCAAGGTCCGCGTCGGCACCTCCTCGACCGCGCCAGCCTCAAGTTCGCCGAGCTGGAACGGGCCGAACGAGACGCGGATGAGCCGCGTCACCGTCAAGCCGAGATGGCTCAAGCACGTTGCGCACTTCGCGGTTCTTGCCCTCGCGGATGGCAAAGGTGAGCCACAGGTTCGAGCCCTGCACGCGCTCGATCGCGGCCTCGATCGCGCCGTAATGGATGCCGGAGATGGTGACGCCCTTGCGCAAGGCATCGAGCTTGTCCTGCGTCGACCGAGCCGTGGGCGCGCACGCGATAGCGCCGCAGCCAGCCGGTCGCCGGCAATTCCAGCACGCGCGCGAGCGCGCCGTCATTGGTGAGCAGCAGCAGGCCTTCGGTATTGAAGTCGAGCCGGCCGACGCTGATCGAGCCGCGGCAGGCCCTGCGGCAGGTTCTGGAAGATCGTCGGCCGGCCTTGCGGGTCGGCATGCGTCGTCATCAGCCCGCGCGGCTTGTGATAGAGAAAGAGCCGCGTGCGCTCGCGCGCCGGCAACGGTTCGCCGTCGACCGTGATGCGGTCGCGCGTCGCGACGTTGAGCGCGGGCGAGCGGATCGCCTCGCCGTTGACGGCGACGCGCCCGGCGGCGATCCATGCCTCGGCCTCGCGGCGCGAGGCGAGCCCGGCGCGGGCGATCACCTTGGCGATGCGCTCGCCGGTTTGTGCTGTCGCTATTGCCGTTCATAGTTCTGCGCTGATAGCAGAGTGGGCCGTCGCCGACCAAGGTTTCTTTCATGCCGTCTTTCATGGACATGGCGTTGGAGGAAGCCCGCGCCGCCGGCAGCGCGGGCGAAGTGCCGGTCGGCTGCGTCATCGTGCGCGGCGGCGAGGTCGTCGCGCGCGCCGGCAACCGCACGCGTCACCGATCGCGATCCGACCGCGCATGCCGAAATCATCGCCATCCGCCAGGCAGCGGCGCGCCTCGGCTCCGAGCGGCTCGAGGACTGCGACCTCTATGTCACGCTCGAGCCCTGCGCCATGTGCGCCGGCGCCATCGCCTTCGCCCGCATCCGCCGGCTCTATTACGGCGCCGCCGATCCGAAGGGCGGCGCGGTCGACAACGGCGTGAAGTTCTTCGCTTCGCCGACCTGCCATCATCGGCCGGAGGTCTACGGCGGCCTGGCGGAGGTGGAGGCGAGTGAGCTGCTGAAGGAGTTTTTCCGGGAGCGGCGTTGAGGCCAGCAGCGCGCCGAGCTTCTCCTTCACTCGGCTTTGACCGCCTCGGCGGTGCGCAATGATCGCGCTCGCCTGATAGAAATCCAGCCGCGGAAAATCGTCGACGTTCGGCCGGATCAGCAGCTCGGGCGCGGCGTGGTTCGAGCTTGGCGGCGAGGATGGCGCCGCCCATGATCAGCATCGTCGTGTAGAGGCATTCCCAAGTGCTCGGCATGTCGATGCGCTCCGCCGCCGGCACACCGAAGACGTCGACGGCGACGATGACATCGGCGAGCCCGGCAAGCTTGTCGAACGGCAGCGGATTGGTGGTGCCGCCGTCGATCAGAATGCGGCCGTCGATGACGACGGGCCGGAAAATGCCGGGGATGGCGATCGAGGCGGCGAGCGCCGGGCGTAGCGGTCCCGAGGCCAAGCGGCGCTTCCTGCCGCCGGTGCAGGTCGGTCGCCACGACGGTCAGTGGGATAGGGAGCGCCGAAAAATCCGGCGGAATGGCTTCGGGCAGGAACTTGCGCGCAGACTTTCTCGGCGTCCATTTGCGTCGCCTGGCTGAAGCCGCCGGAAAAGAAGTCGGCGAAGGTGCCGGCGCGCGCTGCATGAGGCGCCGGCGCAGATTCGCCGCGGCTGATGCGCGAGCGCGAGCACATGATGGCGGATGTCTTTGCCGCTCATCCCCGCCGCATAAGCGGCGCCGATCAGCGCGCCGATCGAGGTGCCGGCGATCGCGGCCGGCTTCACGCCCATCTCGTCGAGCGCTTCGATGACCGCGATATGCGCGAGCCCGCGCGCGCCGCCGCGAGCCGAGCGCGAGCGCAAAGGTCTTCATGCGTCTGGCCTTGAGCGCGAACTCCCAGCCCGTGGCGGCGAGCGGGCGCACCAGTTCGGCCTTGGCGGCCGCATAGGCGCTGGTCGCGGTGCCGTCGCGCACGCGGCCGGCGATGCCCTGCATGATCGCGGCGAGACGGAAGAAATTGTAGGCGAAATAGACCGGCAAATGCGGCCGCGGATCGAGGCCGGTGCGCGCCACGTAGGCATCCACATAGGCATCGAGCGAGGGAATGCCGAGCGCGGCAAGATCGAAGCCGACCAGCGAGCCGGTGCCGGCTTCCGAATGCGGCATGTGCCACTGCATCAAGTGATAGGAGAAATCCGCCAGCGGATCGCCGAGCGTCGACAGTTCCCAATCGAGCACGGCGGCGATGCGCGGCGCGTCGGGCGCGACGATCATGTTGTCGAGCCGATAATCGCCGTGCACGAGGCGCGGCGGCTGCGCCGGCGGCAAATGCGCCGGCAGCCAGGCGATCAGGCGCTCCATCTCTTCGATCGTTGCGGTTTCCGAGGCGCGGTACTGCTTCGACCAGCGCTCGACCTGCCGCGCCACGTAATTCTCGCCGCGGCCGTAATCGCCAAGTCCGATCGCTGCCGGCTCGAACATATGCAGCCGCGCGAGCGTCGCGTTCATGGCGTCGTAGACCTTGGCGCGCTCGGCCGGATCGGAGGCCGGCATCTGCGGCTCCCAGAACACGCGGCCCTCGACATGCGCCATCAGGAAGAACGCCGTGCCGGCGATGCTTTCGTCGGCGCAATAGAGCACCGGTTCGGCCACCGGAAAGCCCTGCGCGTGGAGCGCGCTGATGACCCGATATTCGCGGTCGACCGCGTGCGCCGAGGGCAGGAGCTTGCCGGGCGGCTTGCGCCGCAGCACGTAGCGCCGCAGCGGCGTTTCAACGAGATAGGTCGGGTTCGATTGGCCGCCCTTGAACTGGCTGACCACGATCGGGCCGGCGAAGCCCGGCACTTGTGTCGCGCAGATAGTCTTCAAGCCGTCCGGCGTCGAACCGCAGCCGCTCGGGGACTTCCTTGGTGCCGGAAAACGCGCTCTGGCGGTCGGGCTCGGTCATGGCGAGCGAAGATCAGTCTCGTCAGACGGCAAGTCATCGACTCTAAGGCTGCGTGCTTTGCATTTCCCGCTCCACCGCGCGCCAGCCGATGTCGTGGCGGCAGAAGCCTTCGGGCCAGCGGATATGGGCTACCGCCTCATAAGCGCGCTCTCGCGCCTCGCTCACCGTCTTGCCGATCGCCGAGACATTGAGCACGCGGCCGCCATTGGCGAGGATCTTTCCGCCTTCGGCCTTGGTGCCGGCGTGGAAGATTTCCACGCCTTCGACGGCTGCGGCTTCGTCGAGGCCTTCGATCACCGTACCGCGGGCATAAGCGCCGGGATAACCCTTGGCGGCCATCACCACGGTCAGCGCCGGGTCGGCATACCAGCGCAGATCGAAGATTCTTCAGCATGCCGTCGCGGCTGGCGAGCAGCGCCGGCACCAGGTCCGACATCAGCCGCAGCATCAGCACCTGGGTTTCCGGATCGCCGAAGCGGGCATTGTATTCGATGAGCTTCGGGCCCTCGCGCGTGATCATCAGCCCGGCGTAGAGCACGCCCTTATAGGGCGCGCCCATCGCTTTCATCGCGCGCATCGTCGGCGCGATGATTTCCGCCATTACGCGGGCGCTCATGCGCGGCGTCGATATTCGGCGCCGGCGAATAGGCGCCCATGCCGCCGGTGTTCGGCCCCTGGTCGCCGTCGTAAGCGCGCTTGTGGTCCTGCGCCGTCGATCAGCGGGATCGCGGTCTCGCCGTCGCACAGCGCGAAGAAAGAGGCTTCCTCGCCGTCGAGAAATTCTTCGACCACGACTTCGACGCCGGCCTCGCCCAAGCCGCCGCCGAACATCATGTCGATGGCGGCTTCCGCTTCGGCGATGGTCTGCGCCACCACGACGCCTTTGCCGGCGGCAAGCCCGTCGGCCTTGACGACGATCGGGGCGCCTCGACGCGCGAATATAGGCCTTGGCCGGATCGGCCGAGCGTAAAGCGTTCATAGGCGGCGGTCGGAATGCCGTTGGCGCGGCACAGGTCCTTGGTGAAGCCCTTCGAGCCTTCGAGCCGCGCGGCGGCGCGGCTCGGGCCGAAGGCCTTGATGCCGGCCGCTTCGAGATCGTCGACGATGCCGGCGCAGAGCGGCGCTTCCGGGCCGACGACGACGAAATCGATGGCGTTGGCGCGGCAAAATGCGATCACGGCGGCATGGTCGGCGAGATCGAGCGCGACGCATTCGGCTTCGCGCGCGATGCCGGCATTGCCCGGCGCGCAATAAAGCTTGTCGGCGAGCGGGCTTGCCGCCATTTTCCAGGCCAGCGCGTGCTCGCGGCCGCCGGAGCCCAACAGCAGAATGTTCATCTCTGGTGGTCCCTAGGCGGACTTGACCCGCAGGCGCGATGCGCAGCACTAATCGCCACGGGGCACAGCGACTCGTCAACCTCGCTCGCGACCCTGTGCAGAACCGGATGAACGAACCGCGCCCCAACCTGCCGGAATTGACCGTCTCCGAACTGTCGGCGTCGCTCAAGCGCACGGTCGAGGACACCTACGGCTATGTGCGCGTGCGCGGCGAAATCTCGGGCTATAGGGGGCCGCACTCCTCGGGCCATGTCTATCTCGCGCTCAAGGACGAAAGCGCCAAGATCGACGCCGTGATCTGGAAGGGCGTGTTCGGCCGGATGCGGATCAAGCCCGAGGAAGGGCTCGAGGTCATCGTCACCGGCAAGCTCACGACCTATCCGAGCCGCTCAAGCTACCAGATCATCGTCGAGACGCTTGAGCCCGCCGGCATCGGCGCGCTGATGGCGCTTCTTGAAGAGCGCAGGCAGAAGCTCGCCGCCGAGGGTCTGTTCGACGAGGCGCGCAAGCAGCTCTTGCCGTATCCTGCCGACCGTGATCGGCGTCATCACCTCGCCGACCGGCGCGGTCATCCGCGACATTCTGCACCGGCTCGCCGATCGCTTTCCGCGCCGCGTTTTGGTCTGGCCGGTGAAAGTGCAGGGCGAAAGCTCGGCTGCCGAAGTGGCGGCACGCGATCGAGGGCTTCAACGCATTGCCCGAGCAGGGTCTGCTGCCGCGGCCGGACCTGATCATCGTCGCGCGCGGCGGCGGCTCGCTCGAGGATCTGTGGTCGTTCAACGAAGAGATCGTGGTTCGCGCTGCGGCGGCGAGCCTCATTCCGCTGATTTCGGCGGTCGGTCACGAGACCGATGTGACGCTGATCGATTATGCGGCCGACAAGCGGGCGCCGACGCCGACCGCTGCCGCCGAAATGGCGGTGCCGGTGCGCAGCGAACTTTTGGTCGATGTCGATTCGCTGGCGCGCCGCGCGCTTGCGTCGTTGGCGGCGCAATCAGGATGCGCGGCGAGCCGAATTGCGCTCGGCAGCCCGCGCGCTGCCGGATGCCGACGAGATTTTGGCGCTGCCGCGGCAGCGGCTCGATCATGCCGCGGCGGGCCTTGTGCGCGGGCTGCGCGCCAATGCGCATATCCACCACGTGGGCTTTTCACGGATCGGCGCACGGCTGAACGCGCATCTGTTGCGCAGCAATGTCGAGCGCCGCCGCGAGCGCTATCGCGGTCTCGCGCAACGGCTGCGCGCTGGTGTTGCGGCCAATATCGAAGTCCACCGCACTAGACTTTCGCGCGATCGCGATCGCGTGACGGTGTTTGCCGAACGCGCGAGGCGGGCGGTTCGCCAGCTCGTCGCGGTGCGCCTGGCGCGCGCGGAGCGTGGTGCCCAATTGCTCGCGGCATTTTCCTATCGCGGAGTTTTGGCGCGCGGTTTTGCGCTGGTGCGCGATGCCGCGGGCCAGCCGCTGCCGCAGTGCCGCTGTGGTGGGCGCCGGCATGGCGATCGAGATCGAATTCTCCGATGGCCGCATCGGCGCCCGCGCGGACGGTGGGGCCTTGCCGGAGAAGCCGGGCGGCGAACCGGCGAAGCCGCGCCCACGTCGCGGCACCGGTCCCGGTCAGGGCAATCTGTTTTAGCGGGGGGTAAGCGTGATGCTGGGCAAAATCGCCGTCGAAGAGCATTTTGCGCTTCCGGAAACCACGGCCATTTCGGCGCGGTGGCCGACCAGCTACTGGGCGGGACTGAACGACAGGCTCCTCGATATTTTCGATCGGCGGCTCGCCGAAATGGACGCTTCCGGGATCGAGCTTGCGGTGCTGTCGCTGAATGCCGACGCCGTTCAGGCCATGCCCGATGCGATCGAGGCGATCGCGACGGCGCGGCGCGCCAATGACGTTTTGGCGGACGCGGTCGCCAAGCGTCCGGACCGCTTCGCAGCGCTCGCGGCGTTGCCGATGCAGGATTCGCAGGCTGCGATCGACCGAGCTGCAACGCAGCATTCGCGATCTCAAATTCAAGGGCGTGCTGGTCAACGGATTTTCCCAGGTCGGCACCGCTGAGAGCGCGGTCTATTACGACCTGCCGCAATATCGGCCGTTCTGGGCGGAACTCGAACGGCTCGATGTGCCGTTCTATTTGCATCCGCGTTATCCGCTGCGCGGCGGCCACCGCGCCTACGAGGGGCACCCTTGGCTCGCGGCCTCGGCTTGGGGTTTCGCCGAAGAGGCTGCGATCCACGCGCTACGCCTGATGTGCAGCGGCCTGTTCGACGCCTATCCCAAATTGCAGATCGTCCTCGGCCATCTCGGCGAACGTATTCCCTACGATCTGTGGCGGCTCGACCATAGGCTCGCCAAGGTGCCGAATCGGCCCGCCAAGCGGACCATACGCGACTATCTGCGCAACAATTTTCACGTCACGACCAGCGGTAATTTCTGCACGCCGTCATTGCTCCACGCGATCGGCACGCTTGGGGCCGACCGCGTGTTGTTTGCGGTGGATTATCCATTCGAGGATCACGCCGAGGCGAGCGCGTGGTTCGATGCTGCCGAAATCACGGAACCTGATCGCGTCAAGATCGGACGCGACAATGCCAAGGCGCTGTTCGCTCTGGCGTGACGCGGACTTTCCTGACTGTTTGTTCATTTCGTGCGGAATCGGATGCCGCGGAACTGCCATCTTGTTGGCGTGTTATGTGCTCGCACTGGTTCGCGCCCCAAGGAGAATGAAAATGCTGAGGACTGCTTTTGCGATGGTGGCCGCTACGCTGATCTTCGCGGCCATTTCCGGGACTTCGCAAGCTGCGCCGATCGCGCCGCTTTCGGGTGTCACCACCGACTCCGGTCAGCTGACGAAGGTGTACTGGCACCGCCACCGGCACTGCTGGCGCGGCCCCTACGGCCATCTGCACTGCGGCTGGTAAACTGCTCGTTCCGTGTTCTACCCGTGCCGCGCCGATTCATTTCGGCGCGGCTTTTTTATTCGGCGAATTTCCCCAAATTCAAAGACCGTTCAGCGTGCCAGCCATTGCGGTACGCGCTTGAGCGCATCGTTGCGCGCTGCAGGATTGGTGCCGCCGTGGGCTTTGCCCGATGGATCGACGGTGTTGACCAGACCGGTGCGCAGCCTGATCGGGGCATTGGCCCAATCGAATTCATGGTGGGCGCCGGGATAGACGACGATCTGCACCCGCGCGCTGCGGCCCTGCGCGCCGGCGACCATTTGCTGACAGGTCGCGGCTGGCGTCCAATCGTCGGCGCTGCCGATGAGGATCAGCGTCGGCACGCGCGCGCTCCAGGCCGTTTCATGCAAGCGCCGGCAGCCCGGATAGATGGCGACGGCCGAGCGGAAGTCCGAACTCTTGTCGCGCGGCGCCGCGGTCGGCCGCACTGTCCACAGCGCGGCGGCGCCGCCGTTCGACCAGCCCAAGAGCGAGATGTGCTCGCCGCGTACATAGTTTTGCCCTTGCAGCCAAAGCCGCGCCGCATTGGCATCCGCCACCCGTTCCCGCGATGCTCGCACTTTGCGGTTCTGCTCGCGGCATTGCGAGCCGATACCGCGCGAGCCGAACGAATCCGGAAACAAGACGACAAAACCGTTGGCGACCAGGTGCCGGGCCCATTCGGCATAGAGCTGCGCTTCGGTCAGCGGGCGATGGACTAGTCCGCCGCAGTCGTGGAGCGCCACGACGGCCGGAAAGGGTCCGTTCCCGTCCGGGCGATAAAGCGTGGCGTGCAGCGTCACGTCGCCATCCGGAATGTCGACATGATCCGGGGCGGCAGCTGCGGCGCGGGCCCAGAACAGCGTCGCGGCAAGAACCAAGAAGAGGACGCGGGAAGCCATGCTGGCCGCTCGGACTGCCGAATGAATGATCCCCCCAGGCGATTGTAGCACAGCGCAGAACACAGCCGTAGCGCCTGCCGCAAGCGTAATGGGGTACGGAACTTCGAAGGCACGACCGGCTTTCGTCGCGGTGGCGGAATGATTATGTTCGCGCTGCGAGTGCGGGATCTTCGGCCGTCGGCGCGATCCGGGCCGAAAGGTTTGTCTAGCAAGCGGCAGCACAGCCTGAGGCGGAGAAAAAGTTGCTCAATCGTACCGATCGTCCCAACCCGATGCCCGGCGAAGCCGACGTCAAATATCTCGACGGCGACTTCCGCGTCATGCGGCCGGGATCCTTCGTGCGCTGCGCTGTCACCGGGGCGCCGATCCCGCTCGAGGAGTTGCGCTACTGGAGCGTCGATCTGCAGGAAGCCTATGCGACGCCGGAGGCCGTATTGCAGCGGCAGGGGACCGAATACGCCCGCAAGAAGTAGCAAACTCAGCGGCCCTTTAGCGCGTTGAGCACGATCTCGCCGAACCGATCGGCCTCCTCGATCTTCAGCCGCACCGGCAACGCGCTGGAACGGGCGGCAAGTTCGCTGAGCTCTTTATTATCGCCGGACAGCCGGGCCAGATCCTTTTCCGTGGTCACAAGCATGAGATTTCCCGCCTGCGCCCGCGCCGTCAGGCTGTGCGCTTCGGCAGCCGTATAGCGGTGGTGATCCGGATAGGCGGCGCGTTCGGCGACGTCGATGCCCGCTTCGGCAAGCGTCGCAAACAGCCGTTCCGGATCGCCGATGCCGGCAAATGCCAACACCTTGCGGCGGCCGATCGCCGCGAGCACCTGACGATCGGGCTCGAGGCGGGCATGGAAGATGGCGAGACCTCGCCGGCCTGCCTTGTCGATGACGGCCGAAGCACCATCCGGCGGCCCGACAACGATCAGCACCTGGGCGCGATCGAGTTGAATGCCGAGTGGCGCACGCAACGGTCCGGCCGGAATGATCCGGCCATTGCCGATGCCGCGCCGGCCGTCGACGACCAGAATCGCCAGGTTTTTGGTGAGCGACGGATTTTGGAAGCCGTCGTCCATCACGATCACGCTGGCGCCGGCAAATTGCGCGAATTTTGCGCCGGCGGGCCGGTCGCGGGCGACGATGGTCGGCGCCAGCCGGGCGAGCAACAGCGGCTCGTCGCCCACATCGGCGGCATGATGCAGTGTTGGATTGACGCGAACCGGTCCGGCGAGCCGACCGCCGTAGCCTCGGCTCAGGAAGAACGGCCGCTGATGCGCGGCGTGCAGCAGTTGCGCGACGGCGAGCGCCGCCGGCGTTTTGCCGCTGCCGCCGACCGTGAGATTGCCGAGGCAAATAACCGGCAGCGCCGAACGCTCGCCTTGCGCCTGCATGCGCAGCCCCGCCACCGCGCCGTAGAGCGCGGCTAGGGGAGTGAGCAGCCCTCCAGTGCCGGGTCGCCACCAGAAGGCCGGTGCGCGCATCAGAGTATGATCCCGAAAAGTGGATACCGGTTTTCGGATCGGGATCATACGCATCTACGACTCTCGATTCTCGAGCCGAAGCTGCATGAGATAGGGATCGAGCGCCGCGAGGGTGCGCTTGAGCGCGCCGCCGAGCCCTTCGACCGTTTTGAGGCCGGCATCGGCGATGCCTTGGCGCGCCGCTGAACTCGCGAGCCAATCGCCGAGCTGGGCCGTCAGCGCCTCCTCGTCGGCGATGCATTCGGCGCCGTGCGCTGCGTCGAGCGCGGCATAGAGCTCGGCGAAGTTCCACACGTGCGGGCCGTGCAATACGGCGGCCCCGAGCCTGATCGGCTCGATCGGATTTTGTCCGCCATGGGTCACAAGCGATCCGCCCATGAACACGATTGACGCCAGCCGGTAGATCAATCCGAGTTCGCCGAGCGTGTCGGCGATATAGACGCCGATATCCGGCATCGGTTGCGCCCGGCGCGAGCGCAGCGCGGTCGCAAGGCCGGCAGTCTTTGCGATTTCGGCGATGCTCTCGCCGCGGCTGGGATGGCGCGGCGCGATCACCGTCAGCAATTTCGGAAATTTGGCGCGCAGACGCCGATGCGCGGCGATGATGGCCGTTTCTTCGCCGGGATGCGTCGAGGCGGCGGCGATGACGGGCCGATTGCCGATGATCTCCTGCAATCGCCGCAGCGCGGCGTCGTCGACCGGCGGCGCCGGCACGTCGAGCTTCAGATTGCCGGTCGAGGTCACGCGTGGCGCGCCGAGCTGCGCATAGCGTTCGGCGTCGCCGGCCGATTGCGTCAGGCAGAGATCGAAGCGCGACAACAAAGCCGCGATGACGCCGGGCATGCGCCGCCAGCGCGCGAACGAGCGCTCCGACAGCCGGCCATTGATCACGATCATCGGAATTCTGCGCTCGGCGGACGCCAAGATCAGATTGGGCCACAAATCGGATTCGACGAAAAGCGCGAGGTCCGGCCGCCAATGGTCGAGAAAGCGCTCGACGAAACGCGGCGCGTCGAGCGGGATGAATTGATGGATGGCGCCTTCAGGCAAACGCTGTTCGGCAAGCGCCGCCGAGGTGACGGTGCCCGAGGTGACGAGCACCGCAAAAGCCTGCGCGCGGAGCTGCTCGATCAGCGGCACCGCGGCGAGCATTTCGCCGACGCTCGCGCCGTGCACCCAGATCAGCGGGCCGGCGGGGCGCGGCAGGCTCGCTTCGCCGCGGCGCTCGCCGAGCCGTTCGGGATGTTCCTTGCCGCGCTGCAGGCGCCGCGCCAGCACCTGCGGCGCCGCCGGCGATCCGGCGGCGGAGGCCAATTGATAGAGGCGCAGCGCCAGCGGCAAACGCGGCGGCCCGCTCGGCACGATCAAGCTCCGCGGCGCGGTTGGTCGACGAGCTCATAGGCCCGCCGCGTCGCGGCGTTGAGCCGCTCCTCGAGCAGTTGCCGCGCATTTTCCAGCGTCGCGTCGTCGGCATCTTTGGGGACGGTCAAGGGTTCGGCGGCGACGCCGGCGCCGCGGCCGAACGGCAGATTGAGCGTTGAGCGATCCCAGTTGTTGAACACGTAACGGCGGCTCGTGGCGATGGCGCTTGGATAGATCGGCCGCCCGGAGGCTTGCGCGAGCTTGATGATGCCGAGACCGGCGACGCGGGCGACTTTGGGGACGTCGGCCGACAGCGCGATCGACGATCCGCCCGCGAGCGAATCGAGCATGGATTGGAACGCGGCGACGCCGGCCTTGTGCACGAAACCTCCGCCGTGATTGCCCGAGCCGCGGATGGTGCCGACGCCGAGCCGGGCTGCTGCGATGGCGTTGATCTCGCCGTCGCGATGCCGCGACACCAGCATATTGACGCGATGTTCGATCTTACGCGCGACCGGCGCCAGCAGATGTTGGCCGTGCCAGAACGCCAGGATGATCGGCATATCGGCTTCGCCGCGGGCGTAGATGTCGGCCGGTTCCAGCTGGAAGCGGGTCGTCATCCCGACAAAACGCAGATACTCGGCGGCGATCACGCCGATCGTCACCTTGGCCCATTGTTGTTGTCCGATCCTCCGCCATAGCTGCATGCGTACCTCAGCTTGGCGGCGCGCTTTCGGGATCGAGCAGACGATGCAAATGAACGATGAAATAGCGCATCTGAGCGTTGTCGACGAGTGCTTGGGCCTTTGCCTTCCACGCCACATAGGCGGTGGCATAGTTCGGATAGACGCCGACGAGGTCGACTTTGTCGATGTCCTTGAACTCGGTCTTCGAAACGCTATCGAGCTCGCCGCCGAGAACGAGATGGAGGAGTTGTTTGGGTTTTGGGATTTCCGACATGATGTTTGATCCGCGCGCTTGATCAGCGAGTTTAGGAAAACGCGAGGCGTCCGTCCCCAAGAAGCTTAATGAGCGCCGCGTGCCGCTCCCGGCCGGCCGCGACGAGCGTCCCGTGCCGCGGCACGGGACGATTATAGGTCACAGGGCCGCCCCCGAGCGGCGTCAATGCGCCGCCCGCTTCGTGCACCAAAAGATCAGCCGCCGCAAGGTCCCAGTCGTGGCTGTTGCCGCCGGCAATTGCGGCGTCGAAGGCGCCTTGCGCGACCCGGGCAAGCCGCAGCGCCAGCGACCTGACGCGCGGCACTGGCGGCAAACGGCGGCGCCACGGCGGCGAGGCGTTCGATGAGCTTTCGCGGCCCGGCGATGCGCGCATCTTCGAGTTCCGTTCCGGTGCTGACCGCGATCGGCGGCGCCGTTGAGCGTAGCGCCGGAACCCGCGCGCGCGGCATGAAGAATTCCTCGGTGACCGGCGCGTAAAGGCAGGCCGCGATCGGCCGGCCCGTGATCGACCAGCGCCACCGACACCGTCCAGTCCGGCAGGCCCGCGATATAGGCGCGCGTGCCGTCGATCGGATCGACGACCCAGACATAGCGCGCGGCGAGCCGCGCCGGATCGTCGACGCTTTCCTCCGACAGCCAGGCGAAACGCGGGTCGATGGCGGCGAGCCGCTCGCGCAACAAATCGTTGACGGCGATGTCGGCTTCGCTGACCGGCGAATCCGCCGGGCCCTTGGTCCAATTCTTCATCGGCTTTTGGAACATCGACAGCGCCAAGAGCGCCCGCTTCGCGGACGCTTTTCGCAAGCTCCGCAGCCGCAACGCGCCATGTCGACCTCAATGGCCGGCAACAGTCAGCCCCTCGACGCGGAGCGTCGGCGCATTGGTGCCGTAGCGGAAGGTGAGATCGTTGGCCGGCGTGAGGCTGGCGAAGATTTCGCTCAAATGTCCGGCGATGGTGACTTCGCTCACCGGAAAAGTGCGCACGCCGTTCTCGATCCAGAACCCCGACGCGCCGCGGCTGTAATCGCCGGTCACCATATTGACGCCCATGCCGATCAGATCGGTGATGTAGAAGCCGTCCTCGATCTCGCCGATCAGTTGGTCTGGCGTCTTGCTGCCGGGCGCGAGATAAAGATTGCTCGGTCCGGGGGAGGGCACCGAGGAGACGCCGCGATTGGCATGGCCGGTGGTTTTCAGATCGAGTTCGCGCGCGGTGGCGCAATCGAGCAGCCAGGTTTTCAGCACGCCGTCCTCGACGAGCTTGAGGCTTTCGCGTGGTGACGCCTTCGGCGTCGAACGGCCGCGACCGCTGCCCGCGCTTCCGCAGCGGATCGTCGACGATATCGATGCCGGCTGCGAAAATCCGTTGGCCGAGCTTGTCGCGCAGGAAGCTCGTCTTGCGCGCGATCGAGCTGCCGTTGGCGGCGCTGGCGAGATGGCCGACCAGCGAGCCGGAAATCCGCGGATCGAACACCACCGGCACGCGCCGGGTCGCGACCTTGCGCGGATTGAGCCGCTCCACCGCGCGCTCGCCGGCGTTGCGGCCGACCGCGTCGGCGGCCTCGAGGTCGGCGGCGTGCAGCGTCGAGGAGTAATCGTAATCCTGCTCCATGCCGGTGCCGTCGCCGGCGATCGCGGCCATCGAGATCGAATGCCGCGAGCCGATGGTGGCGCCGTGAAAGCCGTGGCTCGTCACCAGCACCATGCCGCCGATGCCGGCCGAGGCCGAGGCGCCGCCCGATTTGGTGATGCCGGCAGACGCCGAGCCCGGCCGCTTCGGCCTGCCGCGCGCGCTCTTCCAGCACGTCGACCGTGGGCATGTCGGGATCGAGCAGATCGAGATCGGGAAAGGACTGCGCCAACAGCGCCGGATCGGCGAGGCCGGCGAACTTGTCCTCGGGCGCGGCGCGCGCCATGGCGACGGCGCGCTCGGCCAGCCATCGACGCCGTCGCCGCGGATATCGTTGGTCGAGATCGACGCCTGCTTGTGGCCGACGATGACGCGCAAGCCGACATCGTCGCCTTCGGAGCGCTGCGATTCCTCGACCGCGCCGTCGCGCACGTCGACCGACAGCGAGACCGAACGCACCGCGACGGCGTCGGCCTGATCGGCGCCGGCGCGGCGCGCGGCCGCAACCAGGCGGCTGGCGAGATCGGTGAGGGCGGATTGATCGAGGAGCGAGGACATTTCGGTTTGCAAATGGTTTATGGGGCGATGGGCGCCGGCACAAGGGCCGGCAGCGGCGACTGCGAGAAGCCGAAGATGTGCCTGCACGGCAGGGTTTCAACCGCATCGCGTCTAATTCATCCGAGCCGCGGCAACAACTCGTCAATCATGGACTATGGAAAGACCCCTACTACGAGGCCTTAACCAGTCTCCTTAAGCCCATTGCGACCGCGCTCTGGCATAGTCGTGGCAACAACCGGGCGGCAACAGCCCGGCGGGAGCGGGGGCAGGATCGCAAGATCATGCCTCACCAAAATCTTAGAGCGGCAACCGCTTCGCGTTGAAGCGATTGCCGGTCTGAATTTCGGGGCGTCAAATGGAAGCCGGCAGGACCACTGCCGGGTCGAGCCGCGCATGCGCGGCTCGACCCCTTCTCTCTGCCCGTGCGGTTCGAAGCGGCCGATGCGACGGCCGACGGGCGCCGCTGCGTCGTCGATCTGCACCGCGAGCGCGTGGTGCTGCGGCGCTCGGTGCGCGGCATGCGCATGGCGCTGAACATGCCGGTCGCCGCCTTCCGCGGCGTCGCCATCCGGCTCACCGGCCATCCGGTCCCGACAAAATCGATCACGGCGACACTGAACATTTGCCGGCGGGGATCGCGGTCGTGCTCGAACACGCCGATCCGGCTTTGTCGGTGCCGCTGTTCTCTTCTTCCGAAGCCGACGACATCGTCGCCGAATGGCAAAGCTGGGGCCGCGTCCTCGGCCTGCCGCTTCTGGTCGCCGAGGGCGACGGCAGTTTGCGCGAGCCGTTCGCGCGGCTCGGCGCGCTCCGCATCGAACCGCCGACCTGGCGCCGCCGCCGGCGGAGCGCCATCGCCAAACGCCGCCCGTCGCGTCTCTTGCGCCGCCAGCCCGGAAAGCTGCCGGCAGCGCCGGTCGTGCATCGCGAGCGCGAGATCATCGCCAGAAATTAAGCCAGCAACTAAGCTCGGTTTCAGCACCATACCTCTCCTTCTCGCGGCGGATCCGAGCCCGCCCTCGCCCCTTGCGGGAGAGGGCTGCTCGGCCTCGCACCGAACACAGTCCGGTGAGGGGTAGGGGCCGCAACCCATCACCCAACTGCGTATGCTGCACGGCCGGCGAAGCCCTCTTCCGCAAGGGGCGAGGGCACTACCCGCAGTTCTCCTAAAAGGACGCCCACCCCCTCGTCATTCCGGGGCGCACGAAGTGCGAGCCCGGAATCCATAAGCCCTGCGCAAACAGAACTGTCTCGGCGGTCATTCTTCTGCACCAACTGTGATTATGGATTCCGGGCTCCTCGCTGCGCTCGGCCCCGGAATGACGGCTGAGAGGCGGATAAGCGCCATCGTTCTCGCCGCGCGCCTGCGCCCGAGTTTTGCAATTTTCAGCCACGTGAAGCGCGAACCTTGGGCTCACGAACCAAAACAGAGCGGTGGAGTCTCTGTCTTTCCGTTCGCCTCACCCCATTCGCCAAATAAATAAGGAAGCGGAACGCCGACAAACGCTGATCCGTATCCTCCGCACCATCGGGTGCGGCTCTGCCCCTGTGGGGCAGCTCGCCTGTCGGCGTCCCACCACGGCTCTCGCCAAAGGGAGTCGTCGTCCCTAAGGCTCAGCTTCAGGCCAGGCTTCCTGGGACGCGGTCTGAACAGGTGTTACCCCCTCGCCTGTCCCAGCCCAGGGAGACACCTCCCGCCCCGGTCATAGTGCCGGGGGACTGATGCCCGAAGCTGCCCGAGGGCAAGGTGTATGGCCCCGCCCGCAGGCACCGCACTCGCCCCAACCGCCGGGGAGTACCCTCCCCGATGGCGTCCTTGGTGAGCGAGATTCGGAGACGTTGTATCTGTAACGGTGACGGATGTCACATCACGTCTCCGTTACCGGGACGGACGTTCCTTCGCCGTCATGGCCGGACTTGTTCCGGCCATCTCCGTCTTCGGATGAGCGCCGCTGATCAAGCCGGGCTTCGTTCGATAAATCGGGCATATAGCGCGTAGGGCGGATTACGCGAAGCGTAATCCGCCATTCGATTGCTGAGAAACGGCGGATTATGCCTTCGGCTAATACACCCTACTTGTCACCGTAAGCCCCAAGACTAAGCCGCCACTCTCGTTCAGCCCAACCCTCTGTCCAAACTTTTGTCTTTCTTCGTACATCTGAATTGATTGCAAATAGATGGAATTGAGTGCGTGTCGGTCAATTCGATGCTTCTGCGTAGTCCATCGGTAGGAAGCGGCGCCTTAAGTGGCTTTCTAGCGTCGCCAATCCGCCTGCCGTCGGTTTCGACTTGATAGGCTCCGTAAGCCAGCATGTCGCAGGCGGCGAGCAAGTAAGCACTCAGTTTTTGATTTTATGGTGATGCCAGCAAACGCCCCGTTTGGAAACTTTGAGCGAGCAAAATCATATAGTCGCAGTGCATCCCTAGCGTTGTGATGACCGGCTTCAAGCACGACATGTAGCTTCAACTTTTTGTTGACCTCCTGCCACCGGCCTACCGTTGCAATCCCTTGCATCAGACCGCCAAGGGTCGCTCGAAATAGGATCGAGTATTTCGACTCTCTAATGACCTTTCTCGGCCGCTCGCGGTCCGCATAGACTGCCTGGTAGTCGTCATTATTCATGGTGCAGACTAGGCCCAGTTCGGTGGTCTCGTTCTTTATGTGGCCGAGTTCATCAATGAATGTTACTTTTTTTGTCCACAGACCACCCGCGAAACGCTCCGTCGCCACGTTTCAGGTCGATGGCGTGGCAGATATCGACGCCATAGCGCCGGAATAGCTTGCTGGTACGCTTGTCAAATTTGTGCCACTGGCGTGCATCCGCCACATAGCCAGCCATCACCGAGACTGGCGAAGGCCCGTGGGTCCCGCTTTCGTCTATGTAAGCAGTTAGGATCATAAAAAGCGCTAGGCGTGCTCTTTGATGAGAGAGTGCCTCCGCAAGCTCCCCAATCGAATCATGTGCGCTCGTGATTATACCGCGTTGGGTCCCTGAAGCACGTAGGATGGGTGGAACGAAGAGGCTGGGCAAGAATGGATTTGGGCACCTAAATCGTAGAATACGTTTTTCTCTCATGGCCTGAGTCAAACTCAGCACGTAGGATGGGTGGAGCGCAGCGATACCCATCATTGAGCCGCGAGGCTGCATGATGGGTTTCGCAAGGCTCTACCCAGTCCTACAAATTTTTATCAGCAAGCGTAGGGCGGGCAAAGCGAAGCGTGCCCACAGTTTTGCAATGCACCCGCTCGATCGTCATATCCCTCGCAATGCCTCGCGGGCACGGCGCTCGCGCGCCTTTTGCCTACCCTACGCTCGCTGTCCGAACAATAAAAACAGGCTCAGTTGCCCAGGCGGGAGAGAGGGTCGGAGAAGGCGAAGTCAGGCTGTCGACGTGAAAGTTCTTGTATGGATTTGATTTGCCCGGCTGGGGATCAACCTGCGTCGGGCTGCTTACCTTTGATGGTTCGCCACCTTGGTCGAGACCAAACATCTTGCCGACCTGTTCGTCTGGATCGGTAAACGCGGCATTACCGCCTTCGCTGGTTCCACCATTTCCCAGATTGAAGGCTCGTGCGGAAACACCGGTCAGCGAGGCCGCGGCCACTGCGAGCAATACAATCGCCACGAACCGAAACTGCGTCGATCGCGACATGAGCTTTCCCCTTTGGCGGAGCGCGCCCCGTTGGAGAGTATGCCCGTGTTCGCCCTTGGCGGCAACGCGTATTTCGTCTTGCGAATTATGACCGGATACGAAGAGGGCTTTGCGCGCATGCTTACGCTCTATTATCCGCCGGTGTCAGGTTGATTTATGAGATTGCGACGGGCCTACCCGCGCGCATCGATCTTGTCCTGCGTCTTGGTCGCGAAGTCGCCGGCGTCATGGCGCTCGCGCAGTTGTTCTTGCGGCGGGCCGCTCATGCGGTTGACCATGCGCCCGCGCTTGACGGCCGGGCGCTCGCCGATTTCCTTGGTCCAGCGCGTCAGGTTCTTGTAGTCGTGGGTCTGCAGGAACTTGCGCGGGTCGTTATACGAGGCGCCGTTCAACATGCCGTTGCCGTACCATGGCCAGATCGCCATGTCGGCGATGGTGTAGTCGTCGCCGGCGATGAAGCGATTGTTCGCAAGCTGGCGGTCGAGCACGTCGAGCTGGCGTTTCACCTCCATGGCAAAACGGTCGATGGCGTATTTGATCTTGACCGGCGCATAGGCATAGAAATGCCCGAAGCCGCCGCCCACATAGGGCGTCGAGCCCATCTGCCAGAACAGCCAGTTGAGCGCCTCGGCGCGCTTGCCGCGATCCTTCGGCAGAAAGGCGCCGAATTTGTCCGCGAGGTAGAGCAGGATCGCGCCGGATTCGAACAGGCGTTGTGGCGGCGCCTCGCTATAGTCCATGAGCGCCGGGATTTTGGAATTCGGGTTCACGCCGACAAAGCCGCTGCCGAACTGGTCGCCCTCGCCGATCCGGATCAGCCAGGCGTCATATTCCGCGCCGCGATGACCGGCGGCCAGCAATTCCTCCAGCATGATCGTCACCTTGACGCCATTGGGCGTCGCCAGCGAATAGAGCTGCAGCGGATGCTTGCCGCGCGGCAACGCCTTCTCATGCGTCGCGCCCGCGATGGGGCGGTTGGTGTTGCTGTAGCGCCAATTGGGACTGTCGTTCTTCTCCCAGACCCAGACTTCCGGCGGCGTGTAGTCAGGCGTGTCAGTCATGCTGGGCTCTCGTGTGTGGCGCGACAGGTTGCCGAATGGATAGAGAGATTGCCAATGACGCGCAACGCCTTGTAACGCGCCTTGGCGTCCGGTGTCTGCACTTCAAGACAAGGCCATCACACGTCGTCAGGCTCATCTGAGCGTGATTCTTTTGGCGCCGGTTATCCACATATCCACAACCGGCCGTTGACCGCGACACCGGTGCCCTTACGGTTTCAGCGTCCTTCGCTCGCCTGGCGCGAGAGGCGATCACAAAAGGCGCCCATCATGTCTTTGACCCTGTTTGTCGATGACACCTGCCCGAAATGCCGCAAGACAATATTACAGTCCTATGTCGCGCCACATCCGACACGCCGCGATCTCGCGCTTCATAACCTCGACTGCGTGGAATGCGGCTCGGTGAAAACCGAGATCATCTCGCTGAGCCTCGACAACACGCCGGGCGGATTAGCAGCCTGATACTTTCGCCATGCGGCAGTTGGCGGCAACGAATGTCCGCGGATAGCCGAAGCGGTCGAAATCGCGTTCGTAGGCGCGATAGATGCGGTCGGCCAATGCGGCGGTGTAATAAGTGGGCCAGTCTTCGTGCCGCGATCTGTTGATAGGCAAGGCCGCGTCGCGGCGGATGTCGTCGCTGGCGTTGAGGTGATCGAGCACGCTTGCGAAGTCGGCGTTGAAGGTTTCGACTTTGCCGATCAGATCGAGCTTGAGACCCGGCATGGCCAGAATGTCGTCCTGAAGCTGCAGGTGAATATTGTGGCGGGCCGCAGCGATGCCGGCCGCGAAGGCGACGAAGTCGGCGAAGGATAAGGTGCGATCGGGCCCGACCGGCAGGCGCGGGTCGATGTTGCGCCTCACGGCAAGATAGCCGTCGATAAACGGGTCGCCGGGGACGAGCGGCTTGCCGGCGAACTTGTCGGTCCAGCACGACACCGCGCGCGCATAGGGGTTGCGCACGAAGGAGAATCGCAACGTGTCCTTGCTGGTTGCGAGCCGGTGAAACGAGACCAGCGAAATATTGCGCGGGCCGTATGGTCCCCGATACGTGGGTTTCCGGCCGGGCTTGAGCGATCGCGACAGCCGGTTTTCAACGCGGGCCAGGGTTCTTCGTATTCTGGTCGAGGCGGCCTTCGGCACGGTGATGTAGATCAGGCTGTCGTCTGGAAGCACGTTGATGAGCGAAGCCGGCTCGTAGCCGCGGGCAATCAGCTCTCGATAAAACTCAAGCGCCGCAGGATTGGAAAAGCCTGCAGTCCATCGGCTCGCGATCCACGGCAGCTCTTTGAACGCTATCTCAAGCGCTCGCAGCTGGCGCATGAGCACCCCGGTGCGACTCTGCGCGCCCCACCGGAGTATGGCCATTCCACATTCGCCACGCGCATTAATTTTTGGCAATAAATCGCATTTAATCGGTCCGTTTTCGTACGATACGAGTCACCATTTACCGCGCCGCAAACGCCGCCATGCAGGACTGTGGCGGTTCCATCGCCGGTTCCTGAACGTTCCTGATTTCGGAACGCCGCGCGCTCGAAAGCGTTTACTCGGCAGGGGAACGCAAAGAACCAGGAGATGAATTAATGAAGACCATGAAAACAATCGCGATGGCGGCCGCCTTGGTGGCGGGCGTGTCGACGATGGCGCTGGCGCAATCGAGCCCGTCGGGCATGAGCCAGCCCGGCACCAGCACCGAGCAGAACGCCAAGGCGAGCGGCGGGCCTGGAACTCATGTCGGCGCGCCGAAGACCGGCACCGCCGAGAGCAACGCCAAGGTTTTGCATAACCAGAACGGCTACGCGCCGGATAAGCAGTAAGCGTTTCGCGTTGCGTAGTTAGTTTAAAGGCCCGGAGCGGGTTGTCCGCACCGGGCCTTTTGCTTTTGTGAATATCGTCGCCGCCGCAGCGCGCGCTCAGTCCTGCGGCTCGACCTTGACCAGCGCGTGGGCGTGGTTGCTGCCGACCCAGAACGTCACCGGCGTCGTCGAATTGTCGATATCGACGGTGCGCATATTGGTGTCGGACGGCATCAGATATTGCTCGGTCTCGCCGGACTTGGGATCCATCCGCACCACGCGGTCGGTCGACATCGTGGAGGCCCAGATCTCGCCGTTCTTGTCGAACTGCGCCCGGTACGGGAACGTATTGGCGGGCAGCGGATATTCGGTGAACTGCTCGGTCTTGGTGTCGAACAGCGCCACCTTGTTGCCGCGATATTCGGTGACCAGGATACGATCCTGATCGTCGATCGCCATGCGGCGGGCGCGGGCATTCTCGGTCGGGGTGGCGAACCAGGTCACGGCGCCGGTCTTGGCGTCGATCTTGCCGAGATGGCCTTCGTCGAACTCGGCCATCCAAAGATTATTCTTGGAGTCCGAAATCACCTGATAGATGCCGTAATGCCGGCCGGCTGGCAGTTGGTCGGTCGGGCGGAATTTTTCCCATTGGTTGCTCGCCAGATCGAGCCGATAGATGTCCTGCGTGCCGACGCTCTTGGTCCAGACCTTGCCGTCGACGTCGTGGCGCAGGCCTACGAAGTTGAGCTGCACGCGGTCGTCGTTCCAGCGCGCGTCGAGCGGATAGAATTTGGTGGCGCCGGTTTCCGGGTCGATGGTGCCGAGCGCGCCCTGGTACATGGTGTCGAACCAGAGCTTGCCGTCGGTGTCGAATTCGAGCGACAGATTGCCGACAGGCGATCCGGGCTTGAATTCCTGGACCGGGTATTCGGTGAGCTTCAGCGTCTTCGGATCAAACTTGGAAATGAACAGCTCGCCGAAGTCCGAGTACCAGACATTGCCTTCTTTATCGAGCACGACGTCATGCGGTTCCGTGGTCGCGCGTCCGACGCTGTATTCCGTGGTGATGACGTGGGTCGAGCGGCCGGTCGGGCGGGGCAGGGTCTTGAGCGCATATTGCCAATGGTCGGTCCCGCTCAGATTGATGGTGGCGAAATATTCGGCCATCGCGCGATATTGCTCGGGTGAGCCGTAGCGCGACTTGTCGAGCATCGGCTGCGGCTTCACCGGCTGGCTCACCGCGCCATAGCCCTTCATGCGGGAGATGACCTGCATCCATTCGTTGACGTCGTGGGTCGAGCGGACGATGCGCTCCATGGTGTGGCAGCTCGTGCAATCGAGCAGCGCGGCCTTTTGCGCTTCGGTGCCCGGGATGCTCATCATCCATTCGGCATTGGTGAGCTGGCCGGCGAGGTTCTTGGTCTTGTCGAGCTTGAGATCGACAGTAGCCGTCTGCTCGCTGGCGACGTCGCCTGCGGCTGGCGCCGCAAGGTCGTAACCGACGGCGCGGATGGCGAGCGAATAATGGCCGGGCTCGAGGCGATTCTCCGGGAAGCTGTAATGTCCCTTGGCATCGGTGATCACGCTCACCGAGACGATCGAGCCGTCCTTGTGCGCGGTGACGACGACACCTTCCATCGCGCCTTCGGCGGCGGAACTGACCGTGCCGGTCAGCGCTGCGGGGACTTGGGCGGTTGATTTCGGTGCATCCGCGGCAGGATTATCGGCGGCCCGCACCGGACCCGCCTCGACCAGCATGACCGCGAGCGCGGTCATGCCCAGCATAGCTGCGACTTTCATTGCTTGCTCCCTAAAGACGGCTTTCCGGTTTTTCGGCTCTGCTGTTGGGCGCAGATTCCACGTATTTTGCGCTCGTGCGGGGTCCGCCACAAGGGCCTTGCGGCCGTAGCGGACAAGGTCCGGCGAACTGGCGCTAAGCGCGCAGCGCCGCGTCGAGCAGCAAGCCGGCAAACAGGATCAGGCCGGCATCGCGGTCGGACTTGAACACCGCGAGGCAATTATCCGGATCGGCGATGTCGAGGCGGACGATCTGCCAAATCAGATGTGCGGCAAAAGCGGCGAGCCCGAGCGCAAAAATAAAACCGGCGCCCGCGGTGAAGCCAGCGGCACCGATGAACAACACCGCGAGCCCGTAGAATAGCGCGAGCATCGGCTTGGTGCGCGGGCCGAACAATAGCGCGGTCGATTTGATGCCGATCAGCGCGTCGTCGTCGCGATCCTGATGCGCATAGATGGTGTCGTAGCCGATCACCCAGGAGATCGAGCCGGCGTAGAGCAAAAGCGCCGGCAGATCGAGCCGGCCGAAGGCCCCCGCCCAGCCCATCAGCGCGCCCCAGGAGAAGGCAAGTCCGAGCACGATCTGCGGCCAATAGGTGATGCGCTTCATGAACGGGTAGATCGCGACGATTAAGAGCGAGGCCACGCCGAGTCCGATGGTGAAACTATTGAACGAGATCAGAACGGCAAATCCGATGAGCGCCTGCAGCACCAGAAACAAACCGGCCTGCGCGGCCGATACCTGGCCGGACGGGATCGGACGCGAGCGCGTGCGCTCGACGGCCTTGTCGAGATCGCGGTCGACGATGTCGTTCCAGGTGCAGCCGGCGCCGCGCATGGCGAAGGCGCCGATGAAGAACAATGCGACATGCCAGAGGCTCGGCGCGCGCGCATGGGCGGCGACCGCGGCGAGCGCCGCCGACCACCAGCATGGCAAGAGCAGGAGCCACGAGCCGATCGGGCGGTCCAGCCGCGACAGCCGCAAATAGGGGCGTGACCAGGCCGGGGCGAGGGAGTCGACCCAATTGCCGGTCGCGTCGGCGACCGTGCCGGCCGACGGGCTCATTTTCCCAAAGGATTGCCGGTCAGCGTATCGAAAGTGCCGCCGTGCCCGGTCTTGGTGTTGCTCGCCGAATCCACCGATGGGGTCCCGAGCGCGTCGCTGAGCGACGGCGCCTTCGGATGCGGGCCATTATCGCTGCAGGCCGCGGTCTTGAACTTTACCGACTTCTCGTGATTGGCCTTGGAGGCGACGATTACCTGGTCGGGCACACCACACCAGGTCTTGTTGTCCTCGAGGAATTTGACGACGATCGCCTCGGCAGCGACGAATGTCGTCATTGCCGCGCAAACTTCCTTGCGGTCGGCTTTGGCCTTCATGGCGGCCTGCACGACGCTCGCTTTCTGAGCCGCCGCCTGGCTGAGCCCCTGGAACTGGGCGCATTGCGGCGCCGCCGGGATCTGGGCCCAGCCGGGGCTTGCGCCCAAGGCGCACAGGATCGGCGTCAGCGCCAATGCCAAGCTAAAGGCCGAGCCGGAGCCCAAAACGAGGCCGCGCTTCATGAAAAGCCCTTTCCCAGTGGGGCCGAGTGTGCCCGAATTCGCGGCCGCATTAAAGGCACGCAGATTCCGGCGACATGGGGGCAGAACCGCACCCGGCGGGGACGTGGCAGCGTCGGACCCGGCGACACAGTCACGCAGGCCGGAGGGCGTCGGCGGCCGGCATCGGGGCTGGCCCCCGCTCGATGGGTTCGCCGCCTACTTCCGCTTTTTTGTCTGATTGTAGTCGGCCGCGGCGCGGACCAGCGCCTTCAGCGCCTTCGCATCGATCTTGTCGCCTTCATGGATATCGATGGCCCGCCTCACATTGCCTTCGAGGCTTGAGTTGAAGAGCCCTGCAGGGTCCGCCAAGGCGGCGCCGTTGGCGAAGGTCAGCTTCACGACAGCTTTGTAGGTCTCGCCGGTGCAGATGATTCCGGCGTGCTCCCACACCGGCACGCCGCGCCACTTCCAGGTCTCGACCACCTCGGGGCAGGCGTCCTTGATGAGGCTCCGGGCGCGGGCGAGCGTCTCGCCGCGCCAATCATTCAGCTCCTTGATTCTGGCGTCGATCAGCCGGAAAGGGGAGTCGAGTCTCTTCTCCTTCGGAGCGGTCTTGTTCTCCTTCGGAGCGGTCTTGGTCTTCTTCATGATCGTTGGCGCTTGCCTCTGGCTGTCATCATTTGAGTATCGCCCTCAATTCGCGCGCGCCAGGACCTGTTCCAGGCTGGCAAAAAACTTCTGCCACCCTGCCGAGGCGCCGCCATAGGCCTGCTTCTGATCCGGCCGAAAGCCCGACTGCTCCATGCGCAGGCGGGTTCCGATAGGCGTCGGAGTGAGCGTAAAAGCCACGACGCTCGACAGATTATAGGCCGCATCAGCGTGGACGAAATTCCACGTGTAGGACAAGGCTTTGTTCGGCTCGACGGCGAGAACCTCGCAGTCCAATACGCCGCCCCAGTCGCCGCGCAGATTGAAGCGATGGCCGACGGCCGCATTAAAATCGTTCTTCATCAGCCACTCCTCGATCAGGTGCGGTTGCGTCAGCGCGCGCCAGATTTTTTCCGGCGGGTAAGCCAGCTCCCGTTCCACAACGACGGAGCGCGTTTCGACCGCCGCATTGGTCATTGGTCCATCCTTTTCAGCAAGTCTTCGAGGTCGTCGAACCGGCTCTGCCAGAAGCCCGCCATCTGGCTCGTCCAATCGATCAGCGGGGCGAGCGCGCCGAGTTGCGCGCTATAATGGGTTTGGCGGCCTTCATGGCGGTCGCGCACCAGGCCCGCCTCTTTCAGGACGCCAAGATGTTTCGAGACAGCCGGCTGCGATACTCCGGCCCGGGCCGTCAGTGCCCCGACCGTCTGCTCGCCTTTGCGGCACAGCCGTTCGAAGATGGCCCGCCTGGTCGGATCGGCGAGCGTTTTGAACAGCACGTCGTGAGCGTCAGGCATTATGATCGATGACCCGTTGATTATGGATCATCGTATAACCAAGGAGTTATGGGTTGGTCAAGCGCGGAACGTGAGAGGGCATTCTGGTGCAGCGATCGTGAGGTAGCTGCGCTATCGTGCCCATCCCGTTGCTGCATTCCCGCCTCGGACGTCGGCCCTGCCATGCCCCGCTATGATTTTCGCACGCCGCGGCTCTTTGTAAGCGCCGCTCTCGATGACGGCGCCACGGTCGAACTCGACCGCGGCCAGGCCCATTACCTGACTGGCGTGCTGCGGTTGAAAGAAGGCCACCGGGTGCTCGTTTTCAACGGGCGTGATGGCGAATGGGGCGCAACCATTGCGGGGACGCGGCGAGCCGCAGCGTTGCGCCTTGAGGCAAGACTCCGCCCGCAGACCGCCGCCGGTGACCTGCATTACCTGTTCGCGCCATTGAAGACGGCGCGGCTCGATTATGTGGTGCAAAAGGCCGTGGAAATGGGCGTGTCGCAGCTGCAGCCGGTCTTGACCCGCCACGGTCAGGTCGCACGCGTCAACCTCGACCGCATGCGCGCCAATGCCATCGAAGCCGCCGAACAATGCGGCATCCTTGTCCTGCCGGAGATCGCGCCTGCGGTCGAACTGATGCGGCTATTAGGCGAACGCGATCCGGGCCGCGTGTTGGTGTTCTGCGACGAGGATGCCGAATTTGAAGATCCGGCCGCGGCGCTCGGCCGCCTGCCGCCGCATTCGCCGCTTGCCGTTCTGGTCGGTCCCGAAGGCGGCTTCGCCGAGGAGGAGCGGGCGGTGCTTATCAGTTTGCCCAATGTGGTGCGGCTATCGCTCGGCCCGCGCATCCTGCGCGCCGATACCGCGGCGGTCGCGGTGCTGACGCTCGTGCAGGCCCTGCTGGGAGATTGGCGCCCGTAAACCGCTAGTGAATCATGCCGGGGCGGTCGTAGCAGACAAAACTGACGTAATCGCCGTAAACGCGGTGCACGCTCGTCACCTTGGCGAGGCGGCCCCAGCGCGCGCAATGACCCTCGGCGATCTGCTTGAAGCTGCCTTCGACGGCCGGCGAGTAGGGGAAGATGCCGCCGGTATCGTTCCCGGTAACCCCGGGCCCAGGGCCGGCAAAATTCGCGCCGTCGGCCAAGGCACGGCCGCCCGCCGCCAAAACTGTGGCGCCGCAGATTACGGCAAGTACGGCGACCGCACACAAAAGCTTCCGATTCATCACCCGGCACTCCCAATACCCTTGGGGGCCGAGATTAGAGATTCAGGCGACCGATTGAAACGGGAAAAAATCACGACATCGAATAGGCGCTCGCCACCATGCCGACCGGCCGCTTGTCGGCGGCATGCAGCAGCATGACCCGCCCGAAACTGGTGTTGCGCCCAATGCGCACCACACGGGCATCGGCGATGACGTCGAAATTCACCGGGCGAAGAAAATGCGTGGTCTGGTCGATCGTGCTCATCGGCCGATAGCCGTTCCAGGCGGCCGAGCAGGCGATCACCATGGCGGTGTCGGCGAGCGCCATCAAAGCCTGACTGCAGACCACGGCGCCGTCGCTGCAGATCTTCTTCGAGAACGGCAGTCGCACGGTTGCGCCGGGCTGCCAATCCGGCATCGCGCCCGGCGGGCGCGCCGCTTCCACGGTTTCAACCAGCAGCGCCAAATCCTGGACCCACGGCCCGAACACCTCGGTCATCAGACGGCCTGCCGCCTGTAGACCGAACGATGCCTGCGGCGTCATCAGCCGGTGCACCTCACCCATCGCCTTCTCCCCCAGTCTGTCCCCAGTAGTCCGTCTCGTTTTGCGGATGGTCCCGGCTTTGTGTGTGCGGCGCCGAGTGACAGGGGCGCAGCCGCGCGGGCTCAATCCAGCAACGCACGCTGACGCGACGAATCAGATGCAACGAACAACGAAGTGGTATCACAATGCTCGGCGCGCGCACGAGTTCTGCAATGTTGGTGCCGGCTCGCCTAGCGGCGCCGCGCCGGCGCTCGCTGTGTGCGGCCGCCTCCGGCGCCCTTGACCGGCCGGTGCCGGCGCGGCACGTTTGCCGGGCAAGCGGGAGAGGGGCTTCGGCCATGGTCAGGATGATGTCCGCCCAACTAGTCGGCGGGCAGGCCGTTGTCGGCGGATTGCCGGCGTAGCGCTTGGGCTCGCGCGCTTGCGCTCGTCATGGGGCTCGTGGCCGCTGACGCCGGCGCGTGCGGCGACCTGGCTGGAAAAGAATTTCTGTCTATCGGGTCCGCGCTACGACCGCGTCGATGCCGGCCTGCGACTATCCGGGCGCGCTCGACCGCATCATCGCCAATTTCCACACCAAGGAATATGGCTTCTGGAATTCGCAACTGCGCATCGTCGGTATCGAAAATATCCGCGAGATCGACACCATGCCGTGGGCGGCGCAATCGATCCCGCGCCGCTTCTGCAGCGGCACGGCCGTCATCAATGACGGCGCCAAACACCCGCTGTTCTATTCGATCGGCGAAGATACCGGCATCATCGGCATGGACTGGGGCGTCAATTTCTGTGTCGCCGGCCTTGACCGCAATTGGGCCTACAATCCGGATTGCCGCGCGGCCAAGCCGTAGGATTTCGTCTGTCAGCGCCTAACGCCTGCGATCCGCAATCAAGCCATCGGATCGCGCCTCCCCACGACGCGAATGCGAGTGGAGTTATAAACGCACCGTCATGTCCGGTTTTCAGGGGTGAGCAGATGCACCCACGCGACCGGGCCGCGACGGTTGAGGACCCAAAGCGGACATCGCGTGTGCACTGCTGGAATTGAGAATGTCTCCACGCACGCCCGGTCACTATGGAGTGAACTCAGTTGAACTTATAGTTCGCGCCGACCCGTACAATATTATCGGTGATGCCTGGTCCGGATGCGGTAAAGCTGGTGCTGAGGCGGTTTGCTATAGGTGGACCATTATGAGGAACTCCGGGAATTATAATCCCCGTCGTGGTTAGGCCGTTACTCGAAACGTCGCCGAGATCCATGTACAAATACTCGAGTTTCAAAGACCAATTTCGGCTGATGCTGGCTTCGACGCCGCCGCCGGCAGCCCACCCGATCTTCAACGTGTTCTGGCTGAACGACGCCGGGTCGGAGATCAGTCCATTGGTTACGATCTCGCCATAGGCCAGTCCACCGGTTCCATAGAGCAGTATTGTCGGAGTGACGGTAAAGCCGAGGCGTCCGCGTACCGTTCCGAACCAATCAAGTTTCTGATTGAGCGATTCATTGACCTGAAGACCGCTCGTGCTGCACACGCCAGCTTGGCAGGCAAAATTCCTGGTGCCGCGCTGTCCGGATGCCTGGATGTCTGCCTCAGCACCCAAGACCCAGCTTCCAGACTGCAAATTAAAACCGGCTTGTCCGCCCCCGATCACACCTTGCATATCGAAAGAGCCGGAAGCGGTTGCAATCTGGAATCCAGAAGGATCAAAGAAATTGACGTTCGGATCGGAAAGGCCCCAGCTATAGCCGACATTGCCGCCAACATAGAAGCCGGTCCAGTTATAGACCGGCGCCGGCGGCGGCGCCTTCAACAGCATGTCAGCGCCGAATGCTGGAGCGAAGCCGAATGTTGCGGCCGCTATGCACGCAATGAAAAGCTTCTTCATAATGATTGCCCCGCAGCCTCGACCAAAGTCCGACAGTTGCGCAGTAGGTCATGGAACTTTCGCGCCGTGAAGCAGTGAAATTGGCTGTCCCGAAGCATTCGCGGTGGGGTGTAACCTAATTGCCACAAAATTTCCGTAAAATCCTACTGGGGACGGCTTTATCCCTACCGTGGGTTGAGTGTCCAGTTAACCCATACGGTACACAGCGTGCATAGGGACTTGGGAGATGGCTGACTCCGAACGATCCTAATTTGACTCGCCGGTTATCCTCGTTTCATTTTGACGTGTTTTAATTTTGGATGGTCCCGCAAGGAAGGAAAACTCGTGCGAAAACTTATTATGACTTTTGCCGCCACGTCGCTCGTGCTCGGAATGACGCTCATGACGGCTAGTGCGCAAAGCCAAGGCGCCCACAGCCTGAAGGCGCTGCGCAACGCAACCCCGATCGTTAAGGAGATAGGCTGCCGCGGGCCGGGCGACTGGGGCAAATGTCCGCCCGGACGGCACTTTGTTTGCAGCTACGGCCGCTGCTGGTGCGGTCCCTGCTGACTGAGGCTGGCAATTTAAAACAACTGCGCGAGGCCGCCGCAACTGGCGGCCTCTTTCATTTAGCGACGAGACTGGGACACTTCCATCGTTGACGCCACGCTCGAAAGCCGCGCGTGGGACTGTCACCCGATGTATGATGGTGACACGGTGCGGCCATGCTCAGCCGCCATTGAAACGCGTCGATCGCGTCGGAGGGGCCGAAATGCTCAAGTCGATCATCCGTGTGGTGACGGTGGCGTGCATTGTCACGTCCGCTCTGGCTGCGGCCGTTCCGGCGGCGGCGCAAGGCTCGCATCAAAACTCGCACCAAGGCGAGCCCGGACAGTTCGATTTCTATGTGCTGTCGCTGTCGTGGTCGCCGTCGTTCTGCGCGGCCGCGGCAGAGCGCCAAACCGACCGCCATGCCGACCGCTCGGCAGGAACGCAATGCGGCGCGCGGCCCTATTCCTTTGTCGTGCACGGGCTGTGGCCGCAATATAGCAACGGCTTTCCCGAAAATTGCCAGACAGCCGTCGCCGCGGCTCTACCGCGGCATCGTCTCCTCGATGCTCGATCTGATGCCGGCGCCGCATCTGATCTACAACGAATGGGACAAGCACGGCACCTGTTCGGGGCTATCGCCGCGCGCCTATTTCGACACCGTGCGCAAGGCGCGCGCGGCGGTGAAAATCCCGGCCGACTATAGCGACCCGCAAGCTCCGCTCAGCGTTACGCCCGCTGCGGTCGCGGATGCCTTCATCAAGGCCAATCCCGGGCTTTCGCAAAACGCGATCGCGATCGAATGCGACAGTAAAAGACTGACCGAGGTGCGATTGTGCCTGAGCAAGGATCTGCAGTTTCACGATTGCCCGGATGTCGCCAGGCGCAGCTGCCGGCGCGGCCAATTGCTGATGCCGCCGGTGCGCGGCGGTTGATACTTGACGCAATGCGCGGGCGGCGCTGCGGCATCGCTCGCGAAATTTATTGAAGCGCGATGAATTATCAGCACGCCTTTCATGCCGGCAATTTCGCCGACGTGCACAAGCATGTCGTCTTGACCCGCATCCTCGAACATTTGCGCGGCAAGCCCGCGGCTTTTCGGGTGATCGACAGCCATGCGGGTGCCGGCCGCTACGATCTCCTTGGACCGGAAGCGACGCGTACCTTTGAGTGGCACGATGGTATTGGACGCGTCTTTGCGCGGCGTCCGGACGGCGGTAACCGGGTGACTGACAGCTCCTCGCCGCAAGCGTTGCTCGCGCCCTATCTCGACATCATCGCGGCGCTCAATCCCGCTGGCGGTTTGCGGGTCTATCCGGGTTCGCCGCTCGTCGCCAAGGCGCTGCTGCGCCCGCAAGACCGCCTGATCGCCTGCGAGCTTGAACCGCCGCGCCAGAGCATCGCTTACGGCGGCGCTGCGCGGCGAGCCGCGCGCCAAAGTGTTGGCGCTCGACGGCTGGATGGCGCTGAACGCCAATGTGCCGCCGAAGGAGCGCCGCGGCGTCGTTCTGATCGATCCGCCCTACGAGGACGCCGCCGATTTCATGCGGCTTTCGGCTGCGCTCCAGGAGGCGCATCGCAAATGGCCGACCGGGATCTATCTGTTGTGGTACCCGATCAAGGAACGGCAGGCGCCCGACGCGCTGGCCGCGGCGGCTCGTCCGGCTTGGTGTGCCGAAGGTGCTGCGCTGCGAAATCACGCTGCGGGCGCCGAGCGCCGATGGTGGCCTGGCGGGATCGGGTCTTATCGCCGTCAATCCGCCTTTCAGGCTATCCGAGGAGCTGCAAATCCTGCTGCCGGCGCTCGGCCGCATGTTCGCAGCCACCGCCGCCCACCGGCTCGACTGGCTGACGGCGGAACACCGGTCGGCACGCTAGAGCAAAAGACGTCCCTCCGGTTGCTTGTTGGCACTTCTCCACACGCGGAAATTGGTCTATTTGATTTGGGCTGGCTTAGACGTTCCGCCTCCTGGTGGGGGGCTCGGCGGAGTGACTGCGCCCGGTTGGCTAAGGCTCTCTTTGCTCGTGTGAATGTTCGGCTAGCCGCCGCACCGTGGGGGTGGCGGTGACAGAACTACGGGGAAGGAGTCTTTCGATGGCAATGACCGGGTTGGTCAAATTCTTCAATGGTGAACGCGGCTACGGCTTCATCAAGCCCGATGACGGTGGCCGCGATGTGTTCGTGCACATTACCGCCGTTGAACGCGCCGGGCTGAAGTCGCTGGTGGAGGGGCAGCGCATCAGTTTCGACGTCGAGCCCGATAAAAAAGGCAAAGGCCCAAAGGCCGTCAATCTCGTCGTCACCGGCTAGCGGACGACTGCCCGTTCCCATCCTCTCCCGTATGCGGGGGAGGGGTTAGGAAGCGGGTAAACGCAGCGCCTTGTCGGCCGTGGGCGGTATCGCGCCGCCCGCGCCGGCGAGGTTTTTTCACGATCGATTTTCCGGTAAATGAAAGTCCCTCTCGATCAGGTGCCGCAATGATGATTTTACGTTCGACAGCCGCCATCGCCGTTCGGCCGCAAGGCGCGGATCGCCATTTCGGTTTTGGGCCTCGACGGTGACGTAACGGTCGAGCCGGCCGATCCCACCAACGCTTCCGACAGCGTCCGCCAGCAAAATCCGCTGGGCAAGATTCCGGTGCTGATCGCCGAAGACGGCACGGCCTATTACGACTCGCGCGTCATCCTCGACTATCTCGACGACCGTGCGGGCGGCGGCAAGATCGTGCCGCGCGGCAGCGCCGAGCGGCTCGCGGCGCTGCGCCTGCAGGCGCTGTGCGACGGCATTCTCGATGCCTCGATCCTGACCGTCTACGAAGCGCGCTGGCGCAAGCCCGAGACCCACGATCAGAAATGGCTCGAGCACCAGGCCGGCAAGGTGGCGCGTGGGCTCGCCGCGCTCGAGGCAGCGCCGCCTCACCTCGCGCCGGGCGCGATCCCGCATGTCGGCCAGATCGCGCTTGCCTGCGCGCTCGGCTATCGCGATTTGCGCTTCGGCGGCGACTGGCGCTCGACCCATCCGCGTCTCGTCGCCTGGCTCGACGATTTTGCTGCGCGGGTGCCGGCCTACGCCGCGACCAAGGCCACGCTGTGATACGGTGAAGGTCAGCGCCGGCTTTGAACCGGCGCGCCGTCGCCGGGTGACGTGCCTGCCATGCCGCTCTTCTCGCTCGACGAAGTTTCCGCCGCCGCGGCGTTGATCGCGCGGCATGGTGCCGCCGACGCCGGCCTATGCGTGGCCGCTCCTTGCCAGGCGCATCGGCGCGGAAGTCATCGTCAAGCACGAGAACCATACGCCGACCGGCTCGTTCAAGGCGCGCGGCGGTCTGGTTTATGTCGACGCGCTGCTGCGCGCCGGTCCGAAGCCCAAAGGACTGGTCACCGCTACGCGCGGCAACCACGGTCAATCGGTGGCGGCCGCGGCGACCCGCAACGGCATTGCGGCGGTGATCGTGGTGCCGGAAGGAAATTCGCCGGAGAAGAACTTAGCGATGGCGGCGTTCGGCGGCGAGCTTGTGACCGCCGGCAAGGATTTCGACGAGAGCCGCGTGGTCGCCGCCGAGATCCAGCGCGAGCGCGGCTACCATTTCGTGCCGTCGTTTCACCGCGAACTGGTCAAAGGCGTCGCGACTTACGCTCACGAATTATTTGCGCTGCATTCCGATCTCGCCGCCGTCTATGTGCCGATAGGCATGGGCTCGGGAATTTCCGGGCTGATCACAGTGCGCGATTTGCTCGGTCTCAAAACCGAGATCGTCGGCGTCGTTGCCGCGAATGCGCCGGCCTTCGCGCTGTCCTTCGCCGCGGGGCATCCGGTGCGGACGAATTCGGCGGCGACCTTTGCGGACGGCATGGCGTGCCGCGACCCGCCGGCCGAAGCGCTCGCGATCGTCGTGCAAGGCGCCGCGCGGGTCGTCACCGTCAGCGAGGACGACATCGCTGACGCGATCCGCATCTATTACACCTGTACGCACAATCTCGCGGAAGGCGCGGGCGCAGCCCCGCTTGCGGCGCTGCTGCAGGAGCGCGGCCGCTATGCCGGCAAAAAGGTCGGCGTCATCCTCTCGGGCGGCAATATCGACATGCCGGTGCTGGAGAAAATTCTGCGCGGCGAGACACCGGCGGTGTGACTGTAATCCGGGCGCGCCGCGTGGCCGGACGCAAGCATGGCCTTAAGCTGACGGCATGAGGGCCGCTGCCCACGCCCCACGCCGTCCACATCTCATTTGCATTTCATGTGGCGAGCAGGCATCGGGGGCATTATCTTTGCGCCACGCCCGACGCGGCGAAGGCAGCACCTCATGATGCGCAACGCGGCGGCACTGCAGCCGACCTTGACCACCAAGATCATCGACGGGGTCGCGATCGCAAGAGAAATTCGCGCGGGCCTCAAAGTCGAAGTCGCCGAACTCGCCCGCAAGGGGATCGTGCCCGGTCTCGCGGTCATCATCGTCGGCGCCGACCCCGCTTCGGCCGTCTATGTGCGCAACAAGGTCAAGGCCTGCGCGGAAGTCGGCATCCGGTCGTTCCGCTATGATCTTGCGGCCGATGCCGATCCAGCGGCCGTCACCGCACTGATCAAGGAGCTCAATGGCCGGGACGACGTCCATGGCATTTTGGTTCAATTGCCGTTGCCGCCGCAGTTTCCATTGTCGCAGATCCTGCAAACGATCGCAGTCGAGAAGGATGTCGATGGCTTTCATCTCTACAATGTCGGCGGTCTCATCAATGGCGATACGGTTTTCCCGCCCTGCACGCCGCGCGGGGTCGTAAAACTTCTCGAGCACGAGGGGATTTCAGTCGAGGGCAAGAACGTCGTCGTCGTCGGCGCCAGCAATATCGTCGGCAAGCCGATGGCGCTGATGCTGATGCAGCACGACGCGACCGTCTGCATCTGCCACGCCAAGACCCGCGATCTCAGCCAGTTCACCATCCTCGCCGACATCCTGATCGTCGCCGCGGGCCAGCCCAATCTGATCGTGCCGCAGATGGTCAAGACCGGCGCGGTCGTCATCGACGTCGGCATCAACCGGCTGCCGGACGGCCGCCTGATCGGCGATGCCGATTTCAAGGGCCTGCTCGGCAAAGCGTCCTACATCACGCCGGTTCCCGGCGGCGTCGGCCCGATGACCGTCACCATGCTGTTGTTCAACACCATCGCCTCGGCGCGGATCAAAGCGGGCGGTCCGGCGGCCAGGCCGTGATCCGCTTCAATTGCATCGGATCGTGATCCGGATGGTTCGTTTGCGCGTGTGCCTTCCGCATCGGAATTGATGAGCATCCCACCGCTTCGCCGTACATCGCCCTCCGCGCCGCTATGAAAGCGGCACTGCGGGAACGGGGTTGCCGATCGCTCGTTACCCAAGCGAATGGGCATGAAGAAACGGCCATGAAGCATCCCGGACTTATCGCGCTTACTGTCGCCCTGGCGTTGGGCCTGGCAACAACGAGTTGGGCTGCCGGAGGCGGAGGCGGCGCGGGAGGCGGTGGTGCAGGCGGCGCGGGAGGCGGTGGCGCGGCTGCCGGCACGGGTGCTGGCGCTGGGACTGGGAATGGATCAAGTACAGGATCCAGCGGACCTGTTGGCGCGGCCTATGGCACGGGAACGGGCACCAATGCGGGCACCAGCAACCAAAGCACCAGCAATGGAATAAGCCCGAAGAGCGCCGGCAGCGAGACCGGCATCGGAACAAACTCCAACAGCGGTGGCCTCAACGCCAACGCTCCTGGTTACAACGGGACCACAAACCCGCCGGGCACCAATGGCTTTAACGCTAATGGCGTCGGCGCCTCAGGTAGAACTAATGCCGCCGGTGAAACCGCTTCCGGAAGTACGCCTGCTCCATGCGAGGCCCGCGTCGGCACCGATGACACGATCGGCGGCAGGACCGGCCCCCCGGGCACCCCGATGATAAACAGCGCGCAAACCGGCACGCCCAATATAGCCGCCAACCCACCGTGCGGACCAAAATAGCTGGACTGGGACGATGCAGTTCCGGTTCGAGGGTCCCCCATTGGCCAAACCGCAAAAAAAGAGGGACCGATGGCAACACTTTTTTCGAGTGTCCGAGCACCCACCGCACGATAAATGCGGGCATTGAGATGAATAAAGACACCCTCGGGGCAATTCGACCCGCGCAGCTTCGGCTTTATTGCTCGCATTGCCGCCGCGACCACGACCTTGCTGTTCATTGCGGAGTGCTGTCCGACAGCGGGACGCCGGATGCTTCAGCGCCGCGTAATAATTCGCCCTGGATCAGCGTCGCGATCAATTCGCTCCGCATGTCCGAACTGAAGAGCGGATTGAATAAAGCGCAATTTAATTCAGTCGAATGACGCGGGTCAGGTCTTATCTGCTTTCGGGATGAAGAGCCGCTTTCTCGGCCTGCAATTGGTCGCTGAGACGCTTGATCAATTCGAGGGCGTGCCGGTCATTCACCCCTGCAGCCAGCTGCCGGTAGCGCTCAATCTTGGTGTCAAGTTCAACGCACTTGTCGCACATAGGCCGTCCCACCCTGTGATTTGTAAGACGCTAAGTCGGATCGGTCGATTAAGTTCGTTTCCACACCGAAATTGGGACCGGACACGCCAAGCCTTTGCGAGTGCATTTCGAGCGAGACAATCACCCTTTGCCTCATGCTATTTGTTTTTCCGATCGACGTCGACGTCCGGCTTGGGCAAGGCGCCGCTTTGTAGCGTTGTGATCCCGGAAGCCGCTAACCGATGCAGTGGCCTGGTGTTGCGGGCCAAAACACGTTCAATCGTGCGTCCCCAGTTTCACCACTGTTGTGCCATTTCGAACAGCGTCGGTTGAGGAGATGCGCCAGGATTGCGGGCGCCGGCGGGGATGATCATGCAACGGACTGCGACGCAGTCGACGTTTGACGTGATGGCGTATTTCGCCCGAGAGATCGGACGGTCGGGCAAGGCGAGCTATGACAAGGGCCAGATTGTCTACGCGCAAGGAGACCCGGCAACGGCGGTATTTTATATCCATACCGGGAAGGTCCAGGTCACCGTCATTTCGCGGTTCGGTAAGGAAGCCGTTGTCGCCATCAGGGGACCGGACGAATTTTGCGGCGAATTGGCTTTGACCTTTAAGCCCGTCCGGTCGGGCACCGTCACCGCACTGACGAAATGCGAGATCATAGAGATCGACAGGGAGACCATGGCGGAGCTTCTGGAGCGGGACCCCGATTTCACCAACTATTTCCTGACCCATCTTTTGGCCCGGACCGCTCGCATTGAATCGGACTTGGTCGACCAGCTGTTCAACTCCAGTGAGATACGGCTGGCGCGGGCGCTGCTGCTATTGGCGAATTTCGGCAATAACGGTTCGCTGGAACCGATTACCATAAAGGTCACCCAAGAGACGCTTGCTTCGCTTATCGGGACGACCCGCGCCCGCGTCTGCGGATTTATGACCAAGTTCCGCAAGCTCGGCCTGATCAAATATAACGGCCATATTCAAATCAGAAAAGCGCTCTTGGATTACGTTCTCCGCGACAACCCGCATATCGATTTCTAAGCACCGAATCTGTCAACGGCCTCGCCGCGGCGCCCGGAGACGCTGTCACAAAGTACGCGGGTAATGCTGCACGGCTAGAACGAAAAGTTCCCGTCCCTGTCGGGCATCGATAAAAAATCTTAAGACGTACGGAACCGTACGCGCGAGCCGCGGTTACCAAAAAATAGGCGCTTTAGGGCGGCACAACACGGCGCCTGCAAGAGAGCGAATTTATCCTCTGGCGAGCTTATGGCTCTGGACCAGGATTCCGTGTTCGCGTCGCCGAACCGCGCCGCGCGCGCCGCAATCGTTCTCGTGACTGGGGATTTGAGCGAATAGCGATGCCGGCCGGCCAAGCGCAACCTTGGTGGCGGGGAACGACAAAGATTCGCCAACAGCCTAAAGGATGAACACCATGAGTATGAGCGAACACGATCAGAGCGGCAAATACGCCGACAAGCTCGCGGCGACGGCCAGCAAGACCCTTCAAAAAGGCAAAGCGTCAGTGGAGCAATCGGCCCGGGTAATCGAACAAAGCTGCTCGGTCACGCTGGACAATGTCCGCGCCTTCAATGCCAAGATAATCGAAATGGCGCGGGCAAACGTCGAGGCGGTTCTTGACGTCTCGCAACAGATCGCGACCGCGAAGGCGCCATCCGATATTGTCGAGCTGTGGATGGCGCATGCCCGCAAGCAATTCGAAATGCTGAGCGAACAGAGCAAGGAATTGACCGCGCTCGCGCGCAAGATGGCGGGAGAGAGTGCCGAGACGATCACGCGCGGCGTCAACGAGGTTCTCCAAAAAGCCTCTTGAGAACCAAGAGAGTGGCGGTAATGCCCGTTACTCGTTAAGGAAAGCCGCTCATCAGGGTAAGTCGCTCATCCAGGTAAGCCGCAAATTGCAGGCAAGCCGCAAATTGCAGGCAAGCCGCAAATTGCGCTGGTGGGTGTAGAGGAGGCCGCGGTGGAAAAATCCGTGCGTCGTCGCGAGCTTCGTGAGTTTATCGGGCGAAAAATCAGGGCGCATATTGGCGTTGCGGAGCCGATCCCCGAACGCCTGGCCGAGCTGGTCAAACAACTCGTGCAACGGCTCGACGAGCGCGCGAACGACACCGAAGAATCCCAAGTCGCCAAATAATAAGTCGCGACGGGGACTGCGGGCGTCTCGCTGTTCCTATTGCCTCGAGCGCCGCAATGCCGGCTTCGGCACCAATTTCATTGTTGCGCGGGGCGGCGGTGCATTGGCCGTTGCCCGATCGGGCGCTTGGACTGGCTTTGCGGCAGAATCCGTTGCAGCGCCGCCAAATTCAAAGAAGGCGACGCGCTCGTCCATGGCATTGGCCTGAAACTCGAGCGTCTTGGCGGTGGCGACGTTCTGTTCCACCAGCGCGGAATTCTGTTGCGTGACCTCGTCCATCTGCGTCAGGGCGAGATTGACCTGCTCGAGCCCCATCGCTTGTTCGGCGCTGGCGTTCGCGACGTCGGCGATAAGCGCGGCTACGGTCTTGATGGTCTCGAGGATGTCGCCGAGCGAGGTGCCCGCTTTGTTGACGAGCTCGACGCCATGCTTGACCTGGCCGCTCGAGGTGGCGATCAGGTCCTTGATGTCCTTGGCGGCCTGCGAGGAGCGCTGCGCCAAGGTGCGCACCTCCGTCGCCACCACGGCGAAGCCGCGGCCGGCGTCACCCGCGCGCGCGGCTTCCACCGCGGCGTTGAGCGCCAGAAGATTGGTTTGGCGGGCGATCTCGTCGATGACGCCGATGATGTCGGATATCTTGCGCGAGGATTCCTCGATCTTTGCCACCGCATCGACCGCTTCCACCACTACGCGGCCGCTGCGATCTGCCATCTCGCGCGCATCTGTGGCCGACTGATTGGCGGCTTGGGCGTTTTCCGCGTTTTTCTTCACGGTAGCCGAGATCTGCTCCATGGACGCGGAGGTCTGTTCCAGACTCGCGGCCTGTTCCTCGGTCCGCTGTGACAGATCCGTCGTACTCGCGGAGATTTCGCCTGTCGCATTCGCGACCTCCTTTGCGGCGGCGGCAATTTGTCCGATCGTGTCCTGCAGGCGGCCGACCGCGAGATTGAAATCGTCCTGGATCCGTCGATAGTCGTCGGTGAAATCGTCGTTCAGCCGGACGGTGAGGTCGCCTTGGGCTACCGCGGCGAGGGCGGCGCCCAGGCTTTTGACGGTCCGGGTCTGCTCCGCGGCGGCCTTTTCCCTTGCTGCTTCGCTCCGGTGTCTCTCGGCTTCGGCGGCGCTTCGCTCGGCCTCGATCCGTTGCTGCTGTTCCTTCGCTTCGGCTTCAAGCCGCAGCGTCTCCTTGGCCGAACTCTTGAACTTTGCAAAGGCGCGGGCAAAATCGCCGATCTCGTCAGTTCTTTCGACCCCGGTGAATTGGGCGTCGAGGTTGCCGGCGGCAAGCTCCATCATGACAATCCGCATGCGGTTGACCAGCATGATCACCGTTCGATGGACAAACCAGGCGCCGATGGCGCCGGTTACGACTGTGAGGATCGCAATCACGACCAGCAAATGGAAATTGGAAGTTTTGGCTTGGTCGACAAACGCGCGGGCCTCTTCCTCATGGCCCAGATAGGCTTTTTCGAGGTCGTTCAGACGGTCGTTGAGCTGTTGGCGGACCTTCCGGTTTTCGTCGTTGTCGCCGAAGATGCGCGCATTCGCCGTAGTGTCTTCCCGGGCGAGGCGCACCAATTCGGTGCGAAATTTTATGAACTGGTCGAGGCTCGTGTCGAGCGTGTCGATCTTGGAGCGTTCCGACTCGATGACGATCTGCCGCCACGTTGCAAGGGTCGCCTTAAGGTGCGTTAGATCCTGGATCAGCCGCTTGGCAAAAGGCTCGGCCTCGTGCCAGTCCGCCGACATATAGATGCCGCGGGACTCCATGACGACGGCGTAGACATCGCCGTTCATGCGGGCGAGATAGAGCGCGCCCTTATTGGCCGCATCCAACTGCGCGCCGCCCGATTCACTGCGCCACATCGAGTAGGCCGTAAGGCCAAGGCACAGGATCGGGAAAATGCCAAGGACGACGATAAGTGAAAACACTCTCTGCTTCAGAGAGGCTGATCGCATTACCCTGATATACATTGCGCTGCGCCCAAACTACCCGGCGAGAAGATGCGGGTGAACTTGAATTTCGGTACGATCATTGTCCCCTCTATGACTGCAAACAATGAATATTTTTCAACCTCGCGATCTAAGTAGCTTAACTTAGATAAACTTGTCCCGATTTGACTGCGCGGGCGGCCAGGGAACCGTTGGTCGTTCGCATTTCCTGCGACTTGATTTGGATCAAGACGATTGTGCCGCCGCATTCGCAAAAAAAGAACGATGCCCCCGCAGTGTGTTTGCCCAGCGGGTCGTCAACGCCGGTCGTGCAGGCGCTCATGCTTGGAATTAGACAATCACTCTCGAATTGGATTGCGCTGCTTTCACGCAGCTCCGTATTCTATCTGGCGCTAATTCTCGTGCCGCTGTTCTGGATCGCGTTTTTTATCGCCTCCTCCTGGGAGAAGACACGGGCGCTTAATGTCTCCGAAACACAGGCAAGCAATACCCTGTCGATCTATCAGGAGCATATCGATTCGATATTCCTGGATGTCGATCGATCGCTGTTGCTCCTCAGGTTGCTCTACGAAAAAGATCCCGTTCATTTCGATCTCAAATATTGGACCAAGAGCGCCGAGTTGACGTCGGCGACGGTCATGAGCTTCAGCATTACGGCTGCCGACGGCTTTATGATCGAAAGGTCGAGCGACTACAGCGGGCCCGCCGCTCTTTCTCGGCGATCGGGATGGCTTTGTCGACCTCAAAGCCAATAACGACGATATCCTGCATATATCGGCGGTCCAAAACGGTCGTATTTCAGGGGCACGCTCTCATCAAAGTGACGCGACGGCTTGCGAGGTCCGGACGGCCGATTTGCCGGCGTGATCACCGCTTCAATCGACCCCAATGACATTGTGAAGTTCTTTCGATTTGGCGCAACTCGGCATTCACGGCACAGTTACCCTGAGAACCGCCGACCATGTGTTTTTGGCCGTTCGAGGGCTGTCATCGAGCGTTATCGGGCAAAAGGTGTCGGCTCCGCAGCTCGAACAGGGACTCGCCAAGGGATCGAGCGGCTTCTATTGGGGCGGCGGCGCGATCGACGGCGTCAGCAGACTTGTCGCTTTTCGCAGGTCCGAGACGGTCCCTTTGATCTTGGCGGCCGCAATCGGCGAAGAAGAGATATTTGCGACGTACGTCAGGCAGCGAACGATCTATCTCGGGGTGGCGACGCTGCTTTCGCTGATTTTGATTGTTACCGCGCCTGGGACATCGGCCGGGTTTTCCGGCTGGACGAAGCGCAACGCGCCATCGAGGAGATGATCGAGCGTTTCAAGTCCGCGACAGAACACATGCCATAGGGCCTGAGCATGTTCGATAAAGATCAGCGGCTCGTCGCCTGCAACAGCAAATATCAGCAATTGTACAATCTGCCGCCGGACGCGCTGCATGTCGGCTGCTCGTTTCAGGAATTTATCGAGCGACTGGTGGCTGCAGGAATTGTCACCGGAAATGCCCAAGACTATGTCGATAAGATGCGCGTTCGGCTCCCTTCGGAAGCGCATGTGCAATCGCTCGACGTGATCATCGCGGGGCGCATCATTCAAATCACCACCGTTTTAAGGACGATGGCGGCTGGGTCTCGACGCACGAGGACGTCACCGATCGCCGCAACGCAGAAAAGGAACTGCTGAGGGTCAAGAATTTCCTCGATACCATCATTCAGAACCTGCCGATGCCGATTATCATCAAGGACGCGTAGTCGCGGAAAGTTCTTCTTGTCAATCGGGCGTATACCCGCCTGCACGGGGTCTCGGCCGACGCCATCCTCGGCGCCACGATGGCCGACGTGTTCCCGGCCGATCTCGCGCGGCGGATTGCCGACGACGACGACAAAGCCATGCAGAGCGACAGTGGAATTACGAGCGTGGAATTCAGCGTCGAAACGCCGGAGCTCGGCGGGCGCGTCGTATTGGTAAACCGCTTTGTCGTGCGCGACATCGATGGACGCCCGGAATACCTGATCTCTCTCGTCGAGGACGCCACCGATCGCAAGAACAACGAAGCCAAAATCAACCAGTTGGCGCACTATGATCCGCTGACCGGCCTGATGAACCGCACCTTGTTCCGGGAACATCTCGAAGGCATCGTTGCGCGATATCGCAAAGACGGATCCCCATTTGCCGATCTTCATGCTCGATCTCGACCGTTTCAAGCAAGTCAACGACGCTTATGGACATCACGCGGGAGACGCCTTGCTCAAGGCAGCCGCCAAGCGGATCCGCGACTCGATCCGCGAAGGCGACCTCGCGGCAAGGCTTGGCGGCGACGAATTTGCGCTGGTCGTGCAGTCAGGCCAGGAGGATTTCGAGGCGGGCTGCGAGAAACTGGCGAAACGCCTGGTCGACGTGATAGGCAGGCCGTACGAGATTGAAGGACGCCAGGTCAATGTCGGCTGCAGCATCGGCGTCGCTCTGCCTTCGGCGTACGGCGAGAGGAGCGACGAGCTTTTGCGCGGCGCCGATTTGGCGCTCTACAAGGCGAAGAACTCCGGCCGCAACTGTTTTCATTTCTACAGCGACGAACTCAAGGCGGAGGCGGATCAACGCAATGTTCTCGAGAACGACCTGCGCCAGGCGATCTGGCGGGAGGAGTTTGAGCTGTTCTATCAGCCCGTGGTGGCGACCGATAACGGACGCGTGGCGGCCGTCGAGGCGCTGCTGCGATGGCGGCACCCGACGCTGGGGCTGGTCATGCCCGACAATTTTATTCCGCTGGCCGAGGAATCCGGGCTCATCGTGCGGCTCGGCGAATGGGTCATGGCCAGGGCCTGCCGTGACGCCAAGACCATGCCCGACGACGTGCAGAGTCGCGATCAACATCTCGCCGGTGCAATTCGCGAAATCCAATGTGGTGGACGCCCTGATTTTCGCACTGGTCGATGCGGACCTGCCGCCCGATCGTTTGGAGATCGAAATCACGGAAGACCGTGCTGCTGCAGCGATTCCGAGCAGAATCTCCAGGCGCTTCAGCAACTGCATAATATCGGAGTATCGATCGCGCTCGACGATTTCGGCGTCGGTTACTCGTCGCTCAGTTACCTCACGTCATTCCCGTTCAACAAGGTGAAAATCGACAAGTCGTTCGTCGCCAAGGCCGACCGGCGGGAGGCGACCGCGATCATCGACCTCCATCGTGCAATTGGCAAAGTCGCTGCATCTGAAGGTCTGCGCCGAAGGCATCGAGTCCGAGGTTCAGGGCTCGGACATGCACGGCCTCGGGATCGAGCTTTGCCAGGGCTATCTGTTCGGCAAGCCGATGCCGCTGGCGGAGCTCGACTTCGATCGCAGCTACGACCTTCGGCAAGCGGAATGCCGCATGACGTTTCGCTCCAACGTCGGCTGGAACCAAGTGTCGTTATGATCGGTTTGTCGAATGTCCCCGAGGCCTTGACCGCAGACCTCTCGAGGCAGAGCGCCAGCGAGCGCGGGCGGATCGTGCGCGAGGTCGCGGCTCTGTTCGTCGACAACTGCCAGACATTGTCGCCGGAACAGGTCAGCCTGTTTGACGATGTCCTGACGAGGCTCGTCGAGCAGATCGACGGCGAATTGCGCGCCTTTCTGGCGGAGAAACTGGCGCCTATCAAAAAGTCGCCGCGGAAGGTCATGACAAATCTGGCGCAGGACCGCGATATTGCCGTCGCGGGCCCCGTGCTGCGGCAGGCCGAATGCCTCTCCGAGGACTTTTTGTTCGAACGGGCCGAAACGGAGGGACAGGAGCATTTGCAGGCGATCTCGTCGCGCGAGCGCGTCGGCACGCGCCTGTCCGATACCTTGATCGACCGCGGTAACAGCCAGGTCCTTCTCACGCTGGCCAGCAATGCCGGCGCGGCGCTTTCCGACGGCGGCTATGCCTTGATCATCGAACGCGCCAAAGAGGATACGAAGCTGGCGACGGTGCTGTGGAACAGGCGCGATATTTCACGACAGCAAGTCGTGATGCTGTTCGAGCGAGCGTCGGCGGCGGTTCGCGCGGCCATGGAGGGGACGGCCGGCAAGAACTTCCCGGAAGTGTTGGCCGCCATCGCGCTCGCAAAACGCAAGCTCTTGGACAAGACGCTTGACTCGTCCTGCGCCTACGCCGACGCAAGGGCGCGCATTGCGGCGCTCCGCGAAGGCAGCGGCGTGGGGAGGCGAATGTGCTGTACTTTACCCAGCAAGGGAAAATTCGAGGAGCTCGTGGTCGCCCTTTCGAGTCTCAGCGAGCTGTCCGCCGGCGAGATCGAGCGCATGTTGCTGGACGAAAGCGACGAGCGACTGCTCGTGGTGTTGAAGGCCATCACGCTGTCCTGGCCGACCGTGCGGGCGATCCTGATCGCGACCCGGGTCATTCCGGCGACGAGCGGGCAATTGGAACAGACCCGCGCCTCCTATCAAGCGATGTCGAGCGAGGCGGCGGCGAAGACGCTGAAATTCCATTGGCTTCGCGAGAAGGCGCGCGGCGGCGCACCGGCGGCGTAGGAGGCCGGGCGAGGGCGATGAAAAGATTTGCTGGGCGGAGCGCCGTGGAGGCGACGTTGGCTGCGTGTTTGCGAGTCTGCCCGTCGGAACGAAAAACCCCGGGGCGCGAACCCCGGGGCTTGTCTGCTCGGACCTCCCGTAAAGCTCAGAACCGGTAGTTCAGGCCGGCGCGCAGGATATTGGTCTTGAACGAGACGTTGTCGTTGACGAGGCCGGCGCCGCAATTCAATCCGCAATTGAAGCTGCCGAGATCGACATAGAGGTACTCGACCTTGGCGGTCCAATGGTCGACGAGGGCGGCTTCAAGGCCTGCGCCCAAGGTCCAGCCGGTTTTGTCCTGCGATGACGAGGCGAAACCCGGCGTCTGCGCGCTTGATGTCGCCGAACGCGGCGCCACCGGTGATGTAGGGCAGGAAACGGTCGGCGGCGTAGCCGAGCCGGCCGCGCGCGGTGCCGAGCCAGTCTGTCGCTGGTCTTGCAGCCCGCCACGCAATTCGTCGTATTGGTGCCGTTGATGTCGGCCCAGCCGAAATCGCCTTCGACGCCGGCGACCACCTGGTTGAACTGCCAGTTGTAACCGACCGTGGCGCCGATGCAGGCCGCCGCTGATATCGTGGCTGCCGCTGCGATCCCAGGACGAACTGCCGAAGGCGCCGCCGCCTTCAACGCCGATATAGAACCCGGTCCAGTTATAGACCGGCGCCATGATCGGGGCCTTGGGATAGTAGGGCGGCGGCGGGGACGCGAGAGGTCGGCTGCTGCCGCCGCTCCGGTGAGCGCGACAAGGCCGGTCAACGCAACGCACAGACGCTTCATCTTCGATCTCCATAACGAAATTCGGGTCGCGTCGTTTGTGACGCGCTTATTGTATCCGCATAGTATTCATGGCAGAAAATTCCACTAGTGTAGAAATACAACAGCGCTATTTCATTTTGTGTTTGTAATGTGGCGACATTTTACTGTGTGCGTCACGATCAGAGTAAATTAAGTCCTAATAATAACTTTCGTCACTGCAATGAAGTTGACAAGGAAGTAATCTAGAACTTCTAGGCGACGCTGGATTGCCTCGATTTGTCTGATGGCGTCCAGATCTAATGGCGCCCAGATCTAATGGCGCTCAGAAATGATAATTCACGCCGAGCCGCAGCAGGTTGGCGGCAAGTCCATTATTGGTGCCGGTGACCGAGAAGCCGCGATCGGAGAAATCGAGATAGAGCCACTCGGCTTTGGCCGACCAATGCGGCGTGAAGCCGACTTCGGCGCCGGCGCCCGCCACCCAGCCGAGGCTGGTATGGCTCTCCGACAGATTGCCCGCCGTATTGGCGGTCAATTCGCCATAGGCGAGGCCGGCGGTGCCGTAAAGCAGCACATTGCCGACGGCGACGCCGGCGCGGCCGCGCACCGTGCCGAACCACGGATTGGAAAATTGCCAAGGCGCGAATGTGTCCTCGGCGCCCGACAGGTTGAAATCGGCTTCGCCGCCATAGACGAAATTGCCGTGCTGCCAGTTGAAGCCGCCGTCGATGCCGCCGGCGACGCCCGAGGGATGGGTCGGATTGTTGCTGACGTCGCCCCATTCGTAGCCGAGCGTGCCGCCCACATAGGGGCCGGCCCAGCTATAGGCCGAGTAGGGCTGCGGCGCGCTGTAATAGGGCGAGGCCGGAAAATCGGCGGCCAGTGCCGGCGTCGCAGCCACGCTCGCGCCGGTCAGCGCCAGCGCCACGGCCGCGCCGGCAACGGCGCCGAAGCGGCGTGCGCCCGAACGAGTGGTGCTGCGTCTTGTTTTCATTTTGGCCTCATCTACCGGATCTGGCGAAACACACGACCCTGCGGAAAGTCGGGAACGTTCCGCCGCGTCAAAGTGGATGCCGAAGGCCGCCGCCCATTCGCTCGAATTTATCGCGATGTTTAAGTTAAGCAGTGCTAAATCGGTAACGTTTCCAAGTTGATATCGTTAAGAGAGTCTATATTTCTGTTGCCGATGACGACGCCGAAACCAGAACTCGCGCCCGAGCCCGAGATCGTCGAGGAGGACGACGAGCAATCGCTGCCGCAGCCGGATGAAGCGGAGGCGACGAAGCTTACTTTCGACGATGAGCAAGGATCGCTCGCCGCCGGCCGCGCGGCGATCGTGCATTACGTCAAGCACGCGCCGTCGAAGCCGGGCGTCTACCGCATGATCGATGGGCGCGGCGACGTGCTCTATGTCGGCAAGGCGAAGAACGTCAAAAAGCGCGTGCAGTCCTATGCCCGCCCGACCGGGCTCGATACCCGCATCGAGCGCATGATCGCCGCCACCCGCAGCCTCGAATTCGTCGTCACCCGCACCGAAACCGAAGCGCTGCTGTTGGAAGCGAACCTGATCAAGCGCCTGCGGCCGCGTTTCAACGTGCTGCTGCGCGACGACAAGTCGTTCCCCTATATCGTCATCACGTCCGATCACTGGGCGCCGCAAATCCTCAAGCATCGCGGGGCGCGGACGCGGCCGGGTCATTATTACGGGCCGTTCGCCTCGGTGTGGGCGGTGAACCGCACGCTGAATGCGCTGCAGCGCGCGTTTCTGTTGCGCTCATGCAGCGATCCGTTCTTCGAAAGCCGGACGCGGCCCTGCCTGTTGCACCAGATCAAGCGCTGCGCGGCGCCGTGCACCAAGGAGATCGATTTTCCGGGCTATGCGGCGCTGGTGCGCGAGGCCAATGACTTCCTGTCGGGGCGCAGCAAGCGCGTCAAGGACGAGCTTGCCGAGGAGATGGAAAAAGCCTCCACGGCGCTCGACTTCGAGCGCGCCGCGATCTATCGCGACCGGCTCGCGGCGCTGTCGGCGATTCAGTCGCACCAGGGCGTCAATCCGCGCGGCGTCGAGGAAGCCGACGTGTTCGCGCTGCATCAGCAGGGCGGCTACACCTCCGTCGAGGTTTTCTTCTTCCGCACCGGGCAGAATTGGGGCAACCGGTCTTATTTTCCGCGGGCGGATCGTTCGCTGCCGGCCGGCGAAATTCTTTCGGCATTTCTCGCGCAATTTTACGACGATAAACCGCCACCGCGGCTCGTTCTGACGTCGCACGAGATCGCCGATCGGGAACTCTTGGCCGAGGCGTTGTCCACCAAAAGCGGACACAAGAATCGAGATCGCAACGCCGCAGCGCGGCGAGAAGAAGGACTTGATCGAGCACGCCATGGCGAATGCGCGCGAAGCGCTCGGACGCAAGCTCGCTGAAACGACGTCGCAGCAAAGGCTGCTCGGGCAGTTGGCTGAGACCTTCGGCCTGCCGCGGGCGCCGCGGCGCATCGAAGTCTACGACAATAGCCACATCCAGGGTTCGAACGCCGTCGGCGCCATGATCGTTGCCGGGCCGGAGGGCTTTAGCAAAAGCCAATACCGCAAATTCAACATCCGCTCGGCCGAACTTAAGCCGGGCGACGATTTCGCCATGATGCGCGAAGTTTTGGAGCGCCGCTTCAAGCGGCTGATCGCCGAGGCGCCCAGAACGGTGCCCTCTCCCGTTCCGGCAGAGGCCGACGTGCAGCGAAGCGGAATGTCGGGTGAGGGCCAGCCGCTGCCAGAACCCTCACCCGTTCTCGCTGCGCTCGAACGGCCTCTGCCGGAACGGGAGAGGGAAGAGGACGAAGCCGAAGAATCGCCCTGGCCGGACCTCGTGGTGATCGACGGCGGCCAGGGTCAGCTGACGGCGGCGCAGGAGACCTTGGGCGTGCTCGGCGTCGAAGTTCCGCTCGTTGCCATCGCCAAGGGACCGGACCGCGATGCCGGCCGCGAGACCTTTTTCCTGCCCGGCCGCGACAGCTTCAAATTACCGCCGCGCGATCCGGTGCTCTATTTCGTCGAACGGCTGCGCGACGAGGCGCACCGCTTCGCCGTGGGCTCGCATCGGGCCCGGCGCAAACGGGATCTGCGCGAGGCAGGCCTGCAGGAGATCGCCGGCATCGGACCCGCGCGCAAACGCGCGCTCTTGCACCATTTCGGCACCCTGAAGGCCGTCGAACGCGCCTCGGTAACCGATCTGATGCAGGTCGACGGCATCAGCGCCGAAACCGCCGGCCGGATTTATGCGTTTTTTCACGATGCAGCCACATAGGTTCCGGGACGGCGTGGATGACGAGCGCACCGCGGCTATACCCAGTCTGGGTCTGTCGGTTACCGTGCCGCGGCGGTATGCTGGCGACAAGGTAGCACCATGAATTCATCGACCACGCCGGCGCGGCCCGCGAGAGCGCGGTCACATTCGCTCGCGCTGCCCAATATCCTGACCTATGGGCGCATCGTCGCGGTGCCGGTCGTGGTCGGCTGCCTGTTCTGGCAGAATATCCTGCAGGGCGGATTGTGGCTGCGCTGGGTCGCGCTCGCCGTGTTCATCGCCGCCGCTATTTCGGACTTTCTGGATGGCTATTTGGCCCGCATCTGGGCGCTGCAGTCCTCGCTCGGCCGCATGCTCGATCCGATCGCCGACAAGCTTTTGGTGGCGTCGTGCCTCTTGATGCTCGGCGCCGAGAAAACCATCCACGGCTGGTCGCTATGGGCGGCCGTCGTCATCCTGTGCCGCGAAATTCTGGTCTCGGGCTTGCGCGAATATCTCGCGGAACTCCGCGTCAGCGTGCCGGTGACCCGGCTCGCCAAATGGAAAACGACGCTGCAACTCGTCGCCGTCGGCTTTCTGATCTGCGGCGAAGCGGGCGATCAGATCGTTCCGCTGGTGACGCGGACCGGCATCGCGCTGCTCTGGCTGTCGGCGTTGCTGACGCTCTACACCGGCTGGGATTATCTGCGCGCGGGGCTGCACCATCTCACCAAGGAGGATGCGTGAAGCTTCGTTATTTTGCCTGGGTGCGCGAACGCATCGGCGTGGCCGAAGAAGAGGTCGCGCCGCCGGCGGGCATCGCGACCGTCGGCGAACTCGTCGCTTGGCTGGCAAGGCGCGGCGAGGGCTATGCCTATGCGTTCGAAAATCCCAAGGTGATCAGGACCGCCATCGACAAGAACCATGTGCGCGCCGATGCGCAGATCGAAGGCGCCAGCGAGATCGCGTTTTTTCCGCCGATGACGGGCGGCTGAGATGACCCCGACGATCCGCCTGCAGCGCGAGCCTTTCGACGTCGGCGCCGAGGCGGCGGCGCTGACGCGCGGGCGCAGCGATATCGGCGCCGTCGTGACCTTCACCGGCATTTGCCGCGGCGACGAGAACGGCGAACCGATCGCGGCGCTGACGCTCGAGCATTATCCCGGCATGGCGGAAGCCGAGATTGCGCGCCATGTCGATGCCGCGTGCGCGCGCTGGCCGCTGCTGGGCGTCACCGTGATCCATCGCTACGGGCGGATCGCGCCGGGCGAACTCATTGTGCTGGTGGTGACGGCGTCGAGCCATCGCGAGGCGGCATTCGCGGCGGCGGAATTTTTGATGGATTATCTGAAGACCCGCGCGCCGTTCTGGAAACAAGTCGAGAAACCGGACGGCAAGATCTGGGTCGACGCCAAATCGGCCGATGACGCCGCGGCCGAGCGCTGGTCGCCGCCCGGTCAAGGCCGCCAAGCCGCGAAATAAAAGCCCCGGTTATCGGGGGCCTGGATCAAACTATCTCCGAGGCGACCGAGCGTGCCACGCGTCGGCCCCGTGCCTCGGCCACGCTTTTTGCGGCGTGGGCCTCGCGATTGATCACCTTGAAGGTTCGGCAGGCCCCAATAATCGAAGAGCGCCGGCCACGGCGCGTTGCGATGTTCGCCCCAGACCCGGAATAGCGGAACGCGGTGATCGATTTCGGCGGTCTTCCACAGGCGTCCGCCGGTTTCGCCGCAGCGCCGTCCTTGCAGGCGCCGCAACAGCACGGCCTCGCCGCTCGGCGCATTCCAGAATTGCCAGGCGATCACGCAGGCGCAGTGCCAGTTGGCGTGTTTGTTGGCGCCGCCGTCCCACAGGTCGACATGCCAGCCGAAGCGATAGACCGGTTGGCCGCACACGCAGCAGAAGCCTCGGCCGCGCCCAAAGGCTTTTTCCCGGTACGGAGCCGGCGGTGTTCGGAAGGTCGCCGGCAATCCGGACTTGCGATCGTCGCTGAGCCGCCAGGTCCAGTCCGTGGGCGCTCCACTTCGTGACGCAAGAGCACGCGCGAGCCGATCGGCGCGCAGCGGATGGGCGCGCCAATAGGAATCGATCGCGAGCCGGGGCGTCGGCGGCACGAAGGGGCGGGCAAGGGCGCGCGCCAGCACGGCCCGGGGAAAAATGGCCGGCAATGATTTGGTCAGGCGGGCGAGCGACTGCCGGTTTCTTTCGGCCTTTTCGGCCTGCCATTTGGAGGTCATCGGCATCCCCGGATCGGGCCGCATGATGGCATCGAAGCCGTAAAGTCTTTGTCACCGGCGAAATCTTCCGGCCGCAGCCCCGTGACGTTGCAATGGGGAGCGGGTGACCGATAGTATCCGGGCCGCAAGTAGGGAGGACGCCTCCATGCCTACTTCCGACGAATATCGTGCCAGCGCCGAAGAATGCTACCGCCTGGCAACCGAGGCCAAGACCGAGACGGATCGTCTGGCCTGCCTCGATCTTGCACGCAACTGGCTCGACGCCGCTTCGCGCCAGGATGCGATGACGGCGGCCGATCGTGCCGATGTCGAGCAAGTAGCGCGTGAATTGAAAGCCGAGAGCGAAGCGCCGCCGTCCAAAGCCCCTTCGCGATGGCGGCGGATGTTCGGGTTTCTTCGCTGAGAGAACCTACCAAAGACCGTTACAGAAACCGCAGGGAGATCGTCATGTCAGTGCAAGCCCGCAATCTCGTCCACGCCGACATCAAGCCCGAAAATCCGCCGGAGCGCGCGGCGCATTATATCGACGCTCCCAACCTGCCCTGGGAGACGACCAAATTTCCCGGCATCAAGATCAAGGTGCTGTACACCGACGGCAATGGCGTCACCACCGCGCTGTTCAAGCTCGACCCGGGCGCCGTGGTGCCGCTGCACGAGCACACCGCGCTCGAGCAGACTTATGTGATCGAAGGCTCGCTCGAGGATCACGAAGGCAAATGCGGGCCGGGGCAATTCGTGTGGCGGCCGGCCGGCAATCAGCACGAAGCGGTGGCGCCGAACGGTGCGGTATTGCTCGGCTTCTTTCTCAAGCCGAACCGCTTTGCCTATGGCGAGAGGTTTTTTACCGAAGCCGGTGAGCGATAAACGGAGCGCGGGAGGTTACGCCGCCGCGGCCTTGCCCTTCGGCTGCACCTCGGCGGTGTAGTCGTCCATCAGCGTCTTGGTGATGGCGCCGGGTGTGAAGCGCCACTGCGCAATTTCGGACACGGCCGTCACCTCGGCCGCGGTGCCGGTGATGAAGCATTCCGAGAAACCGGACAGCTCGTCGGGCATGATGCGGCGTTCGATCACCTCGATGCCGCGCCGTCGCGCAAGCTCCAGCGCGGTCGCACGGGTAATGCCGGCGAGGAAGCAGTCGGCGATCGGGGTGTGGATCTTGCCGTCCTTCACGAAGAAGATATTGGCGCCGGTGCATTCGGCGACGCGGCCCTGCCAGTCGAGCATCATGGCGTCCGCATAGCCGCGCTGCTCGGCGCGGTGCTTTGAGATCGTGCAGATCATATAGAGGCCCGCCGCCTTGGCGAGACACGGCGAGGTTTTGGGATCGGGACGGCGATAGTCCGCAAGATCGAGCCGGATGCCCTTGAGCCGCTGCGCCGGGTCGAAATAGCTCGGCCATTCCCAGGTGGCGATGGCGAGATGGATCTTGTTCTGCTGCGCCGAAACGCCGAGCGCCTCGGAGCCGCGCCAGGCGATCGGCCGGACGTAAGCTTCTTTTTGATTGTTCCGCTCCAGCACGAGCCGCTTCGCCGCGTCGATCTCGGCGACCGAATAGGGAATCTCGAAATCGAGAATCTTTGCCGAATTCTTCAGGCGTTCGGAATGCAGCGTGCCCTTGAAAACCTCGCCCCCATAGGCGCGCTCGCCCTCGAACACGGCGCTCGCATAATGCAAGCCGTGCGTCAGCACGCTGATCTTGGAATCGGCGGTGGGAATAAGCTTGCCGTCGAACCAGATCAGATCGGGACGTTGGTCAAAGGCCACCGGCATGGCGGGTCTCCCTCGGCATGTCTCCCTCGGCATCTCCCCGCAGCGCCCGCCCGTTGCGCTCGGACCGGGCCGCGGCAAGGCTTTTGCGTCGGGAGTGGACTCCCGTTATGGTCTTGGCCGCTCCCTTCAATCGCGTCATGACAGCGCCATTTGGCGCAATCCGCAACGTCGAGAGCCGCCAGATACCGAACTCATTGCGAAACGATATCGTGCTTGTAACTTAACAAACAAGCCAAAATATGTCAACATAGCTGACCTAAATGGCAGATATCAGCATAGCCAGTCATCCACGCCCGGCCGCCGCGGCCGAGCCGCGCCGCTCCCGGCGGAGCCCTATTTCGACCTCATCGAACTGTTGTTCTTCGCCTATCGCGACTTCGTCAGCGATCCGGACGAAGTGTTGGCAAAACTCCGCTTCGGCCGCGCCCATCATCGCGTGCTGCATTTTGTCAATCGCAATCCCGGGATGAAAGTGGCGGAATTGCTCGACGTTCTGAAGATCACCAAGCAATCGCTCGGGCGTGTCCTCAAACAACTCATCGACGAGGGCTATGTGGTGCAAAAAGAAGGCGCCCATGATCGGCGGCAGCGGCTCCTCTATGTCAGCGCGGCCGGCGAGGCGCTGGCGCAGAAATTGGCCGGTTTGCAGACGGCGCGGATCGCCAGCGTGCTGGCCGAACTCGGCCCCGGCGCGCGGGAGGCGGCCAAGCAGTTCCTCGCCGGCATGATCGATGCGCAGGACCGTGGCCATGTGCTGCGCCTGATCGCCAAAGCCGATTCCCATCTCGAGCCCCATGCGGCGCGGACGCGCCAGCGGGCTCGCGACGACGCATCATGACACTCGCTGCCGCGAACCCGTCCGATAATCAGGCCAAAGATTCGGCGCAGAATCCGGCCGACGACGCCCCGCACCTTCTCGTCGTCGACGACGACCGCCGCATCCGCGCTTTGTTGTCGCGCTTCCTGCTCGGCGAAGGCTATCGCGTGTCGACCGCCGAAACCGCGGCGGACGCGCGCGCCAAGCTCGAAGGCTTGAAATTCGATCTCCTCATCCTCGACGTGATGATGCCGGGCGAAAGCGGCTTCGATTTTGCGCGCCGGCTGCGCGTGGCCTCGACGGTGCCGATCTTGATGCTGACCGCGCGCGACGAGAAGGAAAGCCGCATCATGGGGCTCGAGATCGGCGCCGACGATTACCTCGCAAAGCCCTTCGAGCCGCGCGAATTGGCGCTGCGGGTCGCCAATATTCTCAAACGGGCGCGGCCGCCGGCCGCGGCGCCGGTGGAATCGGTTCGCTTCGGTCCTTTCGTCTTTCATCTCTTGCGTGGCGAGTTGCGCCGCGGCGAAGAGGTGATCCGCCTCACCGACCGCGAGCGCGACATGCTGCGGGTCTTGACCGCGAGCGCCGGCGAGACCGTGCCGCGCCAGTCGCTTGCCGGTAACGGGGAGGCGGTGAGCGAACGCACCGTCGACGTCCAGGTCAACCGGCTGCGCCGCAAGATCGAGCGCGATCCGGGAAATCCGCTCATCGTGCAGACCGTGCGCGGCGTCGGCTATCGCCTGGTGGCGACCAGCACGGCGGCGCCATGACGACGCCATGACGACACCATGACAAGCCTCGACCAGAGCCTTGGACGATTGCGCAATGCCGCAGGCCATCTCGCGGCGGCCGCCAGCGCCACCGCGACGGCGGCCGGCGCCGTGGTGCGCCCGATCGCGGGCCCCATTACCCAGCCGTGGGACCGCTTCACGCGCTGGCTGAAATCGGTGATGCCGAAGGGCCTCTATGCCCGCTCGCTTCTGATCATCATCGTGCCGATGGTGGTGCTGCAGTCGGTGGTGGCGCTGTTGTTCATGGACCGGCACTGGAACTTGGTGACCAACTATCTGTCGTCGGCGGTGACGCAGGAGATTGCGACGCTCATCGACGTCTACCGGACCTTCCCGCAGGATGCCGACCACGCGCAGCTCCGCCGCATCGCCCAGGACCGGCTTGGTCTCGTGGTCGATTTCCTGCCCGGCACGCAACTGCCGCCGCCCGGCGCAAAACCGTTCTTCTCGCAGCTCGATGAAGTGCTGTCGGACGATATCCGCAAGCAGATCGGCCTGCCGTTCTGGATCGATACCGTCGGCCGCTCCTCGATCGTCGAGATCCGCATCAAGCTCGACAACACCATCATGCGCGTGTTCGCGCGCCGCGCCGACGTCTACGATCCTAATTCCTGGATCTTCCTGGTCTGGATGGTGGCGACCTCGTTCGTCGTCTTGGCCATCGCGATCGCCTTCCTGCGCAACCAGATAAAGCCCATCGTGCGGCTCGCCGACGCCGCGGAAGCTTTCGGCAAAGGCCGCGAAGCGCTGAATTTCCGGCCGCGCGGCGCCCGCGAAGTGCGCCGCGCCGCGGCCGCCTTTCTCGAAATGAAAGGCCGCGTCGAGCGCGCCATCGAGCAGCGCACCACCATGTTGGCCGGCGTGTCGCACGATCTGCGCACCATCCTCACCCGGTTCAAGCTCGAACTCGCGCTGTTCGGCGACGGCTCGGAAATCGATGCCATGAAAAAAGACATCGACGAGATGGCGGCGATGCTCGAAGCCTATCTGGCCTTCGCCCGCGGCGACATGGGCGAGCAATCGGCGCCGACCGACATCGCCACATTGCTCGAGGAACTGAAACTCGACACCGAGCGGCACGGCCATCGCGCCAGCGTCAATTTCCACGGCCAGCCGGAAGTCATGGTGCGGCCGGCGGCGTTCAAGCGCTGCCTCGCCAATCTGGTCGGCAACGCCTCGCGCTTTGCCTCGACGGTGGCGATCACCGGCCACCGCGACCATCGCTGGCTCATCGTCACGGTCGACGACGACGGTCCGGGCATTCCGCCGCCAATGCGCGAGGACGTATTCAAGCCGTTTTTGCGGCTCGACGACGCGCGCAATCAGGACGAAGGCGGCACTGGCCTCGGGCTGGCGATCGCGCGCGACATCGCCCGCTCGCACGGCGGCGACATCACGCTCGGCGATTCGCCGCTCGGGGGCCTGCGGGCGACGGTGCGGGTGCCGGTCTAGGGACTCAGGCGGCCCGTTGCGGCGGAGCGCTGTCGCGCCGCGCCGAGAGGCCGGTGGCGAGGCCGCGATTAATCCTGATCAGGTTCGCCAGATGGTCCGGTTTGGGTCTGGTCATCAGCGAATAGATTTCGCCCATGACGAAGACGCTCAAGTTCAAGATATTTTGCCGGACCTCGACCGGGAGCCTGTTGTCCTCGCTGGCGACGGCGTCCATGAACACCAGCCAGAGCCGGCGGTTGTAGAGCAGAGCTTCCGGCAGGCCGTTCGGCTTGGCGCTCCAGTTATCCTGGACGGCCTGCAATCCGGCGGCGGCCTTCAGCAACAGGCTGGCTTCGAGTTCGCGAGGACCGGCGACCTCCTTGGCTATTTTGCCGTAGGCCTTGCTCGCGTAGTGCATGCTGGATGTGCTCATTGTCGAACTCACCGAGTTAGCTGTGGCGGGCCGCTATTAAAAATATTTCGGTAAAAATTTCATTATTGTGGGACGGCTGGATCGAGGGCGCTCCGGACCGGCCAGCACACCCTTGAATCCAGGGCGCTCTCGCGCCATTTCGGAGCCCATAAAGACGCCCTGGGGATACCACCATGCCTGTTGCCGAGGATGCCGATATGCGTACATCGGAAAGCCGCCCGTTCGAAGCCCATCCGTTCCAAGCCGACGTCGCCAAGCTTTTGCAGCTGATGGTGCACTCGGTCTATTCCGACAAATCGGTCTTTTTGCGCGAGCTGATTGCCAACGCGGCGGATGCCTGCGAGCGGCTGCGCTACGAGGCCATCGCCGCCCCGGCGCTGCTGGGCGACGACGTCAAGCCGCGCATCACGGTCGCGCTCGACGCCGAGGGCAAGCGGCTCACCGTCGAAGACAACGGCATCGGCATGAGCCGCAACGAGATGATCGAGGCGCTCGGCACCATCGCGCGCTCGGGCACCAAGGCCTTTTTGGAGCGGATCGAGGCGGCCAAGAGCGGCGAGGGGGGCAGCGAGGACGGCGCCAAGAACGAGGACTCGGCTCTGATCGGCCGCTTCGGCGTCGGGTTTCTATTCGGCTTTCATGGTGGCGGAACGCGTCGAGGTGATTTCGCGCCGCGCCGGCAGCGATGAAGCCTGGCAATGGTCGTCCGACGGCAAGGGCTCCTTCGACGTGGCGCCAGCCGTGGCGGACGCCCCCCTGCGCGGCACCCGCGTCGTCCTGCATCTGTTGGAGGATGGCAAAAAATACGCGGAGCGTGCGACCGTCGAGCCGCTCATCAGGGCGCAATCCGGCCACGTGCCGGTCCCGATCGCGATCGTCGAAAAGCCGGGCGCTGAGCCCGCCGACCTCACCGACGGCGCGGCGCTGTGGGCGAAGCCGAAGGCGGACATCACGGCTGAGGACTATGCCGACTTCTACCGCAGTATCGCCGGCGCCTTCGACGAACCGGCGCTGACCATTCATTTCCGGGCCGAGGGCCGCCAGGACTACAACGTGCTCGTGTTTGTTCCGACCATGCGGCCCTTCGACCTGTTCGATCCCGACCGCTCGGGTCGCATCAAGCTCTACGTCAAGCGGGTATTCATCACCGACGACGCCGAGATCCTGCCGCGCTATCTGCGCTTCGTGCGCGGCCTCGTCGATTCCGCCGACCTTCCGCTCAACGTCTCGCGCGAAAAAATCCAGGAAAGCCCTTTACTCGCCGCGATCCGCAAGGGCACGACGAGCCGCGTTTTGTCCGAACTCGAACGCCTCGCCGACAAGGAGCCGCAGACTTACACGAAAATCTGGGACACGTTCGGCGCCGTGATCAAGGAAGGCCTCTACGAGGACTTCGAGCGTCGCGACACGCTGCTCAAGCTCGCGCGCTTCAAGACCACGGCTGGCGGCGAGGATTGGCGGGGTCTCAAAGACTACGTCGCGGCGCTGAAGACCAATCAGACTGCGATCTATTATCTCGCCGGCGACGACCTCGCGCGGCTCAAATCGTCCCCGCATCTCGAGGGCTTTCGCGCCCGCGGCATCGAGGTGCTGCTGTTGCCGGATCCGGTCGACACTTTTTGGGTCATGTCCGGCGCCTCGTTCGACGGCAAGCCGTTCAAGTCGGTGACGCAAGGCGCGGCCGATCTGGCGCTCATTCCGCTGGCCGAGGACGCCGAGAAGAAAGCCCAGGAGAAGCCGGCGGAGGGTGCCGAAGCGGTTGCGAATTTCCTGATTTTCGTGAAGGCTGTGCTCGGCGACGCGGTCGCCGATGTGAAACCATCGGAGCGCCTCACCGACAGCGCGGTCTGTCTGGTAGCGCCCGATTCCGGCCCCGACCGCGGGCTGGAAAAGATTTTGGCCGGCGCGGGACGGCTTTCCGCGGCATCAAAGCCGATCCTGGAAATAAACCCCCGCCACGAGCTGGTGATCGCGCTCGCTGGGCTCGGCGAGGGCGACCGCGGCTTCAAGGAGGATGCGGCTTATCTGTTGTTCGACGAGGCGCGGCTGCTGGAGGGCGATCGTCCGGCGGACGCGCGCTTGTTTGCCGACCGGCTGGGACGCGTGCTCGGCCGCGGCTTGCGCGGCGCGTAGAATGGCTCCGTATATTTGGAAACCGGCGGGGTCATCGCTGGCGGCGCACCCAGGCGCGCCGCGCGGTCACTCCGCGGGGGTGCGAAGCTCGGCCGAGATGGCCGGCGTGCCGTTGCCGTGCGGCTGCAGCGAAGGCTCGATCGGCGGTTTCGAGCCGCGCATACGGATATAGATCTGCGAGCCGATCAAGAGCACGCATAGTCCAACGAAGACCGCGCTGATCGGCCGCTCGACGAATACGCCGAGGTCGCCGCGCGAGATCAGCATGGCGCGGCGGAAATTCTCCTCGAACCGCGGCCCGAGCACGAAGCCGAGCAGGATCGGCGCCGGGTGATAGCCGAGACGGAGCAGGAGATACCCGAAGGCGCCGATGACCGCGACTTCGCCGACCTGGAAGAAGTCGTTATTGGCGGCATAGACGCCGATGCAGACGAAGAACATCGCGCTCGGGTAAAGATATTTGTAGGGGATCGCCAGCATCTTCACCCAGATGCCGATCAGCGGCACGTTGAGCAGCACCAGCATGATGTTGCCGATCCAGAACGAGGCGACGAGGCCCCAGAAGATATCCGGGTGCTGCGAGATGAGCTGCGGACCGGGCACGATGCCCTGGATCATCAGCGCGCCGAGCAATAGCGCCATCACGGCATCGCCCGGAATGCCGAGACTCATGGTCGGAATGAAGTCGCCTTGCACCGAAGAGTGGGTCGAGGCTTCGGGGCAGACCACGCCCTCGATCAGTCCGGTGCCGAACAGTTCCGGGTGTTTGGAGATCTTCTTTTCGGTCGCATAGGCGACGAAAGAAGCGATCGTCGGTCCGGTGCCGGGAATGAGCGCGCACAGGCTGCCGATGATGGTGCCGCGCCACATCGGGAAGAACGAGCGCTTCAGATCGGCAACGGTCGGACGCATGTCCTTGAACGTGACGTGGGTATATTTGGTGTTGATCGGCGCCACTTGATTGACGCTGTTCATGAACTCGGCGATGCCGAACAGGCCGAGCGCGATCGCGATCAGTTCGATGCCGTCATCGAGTTCCGTGAGACCGAACGTGTAGCGTTCGGAGCCGGTTTCGAGATCGGTGCCGACCGAGCCGAGGAACAGCCCGAGCACCGTCATCGCTACGCCCTTGAGCGGCGAGCCGCGCGCCAGCGTCGAGCCGGCGAGCAGGCCCAATAGCATCAGCGAACAGACCTCGGCTGGACCGAATTGCAACGCCGCCCGCACCAAGAGCGGCGACAGAAAGATCATTTCCGTGATGCCCCAGGAGGCGCCGACGAACGAAGCGAACACCGTCAAGCCCAGCGCGACACCGCCGCGGCCCTGCTTGGTCATCGGGAAGCCGTCGAGACACGTCACCGCGTGCGGTGGATGACATGGCAAATTGAGCAGGATCGAGCAGATGGCGCCGCCATATTGCGCGCCGTACATCACGCCGCCGAGCATCAAGATGGCGGCGACCGGCTTCATGCCGAAGGTCAGCGGCAACAGGATCGAGATGGTGGCGAGCGGTCCCATGCCCGGCAGCACGCCGACCATGTTGCCGACCAGAACGCCGATGAAGCAGAACATCAGATTATGCGGCTCGAGCGCGACGCCGAAGCCGTACCAAAGACTCTCGAGTGAGGTCCCGATCACATGCCGCCTCCCAGGCTGAAGATCGGCATCGGCACCTGGAGGAAGTAGGAGAACAAGGCGACGCCGAAGATGGTTACGACGGTCGCGAGAACGAAGGTTCCGAGCCAAGTGGCGTTCTTGTCACCGCGGGCGGCGATGAAGACGCAGGCGAAGGTGCCCGGGAACATGCCGAAATAGCGTCCGAAAAAGATGAAGGCGACGGGGCTCATGAGAATGCAGAACCAGGCCCACCATTGCGGATGCTCGGGCAGAATCCCTTCCTCGGCCGGGCTGCCGGCTTCGGCTGGCGAAAGGCTCGCGGCCGCAATGGCGATGCCGACGAGAACGAGGATCACGCCGAGCGCCGTCGGCATGAAGCCCGGCCCCATATGCATGAGCGTGCCGGCGCGATAGGTCGTGCCTTTGATGGCGATGCCGAGCCCGATCAATATCATCAGGCCGCCGGCATAGAAGTCGCGCTTGCCGATCAGGTCGCGGACAAGACTGGTAGAACGCCGCAATCTTTCCTCCCGGCCGTCTACGGGGCCGTTATGTTTCTTCGCCCCGATTTACTTCGAACGAGGAATTACCGCAAATACCGCGATGTTCCGCAGCGACGCGGTGTCGCGGGTCGCCCCGCCGTCCCGGACGCCGGGCGACACGGCGTGGACAGCTCCTGCATTCGGCAGGCGATAAACGATATAGGGCCGAGGCAGGGCACGCAACTCCCCTTGTGTTCAGGTAGCGGCGGATGCCGTCATACCGGCGCGAACAAGTCCGGATCGTCATTGCGGACATTGCCAACCCTGCGATCGACCGGCCAGAACGTCATCGCCGCACCTGGATAAGGCCGCAGAATTGCTTTCAGTTCGGCCTCCGTCGCGGTTTTTTCGCCGAGCCATGTCGGCCAGCGGTCAGGTCCCAAAAGGACCGGCATCCGGTCGTGCAGGGGTTCCAAAAGCGCGTTGGCGACCGTGGTAATGATGGTGAAGGATCTAAGCGGTTCACCATCGGGTGCCTGCCAGAGGTCCCATAGCCCGGCAAAGGTCATCGGTCCGCGATTGCCGAGCGCCACAGCGAATGGTTGTTTATCTGTTGATCGCCACTCGTAATAGCCATCTGCGATCACGAGGCACCTTCGCCCGGCTTTCCAGGCCGAGCGGAAGGCCGGGCGGGTATCGACACCTTCCGCCCGGGCGTTGAAAGTCGAATAGCCGATCTTGAGGTCTTTCGCCCAGGCCGGCACCAGCCCCCAGCGCATCAGCGTAAGCGTCCGTTCGCCGTTGTCGGAAATGACGACGGGCAGGTTTGATGTCGGCGCCGCGTTCCAGCGCGGCCGATAGTCGCCGATCTCGTCCCAGTCGATTTTCAGGTCGAGTTTGATTTCGGAAACGTCCTCGGGAAGCTTGGCGCGGCCACACATGACGAACTCCTTGTGGGTTCGTCATTCCGGGCTCCTCGCTACGCTCGGTCCCGGAATGACGGTTTGATTGATCATTCTCGTCTCAATGAAAATCCCGGCTTTTGGGCGTGCTCCACGACCCTTCCTGGTGCGACGGACAGGACGGCGCCGGCAGGAACAGGTCGCCGTCGCGCAGCTTCGGCAGCGCGGCGGACAGATCGACAAAACTTTCAGCGACCACATGGATGACGAGGCCTGCGCGTTGCAGGCGGCCGCGCACCGCGAGGAAGCGCGCCGTCATCACGGTGCGGCGGTTCTCGGCAAAGACTTTCGGCCAGACGATGATGTTGGCGATATCGCTCTCGTCTTCGAGCGTCATGAACACGACGCCTTTCGACGTGCCCGGCCGCTGCCGCACCAAGACGAGACCCGCGACAGTGACTGTCCGATCCTGCGTCAAGGCGTCGCTGCGTAACGCCGTATTGCGGATGGCGCCGAGCGCCGTGAGGCGGTCGCGGAAGAAACGTACCGGGTGGTCTTTCAGCGACAGCCCGGTCGCGATGTAATCCTCCACGACGTGCTCGCTGAGCGGCATGGCGGGCAGCGCGACGGCGGGCTCGGGAAACAGCTCGTCACTCAAATGCGGCGTGAGCAACGGCAGCGCTTCGTCGGTCAAGCTTGTAGAACGCTCGCCGCCGCGCGGCGGTCGAATGCCGATCATGTCGAGCCGCCGCGCCGCCCATAAGGCCGCGCGGCGTTGCAGCCCGAGCGAACGGAAGGCATCGGCCTCCGCCAGCCGCTCGATGGTGAAGCGCGAAATGCCGGCAATCGCGGCGAGCCGTTCGATCGAGGAAAAACCGTTGCCGCGCGCGGCGATGAGCTTTTTCAACTCGTCTTCGCTCAAGCCGGCAATGAGCCGGAAGCCGAGACGTACGGCGTGCTTGCCGTCCGTGGCCGTCTCAAGGGTGCAATCCCAGGCGCTGAAATTGACGTCGGCCTCGCGGATTTCCACGCCGTGCTGGCGCGCATCGCGCACCAGTTGCGCCGGCTGATAAAAACCCATCGGCTGGCTGTTGAGGATGGCGGCGCAGAACACCTCCGGATGGCGGCATTTGATGAAGGCCGAGGCATAGACCAGAAGCGCAAAACTCGCGGCATGGCTTTCGGGAAAACCGTATTCGCCAAAGCCTTCGATCTGGCCGAAGCAATGTTCGGCGAAGCTGCGGTCGTAACCGCGCGCGGCCATGCCGTTGATGAACTTGTCGCGGAACAGATGAACGTTGCCGGTGTGACGGAACGTCGCCATGGCGCGGCGCAGCCCGTCGGCCTCGTCGGGGGTGAATTTCGCCGCCGTGATGGCGATCTGCATCGCCTGTTCCTGGAACAGCGGCACGCCGAGCGTGCGTTTGAGCACTTCCTCCAACTCGTTCTTCGGGCCATGGGCGGGATGCGGCGAGGGGTAATGCTCCTTATCGATGCCGTCGCGCCGGCGCAGATAAGGATGCACCATGTCGCCCTGGATCGGGCCCGGCCGCACGATCGCGACTTCGATGACGAGATCGTAGAAACAGCGCGGCTTCAAGCGCGGCAGCATCGACATCTGCGCGCGGCTCTCGACCTGGAACACGCCGACCGAATCGGCGCGCGACAGCATGTCATAGACCGCCGCGTCGTCCTGCGGCAGCGTGGCGAGCGAAAACTCGGCGCCGTAATGCTGTTTGAGAAGATCGAGCCCGCGGCGCAGGCAGCTCAACATGCCGAGCGCCAGCACGTCGACCTTCATCAGCCCGAGCGTATCGATGTCGTCCTTGTCCCATTCGATGAAGGTGCGGTCGTCCATCGCGGCATTGCCGATCGGCACCGTCTCGTCGAGCGGGCTTTTGGTGAGCACGAAGCCGCCGACATGCTGCGACAGATGGCGCGGGAAGCCGATCAATTCATCGGCAAGCGCTGTGGCCTGCCGGATCGCCGGATTTTCCGGATCGAGACCGGCCTGGCGGACGTGATCGTCCGGCAGACCGTCGCCATAGCCCCACACCGTCTTGGCGAGCGCCGCGGTGATGTCTTCGGTCAGGCCCAGAACCTTGCCGACTTCGCGGATGGCGCGGCGCGAGCGGTAATGCACGACGGTCGAGCAGATCGCGGCGCGATGGCGGCCGTAACGCCGGTAGATGTATTGAATCACTTCCTCGCGCCGCTCGTGCTCGAAGTCGACGTCGATATCGGGCGGCTCGCCGCGGTTCTCGGAAATGAAACGCGCGAACAACAGATTGCTTTTGTCCGGATTGACCGAGGTGATGCCGAGGCAAAAGCACACCGCGCTGTTGGCGGCCGAGCCGCGGCCCTGACAGAGGATTTCCTTGTCCTGCCGCCGCGCGAAGGAAACGACGTCGTGGACGGTGAGGAAGTAACGCGCATAATCGAGCTTGGCGATGAGGCCAAGTTCGTCGTCGAGCCGGTTTTTGACGTCGTCCGGAATGCCTTGCGGATATTTGTCCTTTGGATAGCGCTCGCGCGCGCCCGCCCAGGTGAGATCCGCAAGATGTTGCTGGGCGGTCTTGCCTTCCGGCACCGGCTCGTCGGGATATTCGTATTTCAATTCGCTGAGCGAAAAGCGGCAGGCGTCTGCGATCGCGACGCTGCGAGCGACGGCATCGGGAAAGTTCTGGAACAGCCGCGCCATTTCCTCGGGCGGCTTGATATGGCGCTCGGCATTGGCGCTGAGCCGCAGTCCCGCTTCCTTGAGGGTGCATTTTTCACGGACGCAGGTGACGATATCGGCGAGCGGCCGGCGCTCTGGTGCGTGATAGAGAACGTCATTGACGGCGACGAGCGGCGCGCCGTGCCGGGCGCCGAGCTCGGCCAACAGCCCGAGCCGGCGCGGCTCGTCGCCGCGATGATAATGCACGCCGGCGAGAAAGGTGCGATGTGGCGCCGCGTCGGCGAGGGCGGCGAGACGGTGGGTGAAGTCATCCTTCCGCGGCAGCGCGATCAGCATCTGGCCTTCGCTCGCGCCGAGAATGTCGTCGAAACTCAGATGGCATTCGCCCTTTTTGGCCTTGAGATTGCCCGCGGTGATGAGGCGGCAGAGCCGGCCATAAGCCGGTCGGTCGGTCGGATAGGCGATCACCTCAAAACCATCGACCGTGACCAGACGCACGCCGACGATGAGTTTTATTGTTCGCTTTTTTGCTTCGCCATAAGCGCGCACCACGCCGGCGAAAGAATTGCGGTCGGCGATGCCGATGGCGCTGAGTCCAAGTTCGTCGGCGCGCGCCACCATTTCCTGCGGATGGGAGGCGCCGCGCAGGAAGGAAAAATTGGTGGTCACGGCCAGTTCGGCATAGGCGGTCATCGCGGCGCTCACGCAAACAGACCTTGCACGAACCAGCGCGCCGCCGCGGTCTCGCGGCCGTAGAGGCCTTCGCGGTAGAGCCAGAAGCGGCGGCCGATGTCGTCCTCGACGAGGTAATAGTCGCGGGTAGGTTCAGTTGTTTGATGACGCCACCATTCGGCGCCGATGCGTTCCGGTCCCTGGGCACAGGCGACGCCATAGGTCACGCCGCGCCAGCAAAAACGGCGCGGCGGACCGTCGGGAATAAGGGCGGTGACCTCGGCCGGCTCGGCGCGCGGCAGCAATAAAAGCGGGCGTGCAAGGACACCTAAGTGTTCCGATTCCGGCCAGGCCGATGTCTCGCCGTCGATCGGCGGCAGGGTTTCGGCGCGTTCGGGAAGGTGACTTTCGTAGGCCGCGAACCGGCGCACCCGATCCGGGCCGAGACGTTGCCGCAGTGCATCGATCAAAGCAGCGCCCTGCTCAGTGCTGTCACCCCCGGCGGCGGCGGAAATCAATTCACTCTGCCGCGCCGGCAGGGCTTCGGCGCGGGTGACGGCAAGCCCGATGGCTTCGAAACCGAAGCCGGCCTGTTGCGCCGCCGCCAGCGCTTCGAGCTTGAGTGCGACGAGACGCGTCACATGGGCGACGTCGCGCGTCGGCAGCGTCAGCCCGATCTCGATTGTCGTGACCGTGCCGTCGACGCCATAGAGACAAAGCCGCAAAGCCCGCGCGCCGACATCGTCGCGCACCAGCACATGCACGAGATTATGCATCAGCCGGCCGGCGCGGGCGACGATCGCGTCCGCGGTGAAGATCGGCTCGAGCAAATAATGCAGGCTGTGATAGACCGGCGGCGCGACGATGGGGACGAGCGGTTCCTCGACGCGGCCGAGCGCCTGATCGAGACGGCGCAAAAGCTCGGCGGCAAAGCGCGCCGCGAAGGGCGCGCGCGGCTGGTCGATCAGCGCGCCTACGGTTTTGAAGCCGAGCCGGCGCAATGCCAGACGCGTTGGCGGCGTCAGTCGCAAGGCCTCGATCGGCATCGCCGCAAGCGCTGCTCTTTCCTCGCCGATCGGCAAGACCGCCAAAACCGAGCGGTGATAGCGCGCGGCCGCCCAGGCGGCGCCGGGCGTCGCGGCCACCGCAAGGCGTGCTTTGAGCCCGAACCGGGCGAGCCGGGCGGAAAGATCGGCGATGAGTTTTGCCTCGCCGCCGAACAGATGCGCCGACCCTTCGATCTCGAGGAAAAAACCGTCGGCACCGTTTTCCTCGCACCACGGCGAGGCGGTCGGCGTGTAACGCGTCGCCCATAAAGCAAGCCGGCGCAGCGCGTCATCGTCGGCGGCTTGATCGATGGCGCGCACTTGCAGGGCGTCCGCTTTCGCCCGCGCATCGGCCAAAGGTTCGCCGGCCGCGAGGCCGGATTGCTCCGCCGCCTCGTTCAGGGCGGCGATGCGCGGGCCGCCGGCGGCGGTAACGACAAGGACGAACGGCCGCTCAGGATCGACCGGCTTGTCGGCTGGATCGATCGCTTGCGGATCGATCGCCTGGGCCGCGATAAAGCGCTGGATCGGCCAGCGCGGCAGCCAAACTGAAACGATGCGCGACATGATCGTACTCCACTACCCATTCGCCCGGCCGGCCGTTGCGACAGCGTTCGAGATGCAGATGCCATCGCGGGCGCGCGTAGAGGCCGAAACGATCGCGCGCGGCTGCCGCGGTGCCGACGCGCCAGCGCGTTGCCGCGGCGCTTGCTTCCAGCGTCGGCGCCGGCCGCAACAACAACAGCGGCAGGCCGCAATCGCTGGCCGCAAGCTGCAGCTTTTGACTGGTCTTGAGATCGAGCCGGTCGATCATGCCGACGACGGCGGCCGGCGCGCCCGAATGCAACGCCTCGGCCAGCGCCCACAGGCTTTCCTTGCGGTGCGCCGTCTCGACCAGGATCACGCGGCCCGGATCGAGACCGAGCGCTGTTGAGGCCATGTCCGGAAAGCCGGCCATGCCGGCGTATGCCCATAGGCCGGCATGACGAAGACGATCTTTTCCCTCCCCCCTGTGGGGGAGGGTAGGGTGGGTGGTCGGGAGGTGACGCGCGAGCGTCGACGTCTGCACCGACCCTCCCGACCCCCACCCCCAACCCCTCCCACAAGGGGGAGGGGAGTTCGCCGAGAGGCGGGCAAGAATGGCCACGATGAAACCGAAGGCGGCGGCGTTGGCGGCTGTGGTTTCGGGCACGATCTCGTGGAGCGCGGCCTGGGACAGGCCACCCTCCGGCAGGTGGGAATCGAGCGCGGCAAGGCCGAAGGGCAGCGTCCCGTTCCAATTCTCCTTTGCCGGTGACGAGCAGGCGGCGCAATTCTTCCATCACCACGGCGCGGTTTCGCGCCTTCCGGGAAAAGCCTGGGGAAGGCGATGGTAAAAGCACAATGGGATCAATCATTTGGCCGGTTTCCCCGCGTCAGGAAAACGCGTTGATGTTCGGTGGATGTTCTAGAAAGACACTATAGAACAAAAAGAGAACATTGCCAAGAGGGAGCAAAAGGAGAACACAGCGTACCGACAGAATCATCCCTGACTTCCACCATGGTGCCGCGTTGCTTTTCGGCCTGCCGCTGGAACTTTGCCGCGCTGATCTTTTCGGAAAACCGGATTCCACTTTTTCGGATCCTGCCTTAAACTGCCGCCGTGAAAATCAGCATTCCCAGGACTGGCATTGGCGGCGGCGGCATTGGCCGCGGCGACCGGCCTTTTCACGGCTTTGGCGCCGACGCCGGGCGAGGCCGCCCTATGGGGCCACGCCAAATGGTGCGCGGTCACCAATAATGGCGGCGGCGACCTGATGTGGGAATGCGTCTACGACTCTGGTCGAGGAATGCCAGCCGTTCATCCTGGCCGGCAATCGCGGCTATTGCAGCCTCAATCCCTATTGGAAGGGCCCGAACCAGCCCCAATCCGACGACAATTGAGCGCAGGCCAACATCGTCAACACAGCGATCAATTACGACAGCACGAGAAAGCAGGAACCAGCAGCCATCATGCCGGAAGCCGACAAAGAAGGGCAGCGCTACGCGCTCGACCAGCCGCAGCAGACGCCGGGGTTTTATCTCAAGGGCACCCATCAGCTCGACTGGGGCATGAAGAACCGCATGGCGCGGGTGTTCGATCCCGCGTCGGGCCGCACCGTGATGCTTGCCGTCGACCACGGCTATTTCCAAGGCCCCACCACCGGCCTCGAACGCATCGATCTGTCGATCGTGCCGCTATTGCCGTCCTGCGACGCGCTATTCTGCACGCGCGGCATTTTGCGCTCAGTCATTCCGGCGGAATGCCAAAAGCCGATGGTGCTGCGGGCGAGCGGCGGGCCGAGCATCCTGCGCGAAGAGCTTTCCGACGAACAGATCGCCATGGACATGGACGACGCAGTGCGGCTCAACGCCGCCGGCGTCGGCATCCAGGTCTTCATCGGCGGCGAGCACGAGACCCGCTCGGTGCACAATATGACCAAGCTCGTCGACGCCGGCCTGCGCTCGGGCGTGCCGGTGATGGGCATCACCGCCGTCGGCAAGGCCATGGTGCGCGACGCAAAATATTTCCGGCTCGCCTGCCGCATCATCGCCGAGCTCGGCGCCCAATATGTGAAGACCTATTACGTCGAGGAAGATTTCGAGACCGTCACCGCGTCATGTCCGGTGCCGATCGTGATGGCGGGCGGCAAGAAACTGCCCGAACTCGAGGCGCTGACCATGGCCTATAACGCCGTGCAGCAAGGCGCATCGGGCGTCGACATGGGCCGCAATATTTTCCAGTCCGAGGCGCCGCAGGCGATGATCGCGGCGGTCGGAGCCGTCGTGCACAAGAACATGAAGCCGAAGGACGCGTTCGACCTGTTCAAGACGCTGAAGGCGAAAGGGTCTGAAACGGCGAAATTGCGGATAGCGAACAGCGAATAACGTCGCTCGCTAATCGCTCACCCATACATCCGCTGCGGCCCGCCGCGGATCAGAAACCAGGCGACCGTGCCCGCCGCCACCGCGCCGCCGAGCGCGGCCAGCACCTGTGCGAACCATGACGCACTGCCGACCGGGCTTGCGGTTTCGTCCTTGTGGACCGCCGCGGCGAAGACGGCGCGTGCCGCAGCCGGCGCCGCACCGGTCCGATCGATTGGCGCAGGAGCTTTCGCCGCGGTCGTGTCGTCGGCAGCGAGATCGATGGCGTTGACTTGGTCCGGCGAAGCGACCTGCACGGTTTGGCCGTCGACGACGACCGCGCTCATTTGCAGGCCATCGTCCGTTGTCGCGCTCGAGGCCGTCGGCGATGCGGTGTCGGAAGCCGCGGCGCTGTCCACCGGCCAGACGCTCGCAAAGGTATTTGTGGCGGGCGTTGCCGGGGCATCGTCGGCCCGTGCTGCAGCACCGGCCGCCGGCTCGACCGCGGGCTCGGCCGCGATCCTGCGGTGTTCTTTGCTCGCGAGTTTTGTTCCTGCCGGCAATTTCCTGGCAGCCGTTTTTTTGCTCGTCTTACTGGCGACACTCGCATGGACCCCTGCCGCGTTCTGATGCGCTTTATGTTCGTGCGGCGGCCGCAGGCCGGCGAGGAGCGCCAGCGGCTTGCCGGGTTCAGTATCCGTTGCGGTCTGCGCAGCCGCGCTGTTTGTTAGAAGCGCCATAGTGATGGCGGCAGCCACACCCGCAGAGACGATGCAAATACGCAGCATAACGTCCTCCGTTCTGGAATACGTCCCGCATAGGCTATGGGCGGCGTGACCTCACGGTGACGCAATTGCGGATTTTTCGGTGCAAACAGCGGACAAAAAGCGGCGCTGTTAACTCTAACGCGGCGCCGCTCAGCGACTATTACCGCACGATAAAGTCGAGCATCGGTCCTTCTTTGAACGTCGTGCCGATGACCGACGCGCGGCTCGTTTCCCAGCCCAGCCGCCATTGTTTCGGCGTGCCGAGCAACGGCATGTGAAACCGCTCGGCGAGATCGGGAAACAGCCCCTTGCGCGGGCCGCAATTCCCGTCGCCCGGCGGCCCGTAGAGCCGAAACGAGATCCGCATCAACGAGTCCTCGTCGAACATGAAAACCACGTAGTCCATGGACGCATTCAAGCACGATGCGACCGGCGCATAGAAATTACGGAACTCGGGCAGATCGGCGACGGCGACCCAGAAATAGTGCACTTCCCCGGTCCGGTATTCCGCGGCGCGAGGCAGTTGCGCCGGCACAATGGTGCCGAAGCGATGATCGAGGAGCGCGTTGACCTGCGCGGTCGACATACCGAACTTGAAGCGGCCGAAACCCTGGGCGAAATTCGCATCGATGTCGGTTGCCGGGTCCGCGGCTATTCCGGCTTGGTCGGCTTTCGCACCGGGTTTGCCGGCGAGGTGCGAACGGCCGTGCCGGATCAGATCCCGGATGAACCGAACCCCGGCTTGGTTCGGATAAGTCTCCAGAATCTCATTGGTGAGGACTTCCGCCTCGTCATAGGCGGCGCGCGCGGAATCCAGATGCTCGCCGCGCAAGACGTCGCCGAGATGCTGCAAGTGGATTGCGAGCAATTCGCTGAGCCGCAGAATTGGCTGTTCGGTCTGTCGCGCTTTATCGAGGCTTTTGCGATCGAGCGTCACGGCCGCCTGGAGCAGCCGTTCCGCGCCGGCCACGTCGCCGGCTTGTACCGCCACGGTCGCCTTCAGATCATTCAAGGCGGCACGCTCGCTCGACGTTTCGTCGCTGTCGGTCAGCAACTGGCCAGCCGCCACAATGTTGAGCGCGGCGTTGTTCTTGTCGCCCTCTATGGATTTGATCGCGGCGAGCTTCCTGTGGAGGCGGGCGCTGTCGAGCGCGCCGGCCGGATCCGCCGCCCGGTATTGATCGAAAAGCGTCAGCGCCTGCTGATATTCGCGCTCGGCGTTGGCGTAATTGCGGCTGTCGTCGGCATCGTGGTCGCCGGCGATCTCCTGCCAGCCGGCCTCAAGCTTGATGTATTTCGGGCTGGCCATGCCCTGCGCGCCGACCCGTTTCAGACGCTCGTCGGCGTGATTGAGGAAATCGACAACGCGCTCGCCGTCCCAGGATTCGTAGAAGTGGCGGGCCATTTCCTCAAGCGCATCGATCTGCTGCATGGTCACTTTGTCGGGATCGAGCTTGTCGCCCTCAAGGATCGCCTGCGTCGTCTCGCGCATCAGCACTTCGGTTTCCTCGGGAACGAAGCCGGAAAGCGCGGCGAGCGTCTCGGCGACGCTGCCGATAAAATTCTTCGCCATGCGCTCGGAGTCGCGCGAATGCTCGGCCTCGTTTTTGGCCGCAACGGCGCGCTCCTCCGAGGCGACAGCTTGCTCCTTGGCGGCCACGGCCCGCTGTTCGGAGTCGACGGCCTGCTTCTTGGAGGCTTCGGCCTGGGCTTGGGCCGCAACCGCACGCTCCGTGGCCTGCTCGGCAACCTGTTTGGCGAGATGGGCCTGATAGCCGAGCGCAAGCGCGACGACCGCGAGCGCGAAGAAGAACACCGCTGCGCCGGCGACGAGGCGCTGGCGGACGCGCGCCCGCCGGCGCGATGCGCCCACGTAGGCGACGAGTTCGGCTGGCAGTTCGCGGCTGAAATCGGCCGCGAGTTTTTCGGCTTCCGCGAGCGGTACGCCGGGCTGGATCAGTCGATCGCTGGGCTGCCGGTGCTCTTGCCAACGCCGGAGCGCATCCTCGACGTCGGAGCGGATGCGATAGAATTCCCGGCTGGCCTGCGCCGCGGCCTCGGCCTTTGGCCAGCTCGTCAAAACCGCGTCATGCGCCAGCCGGAGCGTGGGACGCCCTGCTGCATCCTGCCCGGCGATCACGATGCGCGCACCCAACAGCGCGTCCGCCAAGGCCGTCTCCGAGACTTCTGTCGCCGCCTCGGCCCGCGTCGCCTCCCGAAGCGTCAAGGACCGGCCATCGCGGGCCGGCTCCGCCAATTGCCGCAACAACCGCGGCAGGGCGTCGATCGTGCCGGGCGGCAGGCTCGCGACGGCGCGTTCCGCTTCGACCGCGATGGCGCCTTTCAGCCCGCCGAGTTCGTCGTAGGCCGCATGGGTGAGTGTGGTTTCGCCATCGTGTTCGACACGGTGCTCATACAGCTGACGCAAGGTGAATTGCAGTAGCGGCAAACTATCGGCGGTCTTGGCGTCGGCAAGGAGCCTCACATCGAGCGGGCCGTGAGGCGCGTCGGTCTCGAAGACGAGGCCGGCCGCGGCGGCCGGCGCCCGCACGATGTCGGCAAGATCCGCGGTGTCCGGCGGGCCGAGATCGAGGCTTGCCCCGGTCTCTTTCATCGCCTTCAGCGACGGCTGCTTCAGCATCAGCTCGTAGAGATCGGCGCGCAGCGTCGCGACACACCAGACCTGCCCCGTCGCCACGAGCTGTTTGAGCGCCTCGCCGAAAGCGGTGCGCTCCGCGTCGGAGACGGCCTGCGCGAACAATTCCTCGAGCTGATCGGCCAGGAGCACGACGGCCACGCGCAACGGCGCATCGGCATTGCGCTCGCGTTGCGCGGCTTCGCCGACGCGTGCAATCGCCCGCATGATCGGTCGTGCCGCTGCCGGGCCGCCGCGGCGCAGGTTGTCGGCGAGGATTGCGGATGTGCCAAAATCACCTTGCGCGATTTCCGGTAGCGCCGCGAACAGCGCCGTCGCCAGCGACGCCACCGGCCCGCTTTGGCCGTCGCTCGGCTTCATGATCGCGACCCGCCAGAGGTCGACTCCAGCAATGACGCCGGGCGTCGTCAGGCGCGGGATCAGGCCGGCGCGTGCGAGCGACGATTTTCCCGACCCGCTGGCCCCGACAATAAGAAGAAACCGCGAGCCGCTGCCGGCCGCCGCGGTGAGGCGCTTTTGGGCCTCGTGGATCATCCGCTCGCGGCCGAAAAAGACTGCGGCGTGCTCGGCCTCGAAGGCGACAAGGCCGCGGAACGGCGAGCCTTTCTCCTTCGGCCACCGCAACCGCTTGCCGAGCAGGCCGCGACTTTCCAGCCATTGCCGCAATAGCTGCTCGACCTGTCGCTCGAACTCGTCGGTCGTCGCGAAGGTCTGAAACGCCGCCTTGAACTGTCCGTCTTCCGCTCTGAACCACTCGCTCCAGAATGCCTCGAGCGCATTCCACTGGCTTTCCGCTTGCCGCCGCCGCTCGAGATCGGTGGTCGGCAGCGGGGCGTCCGCCGTCTTGCGAAAAACATAGACGTCCGGAACGCCCTTGGCCCGCGACGCCGCGAGCGCCGTCAAGAGCTCGTAGGTGGTCCCGGATGGATAGGGTTTGCCGTTCGCCATGACCGCGAATTCGGCCGGAAGCTCGGTGCCGATGCGGGTCCAGAACATCGAGACCAGCACGTCGCAGGCGACGGGTTCGGGAATCTGCGGCTGGAAACTGCGGTCGGCCTTGTAGAAGTGTTCTTCCCACCGCACGGTCTCGAAGCGAACGATCCCCTCGAAATCGCGGTTGAGCTTGGCGGCGACGGCCCGGACGCGCGCCCGCTCGGGCGCAACGTCGGACGGCGAGCAGACGAAGACTCTGACGTTGCGTACGGCCGTCTCGGTGTCCATCGCGCCCCCCGACGCATGACTGCAAGTCGCGCGCCAAACGGGAAGGCGCGGCCCGCCAACTCTCAGGGCGAGCATAGTTGATCCACCGCCTCGCGGCCAAGCGATCAAGACGTCGAGGGCTATCCGGCGGCCGCCGAATACGCGGGTGACGCAGCGAACTAATCCACCGTCACGCCGGCGGCCTTGATCGGCACCGCCCATTTGGCGATTTCGCTCTTGACCAGATCGCCGAGATACTGCGGCGTCGCTTCCTGATCGGAGACGATTTCGGCGCCGAGTGCCGGTGAGCCGATCGTGCACCGAGCGGCGTATGCATCGCCTCGAGCGCGGCGTCGTGCAGCTTTTTCACGATCGCTTCGGGCGCGTTCTTCGGCAGGAAGATCGCGTTCCAGGTATAGGCGACGAGATCGGGCGTGCCTTGCTCGGCGGCGGTCGGCACGTCGGGCAGCGCCGGCGATCGCTTGGTGTCGAGGGTCGCCAGGCCCTTGAGCGCGCCGCCGTCGATCGGCGGCTTCGCGGTGGTGATGATGTCGCACATGTAGTCGTCGCGGCCGGCTTCGAGATCCTGCAGGGCCGGCGCCGAGCCGCGATAGGGCACGTGGGTGACATTGACGCCGATCACGTAGTTCAACAGCACGCAGCCGAGATGCACCGCCGAGCCGGTGCCCGCGGAGGCGAATTGCATCTTCGCCTGGTTTTCTTTGGTGTAGGCGACGAATTCCTTGAAATTGTTGACCGGCAGATCCTTGCGGGTTTCCAGCACGATCGGGACGTTGGCGATCAGCACCACCGGGGTGAAGTCCGTCACTGCATTGTAGAGCGGATTCTTGTAGAGCGTCTGGCCCTGCGCATGAGTGCCGACGGTGCCGAGCACGAATTGATAGCCGTCGGGAGTGGCGTTGGCGACGCGCGCCGAGCCGGTCATGCCGCCGGCGCCGGCGACGTTTTCGACAATCACATTCTGCCCCAGCACCTCGCCCATGCGGGCGGCCATGACGCGGCCGAGAATGTCGGTCGGTCCGCCGGCGGCGAACGGGATGATCATGGTCAGCGGCCGCGTCGGGAAAGTCTGCCGGCATTTGCAGGGTAAGCAAATACCACGGCGGCCGCGGCCACAGCCGCAAGCATTTTGAACTTCATGGGTCGTTTCCTCCGTTGCAGCAGTGACTGCAACGGTCTCGCGCGCCGGTCAAGTTCGTTCGGCGCATCGCTCGCATCCTCCACGCTGGCGGGGAGGGCAGGGGAGGGCGTCAGCCGAGTTCGGTGATCGCTTCGGGAAAGCGGTGCAGCCGTTCGCCCGGGCCGTTCGCTCCGATCAGATAATTGTCGCAGACCCAGGACAACACGTGGCCGCGGATATAGGTCGGATGCACCACGATGTTCATGTCTTTTTGCGATCGCCATCGGCTCGTCGCTGCGAATCAGCGGCCGCTCGACCAGATCGTAGCCCTGGCCGTGGCAATGCAGGCGTTTCTCTTCCGGGCCGGCCGTTCTTGCGCATGAAGTCGTTATAGGCCGCGAACATGTCCTTGCAGGCTGCGCCGGGCTTCAGCAGACCGAGATTGAATTTGCGTGCTTCGAGCGCGAAGGCGAACTCGTCCTTGATCTCTGCCGACGCCTTGCCGACCACGCAGGTGCGGCCAAGTTCGGTATACATGCCGCCGGGGCCGGAATCCTCGACCAGGAGCGCGATCGCGTCGCCTTCCTCGATGACGCGGTTCTGATAATGGCGCTGGCTGAATTGCGCCGGCTTGTCGGCCGGCATCGAGGCGCAGAGATAAATGCCGTTCTCGCTGCCGTGGCGCTGGCTGTAGCACTGCGCGATCGCGGCGATGTCGCGGTCGCGCATGCCGGGTTCGACGGCCGCGAAGGCGGCGCGCATGGCGCCGTCCTGCATCGCGGCGCAGCGCGCGGACCAGCTCCTGCTCCTCGGCGCTTTTGATGACCTTGATGTTGTCGACGAGGTCGGAGGCCTCGACGAAGCGGGTGTTGGAGAAGCGGCCCTTCTGCAGATAATCGACCAGCGCGAACGACATCTGATAGGTGCCGACGAGGCCGATGGTGCCGCCGGCATAAGGCTCGAGCGCCTTGGCGGCGAGTTCGGCGATCGTAGGCCGCGGTGTAATGGCACGAGGCGTAGCTCGGCGTGGTGAGCCATGCTTTGACGCCGCGGCGCATGCCGTCGACTTTTGCCGAAGGATGCGTGACGCCGCCGAACGGGCCCTGGCTGACCAGCGTCATCAGGTCGTCGCGCGGAAACACCACCGTGAGCGGATAGCCGTTGGTCGCCGGCAGATCGGTGAAATATTTGACGTAGCCGCCCATCTGGTCGTTGTTGTTCTGCATCAAGCAGAACGTCGATCTTGTCGCGCTCCATCGCGGCGCGCACCGCGGCCCAGCGCCGTTCCAGCTCGGCGGTCGAAATCGGCGTCTGCAGGCGTTCGGAAAGCTGTTCCATTTTCTGTCTCGTTATTCCCGCGACGGAATCCGATGGTCCCGTTCGGAAGCGAGCGCTCAATGCGGCACGACATTGATCATGCCGGCGAGATTGCCGTTGAGAAAACAGCGCATATTGGTTTCGATGGTCGGCATGGCGAAATCGATATAGACGTCGCAGAAGCCGCCCTGGTGCGTGGTGATGAGGACGTTCTCCATGGCCCAGAACGGATGGTCGGTCGGCAGCGGCTCCTCGTTGAACACGTCGAGCGCTGCGCCGGCGATCCGCCTTCTTGCAGCGCTTCGATCAGCGCCGGCTTCGTCGACCACGCCGCCGCGCGCCAGATTGATCAGGAAGCTCGACGGTTTCATCGCCGCGAATACCTTGGCGTCGATGCTGTTGCGGGTCGCTGGCGTGAGCGGCGTCAGCAGCACGAAGAAGTCGAACTCGCCGGCGACCCTGGATAGCTCGTCGCGGGGATAGCACCTGGTCGAAGCCGGCGACCGGCCGCGCGCCCGAACTGACGCCGACGACGCGCATGCCGAAGGCCTTGCATTTCGGCGCCAGAGATTCGGCGATGGCGCCGACGCCGAAAATCCCCACCGTCTTGTTGTGCAGAAGCTGCGCCGGCCAGCGCCGCCATTCGCGCGCGTCCTGGCCGCGCACGGCGCCGCGGCAGATTGCGCGCCAGCGCCAGCATGGTGGCAAGGGCCGCTTCCGAGACCGGCGGCCCGTGGATGCCGTGAATATTGGTGACGATGACGTCTTTGCGCAGCGCCGGCTGGTCGGTGAGATTGTCGGTGCCGGTGCCGAGCGCCTGCACCCATTTCAGCCGGGTGGCGGCTTCCAGCACTTTTGGCGACAGCATCGGCGCGAAGGTCACCATCGCGTCGGCATCGCCGATATAGGGACCGGCCTTGGTATGGTGATCGACCAGCGTCATCGATACTTCGGGAAAGCGCGCCTGCAGCCGGGCATGATATTGCTGGCGTACGGCGTCGGTCAGCGTCAGCAGGATCAGGACATTGGTCATGGAGGAGGGTTCCGGCGCGGCGCCGGTCTCATGTCATTGGCGGGTTGCGGGAGCCTTATATCTTCTTGTACGAACGGCCGCCAAGGTGTCGCGCCGCATGGCTGCAGCGGGTAAGATGGGCAAAACTGGATCATTTCGGGGAGTACGATAATGCCTATCGATCTCTCGGCCGTGAATTGGATCTTCGTCCTGCTGATGGCGGGTTTCGCCTTCGTCGCCGCCCTGCTCGGCAGCCTGATTTCCTTCCGCAACCGCATCGGCGCAGCCCTGATCGCCGCCATCCTGTTCGCCGCGATGTTCGTGGCCTGGAATTACTATCCGCACCCGCAAATCCAGCTGCCAATCGTCAAGACCTACGACTATCCCAGCAATATTTGACCTTTCCGCCGTTCCCTTTATGCGTAGAATGGTTCGCCGGCCGGGAGAAATGGAGCGAGTATGAATAAGGTCTATGCGGACGCGCGCTCCGCACTGGCCGGGTTGCTCAAGGACGGCATGATGATCATGGCGGGGGGATTCGGCCTCTGCGGCATCCCCGAATCCTTGATCCTCGCCATCCGTGACTTCAGGCGTCAAAAACCTGACCGTCGTCTCCAATAATTGCGGAACCGACGGCACCGGGCTCGGCGTATTGCTCGATACCCGCCAGATCAAGAAAATGATCTCCTCCTATGTGGGGGAGAACAAAACCTTCATGCAGCAATTTTTGGCGAACGAGCTCGAGATCGAATTCAACCCGCAGGGTACGCTCGCCGAGCGCATCCGCGCCGGCGGCGCCGGCATCCCGGCTTTTTTCACCAAGACCGGCTACGGCACCAAGATCGCCGAGGGCAAAGAGGTGCACGAATTCGATGGCGAGCGCTACGTCATGGAGCGCGGCCTCGTCGCCGACCTGTCGATCGTGCACGCCTATCTGGCCGACACCGAGGGCAACCTCGTTTATCGCAAGACCGCGCGCAATTTTAATCCGCCGATGGCGACGGCCGGCAAGGTGACGGTCGCCGAGGTCGAGCATTTGGTGCAGCCCGGCGACATCGATCCCGATCACATCATCACGCCCGGCATCTACGTGCAGCGTATCATTCACGTGCCGGGGGCAAGGAAACTCATCGAGCAACGTACGGTTCGCAAGCGCACCAAAGCCGATGCGCCGGCCGGAACTGGAGGGGAAGTCTGATGGCTTGGACCCGTGATCAAATGGCGGAGCGCGCCGCCAAAGAGTTGCAGGACGGCTTCTACGTCAATCTCGGCATCGGCATTCCGACGCTGGTGTCGAATTACATTCCGGACGGCATGAGCGTGCAGCTCCAATCCGAGAACGGCATGCTCGGCACCGGACCGTTCCCGTTCGAGGGCGAGGAAGACGCCGACCTCATCAATGCCGGCAAGCAGACCGTCACCGAGCTGCCGACGACGAGCTACTTCAACTCCGCGGATTCATTCGCCATGATCCGCGGCGGCCATATCGACATCGCCATCCTGGGCGCCATGCAGGTCGCGGAAAACGGCGACCTCGCCAATTGGATGATCCCGGGCAAGATGGTGAAGGGCATGGGCGGCGCCATGGATCTCGTCGGCGGCGTCAAGAAGGTCGTCGTGGTCATGGAGCATTCGGCCAAGGGCGAATTCGAAGCTGTTGCAGCGCTGCAATCTGCCGCTCACCGGCGCCGCCGTGGTCGACATGGTGATCACCGACTTGGGCGTCTTCACCATCGACCGTCACGGCGGCGGACTGACGCTGATCGAGCTCGCGAGTGGCGTGACGCTCGACGACATCAAGGCGAACACGCAGGCGAGCTTCAAGGTGGCGAATACACTGCTGCAGTAGGCATAGCTATAGCCTGGATGAGCGCCCCGCCTTCGCGCGCTCCGCGAGCTACGGTGGGTTTGTGTCCACCGAGGCGCGTAGCCCGGAAGCGAAATCCGGGGTCGGTGTTTCAGCCTGATTGCCGCTCGTTACTCCACTCGACCGGACTAACGAGGTTATTACCTATGCGAAAACCCACCTCACGAAATAACCAAATAGAATGAGGAAGAAGATCCAAAGAACGATGCCGACTTGAACTCGGCCATGTATTAATCGAAATGTAGCAACTTGCGCCTGAATATTCTGGGGAAGTTGTTCAAGCATCTTCGCGTTCCGGACAAGGGGGGCCGCTTGGACGAGAAGTGGGGGCGCTTGGACGTAGACCGAGAACCATAGAAATCCGATCCTTTCTACCCGTTTGCCGGCGAGCTTGTATAATTGGTATATTCTCCAATACACATAAAATGGGTAGCAGCTTCCAACAAAGATCGCGCTTGCGACAAAGACGCAGATGTAGATGGTTTCAAATGTTGTCATCGTGCGGCGGGCTATTGTAGCCAACGACTAGACACGGTCTGAGCTGTTTGTACTCTGCGATGAACGCGCGGGGCAAACGATATCCGAGAGCTCTTTGCGGGTCACGATTGCCTAACTGGAATTTTGTCACGAGTAGCGTCGCGGCGGCGCTCAATCCGTCTCATGGGCAATCTTCTGCAGGATCGGCCGCCAGATCGTTTGCTGCGACTGGGTGAAGGCCGTCGTCTCTTCCGGCGTCATGTAGCGGCCGAAGCCGCCATTGGCCGCGAACTTGGCCGCGACGTCCTTATCTTCGACGGCCGAGCGCAGATCGGCATTGACCTTGCGCACGATCGCCTCCGGCGTGCCGAGCGGCGCCAACATGACCTGCCAGGCACCGACGAAGAAATCCGGCAGCGTTTCGGCGACCGTCGGCAGATTTTCCATGCCCGGCAGGCGTTGTGTCGATGTCGAAGCCAGCATCTTGATCAATCCGCTCTGCGACGCGCCAGCAAGCCCCGCATAGGCGTCGAGCACGAGGTCGACGCGATCCTCGACGACGTCGCCCATCGCCTGCGCCGGTCCGCCCGCATAGGGCACGAGCCGAAGCTGCACGTCGGCGCGGGCCTCCAACAGTTCCATCGTCAGATGGGTAAGGCGGCCGCGTCCGGTGGAAGCGTAAGACAGTTCGTTCGGCTTCGCTTTTGCCCGCGCGATCAGATCGGGGATCGAGACGATGCCGCTCTTCGGCGACGCGGCAATGAAAATCGGCTGCTGCAGCACGAAACCGATGGCCACGAAATCGCGCGGCAGTTCGACCGGCATATTGGGCGCCACGCCCGGTCCGCCGGGCAGCGCGAGGAACACCGATGTGGCCGGCAGAAACAGCGTGTAGCCGTCGTTCGGGGAGGCTGCGGCAACGCGAGCGGAAATGCCGCCGCCGGCGCCCGGCTGGTTGAAGATGATGACCTGCTGGTTCCAGATCTTGCCGAGCTCTTCGGCGAGAATCCGCGCGCTGACGTCGTTGGCGCTGCCGACCGCGGAATCCACCACAATCCGCACCGGCTTGGTCGGGAAATCGGATTGCGCCAGCGCCTGGCGCATCGAAAAAGCCGCCGCGCCGAGCGGCGCCAAGCCTGCAAGCTTGGCCCCGAATTTCAGGACGTCACGCCGTTTCATGATGTCTCCGCGCCCAACCTTGGCTCCCGGCCGCTTTCTACCACGGGCTGCACGGCTCGGGCAGGCAGGCGTCACTCGCCGGTGATTGCAACGCCGATCGCATCGGCCGGCACGCCGCTGAGCTCGACGGTGAACGGCTCTGCGGCGAGCGGAAATTTCACACTTTTGCGGACGCCTTCGCAGCCGGTCGCGCCGCTGAACGCCGACGACTTCACAGGGTGGCCGTCCTGGATCACATCGATCCAGCCTTCCGACGACAAAGTGATCTTATAGGTCGCGGCACTGGCCGGCGCCGGTACTTGCAAGAATCCGGCGAAGGATGTTGGCGATTTGGGCGCGCGTTCAGGGGCCGCCGGTAATCTCGCATCGCCGAACGGAACGAGATTAACCGTCGTGGCAAAGGGGATGGGCCACGCGATTCGATCGCCCGATGCTACCTTCGGCAGATCGGTGCCGGTGAGCGTTGCGCGTTCTTTGTCGAGCTGCCATTTGAATTTGTCGCAGCCGACGGGCTCCTGCGCCAGGCAGGGACCGGCCGCAGAGGCGACTATGAGTGCGGCGAGGGCAGTTTCTAAGAGTTTCATGGCGACGATCTAGTCGATCGCAATCATGACGTCGGAGGCCTTGATGATGGCGATGGCCTCGGAGCCGACTTTCAATCCCAGATCGTCGACCGCCTCGTTGGTGATCGAGGCCGTGATGACCTGTCCCGGCGCGATTTCGAGCCGAATATGCGCCGTTGTGGCACCCTTTTTGACTTCCAGAATTTTGCCGTTGATCTGATTGCGTGCGCTTATTCTCATGGTGTTCCCCAATAGGGCGTGTGGCGCGGCCACGCCGCACCGGCGGTTGAAACGTCGTTCGAAAAAACGTTCCGGAAGCGCATTCCGGACGCAACGGGCGCTTACGGCGCACCGGCGACGGCCCTACAGCTTAATGGGCGCGAGAGGCCGGGACAATCGCAATGAATGGATCTTTTCCAGAAGAAGGCGCCGCAATCGGCAAAAAGCACGATGCGGCGCCTGTGCGGCCTCCCGGCTGTCATGCGCAAAGGATCGGCCGGAACTCGCCGCTTCGCAAATGACAGCGCGCGGGTTTACCGCTATTGCTTCTTGAAAATTCCGCCGGGAGGACGCTGCGTCTCGCTTACCGCAGCGCGCAACACGCTTCATGAATGACGAGCGCAGCGCGGTCACCGCGGGGCCTGGCGAGACGATCGCCGTACACGACCACGCGAACGATCTTGCTCGGCATTTTCCGGCGTCCGCGCCGGTGGCGTCGCGGCCGCTGACGCATCAAGAAAAGCGGCTGATCGCCATCAGCATGATGCTGCCGGTATTCCTCGGCTCGGTGGACCAGGCCATTTTGGCCAGCGCGTTACCGACCATCGGGCGCAGTCTCGGCGAAATACACAATCTACCCTGGCTGATCACGGCGTTTCTGATCGCCGCGACCGCGCTGACGCCGCTCTACGGCAAATTCGCCGATATTCATGGCCGCCGCTCAGCGATGCTGATCGGGCTCGGCATTTACATGACGGGTTCGCTGGTCTGCGCCGCGTCGCCTAATCTGCCGATGCTGATCTGCGGCCGCATCGTGCAGGGCTGTGGCGCCGGCGGATTGACCGCAATCGGCAACATGATCCTGGGCGACATTGCCGCGCCGAAGGAACGCGGCCGCTATTACACTTACTTTTCGATCGCGTTTACTACCGCGGGCGGCACCGGGCCGGTTCTGGGCGGATGGATTTCCGATCATCTGCCCTGGCAGGTTATTTTTCTCGTGGAGTTTTCCGTTGTGCATCGTCGCGGTCGTGATCGCGCTGACGATGCTGCGGCGGCTGCCGCGCCGCGAACGGCCGCACCGGCTCGACTTCGTCGGCGCCGTGCTGGTGATGACGGCAAGCTCGTCGTTCATGCTGGCGCTCAATCTCGGCGGCGTGCGCTATCCGTGGCTGTCGTCGCCGGTCTTGGCGCTGTTGCTCTGCGCGCTGGTGCTGGGCGCGGGCTTCGTCGTGCGGCTCCTCACGGCGGACGAGCCGCTTATCCCGATCGCCATCCTGGCCGATCCGGCGGCGCGGCTGACGATCGCCGCGCACTCGTTCGGCTGGGGCGCGATCATCAGCCTCAATGTTCTGTTGCCGATGTATCTGCAAAGCGCGCTCGGATGGTCGGCGACGTCGTCGGGCCTGAGCCTGATGATTTTGATGGCGACATTGAATTCCAGCGCCGGGCTTTCCAGTCAGGTGCTCGGGCCGGGTGCGCCGCTATAAGCTGTTGCCGCTCTGCTTTCTGTTGGTCGGCGTCGGCGCCGTCGTGGCGCTGGCGCTTTCGGCCGGTGGCATGTCCGCGACCAAGCTCGAGATCATTTTGTTCCTGATCGGTATCGGCTTCGGGCCGACCGCGCCGCTCACGCAAGTCGCGATGTTGAATACCGTGCCGGCGCACGATCTGGGCGCGGCGATCGGCACCATGAATTTTGCCCGTACGCTGGTGGGAACCATTCTGGTCGCCGCCTTCAGCGCCGTGGTGCTGGCCGATGCCCCGGTCGGCGCCGAGCCCGGTGCGCGTGAGCCGGCATTTCCTGGGGGCGGCCTCGGCGGCGAGCTTTACCACCGTTTTCCTCGCCATCGCTGCTACGCTTGCGGTGGCCTTCCTGGCGGTGATCCTGCTCGAGGAAAAGCCGCTAGCAGGACGCGCCTATGCGATTAAAGCGTCGTCTAGGCGCCGGAATTACCGCGCTTGCGCCGTGGTATCATGCAGGGGAAATTGCCTTCCCGGGCGTGGGGTTGGGCGACGTCCGATCCCAAGGCTCTGAAACTAAAAGAGAATCGTCACCTTTCGGCCTCTTTTCGGGACGGTGCGGGAGGGTGCCTCACCAGCATTTGAACCTGCCGGGCCAGCGGCGACCAATCCGATGAGCCGATCTTGAACGCGATAAAGGCACCAGCTGACGAAGCGCTGATTGCCCGGATCGCGCAGGGCGACCGGCTGGCGATGCAGGTGCTGTTCGCGCGGCATCATGTGCAGGTGTATCGCTACGTGCTGCGGCTTTTGCGCGACGAGATGGCGGCGCAAGACGTCATCGGCGATGTGTTTCTGGACGTGTGGCGCCAGGCCAACCGGTTTGAAGGCAGAAGCGCCGTTTCGACCTGGCTCATCGCCATCGCGCGGTTCAAGGCGTTGTCGCTGTTGCGCAAGCGGCGTGACGAAAGGCTCGACGACGAAACAGCGGAAGCGATCGAGGAACCGTCTGATGATCCGGAGCGCACCGCAGAGAAGCGAGACAAAGGCGAGAAGACTGCGACAATGTCTTGCGGCGCTTTCACCTGAGCACCGGGAGGTTATCGATCTCGTCTACTATCACGAGAAATCGGTGGAAGAGGTGGCTCAGATCGTCGGCATTCCAGAGAACACGGTAAAGACGCGAATGTTCTATGCGCGCAAGAAATTGGGAGAACTCTGCAGAGTGGCAGGCATCGATAGGGGTTGGCCATGACGCCGAGCGATACCGGGGGTGCAAAACGCCCCAGCAAGATTTCAGTCAGTGAAATCGAAACCCTGTTGCCGTGGTATGCCGCCGGCACGCTACGCCGCAGCGACCGCCAGCGTGTCGAGGATGCGCTGCGCCACGATCCGGACCTCGCCTTCAAGCTCGAACTCGCTCGCGAAGAGTTGGCCGAGACGATCCATCTCAACGAAGCCCTCGGCGCACCGCCGCGAGAGGTTGCCGACCGGCTGATGGCGGCGATCGATGGCGAAACTCAAGCCGCGCGGCGGGCAGCGCCGCGCTGCCGCCGGCAATTGGTTTACCGGCTTTTTCGCCAGCTTGTCGCCGCGGACGCTCGCAATGGCGGCGTCGTTTGCCGTGCTCGCCATCGGTGTGCAGTCGGTACTGCTGGTCGACGTTTACACCAAACCCCAACTTGGCGCGCCGCAAGCCGCCGCCCCGCAAGTGGCCCAATCGCAAGCGCCGGTCTATCGTGGCCTCGGCGCCGATCAAGGCGGCAGCTTCGCCATGGTACGCTTTGCGCACCAGGCAAATGCCGCGGACATCACGAATTTTTTGCGAAATTATCAGGCCGCCATCGTCGATGGCCCTACCTCGAACGACTTTTATCGGGTTCGGGTGGCGATGACGCCGCTCGGCAAAGCGGACGTGGCACGTATCGTCCAGCGGATGCGGCAGGATCGCGTCGTCGAGGTCGCGCAAGCCGACTAGAACACGCCCCACGCGCAGCCGAAAATCGGACTGAACCTCGAAATTTGCGTGCGGTCGTGCGTCATGCGGGCTGCGCGGCCTTCCGCCTGTAACGCCGCCGCCGGCCTCGCAAAGGTTAAAACTTTTCATCTTTTCCTTTGAACCTGTCCCGCGATCGCTGCGACCAACGTTCGGTGGCCATTGATGCCCCATCGGCGCATCCATCCCCCCGACGCCCAGCGCCGATCTTTAGACCCGCCCGGTCCCGTCCCCACCGGGCGGGTCATCATTTTCAGCCCCATTTCGACTTTCATCACCATGATGTTTCGCGCGCGAGGCTTGCGACAGCGCGCCTGTGTCCTCTTTACGCCCGAGCGGAAGGCGCGGAGAATGGCGGCGGTGGGGGGAGAGTTGTGGCTAGCGACGCCGTTCTCGAAACGGAAGACCTGACCAAGGATTTTGCCGGCTTCGTCGCGGTGCGCTCGGTCAATTTGCGCGTCGCGCGCGGCAGCATCCACGCCATGATCGGCCCCAATGGCGCCGGCAAGACCACCTGCTTCAATCTCTTGACCAAGTTCTTAAGTCCGACGCGCGGGCGCATCTTGTTCGACGGCCGCGATATCACCGCGCTGAAGCCCGCCGACGTGGCGCAGCTTGGGCTGGTGCGTTCGTTCCAGATTTCCGCGGTGTTTCCGCATCTGACGGTGCTCGAAAACGTGCGCATCGCGCTGCAGCGCCGGCGCGGCGGGTCGTTCGATTTCTGGCGGTCGAAAGCGGGTGCTGCATGCGCTCGACGACCGCGCCATGGCGCTGCTCACCGATGTCGGCCTTGCCGCCTACGCCAACGCGCTCGCGGTCGAATTGCCCTATGGCCGCAAGCGGGCGCTCGAAATCGCGACCACGCTGGCGCTCGATCCGAAACTGCTGCTGCTCGACGAACCGATGGCGGGCATGGGCCACGAGGACATCGCCCGCATCAGCGCGCTGATCAAATCGCATCGCCGCGACCCGCACCGTGCTGATGGTCGAGCACAATCTCAGCGTCGTCGCCGATCTCTGCGACCGCATCACCGTTCTGACCCGCGGCCAGGTGCTCGCCGAGGGCGACTACGAGACGGTGTCGGCCAATCCCGCGGTGCGCGAAGCCTATCTGGGGACCGGCCATGCTTGAGACGGTCGCAAGTCCGCCCGGCCCACGCGCCATGCTCGCCGTCGAGGCGCTCGAGGCCTGGTACGGCGAGTCGCACATTTTGCACGGCGCCACTTTCCAGGTGCAGGCCGGCGAGGTGGTGACGCTGCTCGGCCGCAACGGCGTCGGCAAGACCACGACCTTGAAATCGATCATGGGCATCGTCGAGCGGCGCACCGGCTCGGTGCGCTTCGAAGGCCGCGAGCTTATCGGGGCACCGTCGAACGTGATCGCGCGCGCCGGCATCGCCTTCTGCCCGGAAGAGCGCGGCATTTTCGCAAGCCTCGACGTGCGCGAAAATCTGCTGTTGCCGCCGCAAGTGCGTCCCGGCGGGCTCGATCTCGATCGTATCTTCGCGCTGTTTCCCAATTTGCGCGAACGGCTGCAACAGCCAGGGCACGAAATTGTCCGGCGGCGAACAGCAGATGCTGGCGATCGCCCGTATCCTGCGCACCGGCGCCCGGCTGTTGCTGCTCGACGAGCCGACCGAAGGGTTGGCGCCGGTCATCATCCAGCAGATCCGCGACACCATCGCCATGCTCAAAGCGCAGGGCTTCACGGTTCTACTGGTCGAGCAGAATTTCCATTTCGCCGCGACGGTCGCCGACCGGCACTACGTCATGGAGCACGGCCGGATCGTCGACGAATTCTCGACCCCTGAACTAAAGGCCAATATGGGAAAGCTGCACGACTATCTCGGAGTTTGATATAGCGAACGAAAAGGGCAAAAGCCCGCACAGAGGGAGAGGGATGTGATGAAATTCGCAGGCCAAGTCTGGCATTTGCGCTCGGCCGCCGCTGCATCGCGACGGCGGCGCAAGCGCAAACGACCAACGTCAAGATCGGCGTGCTCACCGACATGTCGAGCCTTTATGCCGACGACACCGGCGCCGGCTCCATTGCGGCGGCCAAATTGGCGGTCCAGGATTTCAATCCCGCAGCCCACGGCATGAAGGTCGACATCGTCAGCGCCGACCATCAGAACAAGCCCGACATCGGCTCCAACATCGCGCGGCAATGGTTCGACGTCGACGGCGTCGACGTCATCGTCGATGTGCCGAATTCCGGCGTCGCGCTCGCCGTCAGCGAGGTGACGCGGGAGAAGAACAAAGTGTTCCTGGTCTCCGGCGCCGCGATCTCCGATCTCACCGGGCCGAAATGCTCGCCCAACACCATTCACTGGACCTACGACACCTGGATGCTGGCCAACGGCACCGCCGGCGCCCTGGTCAAAACCGGCGGCGACAGCTGGTTCTTCCTCACCGCGGATTATGCCTTCGGCCATGCGCTCGAGCGCGACGCCACCGCGGTCGTGCTCGCCAATGGCGGCAAAGTGCTTGGCAGCGTCGCCCATCCGCTGAACAATCAGGACTTCTCGTCGTTCCTGCTGCAGGCGCAGACGTCAAAGGCCAAGATCATCGGGCTCGCCAATGCCGGCGGCGATACCATCAACGCGATCAAGCAGGGCGCCGAATTCGGCATCGTCAACAGGCGGCCAGCATTTCGCCGCGCTGTTGTTCTATATCAGCGACGTGAACGCGCTTGGGCTCAACGTCGCCAGGGGCTGGTTCTCACCGAGACGTTCTATTGGGACATGAACGACGGCACCCGCGCCTGGACCAAGCGCTGGCAGGCCGAGCGCCCGGGCAAGTTCCCGAACATGAACCAGGCCGGCGTCTATTCGGCGACGCTGCATTATCTGAAAGCGGTCGCCGCGCTGAAAAGCAGCATCGGACGGCAAAGCCGTGGTCGCCAAGATGAAGGAGATGCCGACCGACGATCCGCTGTTCGGCAAAGGCTATGTCCGCGCCGACGGCCGCAAGATTCATCCGGCCTATCTGTTCGAAGTGAAGTAGCCCGAGGAATCGAAATATCCCGGCGACGTATTATAAGTTGCGCGCCACCATTCCGGCCGAAGAGGCGTTCCGGCCGATGAAGGACGACAACTGTCCGATGGTCACCAACTGAGCCGGCAATCGAAAATGCGTCGAGCCAAGGTCTCGACCCACAGGAGAGAAGCATTATGAGAGCAACAACCAGTCTGGCCTTCCTCGCCGCCATGCTGATGGCGACGGCGGCACGGGCCGAAGACATCCCGGTCAAGATCGGCGTGCTGACCGACATGTCGAGCCTTTATGCCGACGATCGGCGGTCCGGGCTCGGTGGCGGCGGCGAAATTGGCGGTGGAGGATTTCAATCCGGCCGCGCACGGCATGAAGGTCGAGGTCGTCAGCGCCGATCATCAGAACAAGCCCGACATCGGCGCCAGCATCGCGCGGCAATGGTTCGACGTCGACCATGTCGATGTGATCGTCGACGTGCCGAATTCCGGCGTCGCGCTCGCGGTCAACGAGGTGGCGCGCGAAAAGAACAAAGTGTTCCTCGTCTCCGGCGCCGCGACGTCCGATCTGACCGGGCCGAAATGCTCGCCCAATACCGTGCACTGGACCTACGACACCTGGATGCTGGCCAACGGCACCGGCAAGCGCGGTGGTGCAAACCGGCGGCGACACCTGGTTCTTCCTCACCGCCGATTATGCCTTCGGCCATGCGCTCGAGCGCGACACCACGGCGGTGGTGCAGGCCAATGGCGGCAAGGTGCTCGGCAGCGTCAGCGTGCCGCTCAACAACCAGGATTTTTCGTCGTTCCTGCTGCAAGCGCAGGCAGTCGAAGGCCAAGATCATCGGTCTCGCCAATGCCGGCGGCGACACCGATCAATTCGATCAAGCAAGGCGCCGAATTCGGCATCGCGGCCGGCGGCCAGCACTTTGCCGGGTCTGCTGGTCTTCATCACCGACGTCGAGGCGCTTGGGCTGAAGATCGCGCAAGGGCTCGTCCTGACCGAGACCTGGTATTGGGACATGAACGACGCCAATCGCGCCTGGACCAAGCGCTGGCAGGCCGCAGGTTCCGGGCAAATTCCCGACCATGAGTCAGGCCGGCGTCTACTCGGCGGTCACGCATTACCTCAAGGCGGTCGCCGCGCTGAAAAGCGCCGCCGACGGCAAGGCCGTGGTCGCCAAGATGAAGGAAATGCCGACCGACGATCCGCTGTTCGGCAAGGGCTACGATCCGCGCCGACGGCCGCAAGATCCATCCGGCCTATCTGTTCGAGGTGAAGACGCCGGAAGAATCGAAATATCCGGGCGACGACTACAAGCTCCGCGCCACCATCCCGGCCGACGAAGCGTTCCGTCCGCTGAAGGACGACAACTGCCCGCTGGTCACCAACTGACGCCGTTTACCCCTCCCCGCTCATGCGGGGAGGGGCCTCTGCCGAGTTACCGCGTGAAACGTTGAGCGCATGTTCGAAATCTTCGGCATCCCGTCGCAGGCGCTGTTCGGGCAGCTTCTGCTCGGCCTGATCAACGGCTCGTTCTACGCGCTGCTCAGCCTCGGGCTCGCCGTCATTTTCGGCATGCTCAACATCATCAATTTCACCCACGGCGCGCAATACATGATGGGCGCGTTCGCCGCCTATATGCTGCTGCAATATCTCGGCATCAATTATTGGGCGGCGCTCGTCATCGTGCCGATCGTGGTCGGCGCGCTCGGCATCGTCATCGAGCGGCTTGTTCCTGCAGCAGTTGCGCAGCCTCGATCAGCTCTACGGGCTCTTGCTCACCTTCGGCCTGGCGCTGATCATCGAAGGCCTGTTCCGCAACTATTACGGCTCGTCGGGCCAGCCCTATGCGGTGCCGGATTCGCTGCAGGGCGGCCGCAATCTCGGCTTCATGTTCCTGCCCAATTACCGCGCCTGGGTGATCGCGTTTTCGCTGGTGGTGTGTTTCGCCACCTGGTTCGCGATCGAGCGCACGCGGCTCGGCTCCTATCTGCGCGCCGCGACCGAAAACCCGACGCTGGTGCGCGCCTTCGGCATCAACGTGCCGCGCATGGTGACGCTGACCTACGGCTTCGGCGTCGGTCTCGCGGCGCTCGCCGGCGTCATGGCGGCGCCGATCTATAACGTGTCGCCGCAGATGGGCTCCGACCTGATCATCGTGGTGTTCGCGGTGGTGGTGATCGGCGGCATGGGGTCGATCATGGGCGCGATCCTCACCGGCTTCGCGCTCGGCATCGTCGAGGGCCTGACCAAAGTGTTCTTTCCGGAAGCATCGAACACGGTGATCTTCGCCATCATGATCGTCGTGCTCTTGGTCCGGCCGGCCGGCCTGTTCGGACGGAGCGCTATGATGGCGACAGCGGCCGACGCCGCGGCCCTGCAGGCCCGCCGCGAGACCGAGCGCAGCGTCGGCGTAGCGGCCGGCGATCATGGTGGCGTTCCTGATCGTGGCGCCGTTCGTGCTCTATCCGGTGTTTCTGATGAAGGCGCTGTGCTTTGCGCTGTTCGCCTGCGCCTTCAATCTTCTGATCGGCTATGTCGGCCTGGTGTCGTTCGGCCATGCGCTGTTATTTCGGCTGGGCGAGCTATCTCGCGGCCTATGCGGCCAAGTCCTGGGGATTTGCCGCCGGAGCTTGCGGTCCTCACCGGCACGGCGACCGCGGCCGTCCTCGGCATCATCGCCGGCAGCCTCGCCATTCGCCGCCAGGGCATCTATTTCGCCATGATCACGCTGGCGCTGGCGCAGATGATGTATCTCGTCGCGCTGCGCGTAAAACTGACCGGCGGCGAGGACGGCATCCAGGCGGTGCCGCGCGGCCGCCTGTTCGGCGTGTTCGATCTCAACAACGAGATGACGATGTATGTGGTCGTCCTCGTCGTCGTGCTCGCCGCTTTGTTCCTGATCTATCGCATCATCAATTCGCCGTTCGGCGAAGTGCTCAAGGCGATCCGCGAGAACGAGCAGCGCGCCATTTCGCTCGGCTACAATACCGACCGCTATAAGCTCCTGGCCTTCGTGCTGTCGGCGACGCTTGGCCGGACTTGCCGGATCGCTGAAGGCGATTGTGTTTCAACTGGCGTCGCTCACCGACGTGCATTGGACCATGTCGGGCGAGGTCATGCTGATGACGCTGGTCGGCGGACTCGGCACGATTTTCGGGCCCGTGGTCGGCGCCTTCGTCATCGTCGCGCATGGAGAACTATCTGGCGCCGTTCGGCCAATGGGTGCTGGTGATCCAGGGCGTCGATCTTCGTGCTCTGCGTGTTGTTGTTCCGCCGCGGCATCGTCGGCGAGCTCGCCAACCGTTTGCGGGTGCGGCTTTAGCAACTGCGACCGCAGAACTGATTAGATCGCGAATCAGTTTTGCACGCTCTTATCCACAAACTGAAAGTCAACAAATAGTCGTCGTCGTGCCGTCATTCATTTTGATTGCCGAATCAGCGGCGCTTTTTGAATATCCAAAAGCACCGATTCCACGGGTGCTTTTGGCATTTCCTCATGTCGGAACGGCAAACAGGTCCGTACGACAGTGTCGCGCGCCGCTGGCTCGCGCTGGTCGAGCGTCGGCAGGAGCATTTCATCGAGTTGTGCGACACCGGGCGCTGGCAGCACTATTACACCCACGACGAATTCCTCATTGAAATGCGCAAGCTGCTACGGGTTCGCGACCAGTGGGCGACGATTGCCGGGCTTCCGGTGACCGAGGGTGTGCCGGCCGGCGAAAACCTTGGCGTCGAGGAGATATTCGCGTTTCCGCACCGGGTCGAACCCCTGGAAGAAATGCTGCCGACGCCTTGGCAAAACGGATTCAACGACGCCTGACCGGTTTCGAGGAATAGCCGCATCCGAGGATCGGTACGAGGCTGGCCCGCCATAATCATGCTCTAGACTCTTCGGCACCCGACGCGTTATCCACAGCGCGAAACCCAAATGGCGAGCGTGGCGGCGGCCCGGCTCGCGCTGTTCCTTTTGACGCTTTTCCCCACGCCAACAGAATGTGACCCGCAATGCCGAGCGCTCTGTTCTCGCCGATCAAACTTGCCGATCTCACATTGCCGAACCGCATCGTCGTCGCGCCGATGTGCCAGTACAGCGCCAATGACGGCGTCGGCAACGACTGGCACATGACCCATCTCGGCATGCTGGCCAATTCCGGCGCGGGCCTCCTGGTGCTCGAAGCGACCCATGTCGAGCGCCACGGCCGCATCACCCATGGCTGCCTCGGCATCTATTCCGATGCCTGCGAGGATGCGCTCCGGCGCATCGTGCTCCACTGCAAGCGCATCGGCAGCGCGAAACTCGGCATCCAGCTCGCGCATGCCGGCCGCAAGGCGTCGTCGCAGCGGCCCTGGGAAGGCGCCAAGGCGCTCGAGCCGAACCGAGGATCCGTGGCCGACCATCGCGCCGTCGGCGCTGCCGTTCGGGCCGGGCTGGCATACGCCGCGCGCCATGACCGAGGAGGACATGGCGCGGGTGCGCAAAGACTTCACCGACGCCGCCAAGCGCGCGGTGCGCGCCGGTTTCGACGCCATCGAGCTGCATCTGGCCCATGGCTATCTGCTGCACAGTTTCGTCTCGCCGCTGTCGAACAAGCGCAACGACGAATATGGCGGCTCGCTCGCCGGCCGCATGCGCTTTCCGCTCGAAGTGGCCCGCGAGGTGCGCGCCGCGATCCCGCGCGGCATGCCGCTCGGCGCCCGCATCACCGGCACCGATTGGCTCGATGGCGGCCTCACCGGCGACGACGCGGTCGAGCTTGCCAAGGCGCTTAAGGCGGCGGGGCTCGATTACGTCGATATTTCCTCCGGCAATATCACGCCCGACAGCCGCTGGCCGACCGATCCCGGCTTCAACGTGCCGGTCGCCGAACAAGTGCGCCGCGAGTCGGGCATTGCGGTGCGCGTCGTCGGCATGATCGCCAACGCCAAACAGGCCGAGGCGCTCATCGCCGAGGGCAAGGCCGACATGGTGGCGATGGCGCGCGCCTTCCTCGACGATCCGCATTGGGGCTGGCACGCGGCGCAGACGCTCGGCGCCGAGGTGGCGCGGCCGGTGCAATATGCACGCTCGGCGCCGGCGCTATGGCCCGGCGCCGCGTTGCGCGGCTGAGTAGGGAACCGGGCGGTAGCGGTGCGCGAGCCGTGCCGGCTCGACTCCGAGATAATAAGCAAGCCGCAGCCGCCACATCAGGACGATCGTGCGCAGCACGCCGTAATGCTCCCAGCGGCGGCCCGAGGTGACGACGGGCGTCGCGATGCAGGCGGGCCGCGACAGGCGCTTGAGCCGTCGCGACATCGCGATGTCTTCCATCAGCGGCAGATCGGGAAAGCCGCCGACCGCAGCGAACGCCTCGCGGGTGACGAAAATCGCCTGATCGCCGGTGGCGATCCCGGTGAGCCGCGAGCGCCAATTGATCATGCGCGCGACGACGGCAAGGAACGGATGCCGTCCGGCGATGCGCAGATCGAAGCGGCCCCAGGCACGCCGCGTCAGCGCCGCGGCGATCAGCTCGTCGGCGTTTTCCGGCAGCGTCGTGTCGGCATGCAGGAACAAGAACGTGTCGCCGGTGCCGAGCGCCGCGCCCGTGTTCAGCGGCGCGCCGCGCCCGCGCGGTGCGGCCACGACCCGGTCGGCGAACGGTGCCGCCAAGCGCTGCGTGCCGTCGCTCGAGCCGCCGTCGACCACGATGATCTCGGCGCCGCGGGCTCGCAATGGCGCCAGCGCCTGCAGCGCGCCGGCGATGATCGGGGCTTCGTCGAGCACCGGAACCACGATGGTGAGCCGGCTCATGGTGTATACCCAAGTGACTGAGGTGCGGGGGATCGAAGTGTCATAATGAAACCCCGGAACAGTCAAACTCTACGCGTGCAGACCAAATATGACTAACCCCGTCCTCGTCGAAGTCATGCGCGGCGCGCTGGTGGAAAGTCGCCATCGCGGTGCAATCGCAGTTGTCGACGCCGACGGCACGCCGGTACTGACAATCGGCGACGTCGCAACGCCGGTGTTCCCGCGCTCGGCCATCAAGGCGCTGCAGGCTATGCCGCTGGTCGAGGCGGGCGCGGCCGACCGCTACGGCTTCGGCGACGAAGAACTGGCGCTCGCCTGCGCGTCGCACAGCGGCGAGCCCGGGCATGTCGCCGGCGTCGAGCGCATGCTGGCGGCCGCAGGCTTGAATTCTTCGGCGTTGCGCTGCGGCGTGCATTGGCCGATGTCGCAAGCTGCGGGCTATGCGCTGGCGCGGACGGGCACAGCGTCGGCCCTGCATAATAATTGCTCTGGCAAGCATGCGGGCTTTCTCTGTCTCGCCTGCGCCATGGGTGTCGATCCTTCCGATTATTTCCGCCCGGAGCATCCGGTGCAGCGCGAAGTGCGCGCCGTCATCGAAGATTTTACGGGCGCCGTGCTGACGCAGGACCGCTGCGCGATCGACGGCTGCTCGGTGCCGACCTGGGCGGTGCCGCTCGAAAATTTAGCCCGCGGCTTTGCCAAATTCGGCACCGGCCACGGTCTCGCGCCCGACCGCGCCAAAGCCGCGGCGCGATTGCGCAGTGCCTGCGCGCATAAGCCCTGGTACGTCGCCGGCACCGGGCGCTTTTGCACCGACATCATGCAGCTTTTCGGCGAGCGGGTTTTCGTCAAAACCGGCGCCGAAGGCGTCTATTGCGGCGCGCTGCCGCAACAAGGGCTCGGCATCGCGATCAAATGCGACGACGGCGCCGGCCGCGCCGCGCAGGCGATCTTGGCGGCGGTGATCGCGCGGCTTTTGCCGCTCGACGAAGCGGAGCGCGCGGCGCTCGCGCCCTTCATTCAGCCGGTGTTGCGAAACTGGAATGGGTTTGAGGTCGGCAAGATCAAGGTGGCGGAAGCGATCTAGCGTCACCGCACGCGATTGCCGTCGATCGACAATTGCGCATACCGATCGGTGCCGTCCTTGCTGAGGTCGCCGGTGACCGTCTTGTCCCATTCCCGGCCGACGATGGCGCCGAGCGGCGCCTCGGTAATCAGATTGTTGGCGATCAGGACGGTGCCGGCCTCCGGCGCGACCGAGACGGCGATGCCGACGTCGGCGCCGCGCACCAAATTCCCGGTGATGGCGACGTCGCGCAGCGAGGATCCCCATCCGGCGAGAATTCCCGGACCTTTGACGTTCTCGATGACATTGCCGGTTATCGCGGTGTCGGCCTCGGTGCTGATGCCCATGGCCTCGGTATCGCCGCCGTAGGGGCGTCCCCGGTGCAAATTACGGATCAGATTACCCTGCACGACGGCGAGCCGACCGCCGTGATCCTGGAAGTTCGCGATGCCGACGCCTACCGCCGCTCCGTCGACGATATTGTTGGCGATCACCGCGCCGTTGAAGCCGAACTCGACGTAGAGCGCGGTTTCACCGAGACCACTGCAGGTATTGCCGACGATCTGAATATTCGCGACCGTATTGCCGCGCACCGCGGAGTAGGCGGCGTTACGGATGCGGTTGCCGCGCACGACGACATTGTCGGCGCGGAACACATTGATGGCATTGCCCCACTGGCCATTGCCGCCGGATTTGTTCTTGGTGTCCTCGATGCGATTGTCGACGACCAGCGTGCCGTCGTCGCCGGGCGCGCTGCGCCAGACCGCGATGCCGGTATTGCCGGCGTCCTGCACGGTATTGCCGGCGATGCGCAAGCCGGCGGCATTGTTGGAACAAATCGCATAGTCGGCGGCGCCGATCACGGTGTTTCCCGTCACCTCGCCGGCAATTCCATCGAGCATGATGCCGTTGCCGCCGGCATTGACCACCATGCAGTCGGTGAGGCGCAGCGCGCGGCCTTGCGCGAGATGAACGAGGCCGCGGCCGTCGGGCAGCAAGACGCGGTCGCCGTCGAGAACGAGATCGCTGATGCTGACATAGTCGCTGCCGGTCGACGCCAACAGCGACGGCCCGGCGGTCATGACAAGCCGCGTCGAGCCCGCGACGCCGGCGATGGCGGCGTAGGGCGGCAAGCGCAATCCTCCGGCGCGGTAGATGCCTGGCGGCAGTCGCAAGACCGAGCCGCCTGCCGCCGCGAGGTCGATGGCGCGCTGCAGGACCGCCGACTGGTCGATGTCGGCCGACGGGCGAACGCCGAGCGACCCGGCATCGATCTCGGCGCGCGGTGCCGGCACGCCGCCGATAGCATCGCGCGCGGCAACTGGAGTCGCCGCGCCGGCCGAGGCCGCTCCGGCGAAGGCAGCAAACAAATGGCGGCGGTTGAACGTCATCGCAAAATCCGGTCGGCCCGCGAGCGGGCAGCAAGACCTCTCAGAGACGAAAGGCCTGCCGGATATTGATGTGCAAAGACCGCTTTCGGATCCCTCTTGATCCATCTTGGGCTTGGGTTTTCGCCGGCAAGGTTAACGGCGGCGGAACAGTCCGGACGGGGGGAGGATCGAAAGATTAAGAGGTGATCGCCTCGAGTTCCTTCTGAGTATTGATGATCCTGCCCAGCAAGCCGTAATCGAGGGCCTCCTGGGTATCGAGCCAGAAGTCGCGCTGGGTGTCTTTTCTGATTCGCTCAGCCGTTTGGCCGGTCGCTTCGGCGAACAATCGCTCGAACCGTTCCTTCATCTTCCGCAGCTGGTCGGCCTGGATTTCAATTTCGGTTGCCTTGCCGCTGATGCCGCCGCTCGGCTGATGCAAAAGAAACCGCGTATTGGGCAGGCAAAATCTGTTTTTCCGCTCCGCACCGACGAAGATAAGCGCGCCTGCGCTCGCCACCCATCCCGAACCGATCGTCCGTACTTCCGGGCTGATGAACTTGATCATGTCGTGAATCATGTCGCCCAATTCGACATGGCCGCCCGGTGAGCTGACGAAGATGGTAATCGGCTGGTCGTTTTCGGCGGCAAGGGCGAGCAGACGTTGCACCGTCACTTTCGCCACCCGGTCGTTGATTTGTCCGGTGATGAGAACGTGCCGCCGCTTGAACAGCGTCTCTTCGATGATTTTCGGCGTAGGCTGTTCGTTGCCGTGGCCTTTTTCGTCGTCGTCGTCATCGTCGAGTCTATAGAAATTTTGCATCGTTAAGGCTCCTTTGGCCGCAATATAGTTGGCCGATAGGGGGAACGCCAATCCTGGCGGCCCGGAAAGTGCCCAATAGGCGTGGACGGGCGGTAATTCCCGGCTGGGCTTTCCGAAAGGCCGCCGCGAATGGCGAGTCGGCAGGGTCGCGAGCCCGCCAAGTGTCACAGTTTCAGCATCTCGGCGATCTGCTCGACGGCCGTCGCCGGCGCGGTCCTGCCGGCCGCGACATCGGCCTCGATTCGCGGCAGCGCCGCCTTGACGGCGCGATCGGTCCGCACCGGCGCGAACAGCCGCTCCTCCAGCATCGTCCACATCCATTTCACCTGCTGCTCGCCGCGCCGCGCCGCGAGCTCGCCCGACGCGGTGAGCCGCTGGCGATGGTCGAGCACATGCGCCCACATCGCCTCGATGCCGTCGTCGTTGAGCGCCGAACAGGTGATGACCGGCGGCGACCAGTTCGGCGAGCGCGGCAACAGGATATGGAGCGCCGCGCCATATTGCGAGGCCGCGAGCTTGGCGCGGGCGAGATTGTCGCCGTCGGCCTTGTTGACCACGATCATGTCGGCGAGTTCGACCACGCCCTTTTTCAACGCCTGCAATTCGTCGCCGGCGCCCGGCAGCGCCAGCACCAGGAAAAAATCGGTCATGTCGGCGACCGCGATTTCGGATTGGCCGACGCCGACGGTCTCGACCAGCACCACGTCGTAGCCGGCCGCCTCGCACAGCAGCATGGTCTCGCGCGTCTTCGCGGCGACGCCGCCGAGCGTGCCGGACGACGGGCGAGGGGCGGATGAAGGCGTTGGGGTCGATTGGCGAGCCGCGCCATGCGCGTCTTGTCGGCGAGGATCGAGCCGCCGGTGCGCCGCGACGACGGATCGACCGCCAGCACCGCGACTTTGTGGCCTTGGCCGGTAAGGAGCGAGCCGAGCGCGTCGATCATGGTCGATTTGCCGACGCCGGGCGCACCGGTAATGCCGACCCGCACCGCTTTGCCGGTGGCATCGAGCAGCGCCTGCGTCAGCGCCGCCGCCGTGTGGCGATGGTCGGCGCGCTTGCTCTCGATCAGCGTGATCGCGCGCGACAGCACGTTGCGCTCGCCCGCGCGGATCGCTGCGGCGAGCCGTTCGACGTCAGCGGACGAAGCGGGCGCGGTCATAATGTTTCATGAGTGAAGAAGCATGAAGGCTGTTATTCGAGCATTGAGTTCGAGGTTCTTTAACGCAGCAGGAAAAAACCCGCCGCAAATGCCGTCTCACCTTAGCATCCTGAATTGACAAGCCGGAATCGCCGCAGACGCACCAGAATTCATCGCCGAATGACCCCGATATCGCCGAATTGAAGCCGCATCGGGCGGCTGTCATCCACGGCGCCAGAACGACGCGTGTGCGTCGTTTGTCCTTCCTCGCACCAGGAGACAATCGATGAACTGGGATCAGATTCAAGTCAATTGGATGCAGTTCAAGGGCAAGGTCCAGGATAATTGGGCAAAGCTCACCGACGAGGATCTGACGCGGATCGGCGGGCGGCGCAACGAACTCGCGCGCGCGGCTGCAGGCGCGCTACGGCTTTGCCAAGGCCGAGGCCGAGCGCGAAATCGAAGCCTGGCTCAAGGCGCAGCGCCAGGCGGTTTTGGAGACGTCATCGTGAGCGGTGAATGCTAATGTCGCCATCCGGCCCGAGACCGGGCGGGCCGGTGCTCTTTATCTTGCTACCAGCGGCTACGGCAAAACCGCAAACGCGCGCGCCGGGAAGCCGAGGCCGTTCTCCACTTTGGGCCAGGTCACCACGATCAGCGCGCCGGTTGCCGGCACTTTGTCGAGATTGGCCATGACCTCGATCTGATAATGGCCGTGCTGAAGGATGTAGGTTTCGGAATCCATCTTGTCGGTGGTGTCGGTGTCCATCGACTTCATGGCCGGTCGCCGTCACGCCGCGCTGTTCGTAGAGATATTTGATCGTTTCGAATGCCCATGCCGGAAACGGCTGCCGCTTGAAGCGCTCGGGATTGGTGTCCCAGTCCTTGTACATGTCGGTGCGGAGCGCCGCGAAGGCGCCTTTCGGCACGCGGCCGTGCTGGCGCTTCCCAGGCTTTCAGATCGGCGACCGAAAAGGCGTGGTTCGGATCCTTGGCGAGGTAGGGCGTGTCGTCGAGCACGACCAGCCGCAGGATCATCTGCTTGAGCGGAATCTTGATCCATGGTGATGCCGTTCTCGGCGAAATGCGCCGGCGGATCGACATGGGTGCCGTATTGCCCGACCATCTGATAAAAAGTGGTGCGGAATTCATCCTTGGGGATGGTGTAAGGCTCGCCGGTTTTCGGATCGGCGGCGGGTGAGAATTTCGCCTGGCCGAAGCCCGACCAGACCGGCGTCTCCGGGCCGAAGGTGTGGGTGAGATCGACGAACTGTCTTTGCCGGCGATGATGCGATAGGCGCGGTCCAGATCGGATCCGGCGCGGGCGGGAGCGGCAATCGATACGAGCGCGCCCAAATTGCGCAGGCGAAGAAGGCAACACGCGGCCGAACCAGACCGATCATCGTCTTCCCCCGCGCTCAGTCCGGCAGCGGGATGAACTCTTTGGTGTCGCCGGGCACGATATCGAAACGTCCGGCCTTCCAATCGGCCTTGGCGGCTTCGATGCGCTCCTTGCGCGAGGACACGAAATTCCACCAGATGTGGCGCGGCCCGTCCATGGCGGCGCCGCCGACGACGACGATATGCGCGTCGGTCAAAGCCTTGACGGCGATGCGGTCGCCGGGCTTGAGCACCAGAAGCTGCTCCGGTCCGTGGCGGTCGCCGCCGATCTCGATCTCGCCTGTGAGCACATAGACGGCGCGCTCTTCGTGCTCGGCGTCGAGCGGCAGGACGGTGCCGGCGGTCAGATGGGCGTCGGCGAAGATGGTGTCCCAGGATGTCGCGACCGGCGAGCGCAAGCCGTGCATGCGTGCCCGCGATGACGCGAAGGTCGAGACCGTTCTCGCGCAATTCGGGAATATCGGCCGCCGCGGTGTGCGCAAAGGCCGGGCGCGGTCTCCTCGTCCTTGCTCGGCAGCGCGACCCATAACTGCAAGCCGTGCAGCGGTTCGCCGCCGTCGCGGTGATCGGCGGCGGTGCGCTCGGAATGGACGATGCCGCGTCCGGCCGTCATCCAATTGACCGCGCCGGGCCGGATCGGCAGCGCGGTGCCGAGGCTGTCGCGATGCACGATCTCGCCGTCGAACAGATAGGTGACGGTGGCAAGCCCGATATGCGGATGCGGCCGCACATCGATGCCTTTGCCGGCGCTGAACACCGCCGGACCGAAATGATCGAAGAAGATGAACGGCCCGACCATGCGCGAGCGCGCCGACGGCAGCGCGCGATGCACCGTGACAGCCGCCGAGATCGACCGAGCGCGGCACGATGACCTGCTCGATCAAGTCGCTCGCCCGCGCATCGCCGGGCGCGGGATCCTTACCGGGGAAAAAGCTCATGGCTATCTCCTTTCGAGTTCGGTCGTCTCCGCGCTGTTCTAGATGGCGTGGAACTGTTGCTCCTTCACCGACTCGACCAGGCCGTAGAAAACCTCATTGACCTTGGGCCAACTCGGCAGTTTCTTGACGTTGTTGAGCCAGCGCTCGACATTGGGATAGGCCGAGAAATCGCAGCGGATGACCTCGCCCAAGGTGACGAGGCCTGCGCCGAAATAATCGGCGATAGTGATTTGGTCGCCACAGAGATATTGCTTGTTCGGCCCGATCCAATAGTCGTTGAGGATTTGCAGCCAGCGTTTCGAATTCTGCTGGCCAAATTCGAGAGTCGCCGCCTGCGCCTCGTCGCTCCGCCGCTTGAGATGCGGGAATAGCTGCGGATAGCAGAGATTGTAGGCCCACTCGCGGTAAAAATTGGTGTTGAGCCAATCCATCACCTCGTTGACCTTGGCGCGCTTTTGCAAATCCTTCGGATAAGCCGGCGAGCCGATCTTGTCAGCGAGATATTTTAAGATCGCCGAGCTCTCGGTCAGGCGGAAATCGCCGTCCTCGATCATCGGCACCAGGCTGTTCGGATTGAATCTCGACGTAAGGCGGCTGATATTGCGCGCCGGTGAAGAGGTCGACCGTCACCTCGTCGACCGGAATTTTGTTTTCGGCGATGAACAGCCGCACCGGCCGGCTCGTCATGGATACCGGGTGCATATAGAGCTTCATGAAATTATCCTCCCATCACGCGCTCATGAATGCACCCATTGTAGCTGATTTTAGCGGTCGCGCGAGTGGTGGGCTTGGGCCCAGCTTTTCGGGCATTCGAGCGTCGCGCCGGGCGGAGGCTGCGTCGCACGCTTACGCTTCCGTTTGAGATGATATTCTTTCGGCCACGACGGGCGGATGATATAATTTGATTGCAAATTGGGCTGAATCGATTTGCATTCGGCGGCGACCTGCCCGCCGGAGTGAAGACATGGTCTGTGATATGGACACGGAGGGTGGACCGACATGACACGTATATTGGCAGCCGGTGCATTTCTGGCGCTGGCGGCATTGATGCCGGCGCAACAGGCTTCGGCGCAAAACAACGTGCTGGGCGGCGCGATCGTCGGCGGTGCGGTCGGCGGGATCATCGGCGGCGCGGTGGGCCGTGGCGCCGGCGGGGCGGTTGCGGGCGCGGTGATCGGCGCGACGGCGGGCGCCGCGATTGCCGCAGAAGCCGAGCGCCGGCACAGCGGCTATTATTGGTGGCACAGCGGCTGCTATTACCGTTATCCGAACGGCTCGTGGCTGCAGGTGCAGCCGGGCTACTGCTCGTAAGTAGCGCCGGGAAGAGTGCGGGCGGGCGGAGCCCGGTCGCGTCAGCCGCTGACCGCGACGGCAGGCGCTGCGACCAGATCGGGCTTTTTCACGCGGGTACGGAAAAAGCTGAGCACCCGCTTTGCGGTGTCGGCATGCAGACGGTTGAAGCTCGCCAACGCGTGATCGAGATCCTTCGCCGACATGCCGCGGTCGGCGGCGCGCAACAGCAGGACAGCCTTGGTCGTGGTCGCTGACAAGCCCGCGACCTTGGCGAGAATGAGCACGATCTCCGCGCCCGGATCGAGCAGCGCGCGTTCGACGACATCGATCGGGGTATCGCACATGATCGACAGCGCGATCGCAGTCTCCTCGAATTTGCGGTCGCGCGCGTATTGATAGATTTCGGACTCGCCGATGCGGCGAATGCGGTTTTGCCGCTCGACGGCCGCCTGGGCGGCGGCAAAATCCGGCGAGGTGTTGCAGCACTTGGGTGCGGATGCCGCCGACCACCTCGGCGACCACGCCCTTCGACGGCGATGCCGGCCTGCGGATTTTCTGCGGACAGTCGCGCGCGCACTTCGCTCGACGCCTTTTCCAGCAGCATGAGGAAATGCGGCCGCGGAATATCGGGCCGCATCCCCACCACGGTGGCGAGCGCGTCGTCGCCGGTCGAGCGCTTGACCAGCATGCGGAAGCCGGCGTCGGAAAACCGCGCGCCGGAATTCTTCACCACCGAATGCACGACGTCGCGGTCGCCGCGTTCGACCAGGACGTCGGTGACCGCCTCGCTCAGCGACTTGCGCTGCGCGATGGCGAACAGGTGACTGCTGGCTCTTGGTGCCGGCGCTGACCAAAAGGTCGCGCTCGTCGAGCCGTTCCGACTGCGCCAGGACCGGCCGCGCCACCTCGATATCGTCGTCGAACGCCAGCATGTGGATGACGCCGGACGGCGCATTGGGAATCGGCGCCAGACGCACCGCGAGCTTGGCGCGCGCCTTGGTCTCGATGGTGTTGACGAGGCGCGCCATGACGTCATCGAACACATTGACCTGATCTTCGGAGTAGTGCTCGGCGCCGTGGACGAAGAGGTCGGTGATGCGGCTGAGGATGTCGACGCGGCGCGCGATATTGCCGGAGGCGAGCGCGGCCTCGAGTTCGTCGAGCAGGGGCAGGGTACGCATCACAACTCCGGGCGCCGCCACGCCATTGAATTGACGCCGACAATGCCGTGAGAACGGTGAAGAAAGCCTTGAGAGCGGTGAAGGACGCCATGCCGGTGCGCGCCGGCCGCAGTTCACACAGGTTAAGAAGAGGATAACGGCGCGGCCGCAGCGTCGCAGGCGAGCGGCTGGCTTCGGATTCAGGTCGCTGGCTCAACGCTTCGGGTTAGGGCGTTTTGCCGCGCCGGCGGCCGCCGAAAATGCCCATGCGGTTTTGCACTTCGGCGGGGATGCGGTAGTCGCGGATGACCGGCCGCGGGTCGCGCAGCCCGCAGCATTCGCGCTGCACCATGAAGCACCAGAGCGCATCGCTCGCGTCCTGGACGAGTTTGGCCCGCTCGGCGCGATTCTCAGTCCCGGCGCCGTCAAAGTCGGACAACGCCCTGAGCGCCGTTTCGAGCGCGCGTCCGGCACGGCCAAGCGCGGAGGCTTGCTCCTGCGCCATTTCGTAGTCGAGCGCGACCAGACGGCTTGAATTGGTCGAGGCCGAGCGTAAAGTCATGCCGGCATCATAATAGGCGGCAAGCCTTCGGTCATCTTTCGACCGGCATAGCGGGAGGAATTCATGCGTCGTTTCGGTCATCGTCGTACTCGGCATCGTGGCGCTTGCGGGTGCGAGCCGCGCCGCCATCGCCGACGACACGCTCAAAGTGGCGATTCCGCAGAAAGGCGCCTGGGACGCCGGCCTCGTCGAACTCGGCCAACGCGCCGGCATCTTCAAGAAGCACGGCCTCGATCTCGATATTCTCTACACGACCGCCGGGCCGGAATCGATCCAAGCGCTGATCGGCGGCTCGATCGACGTCGCCGTCGCTTCGGGCATCTCGGCCGCCGTCGGCACCTTTGCCAAGGGCGCACCGATCCGCATCCTTTCCAGCGAAATGACCGGCGCGCCGGATCTCTATTGGTATGTGCCGGCCGAATCGCCGATCCACACCATCCAGGACCTCAACGGCAAGACCGATCTCGTTTTCCGCCGTCGGCTCGTCGAGCAACGCCGCCGTGCTGGCGCTGATCGCGCAGTATCACCTCACCGCCAAGCCGCAGCCGACCGGCAATATCGCGGCGACGATTACGCAGACCATGACCGGCCAGGTCGATGTCGGATTTGGCGCGGCGCCTTTCGGGCTCGATCTCGTCGAGAGCGGCAAGACCCGGATCGTCGCCACCGGCAACGACGTCACGGCGTTGAAGACGCGCGCCGTGCGCGTCAACCTCATCGGCGCGCAGACCTTGGCGAACAAGCACGACGCGCTGGTCCGCTTCATGCAGGCCTATCGCGAGACGGTCGACTGGATGTATTCCAATCCGGACGCGCTGAAAATCTACGGCGAATATTCCGATCTGCCGCCGAACATCGTGGCGCGGGTCATCAAGCTCGTGCCCGAAGGAAGCGCTGCAGACCGATGAGATCAAAGACCTCAACGGCGTCATGACCGACGCCGTGGCGCAGAAATTCCTCGCCGCGCCGCTGACGCCGGACCAGATCAAAGAGCTGGTTCAGATTCCGAAGTAAGCGAGCGTCTTGCCCGGAGCTAGCGCTCCCACATCACGACTGACACTCCGGCCGCGGCGTCGAGCGTTCGCGGCGCTGGCCCGGCTTGCAGTCCGTGCCGGGTGAGGACATCCTCGGGCGTCGCATTCGGACCGACCTCGGTAAAGACCGGCAAGCCGCCGGGTATCGTCGCCCGCTCGGCACGCGACAGGTGAAAGGCGTCGTAGAGCGGCAAAAACAGGCTGAACACGTCAGGTCCGCCGATGATGGCGACGGTGCCGTCACTGGCGCCGATTTCCGCCAGAGCCTGATCGAGCGGGGCGCCGAGCGGATTCCAAAACAGGGCATGGGGATACGAAGGGTCGGGCGCGATCGCCGCGATCTGGCGCGTGACGACGAGCCGCTTGCGTTGCGCGGCCCGCGGGCCGCCTTCGTGCGAGTGCCGCCCGTGCACCACGACGGCGGCGCGGTCGAGACCGTCCTGGAAGAACTTCTGATCGGCATCGTTGCGGATCGAGTCCGGCATTTCGCCTTTGTGGTCGGCGATCATGCCGTCGGAGGAAACGATGACAAAGCCTTCGATGCGACGCAAAGCGACAACGCCAATGTTAGAAGACGGCGAGATAACGCAAGAGCGACAGGATGCCGATGATGATCACGATGACGCGCACGATCTGCTTGGCGCGGCCGTCGATCGGCAGCATGTTGATGAGATAAAGCACCAGGATGACGACCAGGAAGGTAATCAAGATGCTGATGAGAATGGACATGAAAATCCTCGCGTTGCGATCTAAGGATTGACGCCGCTAAGCGTGAACGACGGCAATTTTCCAGGTTTTTCGGCTCGGCACAATAACTTTTCGCCGCAGCGGCAAGGGCATGAACAACGCGCCTTCGGTGCATTTAGTTCCCGCATCTCGCGGCAGCGACCCTTGCGGGCTAGCGCCAGCAGTCCACGGCTCAACCGTCTGAAGCTGCATTCGATCGCGATTCGGTTTATGGTGCCGGCTCGGGAGGCCGTGATGCGCAAACCGACAACCCAATCACCAAGCCTTATCATGATTCAGTTTCTCACCTGGGTCGCGGATCGTCCGCGCAAGCTACGCGCAGGCGATGGAAGCCTGGCGCTCGACATGCCCGCGGCTCTCGGTCTGGGAGGATGCGATCATCGACGGCCTGGTGCGGATCGAGAACGATCCGCAACGCATGGTGATTTTGACCGAGCGCGGCCGCGCCGAACTGGACTCCGCGAACGTGCGCGCCTTCTAGGTCGTCAGCGATTATCTCAGCACATCGGCGGATGCCGGCGGCACTTCGAAGGCGTTGAGCACGAAACCGATCATGCCGTAGAAGCCGGCGCAACTGACTGCCTCGATGAGGCCGTCGCGGCCGAGTGCGGCGTCGGCGCGTTCGAAGGTTGCCGGAGCTAATCGCTTGGTTGCGAGGAGCTCGGTGACGACGTCGTAGATGACGCGCTCGTCGTCGCGTTTGAAGTCCGGCGGCTTGCGGGCGCGAATGGCGTCGACGGTTTCCTGCGTCAGCCCGGCCTGGCGGGCAAGCGGCTCATGCACCGACCAGGCGTATTGCACCGTGCCTTCGCGGCACATCAACAAAATGATCAATTCGATAAGCCGCTTGTCGAGTTTCGGCGCGACGCGGAAGCAGTTGGCCAACCGATCGGCGGGTTCGGCTATCTCGGGGGTGTTGATCCACACCGAGAACGGGCCGCTGAGGCTGCCGCGCGGGCGCGTGCGCATGATGCCGTCGTAGAGCTGCTGTTGCCTTTCGTTGAGATTTTCGCGTTTGACTTCGTCGATGCGCGCCATGCACTCCCCGCCAATGTTGTTACGCCGCCGGCTCTCAGCTCCGGCGGCGTCGCCGCGAAACGCCGGACCGCAGTGCCGGTCCGGCCACTATCCGTCTGCAAAAGCAATCCGGGTTCGGCTCAGCTCAGCACTTTGTATTTCTTGAACCAGCCGATCATCTCGTTCCAGGCCTCCTCGGCCGCTTCCTTGCGGTAGCTCGGCCGATAATCGGCGACGAAGCCGTGCGGCGCGCCGGGATATTCATGGAATTCCGCGGTCTTGCCGGCGGCTTTCAGCGCCGCTTCCATCTGCTTGACCTGATCGGGCGTGATGCCCGTGTCCGCCTCGCCGTAAAGGCCGAGCACCGGCTCCTTGACCTCAGGAGCAAGCTCGATCGAGCTCTTGGGCGCGGCATCGTTCTTGTCGATCAGGCTGCCGTAGAAGGCGACGCCGGCCTTGAGGTTGGGATTGTGCGTCGAGTAGTGCCACACGTTTCGGCCGCCGCGGCAAAAGCCCATGATGCCGAGCCGTTTGCCGTTGCCGCCCTGCGCTTTGGCCCAGGCCACCGTGGCGTCGAGATCGGCGAACAGCTCGGTGTCGGTCTTGGCATTGACGATCGGGAACAGCTTCTGCATGTCGTCGATCTTGGTGAGGTCGACGCCGTTCGTTTCCGAGCGGAAATAATAATTCGGCGCCACCGCCAGCGCGCCGAGATGAGCCGACGCGGCGCGTGACGTCTTTCACCCATTCGTGCAGGCCGAAAATCTCCATGCAGACCAGAATGATCGGCGGATTCTTCACGCCCGGCCGGGCGGGCGTAATAGATCGGCATGTCGCCGCCGGTCACTTTGATTTTGGCGTCGCCGGCATCGAGGCCTTTGGTGTCGGTGTGGATGACGTCGGCGCGCACCGGTCCGGCAGCAAGCGTGTAGCCGGCGGCGGCGGCGGCCGAGGTCGACATAAATCCGCGCCGCGACAGCGGCGGCACCATTTTGGATAGTCCGATGATGTCGGACGGCAGCTTCGGCACGTTCATTCAACCCTCCCAATAGCTGGCGGGCGCCTGTCCGGCGCCCGTCCTGCATCGATCACGACGGAACCCAGACTAATCCGGCGCCGCGATGCCGTACAGGCGGTGCGACACAAGCGGACGAACACCGCCCTGGCGATTGCATTCCCCCAGCGAAGCGACTATCTGGAATTCAAACGAGAGTTTGAAAATGCGGCGAAAAAGTGTGCCATGACGCGGCCCTCCGAGGTCACCCGCGAGCGGATTATGAAGGCAGCCGAACGGCTGTTCGCCGAGCGCGGTTATGACGGCACCAGCGTCCGCGCCATCGTCGCCAAGGCGCGGGTCAACCAGGCCGCCATCAACTACCATTTCGACGGCAAAGATGGGCTTTATCGCGAAGTGCTGCGGGCGGCATTCCGCGCGCTGACGGAGAATCAGCTTGCCCATGCCCGGGAACTCAGCGCGATGTCGCGCGAAGAGGCGCTGGCGGCCTTCATTCGCCGCCAATTGCATCCGCTGATGGCGCGCGACGAATACAGCCGCCATATGCGGATTTTCAACTGGGAGACGGTACGGCCGACGCCGGTGTTCCGCACGCTGGTCAGCGAGGAGGCGGCGCCCTTCATGGGGCTCGCGGCCGATCTGGTGCGCCGCTTTCTGCCCGAGTGCCGATCAGCGCACGCTGACGGTGCGCGTCGATCTGGCTGATCGGCCAGTGCAGCGTGTTTCTGCGCAATCGCGAGCAGCTGGCCGAGCCGCCGATCGAGCCTGGTGCTCGACGAGCCCGCGGTCGATTGGCTGGCGCAGACGATCAGCCAGTGGGTCATCGGCCGGCCTCGGCGCCGGCGCCGGGAGCGGCAAAATAAAACGAGGAATGCCGCAAAAATTCCTTTTTCCCGGCCAGCGGCCGCCCAGAACGAGTGTTTGAAATTCAACCGGGCGTTTGAAAAATAGAGGATCGGGATCATGCTGACAGGCGGGATCGTTGCGGGGCGGGGATGGTGCCGAAAAGCTGGGCGGCGCGGCCGGCGGCGCCGCATCGTGGCGCGGTTCCTCGGCAAATTCGTCCTCGATATCATGCCGGCCGCGCTGGCGAGCGTGATCGGCGGCTTCCTCTTCACCCAGTATCAATTCGGCCACGCCCCTGCCCAGCATCCGCCGGCCGAGGCGGTTGCTCCGGCGTCCGCCGAAATGCTGGCGCTGGTGCGCGACGAGCACGCCGTGATCGTCGATTACCTCAAGAGCCAGATGGCGGCCGAGAAGAACCGGCAGGCCGCCGAGGCAGCCGCACGCGATGACGACGCCGCGGCCGGGGCGGACGGCGGCGCCGCCATGTCCGCGACGCCCCGCGTTTCGGCGGACGCCCCAGCCCGGCACATCGCGGTGACGGCCGCCGCATCGCGGCCGGTGAGCGCGCGGCCCAAGCCGGCCACGGCCGTTGTGGCCTCTGCGCATGCGCCGCTGGTGATCGCCCAGGCGGGGCCGATAGCCGCCCCGGCGTCAGCCGCAATGCCGGCTGAACGTGACGATCGCGACACGAACTCGCTTCTCGGCAAGACGCTCGACCTCAAAGATCATGTGGTCGCGGCCACGCGTCACGTCGTCTTCGCGATCGGCGATGTATTCGCCTCGATGGGCGAGCGGATCGGCGGGTTGGTGCCGGCGGCGCGGCAATTGAGCTCCGATTCGTGATGTGCTCCGAGCGCCCCAGGACCGCGGCCGATGGTCCGGTGTTTTTTGGCAACAGCCGCCGATTTCCCACTCGGCGCGGCTTGCCCGGTTCCAATCCGATGGCTAATCCATATCCGCCATAGGCGGGGAACCGACGGACCGGCGTGGAGTTTTGCCACTCCAGGATCTGGGTGAATATTTGGGTTCGAAGACGTAGGGTGGTACTTCGGAGGTTGGGAATGCGTTCGGCCGGAAATTTCAGTCCGGAATGGGGCTATCTCGCTCCGGCACCGAGCTTTTTGCGAACCGCGCGGGTCGTTCTGGTCGCGACCGCGGTCGGTGCGACCGCTGGCGCCGCGGTGGTGCTGTCGCTGGTCGATCGGCCGAATGCCGATGCCGCCAAAACACAGGTAGCGGCTCATGCGATCGTGACCGGCGTCCATGCCGCTCCGGCGACCGCTGCGATGCTTGGCGCGCCCGCCCCTGTCGCGGCCGCCGCCCCCGGCAGCGTGACGGCGCCGCCTGACGTGAAGGCGGATGTCATTCTCCCCGCGAAGCCGCAAATTTCGGTTCCGGTCCAGGCGCGACAGGACCTGCGCGCGGAGGCCCCCGCCCAGCCACAAGTGCCCGCCTCGGTACAGCCGGTCGCAAGCGCAAGCGTGCCCACCGCAAGCGTCGCCACGAGCCCGCCGGCTCCGGCCCCCGTAGCGGTGCCCGCCGGCGCGACTGGGATGGCTGCCCTATCGGCCACGCCTCTGGCGGCATCGGAGACAGCGACATCCGATACGCCGGATCTGACGATCACGGCTCCCGAGCCGTTGCTGCCGCAGAAAAAAGCAAAGCACACCGCAAAGCCCAAGTCCGAACCTGGGCTCGGCGCGGTGCTCAAGCATCTGTTCAGCGCGGCCGCGAGTAAGCAATCGGTGCATTGATAGGCTTGCGGCTTCGGCGCTGCCGCCGCAGCACCCAGACACGCTCAGCCGGTAAAAGCTGCCGGACAGCAGCGCGGCCGCAACGCGCGGCCATTTATAGCGTCTTTGATTTTATCGATTTGGGTTTTATCGATTGGCCGCTATCGCCCGCCTCGGACTCCCGGGCGATAGCGGAACTGCGCCGCGAAGGCTATTTGCACTTGCCTGCTTGGACTGCGGCGGTCTGCGCGGCCCAGGCGGCTTCCCAAGTCGGTGCGGTCGCGACCACCGTCCAGCCGGTGCCCCACGGCGTCAGTGCGGGGTTCCAATAAATTCGGCAGAAACCCCACTCGAATTTTATGACGGCGTAATCGGCGCGCGCCGGCGTCGAGGCGGTGAAACCGAGCGCGAGCACGCCAACCGCAAAGGCTAAACGCTTCATGTGTCATCTCCCTGTTTTGCCATCGGAACGACTTTCCGATAGTACGTGCAGGAACTTGAGGCAAGACTGAGCCAGGCAGTCTTGGCCGCATCGGGGTCCGGGACACAGCCGGGACGCAACAAAGGAGGAAGGTTCATGCCCGAGGTCGTCGTATATATTTTAGAGGGCCGGACGCTGGATCAGAAGCGCGGCCTGGTCAAAGACATCACCGACGCGGTGGTCAAGAACGCCGGCACCACGGCCGAGCAAGTCACCGTTTCCCTGGTCGAGACCGCGCGCACATCGAAAGCCAAAGGCGGCGTGCTGTTCAGCGAAATGCCCAAACGCTAACGCGGGCCATTTCGCCACCGTCCCGCTGCCGCCTCTGCGCGGCGGACCGTCAAACACCGACACGAAACTCCTAGATGGAGGCGCTCACTCGGCGTCGGCTCCACGTATTTTCGCGCATTGTGCCGGCCGCTTCCTGCACTAAAAGCATGCATTCGCGGCGTTAAACTTGGGCGAATATATACTTGACGTACTAACCCCAAGTGGTAATGCATGGCCGACAGGCCGACGCCCCGGCCGGGCGGGGAATTCCCCGGCACCGAGATCGAAGTCACGCCGGAAATGATCGAGGCGGGAATCAATGCAATTGGTCCCCTCGATCTCGATTATGCATTGGAAGGCGGATATTCCGAAAAGGCTGATCTCGTTATTCAGATTTATCGCCAGATGGCAGCAACTTCAGAGATCGCGAAAAGGGCCGATCTAGTTTCGCGAATTTTTGTAACAATGGCTCGCATTCTGCTATGCGGAAAATGCTCGCCTATAATGCCGCCGGGGTCGGATTTTTGTCGAATAGAGGAGGCCATATTGTAACCCTCCGGGTCCAACACGCTCCACGTTCCGTGAATAATAAAGTTTCGATCATCCCGTAGGTCGTCGGCTACTGCCAATAGATCAATTAGCTTTTGCAGTTGTTCGCCTTCAAGATATCGCGCCCCAAGAACACGCAAAATAATGATAGCTCGGCTAGCATCCATCCGCTCTGTGAACAGACGCAAATCCTCAAAGGACATGCCAGTAAATCGCTTGATCAAATCGTGGAGTACGCTTTCCAATACAACTCCATTCAGCCGTTACGCGCCCGATAAGCCGTTCTTGAATAGAGCCTATATAGCCAAACTCTGATCGGCGCGTTTAGGTATAGGCGCTGACTTAGGGGCCCTGTGGTGTACGTCTTGATTTTGGGATATTCTTTGCCAATGGACGACGACCAAAACAGCGAGCAAGAGACGATCCGCCGACGCGACGAAACGTTGCTGCGGATGCTGAAAACGCCTCCGAAGCCTCATTCGGGAATGAAGCTCGGTAAGCCTAAGGGAAACCCGAAGCGGAATCCCAGGAGAAAAACAGCTAAACAAGACTGATAAGTGCTACCATCGCTCCCCTTAGTTGCGTCGGGGGGAGGGTGGAAATGGCCTATTTATTTGAGCCAATTATTTTGAAATACGAAGGCTTTGACGCCGATCAGAACGTTATTGAACTCGATCAGCTTGGTCAGTCAATTCGCGGCGCAGCGCGGTTGCTCGGCAGTGCCGGCACCTTGGTGGAAACCGGACAATTTGTAAAAAAGATGCCCGCACTGTCAGTGCGGGTTCTGGCGGGCATTCCCGGCCCAGGCTCTTACGAATTACCCGCAGTTATTATGAGCGTTCTGCCGCTAGGTGCGCCTTTGCTTCCCGTCATGGGAGATTTTGCAAAAACTTCTGCGACGAAGGCGGTCACGGGCATTGTAAATTATGCTATCGCAAAACTCGGCGGCCGAAAGAGCGAGGCACAAATGGCGATGGAACTAGCAGACAAAGCCCTCACAGAAATGGGACACACATCGCGGGCATCAATCGGAGCAATAGAAAAAGTCGCCTTAAATCAGCGACCCGCAATTAAGTTATTTATTTCTCCCATTGGAGAATCGTGTGTCAGCGCCCGTATAGGCGAAACGCAAAATGGAGCTATCTCAATTGACAAACCAACAAGGGATGCAATTGAGGCTCCTGAACCCATTGAGATAGGGCCGACAGGCCGGTTCGAGGTTCTTCTTTCTGAACTGGATTTGAAAAATAAATCATGCAAATTTTCTATGCGAGACGATGACGATCCAGATCACAGAACTAACGGTGAGATAACCGACCCGGTTCTGTTGACGCCGAATAATCCATACTCAGCGGCGCTAGACAGCCAAAGATGGTTGGCTGTCATAGGAAAGGCGCAGCTAAAAGACGGCGAAATCGAAAAATTATATATTTCGGATTTAACCGCCCTCAGATGATTGACGCTTCCGCCAAGCACAAAACTTAGCGGCTTCGGCCTTAAGCCGTCGCCTGTTTACCAGCTTGGCGGTACGTCAGGCGCTTGCCGGTGATACCCTTAAGAGCAATCGCCGTCCGTTCTCCATCGGTGTAGCCAAGCTTGACGCGGTGCGAATACCGGAAGTCAAACTCGGCAAGATAACGATGCAAATGGGCTTCGCTAATGTGCTGATAGGTGCCGTACACGCCACGCTTTAGGATCGAGAAATAGCCCTCAATCGTGTTGGTGTGGACAAGGCCGCGCACGTATTCGTTTTTCCAATGGTTGACGCTGCGATGGCTGGCAAATTCCTCGCCAGCCCGGACGTACCACTTGGCGTCATCCGTCATTAGGTCCGACTTGCGGGAAGCTACTTTAACCATGACCGGCCGCAGCGTCTTAGCGGTCACGTTCGCAACATGCGTCGAACGCACCGCACCGCCGCGCTCGACCAGCGACAGGACGATATGCTTTTTCGGGACGCGCTTCCGATAGGCGCGGTTCTTAGCTTTGCCGCCGATCTCCGTTTCGTCTGCCTCGACCGTCTTGCCTTCGCCGCCGAGCGGAGAGGGCGCGGCGGGGGCCATGGCTTCGCGAATGCGATGGCACATAAACCAAGCCGTCTTGTAGGACACGCCTAGCTCACGGTGCAGTTGGTGCGCGCTCGTTCCCTTTTTGCCAGAGCCGCTAAGCTTGTGGGTCGCGTAAAGCCATTTGTTCAGCGGGATATGGCTGCTTTCAAAAACCGTCCCTACGGTCACGGAAAACGGCTTTTCGCATTCGTTGCACTTGTACACGCCCGGCCGGGTGCTTTTGCCGGCCAGCTTGGCGATCCGGGTCGGGTCCGTATTTCCACAATGTGGACAGAAGGGGCCTTCCGGCCATAGGAGTTTCTCTAGGTGTTCCCGAGCCTTATCCGGGTCGCTGTAGATCGGGGCGGTGATGTCCATGACCGTGTGCCTCAGTGTTGCGATTAACCTACACTGCATTGCACAGTACGTCAAGTACATAATCGCCTAAACTTGTTGTGAGTGCACTGCACAATTTACTTGCTGCAATGCGGTAAAGACCTGATAATCAAGGTTCAAACCCCGCAGGAGCGGGGAAGCAATGCCCGGAAACTCAAAGGAGGGTGCCGCATGAGCCGACGTATGGCAGACCAAGGACGGCCGCCGCCGGGTTCGGCGCGATCCACCGACGGTGGAGGACGCGGTGCAAGCGGCCCAGGGCCTTGCCGACGACATCGACGGCCAGGTCGAAATCGTCATGTCGCTGATGGAAGTTTCCGCCGAGGAGGCGCGGGGCGCCGTGCTGCGCATGGCGCAGCGCAAGGAGACCAACAGTTTTACCGTCGCGAGCCGCACCGGCGCGCCACGTACGGTCGTGGTCGAGCGCCGGATCGACCCGGCGCCCGATGGTACGGCCGGCTATAGCCAGCGCCGGTTTCCGGGGTCCGAGATAACGCGGTTCGACACCAGCCGGTGCCAGATGAAAAGGACGATCAGCGCGCCGACGGTCGCCCCGATCAGGCCGGCGCCCTCGTCCGGCTGATAATGGCCGATCGCCTGGCCGATAAAGGTGGCGACAAAAGCACCGGCGATGCCGAGCAGTGTGGTGAGGATAAATCCGGAGGGATTATTCGAACCCGGCGCTAGAAAGCGCGCAATGATGCCGGCGACGAAGCCGATGAGGATGATACCGACGAAGTGCATGGCGAGCCTCGCAATGATTTCGGTGTCTTGAGTTTCGCACAAGAACGCCGGTAAACGCCACATACTCCGAGCGGTTCCCGCCAGCCGGCGCGTGCGTCCACGACCGGCGCTGCGAAGCCTCGCGGAATTCGTTATAATGGGTTGAATAGGCCCGGATGACGCCGGCGCGCAGACCGGCGCCAGCGTTCGTACCTGGCGATGAAGCCCGGTGTTCGTGGCAGAAGTCCAACCTGCGGAAACGATCAGGTCCCTGATGTCGAAAACCGTCGTCAAGCCGCGCACCGCGGTGCAGACAAAAACGGAGCGGCCGCCGCTCTACAAAGTGATTCTGCTCAACGACGATTACACGCCGCGCGAATTCGTCGTGCTGGTGCTCAAGGCGGTGTTTCGCATGAACGAGGATCAGGCCTATCGGGTGATGATGACGGCGCATCAGCGTGGCGCCTGCGTGATCGCGGTCTTCACGCGCGACGTCGCCGAGACCAAGGCGAAGGAAGCGACCGAGCTCGGCAAGAGCAAAGGCTATCCGCTGTTCTTTACGACCGAGCCGGAAGAATAAGCTACGGCGTCATCGGCGCCGTGCCGAGGAAGGGCGCGACCGCCGCATCGTTCGTGGCGATGCGAGTGGGCTCGCTCGATGAGAACAATAATCCGCCGAAAGTAACGCCGACCAAAAACACGCCGACGCAGACGGCAATCATCGTCTCTGGCCGGCCCGTCGTCGGTCCAAGCCGGCGCATTTGCTTATCCAAAAGTTCCCGATCGCGCTGATCCATTCCGAATCTCCTCGCCGAGGAAATCCCCGATATAAAACGCCTAAAATTGCACCGTGTTCCGGCGTTCGCTCCGGCGTTCGTGACGACATTCGCGTCGGTTCGATGCGGAATGGAACCGCGTCGAATGAGGAACGGCAGGGCTGGCGCAGCGTTGGCACTTCGAGCGGGCCACGGAGCATCATCATGCCGGGTTATCCCGACTTCAGCTGGTTCGTGCGTGCCGTGAAAGTGATGCCGATCGTTGCCGGTGCGGCGCTTGCTGGCGGCGTGATCGGTGGCTTCAGCGTTCTTGCGATCGACACCGTATTGACGGCGTCGCCGCGCCAAGCCGCCAATGTCAGCCCGTCACCCGTTCCCGCAAAGGCGGTACGGACGATTGACGGAGCGCCGCCGGCGCCGGATCCCACGTCCGGGGCGTCCGCCGCGCCGCCACCGCAGATGCAGGCAGCTGCTCCGCCGCCACAGGTGCAGGCAGCCGCGCCGCCGCAGGCTCAGCCCACCGCGCCGGAATTGCAAACAAACGCCGCGCCGATAGCGCCCGTGCCGATGGCCGCTGCTCAAACACAGACACCCCAGACACAGACGCCTTGGCCCGATGCGATGTCCCGTTCGCACGCGCCGCCGGCGGTCGCCGCGACCACAGCGCCGCCGGTGCCCGCAACGGCAACGCGCAATGGCGCCTTCGCCGTCATTACCCGCGGCCGCGCGCGCGAGCGACGACGAGCGGCATGACGATGCCGTTACCCGGGCTTCGCAACCTCGGACGAATGCGGCGCCACTCAAGACTGCGGCCGCACCTGTGGCCCTACCGGAGCCCGCCAAACGGCGTGAAGTGACCTCGTCACGGCTCTCGCAGTCGGCCGATAATAACGCGCACGGGGCGAACGGACGGCACGTGTATGATTATGACGGCAATGCCAGATACACCGGGCGCACGAATAACAGAGTGCTGGGCGACACCAGAACGCAGGATGCCGACACGCGCGATCGCGACGACAACGATGCGGATAATGCGCCGGCCCCGTCCAACGGTGCACCGCAGGTCCACCAATCGTCGACGCGGGATGATGCGGACGTCATCACGACACGGACACGCGTTGTCGCCCGGCGCCGCCAGCAGGTCGATCCCGACGCTCAGTCCTCTGACGAACGGCAGGACGCCGCCCCGAGACCGGAACCATTTTGGGGATTTTTCGGCGGCCGGAACGACCGGGACGATCAGGACGACGACGACCAGTAGGCCATCGCCCGCGGACTTATCGCCCGCGGCGCGACGCTATTTGCCGTTGCCCTGGATCGACAGTCCATTGGGGCCGACATTGATATGCAGCCCTTCGGGTTGATGGCGATCTTGATAAACCTGATAGCTCAACACCGCGACGCCGATCACCAGAGCGCCGATGAGCAGGTAAAGAAGATTGCTGCGAGTCACAGTCGAGGCCCCCTGACGAGATTGGTCTGCCGGCCGCGTGCGCAAAGCCGATAGCTTTCGCCGACATTATCATCGACGGACGAATTCCGCATGCGAAATTCGCACGGTGGCGATCGGGGCCTGCACATCATCACTTCGTGAAGTGCGAGAGGGCCGGGATTCGGCTAGACCGCGCCGGGGCGATTAATCAGGATAAAAATCAATGAATTGGCCCGACGCGACTTCTATTGCTTCCTCATCTATTGCCTCCTCATCGAATTCCGGTTCGGCCACAGCGGCGCTCGATCGCTTCGCACCCGTTATACTCAGCATTCTGCGCATCGTCGCCGGCCTGCTCTTTCTCGAGCACGGCCTGTCGAAGCTGTTCGGCTATCCGCAGCCTGGAGACATGCCGGCGTTTCTGACGCTTATCTGGTTCGCTGGCATCATCGAAACCGCTGGCGGCATTCTGGTCGTGCTCGGACTATTTACGCGCGCCGCGGCCTTCATCATGTCGGGCGAAATGGCGTTCGCCTACTTCATGGCGCACGCACCGCACAGCATTTTCCCAATTCTGAACCGCGGCGAAGCCGCGATCCTGTTCTGTTTCATCTTCCTCTATTTCGTCTTCGCCGGCGCAGGGCCGTTGAGTTTCGATGCCTTGCTGTGGCGGCGCAAGGCGTAGGCGATCTGGCGCGCGCCGTGATACGCAGCCGGCGCGCGCTATTTGCTCAGCGTCTGGTCGAGCCAGACGCGCAGCTCAGCCGGCACGTCCTTGCGCGCCGCGATCGGGGCTGCGAGTTCCTTGTTGCCGTTGACGGCACTGACAATTCTCGCAAAGCCTGCTTCCGAGATGTGGGCATTCGGGTTGTCGATGAGCTTGCGCCGGATCGCCGAATTGCCGCGCTTGAGCAGAACATCGGTGACCGCCTCGCTGAGCTCGGCGCGGCCGGCGATTCTTGCCAATAGTTTCGGATCGACGCGGTCGCGGTCGACGAGTTCGACGATGACTTCGTCGGCAAGGGCCTTGGCTTGCGCGAGCACCGGCCCGTGCACCGCGACATCGCTGTGACGGGCGAGCGTATCGACCACCTTGGCCGGCGCGTTCGCGACCGGGGCGAGGCGGTTGCTCACTTCGGCGAGCTGGACGCGGTCGATGCTCTTGTTGATCAACAGGCTCAAGACCTCGTCGAACACGTCGACGTGGTCGTCGCTGTAGCTTCCGGCGCCCGCCACGAACAGATCGACGATTTGGCGCAACGCGCCGCTGCGCCAGTTCTTCGGCGCCCCGGCCAGCGTCGAGTTGAGTTCGGCGAGCAAGGACTGTGCGGCAGGCGTCATGTTTACTGTTCCGGCCGGAGCACGCAGACGCGCGAGCTTAACATGGATCAAGTCCGGCCGCGCCAGCGCACGGCCCAAAAGCCTCTTTAAGCCAGTGCCGTTTATTTGGTGTTACCGAGCGGCGCCGCAGCGCTCATCCTCATCGGTTATTTGATCCCGATCAAGTCGACGTCGAAGATCAGCGTCGCGTTCGGCGGAATGACGCCGCCGGCGCCGCTCGAGCCGTAAGCGAGACCGGGCGGAATGATCAGCGTGCGCTTGCCGCCGACCTTCATGGTGGCGACGCCTTCGTCCCAGCCGGCGATCACCTGGTGGTTGCCGATCGGAAACGAAAACGGCTTGCCGGCGTCGAGGGAACTGTCGAACTTGTCGCCCTTCTTGCCGCCGACATAGAGCCAGCCGGTGTAGTTCACCGTGACGGTCTGGCCGGTGCGTGGCGACGGACCGGTGCCGACCTTGACGTCGATGATCTTCAAGCCCGAGGGCGTCGCAGTGACGGGCTGGGCGAGGGCGGATTGAGACATGAAGGCTCCGCTCGTCGCGGTGGCGAGAGCGGCAAGGATGACGGTGCGGCGCGATGGAGTTCGCATTCTTTCTCTCCCGGAATTGGGCGTGTCGTTAAGCCACGCTCGACAAGGCGACGCAAGGGTAGCGATCCGTCATCCTGCGGTGAGCGCCGGCGGCGCGCCTCGAACAAGGCGGGTAACAAGCGAGCGCCGTCGTTCTCGCGACGCCTGCGCGTCCGAGTTTTGCCAAGCCATTCCCAAGAAGCCCTCCCGAAGAGGGAGGCGGAGCGCCGGAAGGCGCGTTGTTTTAGAGACCGCGCCAGCGGGCGCGGCTGCCCCCTCCGAATTTTCTCCCGCTTGCCGGAGGAAACACGGAGGGGGCTCGCCTTTCGGCGCTCCACCGCGGCGCTTGCCACGCCAATGAAGGCCATGGCTCAGCCCCAGGCCGCGCTTCGCGCGATCCACTTCGAGCAGAGGCGTTACCTCCGCCTTGGATCGCGGTCACAGCGATGCACCTCGCACGCCGGTCATAGTGCCGGCTGGTCGATGCCCGGGACCGCCCGGGAGCGGGGTTACGAGCCCCGCCCGCAGGAACCGCACTCGCCCCATCGATCGGCCGTCACCGGTCGACGCCCTCGACGGACGAGCGTTGCGGATGTAACGATAATGGGGACAATTGTCAAGCGCTTGTCTCTGAAAAAGAGACAACCTGTAGCCCGGATGGAGCGAAGCGCAATCCGGGTTTGCCATGCCGCATCTATGCCGCCCCGGATTTCGCTTCGCTCCATCCGGGCTACGAATGGTTACGCGCCGACGAGGTGGCCGAACAGGCTTGCCAGGTTGACCAGGCAGGCGGCAATAAGGGCGACGACCAGCATCGCATACATCGCAAGACCCCATATAATCGGCCGGCGAAAGGTATCGCCCGACGACTTGCTGAGAAGGTTGAACGAGACTCAGGCCGAGAGTCCCAAAGTTTGTTTTATGCGGGATTTATCTCTTGTTTACGAAATGCGGCGCGATTCTCGGGGGCGGAAGCCTGATTGCGCGCCCTTCGTTCGGGACGCGGCGCCCACTTTCGTCGTTGCCGGGCTCGACCCGGCAATCGATGCTGACGGGCAGCATGAAAACCTATTGGGTCTATATTCTGGCGAGCCGCCCTCGCGGCACGCTCTATGTCGGCATGACCAACGATCTCATTCGTCGCATTTACGAACACCGCGAGGGACTGGCCGATGGCTTCACCAAAGAGCACGGCGTGAAAATGCTAGTCTATTACGAGCAGCACGCCACCGCGATCGCTGCGATCCAGCGCGAAAAGAACATCAAGCACTGGTCGCGCAAGTGGAAGTTCGATCTGATCCGCTCGATGAATTCGGACTGGTGCGATCTGTGGGACGACATCGTGCGATTGACTGCGCCGCTGTCACATGCGGATGTCCAGCATGGGCCACCGGGTCAAGCCCGGTGGCGACGAGGGGAGGGGCACAGCGGTTCGCTCAGCAGTACTCAATATTCTCAGCCGTCATGCCCGGGCTTGACCCGGGCATCCATGCTGACGTGCCGTGTGCATGAGGGGTCGCGCAAGCGCTCCGCGCATCCTGCGGGCTTTCACGTGCCGCGAAACTTGGCGAACGCCGCCTGGACCTCCGCGTCGGTGGCAAAACGTCCTTGCTCTGCGTCGTGCAAGCCGCGATCGATTTCCCGCAAGCTCCTCGTCGGTCGGCTCGTAGGCGACGTCGTTGAGGGCAGCATCAATGTCGAGCGCGATATCGGCGAGTTGATCCTGGGCATCGGCCGGCCAATTCTCGACTTGCTCCAGGGCTTGATTGAGCAGTTTGGTCTTCATCGTGCCAGAATAGCATAAGCCGTTGCGATTGAGCGAAACGAAGTTCGGGCTATGCTTCCCGAATGACTGGCTACATTGCCCTGGTGCACAAAGATGTCGGGACGAGCTACGGCGTGAGCTTTCCCGACGTGCCGGCTGCATCTCGGCCGGCGATACCTTCGAGGAGGCGGTGGCGAATGCCGCCGACGCGTTGGCCGGACATTTTGCGCTGATGAAAGCCGACGGCGAAGCGATCCCCGCGCCGCGCAATTTCGACGAGCTCAAGCACGATCCGGAATTCGCGGACGATAGTGCCGGCGCCATTGTCACGATGGTGACGCCGCGCGCGATGATGGCGGCGGGTCAACTGATGCCAAGGCGCAATAGGACGCAATTGTGAGGCATATTGTGCAGTGAGTGTCGGTGAAATCGGCGGAATAGGCCGCGCGATTCTGTTCAATGGGCTATGGCTTGTGGATCGATGGAGGATCGGGACCAAATAATCGAGCATAAAATTCTCCGCAATATCGATTTGTCATGCCAGATATAAAATCACAAATTGTTCGGCGCTTTCCGAGGTCGTCGTCACGATAGAATTCGTAGATGACCCTCCAGTCTACTGGTAAAAGGTCGCCGCCAGAGTTCATAAGAGCATCAAGATTCTCTCCAGCGTGTGCTTGGCCCGGCTTTTTTCCGACAGAAATTTGTCTGACCTAATCAATCTAGTGTAGCAGATCATTTTTAGTGCCTCGATCGCGACAAATGCTTCAATTTTGGGTCGGGCCTGCCAAAACCCCGGGTTATCTGATGATTTAATGATTTCAATTTTGTTGATAAAAATCCGAGCAAATCCGAAGTAAATTTACTGCGGTGATATGTGCTCTTAGCAAGTAATTCGGATGTTTTGTAAACTTCAGCTCCGACGTAAGTAGCGAGCTCTTCCGTATCCCAATTTCGACCTTCCAGCTTGTCGATGTCCAATCTTAAAATGCTGCTAAAGATCTTAAGAAGTGATGTGTTGACGTCGGCTACCTGAATGTTTTTATCTTGCGGTGATAAATCTCGGAACTCAACCTCAACTTTTGGCTTTATTCGCGTGACGATTTGTTGCTTCAGCGAATCGTCCGCCGCGAGAATTGATATGGGGCTTATAAGCCCCGCAACGAACGCATCCTCTAAATCATAGGTAGAGTATGCGATGTCATCGGCCGCATCCATTATCGAACATTCGATTGTCTTAAAACGCCCGCTGTGGCCGTTCGGGAGCTTTCGCTTCAATTCAACAATCAGATACTCTTCGTCTCCATAGTAGCCCTTACACGGTTCCTCGTGGCACTTCTGATTTTTCCGTTCATCATAGGTACGGGGAATTTTTCTATCATATTTCAAAATAGAGGCGAGAGAGCGATAAGTAACATTCAAACCTCGCCTAATGTCGCGGCCGTCGACAAAGCTGCGGAGTGGCGGCGATTTGTCGGTCGCCTTTTTTTCTAATCGGGAAAGTATTCTGAGGGTCTGAGCATTTCCTTCAAACCCGCCGTATCCTCGCATTATCTCGTCGAGGATATATTCACCATTATGTCCAAACGGAGGGTGCCCGATGTCATGGGCTAACCCCGCGAATTCGACAAGATCAGTATCGATGTTATGGCGAGCAAAAAAGCTATTGATGTAGTTGCAGCGTATAGCGATGGATTTCGCGACTTGCGCCACCTCAATGGAATGGGTCAGTCTGTTACGAAAAAAATCGCTTTCACCAAATGGAAATAGTTGGGTTTTTCCTTGGAGACGACGGAAAGCTGCCGAATGCACTAGCAGGCTGTTGAAGAAGTAGCCGATCGGCGCGCGATGAAGGGAATATCGTCGCCTTCGAGACAGATCTCACCTTCGAGAGAGCCGTCGTCCTCGATCTCTGCCCAACCGTGGCCGTTTGCGGGGTCCATCTCGTCGCTACCACTCCATGTGAACTCGACGGCATCGCCTTCGCAGCGGCCATGGATTGACCCCGTGAGGCAATCCAAGGCGAATTCGCCGCCATCTTTGTTGAACTGGATGTAAGAACCCGGCCCCGCCATGTCGTGATCCGGGGTTTGCGTGATGCGCCACTTGCCGCGCACACTCATGTTGGCACCGCCAACAGCTTGGGCAGGCGAATTAGGTTATAGGCCGCAAGCGCCAGCGTAAAAGCGGCATCGACCCGGTCGCGGCCCCGCAGCTTCACCTTGGCCAGACCCGCGGAGCTCTTGATCCAGCCGAACACTTCTTCGATCCGTTTGCGACAACGCTGACTGATACCATAGCCGACATGACGCGTGGTGCGTCTGTCGACCGCCGTCTTGCGAGGGACGCCGGTCTTGCTGAGGTGCCCGTCGATCGCGATGTGCGGCGTGACCCATCGATCTCGCAGATCGTGCACGAACTGCACGACGTCATAGCTCTTGTCGGCACCGAGCGTGATCCGCCTTCTGCGATGGCGACCATCAATGAGCGCCAGCGCCGTCTCCCGCTCGGCGGTGCCACTGGCCTGGCTGACGCCGCCGCCAACCGCCAGCCCGTTGCGGTTCTCAATCAAGGCATGCCCCATGTAGCAAAGCTTGGCCGGCTGTCCGTCGCCCTTCCGGTAAAGCCGGGCTTGTGGGTCGGTCGTGCTCTGGTGCGTCTCGTTTGAACGCTTCTCCTTGTGGAAGTTGCGCTCAGCGTTGCGGCCTCCACCCTCGCGGTCGTTGTCGCCTCCGTCCTTCTTGCGGAAGCTCTTGAGCGAGGCCCATGCCTCGATCAGCGTGCCATCGACCGAGAAGTGGTCGCTCGACAACAGCCGCTTCACCTGCGGCTGTACCAAGACCGCGATTAGGAACTTCGCAGCGATCTCGCCTTCAAGCAGCCGGTCACGGTTCTTCGAGAAGACGGAATGGTCCCATACCGGATCATCAACGCCGAGACCGACGAACCATCGGAACAGCAGGTCGAACTCCAGTCGCTCCATGATCTGGCGCTCCGAGCGGATGCCGTAGAACGCCTGCAATAGCATCGCCCGCAGCAGCTTCTCGGGTGCAATCGATGGCCGGCCAAAATCCGTGTAAAGCTCGTCGAATGCCACTCGACAGGTCGCTCAACGCCGCGTTCGCTATCCCGCGTATCGTGCGCAGCGGGTGGTCAGCGCGAACGCGGGCTTCCAGGTCCACGTAACTGAACAGCGACCCGCTCCGCTCGTCAGCCCCGCGCATACTTGATCTCCCAATTCGATTCAAACCGAGAGAATCACTCCAAAAGCGATCCCGCTAGGGACTTCTTCAACAGCCTGCTAGACGTTGATAGTCCCGGCGAAACTCAGTGCGAAATGCCTCGGAGCGATCTCTATCTTCGCCCGCGCTTGAAATTCGAATAAAATCATTACGTTGGTACAGCAGCTCGGCTTTAGTCCCCCTGCTGCTTTTGTGGGCCCTCGCTTGGGAACGCGCCCCGCTGATTGCCTGACGACGGTCGCGAACCACTCTGTTGTCCACCCGTTATCGTAAGGCGCACTCCCCCCGATCGCTGCGGCAGGCCGGCGCTCACCTGAGACAGGGACGCGACGCTTGATGCCGCCTGTTGACGAGCATCGTTCCCCGCTTGGCTTTCAAGAGGCTCTAAAGTCCTAGTCATGTCAACCTCCAAGTGTGTTTAGCAGTCTATACACTAGTCATATGGCCCTTCTATGTCTTTATTGCACAGCAGCAAAATTTAGTAAAGCTATCCGTTATCAATGAGTTAGCTTTTAATTTGTTCCTCCTCTCGTCACGAACACCCCGTCGTCGACCCACGTACTCCCGCACGTATCGCACTTCATACAAGTGCCATTGCGCACCAGCGTGAAATTCCCGCACTCGCCGCAGGCCTCGCCCTCGTAACCGCGGGCCTTCGCTTCGGCGCGCTTTTCGGCGGCGGCGGCTTTGGCGTGGGCTTTGGCTTCGCTGCGGTGCTCGAGCTCTTGGGCGGGCGAGAGCCTTGCTTCGGGCTCGGATTTCAGCGCGGCGGAGCCGGCGAATTCGGCGCGCGGGGTTGCGGGGGAGAGCGCGGTGATGTTGGAGCCGCCAAGCCCACCGCGTCCGCCTTCGCTCGCTGCTGCGAGCTTCGGCGGATGGCGCATCCGCGCCACCGCCCTGCATGACTTTCAGCCGGTCGGTGCGCGAGCGGGTCAGGCCCTTCGACACAAAGCGGGTGTCGGGGGAGGGCTTGCCTTCCTCGACGCCCTTGCCGAGCGCGTCGAAGCCGGTCTCGCTCGGCTCGACATGGGCGAGGTCGAAGCGCGAGAGATAGCTCACCGCGAGCTCGCGGAACACGTAGTCCAAGATCGAGGTCGCGTATTTGATCGAATCGTTGCCCTGCACCGGGCCCGCGGGCTCGAAGCGGGTGAAGGTGAAGGCATCGACATATTCGTCGAGCGGCACGCCGTATTGCAGGCCGAGCGACACCGCGATGGCGAAGTTGTTGAGGAGCGAGCGCAGCGCCGCGCCCTCTTTGTGCATGTCGACAAAGATCTCGCCGATGCGGCCGTCGTCATATTCGCCGGTGCGCAGATACACTTTATGGCCGCCGACCACGGCTTTTTGCGTGTAGCCCTTGCGGCGGTCGGGCATGCGCTCGCGCTCGCGCATGATGACGATGCGTTCGACGACCTTTTCGACCACGCGTTCGGACAGCGCCGCGGCGCGCGCCGCCGCGGGCTTGTCGAGGAACGCCTCGATGACGTCCTCGTCTTCCTCCTCGTCGGCGATGAGCTGGCTTTGCAGCGGCTGCGAGAGCTTTGAGCCGTCGCGGTAGAGCGCATTCGCCTTCAGGCCGAGCTTCCAGGAGAGAATGTAGGCCGCCTTGCAGTCCTCGACGGTGGCCTCGTTCGGCATGTTGATGGTTTTGGAGATGGCGCCGGAGATGAACGGCTGCGCCGCTGCCAGCATGCGGATATGGCTGTCGACCGAGAGATAGCGTTTGCCGGTGCGGCCGCACGGATTGGCGCAGTCGAACACGGCATAATGCTCAGGTCTAAGATGCGGCGCGCCTTCGACCGTCATGGCGCCGCAGACGTGGATGTTGGCCGCCTCGATCTCGCGCTTGGTGAAGCCGAGATGGGCGAGGAGGTCGAAACTGGGCGCGGCGAGATCGGCTGCGTCGACGCCGAGCTCATCGCGCAGGAAGTCGGCGCCGAGCGTCCATTTGTTGAAGGCGAACTTTATGTCGAACGCCGTCGGCAGCGCCTTTTCCACCTTCTCGATGGCCTCGGGCGTAAAGCCCTTGGCCTTCAGCGTAGTGTGATTGATGGCCGGCGCCTGGCCCATCGTGCCGTGGCCCACCGCGTAAGCGATGATCTCGGCGATGTCGCTTTCCTTGTAGCCCATGCACGCGCAAGGCTTCCGGCACGGCGCGGTTGATGATCTTGAAATAGCCGCCGCCGGCAAGCTTCTTGAACTTCACCAGCGCGAAGTCGGGCTCGATGCCGGTGGTGTCGCAATCCATGACGAGGCCAATGGTGCCGGTCGGCGCCACCACGGTCGATTGCGCATTGCGATAGCCGTGCGCCTCGCCGAGCGTGATGGCGCGATCCCAGGCGCCCTTGGCGTGTTCGCCGAGTTTCTTGTCCGGGCAGGCCTTGTGGTCGAGCGGCACCGGAGGATTGGTCATCTGCTCATAGCCGGTGCGCTCGCCGTAAGCGGCGCGGCGATGATTGCGCATCACCTTCAGCATCGACTCGCGGTTCTCGGCATAGCGCGGAAATGCCCCGAGCTCGGCCGCCATTTCGGCGGACGTCGCGTAGGACACGCCGGTCATGATCGCGGAGAGGGCAGCGCAGAGCGCACGGCCGGCTTCCGAATCGTACGGGATGCCGGACGACATCAAAAGCCCGCCGACATTGGCATAGCCAAGGCCCAGCGTGCGGAAGTCATAGGAGCGCTGCGCGATTTCCTTCGACGGGAATTGCGCCATCAGCACCGAGATTTCGAGCACCACGGTCCACAGCCGCACCGCATGCTCGTAGCCCGCGACGTCGTAAAGTTCGCTCTTGAGCTTCTCGCCGTTCGCGATGGCGGCGAGCGCCGGCGTGTGGAAGGCGAGCAGGTTCAGCGACGCGAGATTGCAGGCGGTGTCGTCGAGGAACATGTATTCCGAGCACGGGTTCGAGGCGATGATCGGACCCGAGGCCGCGCAGGTGTGCCAGTCGTTGATGGTGGTGTGGAATTGCAGGCCCGGATCGGCGCTCGCCCAGGCGGCGTAGCCGATCTTCTCCCACAGATCGCGCGCCTTCACGGTCTTGGCGATCTTGCCCTTCTTGGTGCGCCAGAACAGATCCCAATCGCGATCGGCTTCGACGGCCTTCAAGAACTCGTCGGTGATGCGCACCGTATTGTTCGAGTTCTGGCCGGATACCGTGAGGTAGGCTTCCGAATCCCAATCGGTGTCGTAAGTCGGGAAATTGATGTCGGTATAGCCTTGCTTGGCGAACTGGATGACGCGGCGGATGTAATTGTCCGCGACGTGGTTCTTGCGCGCCGCCTTGATCTCGCGGCGCAGCACCGGATTCTTTTCCGGCGTGAAGCAATCGTCGCCCGAGCCCTCGCAATTCACGCAAGCTTTCAGGATCGAGCGCAGGTGTTTTTGATTGATCTTCGAGCCGGTGACGAGACACGCGACCTTCTGCTCCTCGAGCACCTTCCAGTCGATGAATTGCTCGATATCGGGATGATCGACGTCGAGGATCACCATCTTGGCGGCGCGCCGCGTGGTGCCGCCCGATTTGATGGCGCCCGCGGCGCGATCGCCGATCTTCAGAAAGCTCATCAGACCCGACGACTTGCCGCCGCCGGAGAGCTTTTCGCCCTCGCCGCGCAGTTTTGAGAAATTCGAGCCGGTGCCGGAGCCGTATTTGAAGAGGCGCGCTTCCCGCACCCACAGATCCATGATGCCGCCCTCGTTGACGAGGTCGTCACTGATCGACTGGATGAAGCAGGCATGCGGCTGCGGATGCTCGTAAGCCGTTGCCGATTGCACGAGCTTGCCGGTCTTGTAGTCGACGTAGAAATGGCCCTGGCTCGGGCCGTCGATGCCATAGGCCCAGTGCAGGCCGGTGTTGAACCATTGCGGCGAGTTCGGCGCCACCATCTGCATCGCCAGCATGTAGCGGTGCTCGTCGAAGAAGGCCTGCGCGTCGGCCTCAGATGAAAAATAGCCGCCCTTCCAGCCCCAATAGGTCCAGGTGCCGGCGAGCCGGTCGAACACTTGCTTGGCGGACTGTTCGCCGGTGAAGCGCTCGGCGTCGGGGAGCGCCTTCAGCGCCGCTTCGTCGGCCGTGCTCCGCCACAGCCAGGACGGGACGGTCTCTTCCTCGACCTTTTTCAGCCGCGCCGGCACGCCCGCCTTGCGGAAATATTTCTGCGCCAGCACGTCGGAGGCGACTTGCGACCACTGATCCGGAATTTCGACGTTGTCGGCGTGGAAAACCACCGAACCGTCCGGATTGCGGATCTCGCTCGTGGTGAGGCGGAAGACGATATCCGCGTAAGGCGATTGTCCCTCTTTGGTGTAGCGCCGCTCGATCCGCATTTTCTGCCCCTTGCTTGCCAAGTTTCTCGAAATCGGTGGCCTACACAAGAAATATAGGCCGCCGACGGTTCGTCCGCGACGCGACGGAACACGCTCCGCCGCGTCGAGCCTCACCCCTGTTTCTGTCTGCCACCCACGTCGTCCGGCATTGCGGGCCGGTTTTTGTTGCTACGTCCGTCGTTCCAAGTTCGGACCCGGTCAGTCGGGCAGCGAAATCCACCACCGCGCCATAGGTCGCGCGGAGCAGTTCCGAAAACCCTTTGTGGAGAGCCCGGCCGACTTCGTTACCCGCGCGCCGAACTTCATAAAGCTAGGCCAAGCCGATCGCGCCCGTCAAGACTTAGTATGACAATTCTAAATCATCCACTACATGTGGGGATAGCGGGGACGAATCGGGGATGGGGATGCGCAAGTATCGGAGATTCGTAGGGAATCCGAAAGGGTCATCGCCGAAGCCGCGGCGATTGGGTGTTGGTAAAGTCGGCCCTTGGGGATGAAATGCGGCCCGGGCGGTCGTTCCGCGGCAGGCCCTTCGGCAGGCGGCTCCGGCATCCGATACCACGTCGCCGTCACGCCACTGTCACGCATTGACGGGGCTTTTCGGCCGATTCTGAGTGAAACAGCCCTGAAAACCGAGCTTTTTGCCGACGCCGGCGCCGGATCGCTGCCGCTAAGCTCTTGAATCTCCGCATAGACTCAGCGGCGTTCGATTCTGTGCGCCGGCGCGGGCGGAACTACCGGCGGCGTCGGACGTCGTCGGCGAGCCCGCCGATGGTGCCGGCGAGCGCGGCGGCATCTTCATCTTTTCAATTAACCTTAAAGAAGTCTTACTTTCCGCCTTCGCTCCGCGTTCTTGACGGGGCATGGGGTACCGCCAATAACCTTTTGTAAATGTTCAGGGTCTTGTTCCAGCGTGCGATCCGCGTCGGGGGCGTCATTGGCATTGCCGCCCTGATCGCCGGCTGTACCGCGGCGATCAAGAACGATCCCGTCAATCAGCCGCTCACCGCCAATCCCCGGCAGGTCGAAACCGCGCTCAACCCCGACGTCGAGCCCAATTACGACGACATGGTCGTGGCGCTGTCGTTTTCCGGCGGCGGCATGCGGGCGGCGGCGTTCTCCTACGGCGTGCTGCAGGGCTTCAATGAGACCGAAGTCAGGAGCCGCACCGGCCCGGTGTCGCTGCTTGACCGCCTCGACTTTCTGTCCGGCGTTTCCGGCGGCTCGGTGCTCGCGGCCTATTACGGGCTGCGGGGCAGAGCAGCGCTTGCCGATTTCAAAGAGCGCTTTCTCCTGGCCAATGCCGAGGAGAACCTGCAGACCAATCTCAGCCTCGGCAATATCGCGCGCGGCCTGCAGGGCGGCGTCAACGATGCCACCGGCTTCCCGGTCTGGCTCGACAATCATCTGTACAATCACGCGACGCTGAAGGATCTGCTCAGCACGGCCGCGGCCGCGGGTCTGGATCAACGCCTCCGACGTCTATAACCGCACCGCCTTCATCTTCGCGCCCGGTGACCTTCAGCGCGCTGTGCAGCGATCTTTCGAGCTATCCGGTGTCGCTTGCGGTTGCGGCGTCCGCCGCGGTGCCGGTCGTGTTCGCGCCGATTGTCATTCAGAATTACACCGGCGGCTGTCCGGTCGGATTGCCGGAGTGGGTGCAGCGCGTGCAGGCCGACCCGGCGGCCTCGCCGCTGATCAAGCATTATGCCAATGCGCTCGAACGTTATCGCTCGGGCGAAGTCAAATATGTCAAACTCCTCGACGGCGGGCTGGTCGACAATTACGGCCTGTCCGGCTTCACCATCGCGCGGCTCGCTTCCAAAACGCCCGACGGACCGCTGGCGCCGCAGGAAGCCGTGAAACTGCGGCGTTTCCTGTTCCTCGTGGTCGATTCCGGCCGCGCGCCGTCGGGCAAGTGGTCGCAGACCGTGGCCGGTCCGTCGGGCGTCGATCTCATCATGGCGACCTCGGACACCGCGACCGACGCCGGCGCGATCGGCAGCTATTCCTCGTTCGACGGCACCATGAACAATTGGCGGAACGATCTGGTGCGCTGGCGTTGCGGGCTTTCCGAGGCCGAGCGCAAACGCTACGGCGCGCCGCCCGGATGGAATTGCAAGGACGTGCAATTCTTCATCGGCAAGATCTCGTTCGATCAGCTCGGCCCGCAACGCGAGGCGGCGTTGAATGCGGTCGAAACCCGCTTCAAGCTGCCGCCGGATCAGGTCGACCTTCTGATCAATGCCGGGCGCGATGCGCTGCGCGACAACGTCACGTTCCGCGCCTTCCTCAACTCGCTGCCGCGTGTCGGCCCGGTGGAGCAGCCGGCGCCGCGTCTGCCGCTGCCGCCGCCGAGTTCGACCCCGATATCGGTGCTGCCCGGCACCGGGCCGCACGAGGCGCGGGCGGAGTAGCGCTGCGGGTTATTTCTCCGGCTCAACCGCAGCCCGCTTGATTCCGCCCCCACTTCGGCGTTGACTTTGGCTCGGTTCGAAACGGCGGCCACAACGCCGGCCGAACCGAACGAGCGAAGTCTCGGGCAAAGTCTCGGGGAGGAAAAGCGATGGACGACATGGAACGGCGCGCCTTTATGAAAGGCGCGGCGATCGGCGCGCTTGCGTTTACGGTCGGCGGCGCCGAAGTGATGCTGACGCCGCGCCAGGCGCATGCCGACAAAGTGCCGCTGCGCACGCTGACTGCCGATCAGGCAGCAACGCTCGGCGCCGTAGGTGAGACGCTCGTGCCCGGCGCGCGCGAAGCCGGCATCGTCAATTTCGTCGATCAGCAGATTTCCGGACCGCGCCGAACGAAGCGCTGCTGCAGGCGCGCATCCTCAATGTGCGGCCGCCTTACGCCAATTTCTATCGCGCGCGCGCTCGGCGCGATCGACGCGCATGAGCGGCAAGGCCAAGGGCCGCAAGTTCGCGAGAGCTTGCGCCCGACGAGCAGCACGACTTCGTCAATCTGATGCGCCAGAACAAAATCGACGGCTGGCAAGGACCGCCGGGGCCGTTCGTCTACACGGTGCTGCGCAGCGACGCCGTCGATGTCGTCTACGCCACGGTCGAACGGCTATGCGGCGCTCGGCGTGCCCTACATGCCCCACATCGCGCCGACGAAGAGGTGGTGACATGAGCAACGAAAAAGTCGATGTCGTGATTGTCGGCGCCGGCGCCTCGGGCTCGGTTTTTGCCAACGTGCTCACCAAGGCCGGCAAGAAGGTCGTCCTGTTCGACAACGGGCCGGATTGGCAGCTTTCGGATCTGATCAGCTCGGATATTTGGGGCCGCCGGGTCAAACCGGCGGGCCCGCCGGTGCTGCTCGAAGGCAAGAATCCGTTCGGCTATGTCGGCCAAGCCGGCTGGGGCGTCGGCGGTGCGGCGCTGCACTACTTCGCCAATTTCCCGCGCTATTTGCCGACCGACTTCAAGATCAAGAGCGAGCACAATCGCGCGCACGATTGGCCGATCGCTTACGAGGACGTCGCGCCGTTTTACGACAAGGTGGCGGCCGAGCATCGGCGTTTCGGGCGACGCCAAGGCCGAGGAGAAATGGCGGCCGGCCGGCGAGCCCTATCCGATGCCGCCGATGAAGACGTTTCCGCACGGGCGAAGTCTGGCTCAAGGCCGCCGAGGCGAATGGCATCCATTTTGTGCCGAGCGCCGGTCGGCATGAATTCGACCGAATTCAAGGGCCGGCCGGCCTGTCTCTATGACGGCTGGTGTCACGTCGGCTGCCCGATCGGCGCGCTCGCCAATCCGGTGGTCACCTATCTCGGCGAGGCGCGCAAAGCCGGCGCCGAAGTGCGCGCGCTGTCGCACCGTGACGCGGGTGCTTGACCAACGCGGAGGGCAAGCGCGCCACCGGCGTCGAATATTACGACGCCAAGAAAGAAAAACAGGTGCAGGAGGCGAGCGTCGTCGTGCTCGCCGCCTGGTCGGCGCAGAATCCGCGCCTGTTGCTCAACTCGTCAACCGACAAGCACCCGAACGGGCTTGCCAACAAGAACCGGCTGGTCGGCAAGTTCATGATGACGCATCACATCGCCGGCACCTGGGCGCTGTTCGACGAGGACATCACGCCGCATCTGGGCACGGTCGGCGCCCAGTTCATGTCCTACGACCGCTATGCCAAGACGAGCTATCCGGGCGCGTTCGGCTCGACTTACATCGTCGCGGGCGCCGCCATGAAGACCAACGATTTCGCGAGCGCCGCGCGGCGATCTGTTCGGCAGTGAGCTTGCGACTTTCATGAAGCGCGCCGCCCGCGGCATCACCCGCATCACCATGTTCGGCGAAGACCAGCCGCAGGCCGAGAACCGCATCGAGCTCGCGAGCGACAAGGACGAATTCGGCATGCCGCTCGCTCGCCTGATCCACAGTTTCGACGACGACGCGATCGCGCTGTGGAACGCCAACTTCGACCAGGGCATGAAGATCGCCAAAGCGACCAATGCCAAGGAAGCCTGGCCGGGCAAAGGTCCGGTGGTGCCGACAAGCCATCTGCATGGCGGCGCCATCATGGGAACGGGGCCGGAGAACTCCGTGACCAACAGTTTCGGCCAGACCCACGAAATCCCGAATCTGTGTATGGCCGGGCCCGTGCATCTTCCCGACCGAGGGCGCGTCGAATCCGACCTACACGATCTTCGCCGTGTCGCTGCGCGGCGCGGAGCAGCTGGCGAAGAATTGGGGGAGCGTGGCGGGGTGATTGGGCAAGACGTCCTATACAAGACGTCCTATAAATCCTATAAACGAACTCGCCCGGTCGGATCGCGCTCGGTTCCGGAAGGTTCCCGCGCCGGATCTGGGATCAGACTTGGACCGGGACCTGGACCTCTGATCGCACCCGCCCGCAGCGATCAAGGGTTGTCGCGGCGGACGATCATCGAAGCGCCCGCGTCAGGGGATGCGCGACGGTCCGGCGCCGGCCGCTTTGACCGTCTCGTCCTCTTAGAATGTCTTAATCATATTCTCCTCAATCGGAACTGATCTACTTATACAATTATACGTTCGGACCTTCTTAATTGTTTACTGTTCATTATCCTCCTCATCATCCCAGAACGGATGGTTCAGTTGCGCATGAAAGCGCATTTGAAGTTTTAAAGGCTTGAACAGAATGTTCGCCGCCGCTTCGATCACGGGCGAAGTTGAGTCCGCTTTGCATGGCGTCCCCGATGCTCAGCGTGCGGACCTTCCACGCCGCGCTGTGGATCTGTTGGCCGCCGACGCCCGAGCCAATACGCGCGAGCAGACATCCGGCGAGCGGCCGTTTCGCCGTTGGCGCGGCCGACCGGTAGTCCTCAACTATTCCCACCAGAAGCCGGCCGAGGCTTAGCTCCGCATGCTTCCGGTCCAAGTAAGTCCCGATCCGTCTTTCGGCTCGAACGATCGGGCCGGCCGCGAAGGCATGCCGGTTTGTTACATCGTCGACGATGATGTGCGAACCTGCCATTTCCTGTCGGTGATATTGTACGGCCATGGAGTTCGGACTGAAGAATTTTCCGATGCGCCGTCATTTCTCCAGGCGGTAGCCCGGCGTTCCCCCGATCTGGTGTTTCTGGATGTCGGCCGCGACGCCAGGGAAACGATCGGATTGACCAACGCGCTAGCCGAGCAGGGCTATTTCGGATTTATACAATTGATGAGCACCCGCGGAGCGGCCGTGCTCGAGCACGTTAAAAAAATCGCCGAGCAACAGAAGCTGGTTGCGCTCGCCGGGCTGACCAAGCCTTTTCAGGGGCGCGAGATCGTCAATATCATTCACACGCTGGGGCTTGGCGACGCCGCCCCGCCCGCGTGCCGCTTCGGCTTGGACGAGGCGCTCGAAAACAACTGGATTGAGTACTGGTATCAGCCGAAAATAGACCTGCGGCGAAAACAGCTCGTCGGCGTTGAAGCCTTTGTCCGCGCCCGGCACCCGGGATACGGGAATGTGCTGCCCACGGCATTTCTGCCCGGCGCCTCCAACGACGATCTTCTGTCGCTTGCGCGGCACACGGTGACCAGCGCGCTCGAAGCCGGAGCGAGATTTTCCGACATGGGCGTAAGCTTGCGGCTTTCCGTCAATATACCGTTCATGGCGCTCAATGAGTTGCCGCTCCTTGACATCATCGGCACCAAATCGAGTCATTGGCCAGGCCTCATCATCGATATTCCCGAAAAGGACATCCTGAGCGATCTGGAAACGACGTTCGACCTTGCCGCGAAATTGATGTCCGCCAACGTCGGAATCGCAGTTGACGATTTTGGCGAAAGTTATTCGACGCTGGCGAAGGCCAGGAAGTTGCCGTTCGCGGAGTTAAAGCTCGGCCGCGCCTTTATCGCTAATTGCGGGTCGGACAGAATCCATGCCCAGAAGTGCCGCAAGCTCATCGAGCTCGCTCACAATTTTGAAATTAGCGCCGTCGCGGTCGGAATCGAAAAGGCGTCGGAAGTGGCGGCCCTTCTCAGCATGGGCTGCGACTACGGCCAGGGCTTTCTCCTCGGTCAGCCCATGTCATTCGATCGGCTGCTGGCGCTGCTGCGCATGCGCGCGACCAAAACTACTCTTGCCGGAGCCTGAACAGCGTCTTTGAAGAGATCGGAATCGGGTAACCTCGTCTTCGCCGAGTCCAGCAGGACGTTCGTGTCACCGTCCGCATTCCGGGACGTTATTCGCTCGCCGACCTGCGCGATGCGCGCGGCCTGGTGCGGGATTTCTCCGTAGCGGGGGCGGCAATATCGGCCGACACGCCGCCGCCCATTAAAACGGTACTGGCTGTTGGCAGCGTGATAGGGCGGGTCGTCCGCCATTTCGACGGCGGCTTTGCCGTGCAGTTCATCGAACACCATGACCCCGAGACCGTCGAGGCTGCGGTGATGGGTGGCTGCGGTGATGGGTGAATGACTATTCCGCAGCCGCCTTGGTATGTCCCAGCCGGCGGTTGAGCGCGTGCAGCAAGCCTTCGGCGGCTTCCGCGATCACCGTACCCGGAGGAAAGATCGCTTCGGCACCGGCTGATTTCAGCGCGGCGTAGTCCTGCGGCGGCACGACGCCGCCGACCACGATCATGATGTCGCCGCGGCCTTGTTTGGTGAGCTCGGCCTTGAGCTCCGGCACCAGCGTCAGATGGGCGGCGGCGAGCGACGACACGCCGAGAATATGCACGTCGTTCTCGACGGCCTGGCGGGCGGCTTCCGCAGGCGTTGCAAACAACGCGCCGATATCGACGTCGAAGCCGAGATCGGCAAAGGCCGAGGCGATCACCTTCTGGCCGCGGTCGTGGCCGTCCTGGCCGATCTTGGCGACCAGAATGCGCGGGCGGCGGCCCTCGTTGTCGTCGAATTCGGCGACGAGTTTCTGCAGCCGTTCGACGGCATCCGTCATGCCGACCTCCCGTTTGTAGACACCGGAGATGGCCTTGATCTCCGCGCGATGGCGGCCGAACACTTTCTCCAAAGCGAGTGAGATTTCGCCGACCGTCGCCTTGGCGCGCGCGGCGTCGATGGCAAGTGCCAACAGATTGCCGTTGCCGCCCGCGGCATTGCGGGTCAGCGTATCGAGTGCGGCTTCGACGGATTTGCCGTCGCGCTCGCGCTTGAGCCTGCCGAGCTTATCGACCTGCATCTGCCGAACCGCGGCGTTGTCGACTTTGAGCACGTCGATCGGGGCCTCGTCGCGCGGCTTATATTTGTTGACACCGATCACCGCCTGGGCGCCGGCGTCGATGCGCGCTTGCGTGCGGGCTGCCGCTTCCTCGATGCGCAGTTTCGGCAGGCCCGCCTCGATGGCGCGCGTCATGCCGCCCATTTCCTCGACCTCGCGGATATGGGCCCAGGCCTTGGCGGCAAGATCGTAAGTGAGGCGCTCGACATAGAACGAGCCGCCCCAGGGATCGATCAAGCGGGTCGTGCCGCTCTCTCGCTGCAGCACGATCTGGGTATTGCGGGCGATGCGGGCGGAGAAATCGGTCGGTAGCGCGAGCGCTTCGTCGAGCGCATTGGTGTGCAGCGATTGGGTGGCACCTTGCGTCGCCGCCATGGCCTCGATGGCGGTGCGGGTGACATTATTGAAAACGTCTTGAGCCGTCAGCGACCAGCCCGAGGTCTGGCAATGGGTGCGCAGCGACAGCGAGCGGTCGTCTTTGGGGTCGAACTGTTTCATCAGCTTCGCCCACAAAACGCGCGCGGCGCGAAGCTTTGCCACCTCCATGAAGAAGTTCATGCCGATGCCGAAGAAGAACGACAGTCTGGGCGCAAACCGGTCGACCGCGAGATTGGCCGCCATGCCGGCGCGCACATATTCGACGCCGTCGGCGAGCGTATAGCCGAGCTCGAGGTCGGCGGTCGCGCCGGCCTCCTGCATGTGATAGCCGGAGATCGAGATCGAATTGAACTTTGGCATATGCGCCGAAGTGTAGGAGAAAATGTCGGAGATGATGCGCAACGACGGCTGCGGCGGATAGATATAGGTGTTGCGCACCATGAACTCTTTGAGGATGTCGTTCTGGATGGTGCCGGCGAGCTTTTCCGGCGCCACGCCTTGCTCCTCGGCGGCGACGATATAAAGCGCCAGCACCGGCAGCACTGCGCCGTTCATGGTCATCGATACCGACATGCGGTCGAGCGGAATGCCGGAGAACAGCGTGCGCATGTCGTAGATCGAATTGATGGCGACACCCGCCATGCCGACGTCGCCGGAGACGCGCGGATGATCTGAGTCATAGCCGCGGTGGGTGGCGAGATCGAAGGCGATCGAGAGACCCTTCTGGCCGGCGGCGAGGTTGCGCCGGTAGAAGGCATTGGAATCTTCCGCCGTGGAGAAGCCGGCATATTGCCGGATGGTCCACGGCTGGGTGACATACATCGTCGGGTAGGGGCCGCGCAGGTAGGGCGCTATGCCCGGATAGGAATTGATCCCCTCGATGCCGTCGAGATCGGCCGCGGCGTAAGTACCCTTAACACCGATGCCCTCGGGCGTCTGCCAAGGCGCCGCTTGCGCCGTGGCCGGGGCGGGCGCGTCCGCAAAATCGATTTGTGCAAAATCCGGGATATGGGTCATCGGTCGACTGGTCGCTTGTTGATCCGGGCTTTGATCCCCTGGGCCGGCATCTCCGACTTTATCACGCACTGCAGCAAAGAGCGACAGGGTAGGCGTGGTCCGGCGCAAATGGGTGTGCGATCGGGTTTCGCAGCCCTATTGCGGCCATGGTCAGCATGATGCTGGGAGGGGTCACCCTCCGGTCCCGCGCTTGCCCGATCTGCAACCCCTTCGATCGTCCGAAAGCGCCGCGGCCCAATGGGCGCCGCTCGCCCGGTTCATCGCCACCGATGAGCGTCTGGGACGCTGGGCGGCCCGGCGCCCGGCTACCGCCCTCATCTACGAATTCGTGCGTTTCGGTGTGAAGCAGGCCTGGGCCTGTCTGTTCGGCGGCGCCATGGTCGCGCTGCTCGTCGGCACCTATCTTTGGTACCCCCACGGCGCCATCCTCGCGCGCTACGATTTCGTGTTCCTGGCGGCGATCGCCATCCAAGCCGCCATGCTGGCATTCCGGCTCGAGACCTTCGACGAGGCCAAGGTCATCTTTATCTATCACGTGGTCGGCACCGTCATGGAGGTGTTCAAGACCGATATCGGGTCGTGGATCTATCCCGGAACGAGCATCTTCCATATCGGCGGCGTGCCGTTGTTCTCGGGCTTCATGTATGCGTCGATCGGCAGCTATATCGCGCGCAGCTGGCGGCTGTTCGATTTCCGCTTTGCCGGCCATCCGCCGTTGTGGTCTGTGCAACTCCTTGGACTTGCGATCTACGCCAACTTCTTCGCCGATCATTACACGTTTGACTTCCGCCTGGTCTTGTTCGCGGCGGCGGCGCTGTTGTTCGGCCGAACCTTTGTCTATTACCGCATCCACCACAGTTACCGGCGCATGCCCTTGCTGCTCGGCCTGTTCCTGGTGGCGCTGTTCATCTGGATCGCTGAGAACCTCGGCACCTTGACCAGGACGTGGCTCTATCCGCATCAGATGGCCGGATGGTCGGTCGTGTCGCTGGGCAAGCTCGGCTCGTGGTTTCTCTTGCTCCTCGTCAGCTATGCGCTGGTGGCGATCGTGAACCGGCCGCGGCAGATCGACGCCAAGCTCGTGCGTGGCGGCAAGCTTCAGCCTGTCAGTGCCTGATAGGCCGCTCGCAGAACTTCCGGCGCATCGCAGCCGTCATAGATGAAGCCCTGGACGCCCGCGGCGCGCAGCGTGCTTTCGCGCTCGCCTGGCCGTCCGGCATAATAGATGTGACGGGCCCCGGCCGCTTTGAGCGCTGCCGCGGCGGCGATCCCTTCGGTCTCGTAGCCCTTGTCCGACGCGCAGAGGCACGCAAGCGGCGTGTAAGCGGAGTGAAAGGCAGCCGGCAAATCGGCCGGCGCATAGCCATCGCCGCTCGGCGCTTCGATGCCGCCTGATTCGAAGAAATTCTTGGCAAAACTCGCGCGCGGGGTGAATTCCGCGAGCGTACCCAGATTGGCCAGGAAGATTTTGGGCCGGGCGCCGGTCCTGGCGAGAATGTCATCGGACGTGTCGCGCAGCTTTTCGAACGGCTCGGCTAGTCTGATCCGCGGCAGCGACGCCGTGGTGACGGCTCCCGCACCATTCTCAGGCGACTGCGCTACCGCGGGCACGTCGAGCACGGCCGGCGGGCCTTCGTGAAGGTCCGGGTAAGCGTTGGTGCCGGTGAGGATGTCCTTGCCGCGGGCAAAAGCTCTTTGCCGCTCGGCGCAGACCGCAGCGACCTTTTGTTGAACGAGGCCGGCTTCGAGGGCGGCCCAGACGCCGCCCGACTTTTCCATCTCCTGGAACGCCGACCATGCCGCGGCGCTAAGTTCGGAGGTGATTGCTTCGAGCGCGCCTGCGCCCGCGGCCGGATCGGCGACGCGGGCGAGATTTGATTCTTCCAACAAAACAAGTTGCGTGTTGCGGGCGGCGCGGCGCGCGAAGGCGTCGGGCAAGCCGAGTGGCGCGGTATGCGGCAGCACCGTGATGGCGTCGGCGCCGCCAAGTCCCGCCGCCGTCACCGCGACCGCGGCGCGCAGCATGTTCACGTAAGTGTCGCGGCTGGTCATCATGCGCCATGCGGTCTCGGCGGTGACCATGGCGACCTTCGGCGTTAGCCCGCACGCGGTCTCGACCCGAGCCCACAGTTTCCGCATGGCGCGGAATTTCGCCATGGTCATGAACTGATCGGCATCCGCGGACAGCCGGAAATAGATTGCGTCGCGCGCCGCCTCGAGAGCCATGCCCCCGGCCTCGAGCGCGCGCAGATAGGCGACAGCGCTTGCCAGCGCAAAAGCGAGTTCCTGCGCCTCCGAGCCGCCGGCATTGTGAATGATCCGTCCGTCGGCGACCGCGAACGGGCCGCGAAAGCCGTCGCCCGCGAGGTCGCCGACCATGGTGGCGAAAGCGGGCGCCATCTCATTCCAGCGGCGCGGACTTTTTCCCGTGGCGGCAAAACCGCCGATCGGATTGATGCTGAAACGCAGATCGAGCGCCGCCGGCGACAGGCCACGGGTTTTGACCAGCGCCGCGACATCGCCAACGACATGGCGCGACGACGGGCTGAGGTTGAGATCGAGGGCGATGAGGTCGAGCTCTACGCCTTCAAGCACCCTTGCGAGCACCGCCGACGTCGGTGCGAGGCCGTAGCCGTTGGCGCTCACTGAGCCCGCGAATACCAGGACGAGACCAGTCGCGCCGTTTTCCAAGTCGTCGAGGGCCTGCGCATTGGCGACAGCCGGATCGGGATGGTCGACCCGTTGCACGATCGTCCAGGCGCCGCCCGGCGCGCGTCCGGCAAGCGCATGGGCGTCGGTAGGGCGTGGGTAAAGCGGCTCGATGGTCAGACCGTCATAGGTCCGGCTTCGCAGCCGCTCGAATGGCGCGCCCTTGAGGGCGGCGGCGACAAGCTTGCGCCAGTCGTCGTCGGTCGCAGCGGCGAAATCGCCGGCAAACGACAAGGTTTGGGGAGCCGTCATCGTAGCAAGTCCACCATCGTCTCAAGATGCCATGCGGAGCCCGAAGGGCCAATAGACCGGCCGCCTGATCGGCCAATAGCCGAGGCGTTGCAAAGGCCGTGCCGGGCCTCCGGCTCGCGCGAACTTCCCAGCGGTCATGGAGTTAGGAGTTCAATCCAGGCGAGACAGGAAAAGACATGAATAGCTTATCGTACGCGCCGCTGGCCGCCCGGCGTAAGGATAACCACGGGTCGCTTCTCTAACAGATCAGTAAACTCGTGATGGCTTATTGCCAGTGTGTCTAACGCACCGGACCATATCTTGGGGAAACTCCGCGCATTGGCCTGGCACTGGCTGATGGGGATGGCGCTCGGCGTGCTATGCGGCGGCTTGCGGCTGATGACGTCGGTCCCCGACTCACGGCTTCTGGCCGAAGACCCGGCTTTATCGCTCTCGCGACTGGGGTTTCTGATCGCGATGGGATTAGTGTTTGGGCTGGGGGCGACGCTGACCGGGGCAATCTTTCTCAAACGCGAAGCCGCGCCATCGAATTAGCTTAGTGGTCGAGGCGTCACCGATGCCTTGACGCTCGAGGCCGATTTAAGCGGCTGCTTTCAGTCCAATATCTTGTAGAAACGCTCGTCGTAGAGCGCGCCAGCGATCGGTGAAAGACGTTCGCGGAAGGAACGTGTGTGCGCCGCGATTGCATGGGCATCGAGGGCCCTTCTGTCCGTCCACGCTTCGATGACGGTAAAGTGGTTCGCTCGGCTCGCCTGCTGCAGCACCTCGTAGCTGATGTTGCCCTTGTCCTTGGGAGTATCGACGCTCATGGTCTTGAGCAGACCCAAGCAATCATCCTTGCCCTGCGGAACGACGTCGACGTGGGTGACGACATAAATCGCCCCGGCTCGGCTTTCGCTCTTTGCCGGCTCGACATAAAGGCCGTTGTTGATCCGCTCATCACCCGGGGCGTTTTGGACCGCCTTGAGTTTGTCGTGGAATTGCACCGTGCTTGCGGCCTTGGCATGGGCATCGAGCGCGGCTTTATCCCTCCATACCTCTAAGATCGCAAAGCGGTTCGTTCGTCCGATCTCTCGCAACACGTCGAAGCGCAGGTTGCCGTCTTCCTTGCGGCTTGCGTCACGGTAGCGATCGAAAGTGTCCCTGCTGGAATCCGCCGCGTTCGGCATGACATCGACATAAGTGGCGAGATAGACGGCGCTGCTCTCGGCGTGAGCAGAGGATGCAAGAGTGGCCGCCAGCGCGCTCATACATAGGCAAAACGACAAAAATAGACGCATGATAATCCTCCCGTTGTTCTTACTTATTGCACGCCCAAGCTTCGTCATTTCCGTCGTCCGGACGACGTCGGGTGATCAATATTACCGCCTGGGTCGGAGATTTTGTGATCTACTTCATGATGCTTCGTGATCCAGAGCGTGTCTTGTAAGTTTACGCGCTTGCGACTTCACCGCGCCGCCAAAAAACAACATGAGCGGCAAAGCTTAGGGGGGATGGCTATGAAAGTCTTGTTTGGCCTTTGTCTGACTGTCCTGGTGTCCGCGGGGTTTGCGGCGGACAAGCCCGACTGGGCCTACCCGGTCACGCCGCCGCCCGAAGCACTCGACAATGTTGTCATGAAGACAGCGCTCGGCAGCACCAAGCACTACACGCAGGCGCAGATCGACGATCCGTTCAATCCGCCCGACTGGTTCCCTGAAGACCATCCGCAGATGCCGGAGATCGTTGCGCATGGCGGTCAGCGGCCGGCAGGGCGCGCCTGCGCGCTTTGCCATTTGACTTCTGGCGACGGTCATCCGGAATCGGCCGGTCTTTCAGGGCTTCCGGCGGCTTACATCGTTCGCCAGATGGCGGCCTTCAAGAACGGCGGGCGCACCGCCGGGCGCTCGGGCGTCATGATCGCCATGGCAAAGGTGCTCTCGGACGACGAGGTGAAAACCGCGGCGGCCTATTTCTCCGGTCTCGCGGCGACCGCCGGCTACAACAAAGTGGTCGAAACCGACACCGTCGCGAAGAGCTTTGTCGGCGCTGGCGGGATGCGGTTCGTCGCACCGGGCGGTGGCACGGAACCGATCGGTGATCGCATCATCGCACTGCCCAAGGACGCGACCGAAGCGCAGCTGCGAAATCCGCACTTCGGCTTTATCGATTACGTGCCGGTGGGCAGTATCGCCAAAGGCGAGGCACTGGCCACCACGGGCGGGGATGGCAAGACCATTCGCTGTGCGATTTGCCACGGACAAAATCTCACCGGGCTGGGCGAGGTCCCGTCCATCGTCGGGCGCGAGGGCACCTCGATATTCCGTCAGCTCAACGACATGCAGAGCGGCGCCCGCAACGGTCCGTGGGTCGAACTGATGAAGGGCGTCGTCGCCGGACTGTCGCAGAGCGACATGATCGCGCTTGCGGCGTATCTGGAATCCCGCAACCCGCGGTGATGGCGAGAGGAATTGATACCGTCGAGGATCGTCCAGCCGCGTCCTGACGAAGCTCTAGCGAGGTGCCAGCTTTTCGATGCCGCTGGTGTCCACCTGCTTGAGCGCCCCGCCGATCCGCTTGCCACCGATGATGCGGTCAGGTGCGATTTCGGCAAGCGGCAAAAGCACGAAGGCGCGTTCGAAGAGGCGCGGGTGCGGCAGTGTCAGATCGGCGTCGGAAATGGCAAGATCGTCGTAGGCGAGGAGGTCGATGTCGATGGTGCGCGGGCCCCAGGGCCGTTCCCGGCTGCGGTCGCGGCCGAGCGCGCGTTCGGTCGCAAGCGCGCGTGCCAGTAGCTCGTGCGGTGTCAAGCGACGTCGCGATCGCGATCACGGCATTGATGAAAGCCGGCTGATCGGTGACGCCCCAGGGCGGGGTGCGGTAATCCGACGAGCGCGCCACGAGACGCACGGCGCCGTCGTCGCAGAGCATGGCAATGGCCCGCTCGAAAGTCCCCCGCACATCGCCGACATTGCCGCCGAGCGCGAGCAGGGCCGTCGCGTCTTCAGCCATGTTTGGGTTCACGCGCGCGCTCGACGACGACGCCGATATCGGTGAAGGTGGCGGCGATGGGCGCGTGCGGCTTGTGGACGGTGACGCGGATGCTGAGCAACGGCGTGAATTCCGCCAGCAGCGCATCGGCCACGGCGCCGGCGGCCGCCTCGACCAGCCGGTAGCGGCGCCCGCAGAACGCTTCGCTCGCCGTCTTCACCGCCCGATCATACGAAATGGTGTCCTTCAGCTTGTCGCTGCGCGAGGCGGCTCCGAGATCGATATCGAGCACAAGGTCGAGCTGAAAGCTCTGTCCGACCTTGGCTTCGTGCTGCATCACGCCGTGATAGGCATGCAGCGCGAGCCCATTGACGAAAATCGCGTCGCTCATCGGGCGCGCCTGATCGCTGCGGCGACGGCGAACGACTGAACGGTCGGGGCGACGTCGTGGGTGCGGATGATGGCGGCGCCGTTCTCCACCGCGCAAAGATGCGCGGCAAGCGAGCCGCCGAGGCGCTCCGTTGGCATCCGACGGCACGATCGCACTGATAAAGCGCTTGCGCGACGCGCCGACCAAAAGCGGCAGATCGAAGCCGCGCCAGGCATGGAGGTGGGCGATGCAGGCGAGGCTTTGCTCGGGCGTCTTGCCGAAGCCGATGCCGGGATCGAGTATGATGCGGTCATGGGCAATGCCCGCCGCCCAGGCGATCTCCAGCGAGCGCGAGAAGAACTCGGTGACGTCGGCTGACGATGTCGAGCGAGGGATCGGCGGTCTCGCGGTTATGCATGATGACGACCGGCGCGCCGTGCTCGGCGACGACGCGCGCCATGTCCGGATCGCGCTGCAGGCCCCAGACGTCATTGACGATCACCGCGCCGGCTTCGAGCGCCCATGCGGCGACCCTCGCCTTGATGGTGTCGACGGAAACCGGCACGCCGATGGTGGCGACGGCCGGCAAGACCCGCTCCAGCCGCTCCAGTTCCTCTTCGGCCGTCACCGGCAGCGCGCCGCCATAGGGCCGCGTCGACTCCGCGCCGATATCGATAATGTCGGCGCCTTCGGCCGCAAGCCGCCGCGCCTGTTCGATCGCCGCCGCCGGTTCGAGGAAATGGCCGCCGTCGGAGAACGAGTTCGGCGTCACGTTGAGAACGCCCATCACCAGCGGCCGACCTTTGGCCAGGAGTTCCGTCAGCACATTGCCGCCCGACCCGGCGCTCTGCCGCCGCGGGACGTGCGCCCGTGCTTATGGCCGCTGCCTTGGCCAAGTTTGCGTCATCCCGAGCGCTGTTCTGGCCGCGCGGACGCCCTTTGGGCGGCCGCTCTATGGCGCGTCGCTTTGCGCGGTCAACGGCGGGGTAGTGAAGCGGCCGGATCACTGGCCTAGTAGCAGATCACCGGCGGCAGCTTCTTGGCGGTCTCGATCCAGCGCGTCACGGTGTTCACCGACGGCAGTAGCCGCACCAATTTCCGCTTGGCATTGATCTCCGCCATGGCCAGCGCGAGTTTCTGCGGATTGCGGAACCGAAGTTCATTGACGGTGCGAACGCCGGCAGCGCGCAGCAACTCGGCATATTCCCAGCCGACGCCCTTGACGCGCATGCGGTCGGCGGCGGTGACCCAGTCGAGAACGTGCTTCTCGGGCATGCCGGTCTTCAGTGCGATCTTGAGGCGCTGCGTTGGCGTCTTCGCCGAGCGCAACAAGCCGAGCGTGGTGCGGATGCCGTCGGTCTTGAGAACCGCGGCGATATCGGTTCCGATCCCTTGGATTTCCGTTATGGGATAGGTCATCGAAGTCTCCGCCCCGCCACAGTGCAAATACGTCGCGACAACGACGCCGGCCGTTCAAACGAATTGCGATAGTCCTGGAATGGCGGCGACGATTTCGCCGACCGCATCCTCGCCGATCTTCTCCCGGGCAAAGGCAAGCACGGCGCGGGCGACGCTCTGCACCTGTCCCATGCTCAGCCCGGCCGACATCATCCGCATGCCGGCGCCCATCACGCCGCCCATCATCCCGCCGCCGTCGCTTTCGGCGCTCGCGATCAAGGCTTCGGCGCCGGGCAGCTTCGCCAACAGCGGCTGCACCTTGTCGGCCGGTCCTTCCTTGACGAGGAATGTCGAGAATGATGCCAACGGCTTTTTCGGCCGCCGCTCGGTCGATCCCGATATCGGCGACGAGACGTCCGATCAGTTCGTCCATTGTCCCCTCGGCCCCAAAACCCGCACTGGCGGCGGGTTCCGGCCATATTGTAGATTCAAACGCTGGGTGACAAGGCGCTGCCGATGAAACCGGGCCTTTCGACGCGCGTCGCGGCGTGGAACGCGGTCGAAGCGTTGCAAACTTGCAACGCAAATGGAAGTGACGGCCGGTAGACGTGACCGGAGACGGGCCAGTAGAAATGTCGCTTGCCGCGACATTATAAAATCGACCGGCATGAAGCTCGGTGGTTGCGGAGCGCTGAGGCGGTGAAATATGACAGCATCGGAAGCGCTACCCGCCGTTCTCGATCGCATCGACCGCGATCTCGATCAAAGTCTCGATCGCCTGTTCGCGCTGTTGCGCATCCAGTCGGTGTCGACCGACCCGGCCTATGCGCCGGAGTGCCGCAAGGCAGCCGAGCATGTGGCCGGCCGACCTGCGCAGCCTCGGCTTCGAGACCACCGTGCGCCCGACGCCGGGCCATCCGGTCGTGATCGGCAAAAGCGGCAATGGCCAAGCAGGAACGGCAAGGCCCCGCGCGTACTGTTCTACGGCCACTACGACGTACAACCGGTCGATCCGCTCGAGTTGTGGCAGACGCCGCCGTTCGAGCCGCGCATCGAGGCGCTCGACGGCGGCCGCAAGATCATCGTCGCCCGCGGCGCCTGCGACGACAAGGGCCAGGCCATGACCTTCATCGAGGCCTGCCGCGCCTTCAAGGCCGTCACCGGCAAGCTTCCGCTCGACATCACCATGCTGATGGAGGGCGAGGAGGAGTGCGGCTCGAAAAATCTGTTCGGCTTCGTGCGCGACAACGCCGCCGAGCTTAAGCGCGATCTGGCGCTGGTCTGCGACACCGGCATGTGGGATGCGCAAACGCCGTCGATCACGACGTCGCTGCGCGGGCTGGTCTACGAAGAAGTGCGATTGACCTGCGCCGATCGCGACCTGCATTCGGGCCTGTTCGGCGGAGCGGCGCGCAATCCGATCCACGTGCTTGCCGAAATTCTCGCTGCGCTGCACAACGGCGGACGGCGCGGTGGCGATCCCTGGCTTTTACGACGGCGTCCACGACCTGCCGGCCGACATCAAGCAGGATCTTGCCGGCTTGAACCTCACGGCGGAGAAATTCTTAGGCCCGATCGGCTTGAAAATCCCCGCCGGAGAAAAGGGCCGCATGCTGATCGAGCAAATCTCGACGCGGCCGACCGCCGAGGTCAACGGCATCATGGGCGGCTATACGGGGGAGGGCGCGAAGACCGTGATCCCCGGCAAGGCCATGGCGAAAGTCTCGTTCCGCCTTGTCGGGGCGCAAGACCCGGAAAAAATCCGGGTCGCATTCCGCGATTTCGTGCGCGCCCGGGTGCCGGCCGATTGCAAGGTCGAGTTCGGCAATTTCACCAGCGCGCCGGCCTTCGACGTCGCGTTCGACAATCCGGCGCTGACCAAGGCGCGCGAGGCGCTCGCCGAGGAGTGGGGCAAGAAAGCCGTCACCGTCGGCGCCGGCGGCTCGATCCCGATCGTCGGCGATTTCAAATCCGTGCTCGGCATGGACACACTGATGGTCGGTTTCGCGCTCGACGACGACCGGGTGCATTCGCCGAACGAGAAATACGACCTCAAATGCTTTCATAAAGGCATCCGCAGCTGGGCGCGGATTTTGGCGGCGCTGGCGGGATAGCGGACAAGCTTGTCCGCGGGCGCCAGGTAGCGAAAAACTCGCCGGTTTCTAAGCCTGGTCAGCAGCGGAATTGCCCGCTGCGGATGCGCCGTATTCGTCGGCGATTTGCGTGACGAGGTTCTTGGCTTTCTCGAGCGCGGCGCAGATGCGCGCCTTGCTGGGCGAGTCCGGCCAGCGCGACAGCGTGATTTCTTGTTGATCGAGCGCGGTTCGCAGCGTTCGCAGTTTTGCCACCATGTCTTGAGGTTGGGCGTCGAGGAAATGCGCTTTAAGCGTCCGTGACAGGAAATGCAAAACGTCGCTCTCCTCGGCTTTCGCTGGCAGCGGTGTTGCTGCCATGGGTCTTGCTGCCGTGGCTCTCGCTGCCGTGGGTCCCGCTGCTGCGGCAGTCGCTAATGGCGCGCGGTCGGTAGCGGAAAGCTTCGCCGTTCTTGACATCGGCAGTCCCTCGGCGATCAGCCGGCGTGTAAAAAACCGCCGCCGGTATCGTCGTCCCCGCGAATGCGTCATAGCGTAATTCGCACAGCTTCGGGACGATAATAAGGAAAGACTCTGTCAGAAATTTCCTGACGTCTTAACCTGCGCTTTACTGTAATCGCGCGCTCTTGTTCTAGAGTTGCAGCCAGCCTTCTGCCGAGGCGTAACGGACCAATTCGGCCCGCGTGCGCAATCCGACTTTCTCCAAGCCGCGAGCTTTGTAGGTTTCCACCGACTTCACGCCGACATCGAGCCGCGACGCGATCTCTTTGTTGGTGAAACCAAGTGCCGCCATTTTAAGCACGGCCGCCTCACGATCGGTCAGCGACGGTGCGGCGCCTTTGCTCGATGCCGGCTTGGCGTGGGCGCGCTTGCCGTCGAGCGGCCGTCCGGCGATTGCCGGATCGAGATATGTGCCGCCGACCGCCACCGCGCGAATACCGTGCACTAGATTTTCCACCGCCGAGCGCTTGAGGATGTAGCCGCGTGCGCCCGCTTCCATCGCCTGGTTCACATAGGCCCTGTCTTCGTGCAGGCTGAGAATGAGAACGCGCAACGCCGGCATCTCCGCTGTGAGCCTGCGGCAAAGTACGATGCCGTTGAGCTCCGGCATCGAGATGTCGAGGACGGCGATATCGGGCGCTTTTTCGCGGATGATTTTTAGCGCGGCCAAGCCGCTTGCGGCCTCGCCGACGAGTTCGAAATCCGCCTCCGCCCGGACCAGATTGCGCAGCCCATCAAGGACGATGGGGTGATCGTCGGCGAGAACGACACGGGTCTTGGTCACGCCGCCGGCCTCTCAACTTCGAGAACGATGCGGGCGAAGATCGTCGTGCCGGCGCCAATCGCGGATTCGACCTCGAGCGTGCCACCGATCAGCGACAGCCGTTCGCGCATGCCGTCAAGGCCGAGACCGCGGCGAGAGTTCGCCTTTTCCGCCACGGCGCCGACGTCGAAGCCGCAGCCGTTGTCTTCCACGATCACCTGCAAGATCGCATCCGAGCGTCTGATGACGACGCTGACGTTCGACGGCCGCTGCGCATGCTTGAGGATGTTTGTCAGGCCTTCCTGCACCACCCGATAGATCGCGGTGCCGATGTCGCTCGGCACCTCATCGAGCGCCGGGTCGTCGCAATGAAAGTCCACCTCGGTATCGCATTGCTCGCCCCAATCGGCGATGTAGCTCGCCAGCGCCTTGCGCAGGCCGAGTTCATCGATCGAGGCCGGACGCAATTCCCAGGCGATGTGATGGAGGGTTTTCCCCAAGTCTTCCATCTTCTTGCGGACCAGATGCAAACGGTCGCGCGCCCCTTCGGCGATCAAAGGATCGATCTCGTTGAGCTCCAGGATGGCGGCAATCAGACTTTGCCCGGCTTGATCGTGCAATTCGTGAGACAGCCGAAGCCGTTCCTTCTCCTCGGCCATCGTCAAATGCCGGCGCAGCCCGATCACCAAACTCGATTTTCGCTCGCTCTCGACCGTCAACAGCGCATTGGCCCGCGACAGCCGGGCCAATAGCCGATCACGCTCCGTGAGCAAGGCGGCAGTCGGCAGCGACCAGAACGAGGTGATGGCGAGAAATACCTGCAGATATAAGATTTCTCAACGACAGCTCGGAAATCGGCACGAACGGCTGACCGATGCCGAAGACGACAAATGCGGTGGCGAGGAGCGCCGTCATCAGCGTGGTGACGGTAGCGCCGATCAGGCCGAACCGCACGGTGGCGAAAAGGATCGTCGGAGCGAGGATAAAAATGACCGGCCTGAAATAGGCGGCGCCGGCGGCAATGGCGACGAAGGACACGAGCATCGCGAGGACTTCCGGCAGTCGCTCGCGGATGCGCAAAGTGTGCCATTCTTGCGAGGTGACGCTGATCATGAAGGGCGCCACGATAATCATCGCGAGCGCGTGGCCGACATACCAATTGTGCCACTGCGGCGTCCAATAGATCCCTGAGTTCGGTCCGATGGCCGGCGCGCATATGATGACGCCAGCCATGGGTGCGACGCCCCCGGCGGCGGCGATGAAAATGAGCAGATTTTTGAACGACGCCAGATTCGAAGCATCGATGCGGCACACCAACAGCAAAGTGATGGCGGTGCCGATTTCGGCCAAGTTCGCCAGCGTCAGGATCGCCGAGAGTCCGGGAGGGTCGCCGGTGACCGCGCCCGCAAGCGTCATCGCCACGGTCCCGCCGATCAATATCGACGCATAATTGGCGGGGCTGCGGACATAGCGCAGGAGCGCGGCCAGGATAACGGCATTCGAGGCCCAAAGACCTCCGAGGAAATGCGATACATGGGAGAATTCGACGCTGAGAAACGAGACGATGAATATCCCCACCGGAAACAGCAAATGCCCGGCGAGTGAAAGTTCCGACAGCGGCTCCAAGCCGGCGCTCAGCTCGGCGGCGACCGTCGGGTCCCGTGCTCCTCCAAATTGCAGTGCCGCGCTCGCAGCCGGCAAAGGGGGACGGCCGAAAATTACCGAGAATAGAGGCAGGAGCGCTCGCATCGTCGAATGCTCACCGTGCAACGGCAGGCCTCGCGGCTCGGTGCGACCGCCAAATCAGCCGACCACCCATCGAATAGCCCACGCCGAGCACTCCCCGCAACGGCGATGCCGACGCTATGGCCCACTCGTGTCAATCGGCGGCGGCCCCGATCAGCCGCGGCGTGACAAAGCGTTCCAGCCGCCCCGATCCCGGACGTATCGAGGTCCAGTCGTCAAAGGGCAGCTCAATGACGACAAGCCCCGATGTCGGCAGCTTCTCGTCGATGCCTTTGCGCGCCTCGGGGTCCCCCGAAGCGATCAATTGCAGGGCGAGGTCGTGTAAGCCCGGATTATGACCGACGACGAGAAGCGTTTGTGCCTGGCGCGCATCGCCGATGACACCGATCAGTTTTTCGACCGTGGCATTATAGATGCGATCGTCCGGCACCATCGCCGGCGGCCTGGCAAAAGAGGGCGCGACCAGCGACCAGGTTTCCTTTGTCCGCGCCGCCGGCGAGACCGTCGCGAGATCGGGAACGAGTCCATGATGTGCCATGTAGGCGCCGATAGCCGCAGCGTCGGCGCGGCCGCGTTTCATCAGCTTGCGGTCGCGATCGCGCTCGCCCGGGGCGGCACTTTCGGTCTTGGCATGGCGCAACAGCATCAGGCGGCGCATCGGGATAAGGTCGCTTCCCTGACAAATCCGGTCTGGTAGGGTTGAAATGAACCCCTTACATAGCAGCGGCTAATGCGGTGGCCAATCTTCGGAATCCGGTCAGATGAGCGATATCGCTAGCCGAGCCATCGATACTCAAGCCATCGATACTCAAGCCGTCGATGCCCAATCCGTCGATGCCCATGCCGTCGAGACTCGGGCCTATGGCAATAGCTGGTATGCGGCGGGTGTGCGCGATGCGCCGCCCCGCCCGCCACTGTCGTTGGACCTCGATGTCGATGTCTGCGTCATCGGCGGCGGCCTTGCGGGGCTCACGGCGGCAAGGGAAATAGCGCGCAGCGGCTGGTCCGTCGTGCTGTTGGAGGCAGGCCGTCTGGCCGCGAGCGCGTCGGGCCGCAATACGGGATTTGTGCTGCCCGGTTTCGGCGTTGATGCCGACCGGCTCATCGAACGTGTCGGGTTCGATCGCACCAGGGATCTATGGGCGCTGTCGCAGGCCGGCCTCGATTATGTCCGCAATACCGTGCGCGCCGAAGGGGTGTCGGGCATCGATCCGCAGGACGGCTGGCTCTACGTCTCCAAAATTGACAATAGCGACGACATCGTCGCCCGCGTCGCCTTGCTGGGCGAATTAGGCTGCGAGATCGAAGGCTGGCCGACCGAGCGGGTGCGCTCGGTGTTGCGCAGCGAGCGTTATTTCTACGCGATCAATTATCCGCGCGCCTTCACTATTCATCCGGTCAACTACGCGCTGAAGCTCGCCGTTGCCGCGGAGCGCGACGGCGCGCGGATATTTGAGAACACGCCGGCGCTCTCGATCGATCCGACCGGCGTGCGCAAGCGCATCGTCACGCCGGGCGCGCGGCTGCGCGCCGATCACGTCGTGCTGTGTGGCAATGTGCAACTCGGCGCGCTGATGCCTCGCCTCGCGGCGACGCTTCTACCGGTGACGACTTACGTGATCGCGACGGCCCCGCTTGGCGAAAGTCTTGCCGAAGCCGTTGGCTATCGCGGCGGCATCAGCGATGGCGAAAGCGCCGACAATCACTACCGCGTCGTTGGCGGCGACCGCTTGATGCTGTCCGGACGTGCAACGGTCTGGACGCGCGACGCCCAGCGCTATGCCGCTGCGTTGACCGGCGACATCAAAAAGACCTATCCGCAACTCGGCGACGTCACCGTCGACTATGCGTGGAACGGCACCTTGGGCCTCACGCTGCATCGGATGCCGCAGATCGGCGAAATCGGCCCGGGCGTATGGCTTGCATCGGGCTTCGGCGGGCACGGCCTCAACACCACCGCGATGGCCGGCAACATCATCGCGCGCGCTATTGTCGACGGCGATGAGAGCTGGCGGCAATTCACGCCCTTCGAACTGGTGTGGGCGGGCGGCGTCTTCGGCCGCGCCGCCATGCAAATTCGGGTTTTGGTCAAACGGCTGCGCGCGGCGATCAAGGAGCGCCGTGCCAAGGCCCGCGAACTCGCGCGGCGTCAGGCGAGGGAGGCCGAACTGGCGAGCGAGCAGCCGGAGCCGCCGGTTGAAGTGACCGCGTCGCCGGATCCGGCCCATGCGGTACCGGAAAGGGCCGAAACGCCGCCGGCACCGGCGCCGGTCAGCGCGGCCGGTTCCATCATTTCGCAGAAGGCCGCTTCGGACGCCGCCTCCACTGAGCCGACCGGTGCGGACGAGGCGAATGAGTTGGCTCAGTCACAATCGGCGCCGGCACCTGAAAGCGCAGCCGCAAAACCTCCGAAGCGCAGAAAGCGGCGTCAGCGTGCCAAGGCCTAGGGAAAACCGGGGCATATCGGCACCAATCCGCCGCCGCGTTTACCAAGCGGCCTCGTCCCGTTCCGCTGCCCGTCGTTGTGCTATAGGGTAAGGACGCGATTTCATATGGGGCGGCGTTGTAATGACCTCGTTTGGCAAACGTCTCGGGCTCGTGCTGTTCATTGCAGCGGTGCCGGGGCTCGCCGCGGCGGCTGACCTGCCGGTGCCACCGGCCCCGGCACCAACGGCGCCGGCGGCCTACCTACCGGCGGCACCGGATTGGATCGTCACCATCGGCGCCGAGCCGCGTATTGTGCCGGCCTGGGCCGGCGCCAGCGACAGCAAGTTTGGGCTGAGCGTGTTTCCTCTCTTCAGTGTTCGTAAAGCGGGGACGCCGCCGGAGTTTTTCGGCTCGCGCGACAGCTTCGGCTTCAGCATCGTCGACCTGGGCCAGTTTCAGCTCGGCCCGGTCGGCAAGATTATTTGGAAGCGCTCGGCATCGTCCTACAAGGAGCTCAACGGCCTTGGCGATGTCGACTACGCGGTTCAGGCCGGCGGCTTTGCCCAATATTGGCCGGTTCAATGGTTACGGCTGCGCGGCGAAGTCCGCCAAGGCATCGGCGGCGAGACCGGCGTCACCGGCGACCTCATGCTGGATGTCGTCGTGCCGGCCGGCCAATTCCGTTTCTCCGCCGGGCCGCGGATGACGCTGCAAACGGCGGCGGCGACCTCGCCCTATTTCAGCATCACGCAGGCTCAATCGATCGGCTCGACCGTCGCCGGATTGCCGCAGCTCCCGGTGTACAGTGCCAGCGGCGGGGTCTACTCCTACGGCGCCGGCGCGCTGATCGAATATTTCATTGATCCGCAATGGTCGGTCCATGCGCTGACCGAATATGAACGGCTGACCGGCTCGGCCGCGGATTCACCACTCGTGACCCAGCGCGGCTCGCCGAACCAGTTTACCTTCGGTGTCGGTGCTACCTATTCGTTCGACATGCATCCGCTGTGGTGAAGGCGCCCGGCCGGGCAGAGGCTGCCCTCAGCGGGCCTCCCCGTCGCGCCACGAACGCGAAACTATGCCAATTTATAATGGCTCGACCCGTCCGCCGCCCTCTCTATCAGCATAGCATGGACAGCTGACAGTATCTTCTCGACGGCCTGACGGCGATAGGACCATTTGGGGTCGAGCAAGGGCGGCTGGACGAACATTGTCGCGTTGGCTTCAAAGAATAAAATGTCGCCCTGCAAATTTATACCGAAGTCAATGCCTGCATAGTCGAGGTCCAGTGTTTCAGAAATTCGCTCAATGGCGGCGACGCCGCGTCGTCCAACTACGTTCGTCATATTGCCAAGAAACTCGGCGTCCTTCGCGCGGTTATCCGAGGAAGTTGCCATGTCGGCTGTAAAATAGTGAACCTTCCAATGGCGAGACGTCGCGACGTGCAAAGGGTATAATTTTTTATCGATGATCATGACGCGATATTTCCGAAACTCGTCTTTGTCATCTCGCGCGTCAACTTCCTCAATGATCCACACGTCGTTGCCGCAAAGTTCCGTCGCCGCGGCATTCAGCTGCTGACGATTCTCGACGCGAATGAAATTCCGACCCGTATGGAAGCCGGGCGTTCGCAGCAGAATTGGAAAGCTGAAACCGAGGCTATCAACAGCGGTGGCCCCGCCGGAACCGGCGAGCAAGTGGCGCGACAGCGTCGCCATGCGTGGGACGACGACGTCCGGAATACCCCGCAGGCGTTCGGCATTGCTGGCCCGTCCAGTTTTGAGCACGGCATTCGGATGATTGATGACCGGCCGGTCCGTTCGGGCGAGCAGGGAATACGCCAGCCCCAAGCCCTCTTCGCATAGGTCTGCATCCCCAATACTGTTGAAAATCAGATCGTGGAAAGGCAGCGGGAGCTTGGGGTCGAAGTATTCCACCACCAGGACGGTGGTCGCAAAGCGGCGCTCATCGAGAAGCGAACTCGTGGGGATATTACCTCCGGCCGCGGAAACCAGAAGAAGCACAGAAACGGGACGGCCGTCACCGCGGTAGGGCAATGCGATCAGAAAGTGATCTTTAAAAGCTCTGTCCCGATGTCGGCGCGCGCCGGCGTCGTCGCCAATATCAGCCAGCAGATTGCCCATGCCGCGATGGGCATGAATATGGCCGGGATCGAACTTCAGCGCAATTTCGAAGTGAATACGGGCCTGGTCAATCTCACCAACACGAAACAGGAGATTTGCGAGGTTAACGTGCCCCGTCGTGTTATTCGGATGATGCCGCACGGCTTGGCTGAAGAGGGAGCGCGCCGCGTCCCGATAGCCTGCATCGAGGACAAGCGTGCCAAAGTCGTTCAGTGCTTCGAAATCAGTCGGCGCATACCGAATAAGCTCGAGATAATCGCGCTTCGCCTCCTCAAACAAACCTTGTTCTCTGAGCAGGCCGGCACGCTCGTAAAGGGCCGCGATCGCATCGGGATTTTGCCCCAGAAGCGAATTGAGCTGCTGAATGCGAAGCGCCCGAGGCGAACGATCTAGCACGGTGTGCGGCCCTTATTTTTACGTCGCGAATCAACGATCCGCAGCCTAGATAATAGAGGGCGTCAGGATCAAAGATCCAAAAGAGTGGGACGCGATGGGACAGACGCCGTTTACCGTCGGCCAAGATAGGGAAGACGGGCAGCCGTCGCTCGACCCCGCGGATTGGCCAGCCTTTCGCGCCGACGCGCATGCCCTTTTGGATAAACTGATCACGCGGCTGGAACACGCAGGAGATGGTCCGGTATGGACACCCATGCCGGAAATCGTGAAGCGCCAGTTGGCACAGCCGGCGCCTAGTCTTCCGCAAGGCGTGCACAAAGTTTGCGATGACCTATGCGAACTGATCCTGCCGTTCGGCACCGGCAATACCCATCCGCGTTTCTGGGGTTGGGTTCATGGCGCAGGAACGGCCGGAGGCATGCTGGCCGAAATGGCTTCGGCGGCCCTCAACGCGAATTGCGGCGGCCGCGATCACGCCGGCATTTATGTCGAAAGGTGTGTCATCGAATGGATGGCGCGCTGGTTCAATTTTCCGGCCTCCGCGGGTGGGCTGATGGTTACCGGCAGCTCGATGGCAAATCTCCTCGGTCTTGCCGCGGCGCGCCATCGCGCCCTCGACGATGTCAGACGTGACGGCATTCGCGGCGCTCCGCTTGTCGGCTATGTCTCGAGCGAAGGTCATTCATGCGTGACCAAGGCGTTCGAGTTGCTCGGGCTCGGCCGCGCCGCGTTGCGCCAAGTTCCCGTCGACGTCGAATTTCGCATGGATCTCGATCGCTTGCGCCGAACCGTACGGGATGACCGGTCCGCTGGCGCCAAACCGTTCTGCGTGGTCGCGACCGCGGGCACGGTCAACACGGGCGCCTGCGACGATATCGCCGGCCTTGCCGATTTCTGCCGTAGCGAAGGGCTGTGGCTGCACGTCGACGGCGCGTTTGGAGCCTTAACTGTTTTATCCCCGCAACTCGCGCCCTGCCTCGCTGGGATCGAAAGGGCCGATTCACTCGCGTTCGATTACCATAAGTGGCTGCACGTTCCCTATGATTCCGGTTGCCTGCTCGTGCGCGACGAGGCCGCGCTCCTTGCGGCCTTCGCGGGGCGCGATTCCTACCTCGCGACGGACGGGGGTCTCGCCGGCGGCGATGTTTGGCCTTGCGATCTAGGCATCGAGCTCTCGCGGGGGTTCCGCGCGCTCAAAGTGTGGTTCACGATTTCAGGAGCATGGCACGGTGGCGCTCGGCGAAGCGATCGAGCGCAATTGTGCCCAGGCGAGGGATTTGGCGGCGCGGCTCGCGCGACGCCCAATGCTTCGGCTGATGGCGCCGGTACCGCTGCACATCGTCTGTTGCCGCTACGAGCCGCCCTATCTGGATGAAGTCGCCGTAGATAAACTCAATGCCAAGCTGGTTGTCACCATGCAGCAGCGCGGCATTGCGGCTCCGTCGACGTGCCGGATCAAGGATCGCTTGTGCATTCGGATCTGCATCAGCAATCATCGGACTAGCGACAGCGACCTTGCGATACTGCTTCAGGCCATTGAAGTCATTGGCGCCGAACTAGCCGCAGATGCCCAGGCGGAGCAACGGCGCGCTCAGCCCTCCACCGTACGCTTGCCTGCAAAGCGCCGTTAAATCCCGGTTCTATTGTTCCTGGACGTCGGTGGTGCGTTCAGTCCGATTTCTGGTGGTTAATTGCTCAGCGTGAATCGCGGCGCGCCATGAAGGCAAGCCGCTCGAACAGGTGGACATCCTGCTCGTTCTTGATCAGCGCGCCATGCAGCGGCGGAATGAGCCGCTTCGGATCGCGCTCGCGCAGCGTCTCGACTGAAATATCCTCGACCAGCAATAGCTTGAGCCAATCGAGCAGTTCCGAGGTCGACGGCTTCTTCTTCATGCCGGGCACGTCGCGGATTTCGTAGAACAGTTTTAGCGCTTCGGCGACCAGGCGTTGCTTGATGCCGGGGAAATGCACATCGACGATCGCCCGCATGGTGTCGGCATCGGGGAAGCGAATGTAGTGGAAAAAGCAGCGCCGCAAAAAGGCATCGGGCAATTCCTTTTCGTTGTTCGAGGTGATGACGACGATCGGGCGACGGCGGGCCTGTATGGTCTCGCCCGTCTCGTAGACGAAGAATTCCATGCGATCGAGCTCTTGCAGGAGATCGTTGGGGAATTCGATATCGGCCTTGTCGATCTCGTCGATCAAAAGCACCGGGCGCTCGTCGGCGACGAAGGCTTCCCACAGCTTGCCGCGCTTGATGTAGTTGCGAATGTCCTTGACGCGCGCATCGCCCAATTGGCTGTCGCGCAGCCGGGTGACCGCATCGTATTCGTAAAGGCCCTGCTGCGCCTTGGTGGTCGATTTGACGTGCCACTCGAGGAGCGGCGCCGAAAGCGCTTTGGCGATTTCGATGGCGAGCACCGTTTTGCCGGTGCCGGGCTCGCCCTTGACGAGGAGGGGACGCTCAAGCGCGATTGCGGCATTGACCGCGACCTTCAGGTCGTCGGTGGCCACATAAGCGCGTGTGCCTTCGAAACGCATTACAGTCTTCTGCCCGAAATTGCGGATAAGTAAAACATGCGGGACTTGGTGCTCACAAGGCAATGCGGCGCGGCCGGCATAGCCGGAAAGTGCCGCGCGAAGCCGTTCTGCCTCGGCAATTTTTGCCCGCATCCCGGCATATCCGTACCGGGTGCGCCAACGCCTTTCGTCTAAGCAATTGAAAGTGCGTAACAATGCCCTGGCATGCGGCTTGCTGCCTTGGCCTTGGAGTGCGGCTCTCCGCCGCTGTCGAGTTGGAGAAATGTCATGGGTATTTTCGATGCATTGACCACCGCGGTGGCTGGTCTGCAGGCGCAGTCCTTTGCGCTCCAAAATATTGCCGGCAACATCGCAAACTCGCAGACGACCGGTTACAAGGAAACCGACACCAGTTTCGAGGATCTGGTTTCCGCCGCGGCGCAGAACCAGCAGACCACCGACGGCGTGATCTCGAACTCGGTCGCCACCAACACGGTGCAGGGGTCGATCCAGAGCACCTCGGTCGCGACCGACATGGCCATCAACGGCAACGGCTATTTCGTGGTGGCGCAGCCGAACGGCACATCCGGCACCCAGCCGACCTTCAGCGGGGTAGATTATTACACGCGCGCCGGCGATTTTCAGATGAATCAGAATGGTTACCTGGTCAACGGCTCCGGCTATTATCTCATGGGAATTCCAATCGATCCGGCGACCGGCTCTCCGAGCGGCAGTTCGCCCCAGGTGCTACAGTTCAACAACGATTTCGTGCCGGCGCAGCCGACAACGACCATTCAATACGCGGCGAACTTGCCGAGCACGCCCAGTTCAGGGACGCTGAATCCGAGCGATTTCGAGGCCAATCCGCTCGCCGGCGCTCCGGTCGCCGCATCGATCGTGGGCACCGGCGCGACGCTTTCGCCGGATGCGTGGCGGTCGGCACCGGAACGCAAACCGCGCTGACGAACGCCACGACCCTCGCATCGCTCGGTATCACCAACGGGCAGACGATCACGGTGAGCGACGGCACCCATACGACGAGCTACACGTCGAACGGAAGCGACACCGTCGCTAACCTGATAAGTGGCATCAACGGTGGGACCGCGGCGGTCACGGCATCGCTCGGCAGCAGCGGCAGTCTTGTTCTGACCGGAAACAACTTTACGTCGTCGATCACCGTCGGCGGCAACGCGGCGGCGGCGGTCGGCTTTGGCGCCGGACAGAATTCGTTCTCGCCGACCAATCTGTTGACCGAAAGTGCAGTCTCGCAAGGTCAGACGCTGACGGTAGCGGTCGGCGCCGGGGTACCGCAAACGATTACGTTTGGCACCGGTGCCGGTGAAGTCGCCACGCTCGCCCAATTGCAGACAGCGATTCAGGGACTTTCTGGCGTCAACGGCGCGGTCAATACCGCAAACGGCGATGTCACGATAACGGCTATCAATCCAAACTCAAACCTCACCGTTGGCGGTACGGCGGCCGCAGCGAAATTCGGCATCCAGAACTCTCACCGCTCTTCCGTCGAACGAGTACGGTCATCGCCAACGACCAAACGACATTCACAGCCCAGTCGGTCGATGGCGGTTCCATCACGACCTATGATACCGACGGCAATCCGGTCAACGTCCAGTTCCGATGGGCGCAGACGGCGGCCAATAGCTGGCAGCTTTTCTATCAGAGCAATTCCACCGCGACCGGCACACAAGCGGCGTGGCAAAACGTCGGGACCACGTTTACGTTCAACGCGCAACGGCCAATTGCAGCCGGCGATTTCGAGTGTGACGCTGCAAAACCTCACGGTAAATGGGGACTCGCTCGGCAATGTGCAGCTGAATTTCGGCACCAGCGGCCTGACCCAGTTCGCCAATAGCAACGGCACCACGCAAGTGAGCGCGCTGCAACAAAACGGTTTCGCCGCCGGCCAGTTGCAATCGATATCGGTTGACAGCGAGAATCAGATCAGCGGCGTATTCTCGAACGGCCAAACCATTCCATTAGCTCAGATCACGCTTGCATCTTTCAACGGCCCTGATCAGTTGCAGTCGCTCAATGGACAGGCCTTCGCGGCGACCGCGGATTCCGGCGCGCCACTCTTCGACGCGTCGGGGAAAGTCGTCGGCAGTTCGCTCGAATCCTCAAACGTCGATATCTCGACCCAGTTCAGCAATCTGATCGTGGCGCAGCAGGCCTACTCGGCCAACGCCCGGGTTATGACGACCGCCAATCAAATGATCCAATCGCTGCTGCAAGTCATTCAATGAGCAGCGGCAGCGGTTCGGATCGCAGTCGGTAAGCGGCGTGGACCGCTAGGGCAATGGGGCTTTCGCAGGCATTATCCTCAGCTATAGCTGGCGTGAACACGACGCAGCTCGGCCTCTCGGTCATCGCCGGGAACGTGGCCAATGCCAACACGCCCGGTTACGTCGAGGAGCAGGTCAATCAGGTCGAGACGACGGCGGCCGGGCAATTCGGCACCAGCGTCACCGTCGACGGCATCAATCGCAATCTCAATACGCTCTTGCAAAGCCAGCTCTGGACCGAGACCTCCGGCGGCTCCTACGCCGACACCACGGCGCAGCTCTACCAGCAGTTACAGCAGACCTATGGGACGCCCGGAACGGCGAGCTCGCTTGACGGCATCTTCGACAGCTTCACCAGCGCCTTGCAGGCACTGTCGACAAGCCCGAGCTCGTATTCGGCGCAGGCAGCCGTGGTCAGCGCCGCGCAGACCGTCACGCAAAATCTGAATTCGATGACGACGAGCATCCAGCAACTGCGCAGTCAGGCCGAGGAGGGCATCGCCAATGACGTGCAGACGGCCAATACCATGCTGCAGCAGATTGCCAGCATCAATCAGCAGCTTTCCGGCAGCGTGACGTCTGGCGCCGCGTCGACGACGACGGTCGACAGCACGACCGCGGCGCTCGAGGACCAGCGCGATCAGGACATCACGCAGCTCACGCAACTGATGAATGTCCGCGTGGTGCAGAATCCGAACAACCAGGTCTCAGTGTTCACCGGCAACGGCCAACAGCTCGTGGCCGGTACGCAAGCCTCGCAATTATCCTTTAACAATGCCGGCACGTTGACGGCGACGGCGCAATGGAGCGCCGATCCGAGCCAGGACGGGGTGGGGACCATTACGCTCACCTCGCCGAGTGGCGGTACCAACGATCTCGTCGCCGAGGGCGCCATCCAGTCGGGTGAGATCGGCGCCTATCTGCAGATGCGCGACACCATTCTGCCGCAGGCACAGAACCAGCTCGACGAGATGGCCAACCAGATGTCGCAGGCGCTGTCGAACCAGACGACGTCCGGAACGGCGGTGACCTCGGGCAGTCAGGCGGGCTTCAGCGTCGACGTCGGCGGCGTTATCCCGGGCAATACGGTTCAGCTCACCTATACGGACCCCCAGAACAACCCGCACACCGTCACGGTGGTGGCGCTCGGCGCCGGCGGGTCGCTGCCGGCGCAACCGGCCAATTCCGCCAATCAAACCGTCGGCATTAATTTCTCCGGTGGCATGGCTTCTGTTGTCGCCCAGCTCAACGCCGCGCTGGGCAGCAATCTGCAATTTTCAAATCCATCCGGAACCGTCTTGCAGGTGCTCAATCAGGGCAGCAACACCGTCAATTCATTGTCCGCAACCACGACCGCGACGTCGCTGACGAGCGGCAGTGCGCAGCTTCCACTGTTTACCGACGGCACCCAGCCGATCACAGGGGCGCAAACGGCGAACGGCTCGCAGACCACAGGCCTTGCCGGCCGCATCACGGTCAATCCCGCGGTGGTCGCATTGCCGTCGAGCCTGGTGGCCTATGCGGCGAACACCGCCTCGGGCGATGCGACGCGGCCGAATTTCCTGCTCAATCAGATGTCCACGGCGGCGCTGACCTATTCCCCGAGCACCGGCGTCGGCAGTGCGAATGCGCCCTATAGCGGCACGCTCGCCCAATATATGAGCCAGGTCGTCAGCCAGCAGGCGCAGGCGGCCACGGCGGCGACCAACTTGCAGCAGGGCCAGGATACCGTCGTCACCGCCTTGCAGCAGCGCTTCAACAATCAGTCCGGGGTCAGCATCGATACGGAAATGTCGAATCTGATCGCCCTGCAAAACGCCTATAGCGCCAATGCGCGCGTCATGTCGACCATCCAACAAATGATGCAGACGCTCCTGCAGGCGGGTACAGTAAATGAGCATCACCGGACCCGGATCGATCACCGCCCTGAATATCCAGACGGTGAATAATATGAACAACCAGCTCAACACGCTGAGCACGGAGCTCGGCACCAACCAGGCGGCGCAGACTTATTCGGGTCTTGGCTCGCAGGCTGGCGTGGCGTTGGCGCTGAACGCGCAGCTTTCGGCGATCAACGGCTATAGCGCCACGGCGACCACCGTGGGGACGACGCTGAGCGTTGCGCAATCGACGCTCACCCAGCTCGGCAGTAGCGGCACATCGGTCGAGCAGGCGATCAATCAGCAGGGCGCGTTCAGCCTCAATAATAATGGCCAGACCACGGTCCAGGCGGGTGCTGCCGGCCAACTCGATGAAATCCTTTCTTTGCTCAATACCCAGGTCGGCAATAATTACATTTTCTCTGGCAGCGGGACGACTCAAGCCTCCGTCGCCAGCGCCTCCGATATTCTCAACGGCACCGGCGCGCAGGCCGGGCTTACCCAGGTGATCGCGCAGCGTCTCCAGGCCGACCAAGGCGCCAATGGGCTCGGCCGGCTGGTTATCCCGGCGCCGACGGGCTCGACTGTTTCAGTCAGCCAGGACTCCGCTAATTCGCCGTTCGGGTTCCAGCTTGCGAGCGTGAATTCGTCATTGACCGGCGCGACGGTCACCGGCCCGTCGGGGTCGCCGCCGTCGATCTCGGTCGCCCTCGGCTCCAATCCGAACGCGGGCGACTCGATCGCGTTCAATCTCACGTTGCCCGACGGCTCCACCCAGACGATCACGCTGCAGGCCACCACCGCGTCGCCCGCAGGCGCCGACCAGTTCACGATCGGCGCTACGCCGTCCGCCACCGCGACCAATCTGCAAACGGCGCTCACGACGGCCGTCGGCAATCTCGACCAGACCGCGCTGCCGGCAGCGTCCGCCATGGCGGCGGCCAATAATTTCTTCAGTTCCAACCCACCGCAGCGTGTCAACGGCCCGCCTTACGATACGGCCACGTCATTGGTGAATGGGACGCCGGCCAATACGGTGTCCTGGTACACCGGCGAGAACGGCAGCACGCCGGCGCGGCAGACCGCGACCGCCCAGGTCGGCCCGTCAATGAGCATCGCCTACGGCATGCGCGCCAATGAGCAGGCCCTGACCACCCTGGTATCGAACGTGGCCGTGCTCGCGGCGACGACCTATTCGGCGAGCAATCCGAATGCTGCAGCGAGCTACCAGGCGCTGAGCAATGACGTAGCCGGCAACCTCGACGGCCAGCCCGGCACCCAGACCGTCAGCGACATCGAAGCCGATCTCGCCAGCGCGCAGACGACGGTGGCCAATGCCGGCACGCTCAATACGCAAACGCAGACGACGTTGCAGAACATGTTGCAGAATATCGACGGCGTTAATCAGACTCAAATCGGCGAACAGATCATGGCGCTGCAGAACAGCCTGTCGGCGTCGTTGTCGGTAACGGCGCGGATGGCGCAGATCAGCCTGGTCAATTTCCTGGCGCCGTCCACCGGATAATGTGCGGCCGCTTTAGAGCGCGGCGCTCCTCTTTGCAACGAATTATGCGCTCACCGGTGCCCTGACGAAGATCGAGTCGGCCGCGCAGGTGGCATTGCGGCCGAAGTTGTCGGTAAAGCGCGTGTCCACCAGATAACCGCCCGGATGGGCGGCGACGAATTTCCGGATATCCTCCCGCTTCACGTCGCTGTCCTCGACCACCAGATAGTCGCCGGGCTCGAGGAATTGGTGGAAGTGCTCGATCACCGCCGCGACATTATGGTGCGCGTCTTCGACGACGAGCCAGGGATGCGGCTGCGAATGCAGCAGGCTCGTATCGAACAGACGATCGGGCGCGGAACAATCGCCCTGGTAGAATGTGACGCCGGGGTGGTCGATCCCGGCCTTGACCCGGTCGACCGAATGGACGCGGCCCTCCGCGCCGCAGAATACTAAGGTGTCGGCGAACCAGACTGCGCTCGCCCCTAGACCGGAGCCGACTTCGAAAATGGTTCGCGGCCGCAGCTCCGCGATCAGCGCGGGATAAATCGCGAAGTCGAAGACATTCTTCATCAGCGGCATGCCGCGCCAGCGCATCAGCGCCGGCGCGCCTTGACAGGTCAACAGCACGTCGATGCCGAACTCGGTCCCGAACCTTGGGTAATAATGCGATCCCGATTGCTCGCGGTGCGCGTATTCGACAAACCGCCCCTGCCGCCAGCGATCGAGAAACAGCCGCAGCCGCATCAGGTCCCATTGCAGCCCGCCGTCTTGCGCGGGCGCTCGAGCCGCATTGTCGCGGACGCTGTCCTCCCACGCGCGGCTCGGGTCGAACGCGAGCAGGCGCGTCAGCACGCGGGTGAACCAGCTGTCGAAAATGCTGTGCAGGCCGCTTTGCTCGCGCTCGACTTTCGTGCGCATCTCGCTCAGAAATTTCAGCGCGGCCGCCTTCAAGGCATCGCCGGATATCAAGCTTGCCTCGGGGGTCATGGGGTTTCCTTCTCGGCGGGTGCTTGCCTAAGCGCCGGCGAATTGCAGCGCCAGATCGCCGCAAAACGTCATCGGCCCGACGTGGTTGAGCTTGCTGCTCAGATCCGCCCAGATCTCGCCGCCCATGTCGATCCAGCGTTTGCAGAAGGCAAAATCCTCGCTCAGATAGGTGCCGTCTTCGGCGATCATGCATTCGAACAGAGCGAAACGATTGTCACTTGGGATCGCGGCGTCGATCGAATGGTCGCGTCTGTATTGCAACTTTGGATAGTGCGAGCACATCCGCTGCAGCGCCTGGCGGCGGATCATCAGAAAACCGGTGCCGGCGTACCGGACGCGAACGAAGCCGCCGCGTTCGATGACGGCGGCGGGATCCTCGACCTCGAACACGTAGCTGAACGCCGCCGCGGCCGGATTGGGCCGCGCGGTTTCGATCGACCTGCGCACTCTGTCCCAGTCGATCCGCTTGATCGGGTAAATCGCGGCGCACATGTCGGCGCCGCATTCGATCAGGCGCAAGACCTGTTCGGGCTCGAATCCGATATCGGCGTCGATGAAAAGGAGGTGCGTAGCGTCGGGATCGTCCAGAAACTGCGAAATCAGGCTTGCCCGCGCCCGAGTGATCAGGGCGTCGCCGTCCTTGAACAAGATCTTGAGATTGAGGCCGCTGTAGCTGCGCATCAGCTTTTGCAGCTTGAAGAGCGACGCCGCGTAGAGAACCGATATCTGTCCGCCGAAGCACGGCGTGGCGATCACGAGGGTGACGGGAGGGGTGGCCGCAACCTCAGCCGCTGCCGCGCCTTCCGCCGCGGCGGAGGGGATGGAGGCAACACTATTCATCGGCGCGCGTTCCCGAGTTTCGATTTATGGTTAATCAATAGCAAACACGATTGGTTAACGTGGCCTTAAATCAGCCTGTCAAATTCGAATTTGGGTGAAAACCTATGCCGGAACTGGGGTCTAAAGGCCAGTCCGCGATCGCCGTTGCGGATGCTGCAATGCAGCTAACATAGGTCAAACATCTGCAGATTTACACGTCTTTAAACGAATTGCGTCAAAACGTTCGGCAACCGATCGGTTCGATCGGAATCTGCACTCGCCGGTACGGCTCGTACGGCAAGTGTACGCCAGTACGGCCTGTAACCAGAAGGGTACAACTATGTCTGACATTACTCTCAGCACCGGCATTCGGCAGAACCTACTGTCGTTGCAGCAAACGTCGGCCGACCTGACGACCACTCAGGAACAGCTGGCGACCGGTAAGAAGGTCAACACGGCCTTCGACAATCCGCAGTCCTATTTCACCTCACAGTCGCTGACCAATCGCGCCAACGACTTGAGCGCGCTGCTCGACCAGATCGGTCAGGCGCAGCAGACCCTGAACGCGGCCAACGACGGCCTCACCGGTCTGACGAGCTTGCTCGAACAGGCGCTGTCGACCGCCCAGCAGGCGCAACAGGCGACCTTGGGCACGGTGGCTTACAGCGGCCCGCCCGTCGGCACCCAGGCGATCGGGGCCGATACGTCGCAGGTCACCAGCACTGCCGCGGTTTCCACGCTGCCCACCGGCATCACGGCGTCGGTGCAGTCGTCCGCCGTCCTTAACGCGGCCGGCTTCGGCGATCTCGCCCAGGGTGACACGCTGACCTTCAAGCTCGGTTCCGGATCGGCCGTCACCGCCACATTCACCACTGGCGCCGGCGGCAATGCGGGCACGTTCAGCACCGAAGCCCAGTTGGCGAGCTTCCTGAACGGCGCCGGCGGCATTGCCGGCACGACGGCGACGACCGCCGCAGGCGCGTTGACGCTCACCAGCAACGACGTCACCAACAACATCACCGTGGGCGGCACGGCTCTCACCGATACCGACGTTCCGGCGGCGGACTTCACGGCGACTGCTGCGACCACGGGTTCGGCGCTGACATTGTCGGACGGCACGCATTCTTCGACGTTCTATTACGTCGCGAGCAATGCCAACGCCGGCAACAACACCTTCAGCTCGATCACCAACCTGCTGACCACGATCAACAGCAACTCGCTGGCCGGCAAATACATCACCGCGTCCGGCGCCAGCGATCTGACGCTGTCCAGCAGCTCCGGTTCGATCACCGTTGGCGGCACCATCGGCACTGCCTTGGGCCTCACCGGCACCGTCGACAACAACTACAACGCAACGTTGGCGGGCCTCACCGGCAATCTGACGGTTCAGGTCGGCTCGGATACTGCGGCTACCCTCGCGTTCGGTGGCGGCAATATTACGACCAAGGCCGAGTTGACCACGGCACTCGCGGGACTTACCGATGTGACCGGCGGCTACAACGCGTCGAACGACATTACGTTCACGCCGACTAGCTCGGCCGCGATCACCATCGGCGGCACTGCTTCGGTGCTGAGCGGGCTCGGGCTCTCAGCGGGCAGCACCACGCCGGTGGCGACGGTGACGTCGGCGAACTCGACCCGTTCGACCCTGCAAGGCAACTACAACTCGCTCTTGACCCAGATCGATCAGCTCGCCGGTGACTCGTCCTATAACGGCGTGAACCTCCTGACCGGCGACAATCTGACGGTCAATTTCAACGAGACCGGCACCAGCGGTCTGACGATCTCCGGCGTGAACGACACGTCTTCAGGCCTCAGCCTGAGCGCGTTGAACAACAACGAGTTCCAGGACAACAACGCGATCAACACCGTGACCACCGCGCTCAACAACGCGATCGCCACGGTGCGTGCCCAGACCGAGACGTTCGGCACCAATTCGTCGACCATCTCGACCCGGCAGACGTTCGAGACCAATCTGATCAACACGCTGCAGACTGGCGCCTCCAACCTCGTTCTGGCCGACCAGAACCAGGCCAGCGCCAACCTGCTCACCGAACAGACCCAGCAGCAGCTGGAAATCTCGGCACTGTCGATCGCCAACCAGGCGAACCAGTCGGTGCTCAAGCTGTTCGGCTAATATTCTTCTGGTACAGGCCAAATAAAGGCGGCGGGGCGAAAGCCCCGCCGTTTTCTTTGCTGCGGAGAATGCGGGCGCCGGCTTGTAGGGAATTTCCCTACGCGTCGGAATTGCATCTTTAGCAGGCCCTTAACGCGGGTCCGCAAACATGCGGCGACTTTGACAAGGAAAAAGCGTGGCCCTCAAACTCGAACTCAAGCCGAATGAGCGCGTCCTGCTCGGCGACTGCGTGTTGACGAATTCCGATCAACGCACGCGGCTCACGATCGACGGTTCGCTGCCGATCCTGCGCGAGAAGGACATCATGTCGCTGCGTCAGGCCGACAGCCCGGCGAAGCGCATTTATCTTGCGGTGCAGTTCATGTATCTGGCGAAGAAGCCCAAGGACAATTACACTCTCTATATTCAGCTGGCGCGACAGATGCTGAAAACCGCGCCGGGCACCAAGCCTTTGATCGATCGTATCAATAATCAAATCTTAACAGGGCGATCTCTATAAGGCCCTCAAAGAGGCGCAAAAGCTGATTGCGTACGAAAAGGAACATCCGGAAATGAACTCCGCCGCCAACGCTTATTCGAAGGTCGCGAAAGAGACAGCAAGCCCTCGTGAATTGGAAGCGAGCCTGCTGTTGAAGGCCGCCGCCAAATTGCAGGCGGTTCAGGAATTCGTGGACCGACAAGAAGCCGCGCGGCCTCGACGACGCGCTGTTGTACAACCGCCGGCTTTGGACAGTGTTCATCGATGCGGTGATACGCGACGACAACAAGTTGCCGAAGGCGGTCTGTGAAAATCTGACCGCGCTCGGCATGCGCGTTATGAGCGATACCTTCGCTTTGATCACGAAGCCGAAGCCCGAGCAGTTGAAGACGCTTATCGATATCAATCGCGGGATCGCCGCCGGCTTGCGCGCCAGGAGTTAGGGCGAGCGCGGCTCCGGCGCCGCGGCGTTCGGCCAACGCGATCCACGGTGTAGCACCTAACAGATCACGCTCGGATTTGCTGGAGTTCGGTCCGGATTAAAATCGGAATCGCACCCCAGTCTATGAGCGACTTCAGATCAGCAGATTGACCACGGAGCCGCTTGAGATTCCGCTGGCCAGCAGGGTGGCGGTGGCGCTGCTGGTCTGGAGCGCAGGGGCGGAATTATAGAGCACCGCCGTGCTGGAACTGGCCGAACTGGCGAAGATCCGGAGGACGTGGTAGCTGCTGCCGTCGAGGCACTCGAACTGGCGGACGCGTGGCAGAACTCCGTCGAGGGGGTCGTGGGCGCAAAACTGTCGTTGGCACCGCCGAAGCCGATATTCGAAGCGAACAGGCCGCCGACCGAGATCGTATCGGTGTTGTTTTGTGCCGTGATCACCAAGTGTCCGCTGGCATTGAGGTAGGCATTCGCCTGCGCGTTCTTCGGCCCGCTGGTGTTGATGGCGGTGATGAGATCGCCGACGGTGTCGCCACCGGTCGATGCGTAGGTCGTCGTGTTGGTCCCGTCACTGACGGTGACCGCGCCTGTTGCCGGAATACCAAGGGTAATGAATGACGTACCCGCCGTGAGCGGCACGGTGCCGGTGCCGGTCGCTGCGTCGGATGGGCGGGGCCGCGGGCGTTGAGCTGGAAGACGTCGAAGTGCCCTGGGACGCCGTGACCGCGCTTTGCAGCGCTGCGACCAGTTGGTTGTTGGTTCTTGTTATCGCTTCCTGGTTGACGATGCTCGCGAGGCCCTTGGCCTGTTCACCATCAGCGTCGCCATGGCCGAGATCAGCGAGCTGCTCGCCGATTGCGACTGCGATTGCGGTTGCGCTTGGGTCCAGTAATTCTGGTCCTGCTGCCAGAACGAGATGCTGCTGATGCTCATTGGTTCATTCGGCTCGTAGAGCGGTCGCCTTCCTCATTCATGCCGGCGCGAAGTTAATTTAGCGTGTGCGCCGCGCGGCGATTCATGTTTCGTTAACCATCTTGGCGGACGTTGGCCGGGAACGAGAGGGCCGCGGGCAAAACTGGCATGGCGGACGAGGCGATCGCGCGGCATTCGCCGTCCGATTTCTCCATCGAGCGAGCGCTGGAACTGCATCGCGAGGGCCGGCTCGCCGAGGCGGAGCAAATCTACAGCGCCATCGCGGCAGCCGATCCCGGGCACTTCCCCGCGCTGCATCTGTCCGGCCTGCTTGCCTATCAACAGGGCCGCTTGGCGGAGGCTCTGCGCCTCGTCGCGGCCGCGCTGAAGGCGAGGCCGGCGGCGGCGGAAGCGCTGATGGATTACGGCGCGATACTGGATGCGCTTGGTCGCCCCGAAGAGGCTCTGACGAGTTACGACCGGCTCCTGCCGGTACACGCCGACGATGCGCGGCTCCACTACAATCGCGGCAATGTGCAAAAACGGCTCGGCCGCTACCCCGACGCTCTGGCGAGTTATGATAGGGCGCTCGCGCTCGCGCCGGACCTTGCCGCCGCATACAACAACCGCGGCGTGACGCTTGTCGAGCTCGGTCGTGATGAAGAGGCGCTCGTCGAGCTTCGAGCAGGCTCTGGCTCTGGCGCCAGACCTGACGCAACGCATCGAGGCGCTGAGCAACAGCGGCAAGATTTTGAGCCGGCTCAAGCGCTATAACCCAGCGCTTGCCAATTATGACCGATTGCTGGCGATCCGCCCCGATCATGCGGACGGGCTTCTGCGCCGTGGCGGCGTGCTCGCGGTTCTCGGCCGCTACGAAGAGGCGATCGCGCATTACGAGCACGCGCTCCGAATTGCACCGGGTCTCGCCGAAGCGCATCTGTTTCGCGGCAATGCCCTCATTGCATTGGACCGGGTGGATGAGGCGTTGCGCGCGTTCTGCACCGCCGGCGCCGTCGACCCGCAATATCCTACGGCAAAATTCAACGAAGGCTTGGCCCGGCTGTGCCTGGGCGACTTCCGTGCCGGTTGGGAAAAATATGAATATCGTTGGGACACGAACGAATATGCTGCGGAGCGGCCGTCCTATCCCCGACCTCAGTGGCGGGGTGAGCGGGACCTGGCAGGCAAAACAATTCTCCTCTGCGCCGAGCAGGGCATGGGAGACGCCATTCAATTCGTGCGTTACGCGCCGCTGGTCGCGGCGCTCGGCGCCAAAGTGCTGCTCGGTGTGCATCCCCCGCTGACGAGCCTCTTGGCCTCCGTCGAAGGTGTCGCGCAGGTCATCGCCGACGGCGGCACGTTGCCTCATTTCGATCTGTACACGCCGCTCTTGAGCTTGCCGTTGGCGTTCGGCACCGAACTCGCGACCATCCCTGCACGCGTTCCGTACATCCGTGCCGACACGGAGCGCATCGCCAAGTGGCGGGAGCGGATGCCGCGGAGCGGCCGGCTGCGGATCGGAGTCTGCTGGGCCGGCACCAGCGCCCATCCCAATAATCGCAATCGCTCGATCCCGCTTGAGCGCTTCGCGAAAATACTCTCGGTTTCCGGCCTCGATTTCGTCAGCCTGCAAAAGGACGTCACCGACGCCGATACGGCGATCCTGCGCGGACACGGCGTCGCTCATTTCGCCGATGAATTCGAGGATTTTTCCGACACCGCGGCCGTGGTTGCAATGCTCGACCTTCTCATCACCGTGGATACATCGGTCGCCCATCTTGCCGGCGCCATGGGGAAGGCCGTCGGCGTGCTGATACCTTTTGCGCCGGATTTTCGCTGGCTGCGCGAGCGCACCGACAGCCCATGGTATCCGAGCATGCGGCTGTTTCGGCAAAGCGCCATCGGCGACTGGGAGACGCCGCTCGACCGCGTACGGCAGGAGCTTAGCGCCGTCGCTGCCCGCCCGGCCGGGCCACCCCGATGACGAATTCGGCGGCGAAATCGATGCAAGAGGCAGCGTCGCTGTGGGAGCAGGGACGGCTCGGCGACGCCGAGCGGATTTGCGATGCCGTCGTCAAGGCCGAACCGCAGCATTTCGGTGCTCTGCATTTGTCCGGCCTGCTTGCCTATCGACAGGGCCGCCTGGCGGACGCCCTTCGCTTCGTCGCGGCCGCGCTGAAGGCGCGGCCGGCATCGGCGGAAGCGCTGATCGATCACGGCGTCATTCTCGATGCGCTTGGCCATCCCGAGGAGGCGCTGGCAAGCTACGACCGCCTTCTGCCGACGCACGCCGACGACGCGCGGCTCCATTACAACCGCGGCAATGCGCAAAAACGCCTCGCTTGCTACGCGGACGCCCTGGCGAGTTACGATCGGGCGCTCGCGCTCGCGCCCGGCCTTGCCGCCGCACACCACAATCGCGCCGCCACGTTTGTCGATCTCCACCGCGATGAGGAGGCGCTGGCGAGTTTTGAGCAGGCGCTGGCTCTGGCGCCGGATCTGGCCCAACGCGTCGACGCGCTGGCCAACCGCGGCAAGATTTTGCTTAGGCTCAAGCGCTACGACGCGGCGCTTGCCAATTACGAACAGTTGCTGGCGCTTTGCCCCGAGCACGCGGATGGATTGATGAGCAGGGGTTTTGCGCTCGCCAATCTCGGCCGCCACGATGAGGCCATCGCGGACTACGACCGTGCACTCCGCCTTGCGCCGGGCCTCGTCGACGCGCATCTCAACCGCGGCAATGCTTTGATCGCCTTGAACCGGGTGGAGGAGGGCCTGCGCGCGTTCCGCGATGCCGGCGCCGTCGATCCGCAGAACGGCGCGGCGAAATTCAACGAGGGCTTGGCCCGGCTGAGCCGCGGCGAATTCCGTGCCGGCTGGGAAAAATACGAATATCGTTGGGACACGATCGAATATGCCGGAGTGCGGCCGAGTTATCCTCGGCCGTTGTGGCGCGGCGAAACGAACGTGAGCGGCAAAACGATCTTCCTCTGCGCCGAGCAAGGCATGGGGGACACCATTCAGTTCGTACGCTACGCGCCGCTGGTCGCGGCGCTCGGCGCCAAGGTGCTGGTCGGCGTCCATCCCCCGCTGGTGAGCTTGCTGAGCACCGTTCCCGGTGTCTCGCAGGTCATCGCCGACGGCGGCACGTTGCCCCATTTCGATCTGTACACGCCGCTGTTGAGCCTGCCGTTGGCGTTCCGGACCGAACTCGCGAATATTCCGTCACGTGTTCCATATATCCGAGCCGACGAGGAGCGCATCGCCAAGTGGCGGGAGCGAATGCCTCAGAACGGTCGGCTGCGGATTGGAATTTGCTGGGCCGGCACCGGCAGGCATCCCAACAACCGCAATCGCTCGATACCGCTGGAGCGCTTTGCCAGGATACTGTCGGTTTCCGGGGTCGATTTTGTCTGCCTGCAAAAGGACGTCACTAACGCCGATGCGGCGATCTTGAGCGGGCACGGCGTCACTCACTTTGCCAATGAATTCGATGATTTTGCCGACACCGCGGCGGTGGCTACGATGCTCGATCTCGTCATCGCCGTGGACACATCAGTCGCCCATCTTGCCGGCGCGATGGGTAAGGCCGTCGCCGTGTTGATCCCCTTTGCGCCGGATTTTCGCTGGATGCTCGATCGCACGGATAGCCCGTGGTATCCGACCATGCGGCTGTTCCGGCAAAGCGCAATCGGCGATTGGGAAACCCCGCTCGAACGCCTGCGGCAGGAGCTTAGTGCCGTCGCTGCCCGCCCAGCCCGGCCGCCCCGATGACAAAGTCGGCGGCAAAATCGATGAAAAAGGCGGCGTCGCTGTGGGAGCGGGGACGGCTCGGCGACGCCGAGCGTATCTGCGATGCCATCGCCAAAGCCGACCCGCAGCATTTCGATGCACTGCATCTGTCCGGCGTCATCAAACATCAGCTCGGCCGATCTGCCGATGGGCTGCGCCTGGTCGCCGCTGCGCTCAAGGCGAAACCCGGCTCCGCCGAGGCGCTGACGAATTATGGGGTGATGCTCGAAGCACTCAAACGCCATGACGAAGCGCTCGCGAGCTTCGATTCCGCGTTGGCAATACGAAGCGACAACGCCACCTCGCTCAGTAATCGCGCCAACACGCTGAAGTCGCTCGGCCGTTATGCGGAGGCGCTCGCGAGCTATGACCGGGCGCTCGAATTGCAGCCCGACCTCCTCGTCGCACACAACAATCGCGGCACGGTGCTCGCCGCGCTCGATCGTTACGAGGAAGCGTTGGCGGGCTACGATCGGCTGCTTGCGCTCGCACCGCAGCGCGCCGGCTCCGACCCCTTGGTGCTGAACAATCGCGGCACCGCACTGACCAAGCTCAAGCGCTATGACGAAGCGCTCGCGAGCCTCGACAAGGCGCTGGCGCTCAACCCCGATTATGCGGACGCGCTCAGCAACCGGGGGGCGGCCCTTACCGCCATGGGGCGCTGCGAGGAAGCGCTCGATAATTTCGCCCGAGCGCTTTCTCTCAAGCCGAATTTCGCCGCCGCTCATCTCAATCGCGGTAACGCCTATCTTGCGCTGAACCGCCTGGACGAAGCGCTGGCGAGCTTTTCCGCGGCGATTGCGCTCGAGCCGGAAAATGCCGAGGCCAACTTCACTGCCGCGATGACGCGGCTGTGCCAGGGCGACTTCCGCCAGGGGTGGAAGCAGTACGAGTATCGCTGGAAAAGAAAGAATTTCGGCTCACTGCTCCGCGACTGCCCGAAACCGATATGGCGCGGGGACGAGGATTTGCAGGGCAAGACCATCTTCCTGATGGCCGAGCAAGGCATGGGCGATGCTGATCCAGTTCGTCCGCTACGTACCGCTCATCGCGGCGCGCGGCGCCAAAGTGCTGCTCGGCGTCCATCGTCCGCTGGCGGAACTGATGACCGGCATGGCGGGAGTGTGGGACGTGATCGCCTCCGGCGGCACGGTGCCGGAATTCGACTTCTATTGTCCGATGTTGAGCCTGCCCTTGGCGTTCGGCACCGAGCTAGCGACCATACCGGCGGACATCCCCTATATCCGGCCGCACGCAACGGCACGTCGCCAAATGGCGCGGCCGGTTGCCGGACAACGGCCGGCTCCGCATCGGTGTTTGCTGGGCCGGCACCAAGGCTCACATGAACGACCGCAATCGCTCGATGACGCTCGATCGATTTGCCGCGCTGTTCTCGGTAGCGAACCTCGATTTCATAAGCCTGCAAAAAGATGTCAGCGACACCGACTCGGCAACGCTGAACCAGCACGGCGTCATCGATCTCGGCCGGGAATTCCAGGATTTTGCCGACACGGCGGCGGTGATGACCATGCTCGATTTGATCGTCAGCGTCGACACGTCGGTTGCGCATCTTGCCGGCGCCATGGGCAAGGCGGTCGCCGTGCTGATCCCGTTCGCGCCGGATTTCCGCTGGCAGCTCGATCGCAGCGACAGCCCCTGGTATCCGACCATGCGGCTGTTCCGGCAAAGCGCGATCGGCGATTGGGACACGCCGCTCGACCGCTTGCGGCAGGAGCTCACTGTCGTCGCCCGCCGGCCCAGGGTGTCGCGCCCATGAGCCCGCGCTGATGGTCCGAGCGCCAGCGAACACGCTGCGCACGGCATATTGGTTGCGCGAGCAAGGCCGGCTCGACGAAGCAGAACGGATCTGCGATGCGGTGCTCGCGGCAGGCCCGCGCGATTTCGACGCTCTCCACTTATCCGCCGTACTGAAACTCGAGCAGGGTCTTTTGGCCGACGCGTTGCGCCTCGTGACCGCGGCGCTGCGGGAGCGGCCGACATCGGCGGATGCGCTCACCAACCACGGCATCATCCTCGCAACGCTCCGGCATCACGAGGAGGCGCTGACGAGCTTCGATCGGGTGCTGGCGCTGCGGGCCGACGACGCCGAGCTGCTCCGTAACCGAGGTGATGCCCTGCTAAATCTCGGCCGCTATGAGGACGCGATCGCGAGTTACGATCGGGCGCTGGAATATGCACCGAACCTCGGCGTCGCCCATTACAACCGCGGTACCGCGCTTGCCGCGCTCGACCGGCACGAAGAAGCCTTGGCCAGTTTCGATCGGGTCATTTCGCTTGCGCCTGTGGCCGCGGGCATCGATGCCACGACCGGTCGCTTTATCGCCGAGGCGTTTTACGGTCGCGGCACGATATTGATCCGTCTCGAACGCCACGAAGAAGCGCGCGCCAGTTTTGACAAAGCCTTGGCGCTCCACCCCGATTACGCGGAAGCTTTCAGCAATCGTGGCGTCGCCCTTGCCGAGCTCGGTCACTATGACGAGGCGCTCTCCGATTACGAGATGGCGCTTCGTATCTCGCCGAATTTCGCCGATGCTCATAACAATCGCGGCAATGCCTTCCTGGCGCTGAACCGCATGGACGAGGCGCTGCGCTGCTTACACCGAGGCCATCGCGCACGACCCGGAGCACTCCGACGCGAATTTCAACGCCGCGGTGACGCGGCTTTGCCTGGGCGATTTTCGCGAGGGCTGGAAGCAATACGAAGCATCGCTGGACCCGGAAGAGAAATCCTGTGCCGCGCCCGAACTTCCTGCAGCCGATGTGGCGCGGCGAGGGACTTGCAGGGCAAGACCATTTTGCTCTGCGCCGAGCAGGGCATCGGGCGACGCCATTCAATTCGTGCGCTACGCGCCGATGGTCGCGGCGCTCGGCGCCAAAGTGATGCTGCTCGTCGATCCGGCCGCTGATGGCGCTGATGGCATCCGTTCCGGGGATTTCGCGTGTGATAGGTAAGGGCCAGGCGCTGCCCGACTTCGATCTGTACTGCCCGCTGCTGAGTTTGCCGGCGGCATTCGGCACCGAACTCACGACCATACCGGCGCCCATTCCCTATCTCCGGCCCAATGGCGCGCTATCTGGACAAATGGCGCGAGCGGCTGCCCGCGAGCGGCCGGCTGCGCATCGGCCTGTGCTGGGCGGGCAGCGGCGCGCATGTGAACGACCGGCGGCGTTCGATGCCGCTCGAGCACTTCGCCAAGTTGCTCGCCGTCCCCGGCGTCGATTTCGTCAGTTTGCAAAAGGAAGTCGAGTCCGGAGCAGGACGCGATCCTGCGCGAGCACGGCGTCGCTCAGTTCGGCGCAAGAATTTCGAGACCTTCGCCGACACCGCGGCGGTTGTCGCGCTGCTTGATCTCGTCATCACCGTCGATACCTCGGTGGCGCATCTTGCCGGCGCCATGGGCAAGGCCACCGCGCTATTGCTGCCGTTCGCGCCGGATTTCAGGTGGCTGCTCGATCGCACCGACAGCCCCTGGTATCCGACCATGCGGCTGTTTCGGCAGTCAGCGATTGGCGATTGGGACGGCCCGCTCGAGCGGCTGCGCCAGGAACTGGTGGATGTCGCGCAGCCGGCCGAACCAGCGGTGCTGACTTACAGCGTGCGGCTGACCGCAAGCGGGCGGCCGTGTTTGGGATTAGGCGCCGCCGTTCGCCCCGACGCGCCATAGACTTGCGGCGCGGCCTTTCTGGCGAGATCGCCCGACAGCCGCCGCATAATCCCTTCCGACACCGCATGCGCCGTCGCCAGCACGATCATGTTCTTCTGCAGTACCGCGCGAAAGGCATCCTGCACGCGCGCCAGCGTGACGCAGCGCGCCGGCGCCGCCTGGCGCAGGAACTTCGCGTTGCGCTTCACATGCTCGCCGGACGCGTGCAGTCGGCCGGCGAGTTCGGCCTTGGCCGGCTCGAGCGCGGTCGCGTTGCGGATTTGGCCCGCATGCATCAGCGCCGTTTCGTGCTCGACAAGCGCGGTGAGTTTCTCGATCAGCGCGGTGAGATCGTCGATTACTTTTTCCGCTTCCGCGGCGCGTGGTGATGGGGCTCATGACTTGCTCAGTCCTTGCATCTTCAGCAGCGTGTCATAGACCTTGGGCGCGATGCCGATGCCGCCGGCCTTGGCGAAATTCTTGGCAAATTGGTCGATGGCGAAGGAGCGCCACACTTTCTAGCGCGCCGCTGCCGCCCATCGGCCCGTCGCCGTCGACGCCGGCGAACATTTCCTGGAACATATTGCTGAGGAACATCGACTCGAAATTTTCCGCGGCGCCTTGGTCTTGCCTTTGATCTTGAGCGCGGTCTTGCGCCTGCGCGTTGCTCGCGTCGCCGATCGAGGACAGCGACGCGCCGATGTCGACGGTTGATGCCGAGCTTGTCATCACATCACCTGGATGTCGGCCTGGATGGCGCCGGCGGCCTTGATCGCCTGCAGGATCGTGATCAGATCGCGCGGCCCGATGCCGAGCGCGTTCAAGCCCGTCGACGATCTGCTGCAGCGACACGCCTTCCTGGACCAGCGCGAGCCGCTTGCCTTCTTCCTGCACGCCGACCTGCGAGCGCGGCGTCACCACGGTGCGGCCTTGCGAGAACGGCGCCGGCTGACTGACTTGCGGCGCTTCCGAGATCGTCACGGTGAGATTGCCCTGCGCCACCGCGACCGTCGATACCCGCACGTCGCGGCCGATGACGATGACGCCCGAGCGTTCGTCGATGACGACCTTGGCGACCTCGTCCGGCTCGACCTGCAACTGCTCGATCTCGGTCAGCATGGCGACGACGTTTTGCGGAAATTTCTTCGGCAGCGTGAGTTGCACCGTCGACGGGTCGAGCGGCTCGGCGACCGGCGCGCCGATATAATCGTTGATGGCGATCGCGATGCGCTTTGCCGTGGTGAAATCGGCATTGCGCAACGCCAGCCGCAACTGATTGACGTTGTTGAGCGAGAATTCGATCTCGCGCTCGATGATGGCGCCGTTCGGCAGCCGGCCGACGGTCGGAACGCCGCGGGTGATCTTGGCCGCCTGGCCTTCGGCCTGGAAGCCGCCGATCGACAGCGAGCCCTGCGCGACCGCGTAGACATTGCCGTCGGCGCCGAGGAGGGGGGTGACCAGCAGCGTGCCGCCTTCGAGGCTTTTGGAGTCGCCCATCGCCGACGCGGTCACGTCGATGCGGGTGCCCTGGGTGCGCGAACGGCGGCAGGTCGGCCGTGACCATGACGGCGGCGACGTTGCCGGTGCGGATCTGCTGGCCGCGGATATTGACGCCGAGCCGTTCCAGCATCGCTTGCAGCGATTGCTTGGTGAACGGCACATTGTTCAGCGTGTCGCCGGTGCCATTGAGGCCGACGACGAGGCCGTAGCCGATCAGCTGGTTCTGCCGCACGCCCTCGATATTGGCGAGGTCTTTGATGCGTGACGTCGCCTGCGCCGGCGAGCCGGCGCAGCCGAAGGCCACCAGCGCGGCAAGCGCGGTGCGAAAAGTGCCTCTCATCTCTTGCTCCCCAAGAGGTCGGACAGCGTTATCAATGCCAATTGCGTGCCAGCGCGCACAAATGGTTATGGCATTGAAATAAAATGGTTATTTTGACGACGACAGGAGCGCGGCCGAGGCGGCGCCAGCAGGCCTTGCCGGTCACGGCAATTCTTGCCGCGCGGTTTTTACCGGCCATTAACCATAACGCGACACCTTATTGTCATGCGCGTCTCCGGAACCAACCGTACGGCACTCGCCTCGACCTCGGGCGGGCCGCGTCGCGCCTCGGGCGGCGATTTCTCGCTGGGCGAGGCCGCCACGCCCCAGGCGCCGAGCGCTGCGGTGGCGTTGCGCACTTTGGGCGGGATCGACGCGCTGATCGCGCTGCAAGGGATCGAAGATCCGACGGAACGCCGGCGCCGGGCGGTCAAGCATGGCCGCCGCGCGCTCGATGCGCTTGACGAGCTCAAGCTCGGGCTCCTCGCCGGCACGCTGGACCACGCCACGATGCTCCGACTCAAGTCGATGGCCGGCCGACCTGCACGACGGGTCGGGCGACGACCGCCTCGACCAGGTCCTGGCCGAGATCGACCTGCGGGTCGCTGTCGAACTCGCCAAAGCCGGCATGTCCTAAGCCGCGCGGTGCCCCAATTCTGGGGATTTCCTGGCTTTTGCTTACATTTTGAGCGGCGGAAAGCCCGTCCAGGTGCCGGCGCGCCGCGCCCTTAACGCTCGGCGCAGAAAGACATTTCGCCCGGTAGCGGGATGCGGATGGTTGTTGTCTCTGTCACAGAGCTTGGATATAAGCCGCCCCGCGAGGGTGGGGCCTCGTGAGTGGGGTGTGGGAGTCGATGTCCATGCAGCTGCTAAAGGGCAAAACCGGCCGATCTGCCGACAAGCCCCATAAAAACGGCCACGGCGCTGAATCGAGCGTGCGGCTACCAGAGGGAATGTACCGGCCGACCGACAAAGAGCCGTTTATGAACGAGCGCCAGCGGGAGTATTTCCGCCAGAAGCTGCTCGATTGGCGCGAAGACATTCTCAAAGAGGCCAAGGAGACGCTGCAGCATCTCCAGGACGAGAGCCAAAATCATCCCGACCTCGCCGACCGGGCTTCGTCGGAAACCGACCGCGCCATCGAGTTGCGCGCTCGCGACCGCCAGCGCAAGCTGATCGCCAAGATCGATGCCGCCCTGCAGCGCATCGAGGACGGCACCTACGGCTACTGCGAGGAAACCGGCGAGCCGATCACCTTGAAGCGGCTCGAAGCCCGCCCGATCGCCACGCTGTCGATCGAGGCGCAGGAACGCCACGAACGCCGCGAGCGTGTCTATCGCGACGACTAGAATCTTTGTTGGAGCATGATCTTATCCGAAAACCGGCTTCCACTTTTCGGGATCATGCTTGGGAACAGCGCCCTTGCCGTTTAGACTTTCTTAACCATCCGCGCTTACCGATCGTTAACGATTGGGCGGCGGCCGACTGGCCTGCCGTGCTTGGCGGCGATGTATTACGCACCGAGGAACGGCCCGTTACGACCCGCGCAGACGAATGTCGCGCGAATGCTGCGGCGTGCGTCGCGCGCGCTTGATGACGGCGATGCCGCCGAAGCCGAGCGGCTGTTTAACGCCGTGCTGCAACACGCTCCGGAAAATTTCGACGCGCTGCATGGCTTGGGCAAGATCCAATGCCAGCGCGGGCGCCTCGATACGGCGCTGGTGCTGATTCAGACCGCGCTGCGGGCGGATGGCAATCGCGCCGACGGGTTTGCCAGCCTCGGACTCGTCTTCCACCTGCTGGGCGATTTCGAGCGCGCGCTCGCGAGCTACGACGCGGGGCTTACGATCGCGCCGAACGACGCCGAGCTTCGCAACCGGCGCGGCGTCGCGCTGCTCGAGCTTGGCCGGCCGCACGAGGCGCTGGAGGATTTCGAAAGCGCGCTCGCGGCCAATCCCGATTATCTCGATGCGCTCGGCAATTACGGCAATGCGCTGCTCAAGCTCAACCGCCCCGCCGCGGCGCTTGTCAGTCTACGATCGGGTGCTGGCGCTTGCGCCGGAAAATGCCCAACTCCTCACCAACCGCGCCGTCGCGTTGCGCAGGCTCGATCGGCCGCGCGAAGCGCTGATGAGCGCAAGCCGCGCGCTGGTCAGCGCGCCCGCATTTCGCCCAGGCGCGGTTTGTCGAGAGTGTCGCGCGATTGACGCTCGGCGATTTTTCCGGCTGGCGCGGCTATGAGGCGCGGTGGTCGGTCGGACTTGCTGGCAACACAGCGCCGCGGCTTCACGGCGCCGCTATGGCTCGGCGAAGAAACGCCGGCCCTGTCGCTTCAAGGCAAGACCATCCTGCTGCATGCCGAGCAAGGTTTTGGCGATACCCTGCAGTTCGTGCGCTACGCTCGGCTGGTGGCGGCGCGCGGGGCTAAAGTCATTGCTCGAAGTTCAGCGCGAACTGGCCGCGCTGTTGCGCGGAATTGACGGCGTCGCGGATGTGATTGCGCGCGGCGAAACTTTGCCGCCGTTCGATTGTCATTGTCCGCTGCTCAGCCTGCCGCTCGCCTTTGCTACCGAGTTGGCGACAATTCCGGCGGAAATTCCCTATATCGCCGCGGCCGACGGGGACGTTCGCCGGTGGCAGGACCGGCTGCCGCAAGGGCGGCCCCGCGTCGGTTTGGTCTGGTCCGGCGACCGCTCGCACGACAACGATCTCAATCGGTCACTTCGTCTCGAAGATCTTTCGTCCGTGCTCGATCTGCCGGCCGTTTCGTTCGTCAGCCTGCAACGGCCGGTGCGCGACGAGGACAGGCCCGCCCTGCAAAGCCGTCCCCACGTCGTTCATCTGGGCGACAGCTTTGGCGATTTTGCCGACACGGCCGCGGTCGTCGCACAACTCGATGCCGTCATTTCGGTCGACACCGCGGTTGCGCATCTGGCCGGCGCGATGGGCAAGCCGCTGTTTCTGTTGCTGCCTTTTGCGGCGGATTTCCGCTGGCTGCGCGAGCGCAGCGACAGCCCGTGGTATCCGACGGCGCGGCTCTACCGTCAGCGCGAATTCGGCAAGTGGGACGGGCCATCGAGGCGCTGGCGCAGGATTTGATGAGCGCAAGCTTTGCTCCGACGGCGTTGCGGCAATCAGCCTAATTCTCGTTGACCGGAAAACGATTGCGGCCTCCGGCGGGGAGCTGCCGGAGGCCGCGTCGTCACGGGACTTGCGATACTGTTACGCGACGCTAATCCCGGGGAGCTCTGGACGATCAGAACGGCAAGAGAATATCGAGCGCCTGCTGGCCCCAAGGCGGCTGTTGAATGTTGGAGATGGTGCCCTTGCCGCCATAGGCGACGCGCGCCTCGGCGACCTTCGGCAGATCGATGGTGTTGTCGCTCTCGATGTCTTCCGGCCGCACCACGCCGGCGACCAGAAGCTCGCGCATTTCCGAATTGAGCCGGATTTCCTGCTTGCCTTCGATCACCAGATTGCCGTTCGGCAACAGTTGCGTGACCACGGCGGCGACGTTCGTCACCAACTGGTCGGTGCGGTTGATCGAGCCGTTGGCGTTGCTCTGCGAATTGCTGTCGGCGGCGATGATGGTGCCCGGCAACACCGCCTTGGCCGGATTGACGATGGTATTGGCGCCGAGGAAATTGCTGATGCCGGAATCTTCCGTCGCCGTGCGGGTGACCTGGGTCTGATCCTGGAACTGCGCGGTGTCGTTGATGTTCACCTTCACGGTCAGAATGTCGCCGACCTGATGCGCGCGCTGATCCTTGAAGAAGGCGCGCGAGCCGTTGCGCCACAGCGAATTCGGATTGTACGACGCCGGCTGCGCCATCGGCATCGGCATCTGCACCGGCTTGTAGCCGGGCTTGGTGGTCGGATTGTCCATCGGCGAAAGCGGCGGCTGTTCGCCGATCAATTTAAGCTTGTCGACCGTTGAGCAACTGGTGCCGAACATGGCGACCGTCGACAGCAAGGCGCAACGCAGAAGCAAACCACGTTTCGACATCGCAACTACCTTTCACTCAGTCCGACTCACTCAGCTATTCGCCGTACTATTCTCGACGACGTGGGTGGTGACGGCCGCAATCGATACGCGGTCGGCCCCGGAAACCACGGCCTGCACGACGCGTTTGGAATCGACATTGAGCACGCTGATGGTATCGCCCATCGCGCCGGCCTCCTGCGCCTGGCCGCGCAGCGTCAGCGTCACGCCCGGCGCCTGGTAAACGATGGTGACGTTGTCGTTGCGGGCGACGACTTCGGGCTTCATCAGGTCGGCGGCGGTCAGCGCCTGGCCGGGGCGAAGTGCGTGGCGCGCCGCCATGCCGGCCGCGGCCGTGGGATCGGTCAGCGCGCCGGTGTCGCTCTTCGGCCGCCGCAGCACCGTGAGATCGGACGCTTTGACGACTTGGCCGCGTTCGATCGGGTGGTCGACCGCGACCGCATCGACCGTCTCGACCGCGGTGCCGCTATAGTGCGTCGGGAGCCGGCGCATCTCGGCGCTCGTGGCAAGTCCGAATGTCACGTCGAAGCGCGTGGTGCGCGGATCGTAGCCGAGCGATATGACCTGGAGCGCGCCGGCGGCGTTCGACTCGACCTGCAGCGTGCGCACATCGCGGTCGAAATTGATCTGGATATTGTGCGCATCGCCGAAACCGTATTGACCGGCGAGCGCCTGCGCGACGCTCGCGGAAATCTCTTGGGCGCTGATGGTCCGGCTGGCGCGGGTGACGATGACCTCAGCGAGCCCCCGCGTATCGATGCCGATCAACTGATGCGCGCTGATGGCCTCGACGATGCGGTCGGTCGCGACCGCGCCCGTCGTGCCGAGATCGGGGGCGCGGAAAATCGGCACGTCGGCGACCGGCCCGGCGTTCTCCACCAGATCGCCGATGCGCACAAATTCGCCGGTCACGGTGACATTCGATTTGAGCGCCGGCGCCGGCGCGGCGGTTTGCGCTGCGGCCGCGCCGCCGAGCAGAATGAGGAGAGTTAGAGCTGCGACGAGGGAACGGGTCATGGCGAGGATCCTTCTCAGCGCATCAGCTGCGAGGTGGTCTGCAGCATTTCGTCCGCCGCGGTGATCACCTTGGAGTTCATCTCATAGGCGCGCTGCGCCGCGATCAGATTGGAGATTTCCGTCACCGCCTGGACGTTGGACTGCTCGAGAAAACCCTGCTGCAGCGTGCCGGCGCCGTCGGTTCCGGCGAGCGTGTCGGTCGGCGTGCCTGAGGCCGGCGTCGCCGTGAACAAATTGTCGCCGTTGCCTTGCAGCCCGGCATTGTTGGCAAATCGCGTGACGGTGAACTGGCCGAGAATGGTCGACGCGGTCGAGCCCGGCAGCGTCACCGAAACCTGGCCCTGGTTATTGATGGTCAGTCCCGTCGCGTTTTGCGGAATGGTGATCGTCGGCTGGACGACATTGCCCTCGGCGGTGACGATGCGGCCGGTCGCATCCTGCTGGAACGAGCCGTCGCGCGTGTAACTGAAAGTGCCGTCGGGCATCTGAATCTTGAACCAGCCGTCGCCCTGGATCGCGACGTCGAGCGAATTGCCGGTCTGCGCCAGCGAGCCTTGCGTCATCAACCGCGGCGTACCGACGGTTTTCACGCCGGACCCGATTTCGATGCCGACGGGCAGGATGTTGCCTTGATCGGAGGCCTGCGCGCCGATGCGCTGCACGTGCTCGTAGAGCAGATCCTGAAATTCGGCGCGCTGGCTCTTGAAGCCGGTGGTGCTCATATTGGCGATGTTGCCGGCGATGACCTGGACCTGAAGGTCCATGGCCGCCATGCCGGTCGCTGCGGTATCGAGCGCACGCATTATACGTCTCCTGAAACTTCCGTCTTATGAACGCGACGCTACGAACTCGGGCCTATGAACTGGTCGGCGTTTGCGACAATTGCGACAGCGCGTTGCGGCGCTGGTCGCTTTGTTGCTGGAGAATGGTGGCGATGTCGGTGTAGCTGCGCGTGAGCTCGATCATGCGCGACATTTCGAGGACGCCGTTGACGTTCGATTTCTCGATAGCGCCCTGCACGACCCGCGTGCCGGGCGGCGCCGGTGTGACGTTGACGCCGTTCGGCGCCGTGAAATCGCCGCCGCCGTCTTTTTCGAGCCGCTGCGGCTGGTCGACAGTGACGAGCGAAAGCGTGCCGCGCGGCGTGTCGGCGGTGCTGTTGCCCTGCCGAACGCTGATATTGCCGGCCGCACTGATGACGATGTCGTGGTCGGTCGCCTGAAAGGTAATCGGACCGGCGCTGCCGACCACCTGATCGCCCGTCAGGGTGACGAGCTGGCCCGCGGCGTTGATCGACAGCGCGCCGTTGCGCGTATAGCGCGTCTGGCCCTGCGCATTCTGGACGACCAGGAAGGCCTTGCCCTCGAGCGCGACGTCGAGCGGATTGCCGGTGCGCTCGACCGCGCCCGGGCTCATGTCGACCCAGGTGGCGCGATCCTGGACGAAGTCGATGCGGCGGTCGCGGCCGGTGAAGGACTGGTCGCTGGCGCGCGGCATCAGATATTCCGCAGAACAGCGCGTTGTCCGTCTTGTAGCCGGTGGTGTTGATGTTGGCGATGTTGTTGGCAACGATGTCGAGCTCGTGCATCAGCGCCATCTGCCGCGACAAGCCGACGAGAAGCGCGTTCTCCATCGGTGGTCTCCCCTTACGCGAGAGGATGCCGGCTGGCCGGTATCCTCGTCCTGCGCGCCGATCCGCTCTCCCAAGCCGCAATCAGCGCCGATTGCGTAAGGTTAATTGCAGAAGCTGTGCCAACAGAAAAAACCATATAAATACAAAATCTTATGTCAAAGGCCGGGGACGCATAGGGGGCAGAAAGCACCGCTATGGGCGCCAACCCGGCAAAAAATTCCTGCCTAGGCGGCGTTGGCAAGTTTCCATTAACCATTCCTGCCTAGCTTCACTCGGAGCGGCGCCGCATTCGCTGGCGCCCGGTAGCGCCCGCAGCGTTGTTCTTGCGTTTAGTCCTGGCCGGCTGCGTGCGCATTCACGCAAGCGGGAGCGGTGATGGCAACGAAGAACGAAACCAAGACGGACGCCGACAACGCCGAAGCTGAAGGCGGCGAAGGCAAAGCCCCGGCGAAACGCAAGTTTTCGCTCAAACTCATCCTGATGGCGGTGGGCGGCCTCGTCGCGCCTCGTCGGCATCGGCGGCGGCGCCTATTACTTCTTGTTCGACGGCAAGAGCGAGCCGGCGGCGGCCGGCAAACCAAGTCAAGCCGGCGGTCTTCATGGATATGCCGGAAGTCCTGGTCAATCTGTCGAACACCGGCGCCACCGAGCGCACGCAATATCTCAAGGTCAAAGTCGTGCTCGAACTGCCGGACCAGGAGATGCAGGCGCAAATCCAGCCGGTCATGCCGCGTCTGATGGATACGTTTCAAACCTATTTGCGCGAATTGCGGCCGACCGATCTCGACGGCTCGGCCGGCCTCTATCGGCTCAAGGAAGAGCTGACGCGCCGCGTCAACGCGGCCATCGCGCCGAGCCGGATCAACGCGGTGTTGTTCAAGGAAATCGTCATCCAGTGACGGCCGCGGGATCGACGTCTCGCAACCCGGAATTTCACCCCTATGGCTGCAAAAGATCAGATCGATAACGACGCGCTCGCCGCCGAATGGGGCGTGGCGCTTGAGGCCGAACAGAATGCGGACGGCGCGCCGTCCGAAGGCGCTGCCGCGGAGGGGCAAAGCCCGAGCGAGGCGATGGCGGCGCAATGGGCGACCATGGCCGCCGACGACGGCAATTTCGTCCAGCAGACCAAGGGCGGCGCCGAGCGCGTTCTGACGCAGGACGAAATCGATTCGCTCCTCGGCTTCAGTCTCACCGACGTATCGCTGAACGACAATTCCGGCATCCGCGCGATCATCGATTTCGGCGATGGTCTCCTACGAGCGCTTGCCGATGCTGGAGATCATCTTCGACCGGCTGGTCCGGTTGATGACGACCTCGCTGCGCAATTTCACCTCCGACAACGTCGAAGTCTCGCTCGACCGCATCACCTCGGTGCGTTTCGGCGATTACCTCAATTCGATTCCGCTGCCGGCGATCCTCGGCGTCTTCAAAGCCGAGGAATGGGACAATTTCGGCCTCGTCACGGTCAATTCCAGTCTGATCTATTCGATCATCGATGTGCTGCTCGGCGGCCGCCGCGGCCAGACCGCGATCCGCATCGAAGGCCGGCCCTACACCACGATCGAGACCAACTCTGGTCAAGCGCATGATCGAGGTCGTGCTGGCCGATGCGGAGCTCGCGTTCCGGCCGCTGTCGCCGGTGAAGTTCAACATCGATCGGCTGGAAACCAATCCGCGCTTTGCCGCCATCTCGCGGCCGGCCAATGCGGCGATCCTGGTGCGGCTGCGCATCGACATGGAAGATCGCGGCGGCAACATCGAGCTGTTGCTGCCATACGCCACCATCGAGCCCATCCGCGACGTTTTGTTGCAGATGTTCATGGGCGAGAAATTCGGCCGCGATTCGACCTGGGAAGGCCATTTGGCGACCGAACTGGGCCTCGCGGAGATCGCGGTCGACGCCGTGCTCTACGAAGCGCGCCTGCCGCTGAAGCAGATCATGCAGCTCGACGTCGGCGATACGCTGATGCTGGAATTGAAATCGGATGCCGCGGTGATCGTGCGCTGCGGCGACGTCACGCTGACCGAAGGCCGCATGGGCCGGGTTGGCGATCGCGTCGCGGTGCGGGTCGGCAAGCCGTTGCGCAAGCCGAACACGACTTTCGCCATGTTCGAGACGGCCGGCGGCGCCGGCAACAAGATGGAGGCACCATGACGAACGGGCTTGGCATGATGATCGACGGCGTGGTGGCGATTTTGCTCGTCCTCACCATCGGCTATTGCGTCATGCTCAATCGTCGCTTGAAGTTGCTCAAGGCCGACGAGCAGTCACTGCGCGCGACCATCTCGGAACTGGTCACCGCCACCGAAATTGCCGAGCGCGCGGTCAACGGACTGAAGCTTACTGTGCATGAATGCGACATGGGTCTGGGCGAGCGCCTGCGCAAAGCCGAGCGCGTCACCATCGAGATCGATCGCGCGGTCGTGTCCGGCAAGGATCTGGTGAGCCGGTTGACGCAGATCGTAAGCGCCGGACGGCGCCCGGACGACGAGGCGCGGCCGGCGGAACTCAAAATTGCGGCGGCGCTCGGCACCGTCAAGACGGACGCGGTCGAGGCGCAAGGCGCTAAAGTAACCGAGCCCAAGACGAGGGACGCCAAAGCCGTGGCGGCGGCAGCGGACGCATTTGCCGAGCGGCTGCGCACAAAGGTGCACGGTCTCGCGGCATGACCCGATTTGTCCGCGATCTGCGGCTTATTCCGATTGCGCTGATCGCAAGCGCCTGTCTGCTGACGCTCAAGACCGCCGATCTGATTTTTCACGGTTCGCTTTTTTTCACCAATGGCGGGGCGCCGTCGGGCGATGGCGACGTGGCGGTCGTGCGGCCGATCCCCGATGCGACGCAGCCGCCTGGATCGGCGTTGTCATGGGCGCAGCAGATGTTCAATTTTCCGAACTCGACCGGTGCCGCGCCGATACCTTCGTCGGCGCCGGTCATCGCGCCGCAACTCGCCGACGCCGACACTCCCGACATCACCGGTTCGGTCACGACCGCGCCGGCAAGCGATGGCAGCCCGGCAGCGGCGGGCGCGGAAACTAAGAATCCGCCGGACGCGAAGGCAATGCCCGCTGCGGCCGCCAAGCCCACGCCGCTGCCGAGCGGCACCGTGATTTCGACCGACGGCGCGGGGCTGCCGAGTGGCGCCGAGCGCGCCATACTCGAGCGGCTGCAGGCGCGCCGTCAGGAACTCGACACCCGCGCCCGCGAACTCGATATCCGCGAGAGCCTGATCCAGAACGCGGAAAAGCGCATGGATGCGCGGCTCGACGAATTGAAACAGGTCGAAGAGCGGATCAAAGTCGAGACCCAGCAGAAGGACGATGCGGAAGCCGTGCGCCTCAAAGGCCTCGTCACCATGTACGAGAATATGAAGCCACGCGATGCCGCAAAAATATTCAATGGCCTCGACAGCACGGTGCTGCTCGAGGTCGTGTCGTCGATCAATCCGCGGACGATGGCTGAAATCCTGGCGCAAATGTCGCCCGACGTCGCGCAGCGGCTCACCGTCGAGCTCGCCAGCAAGGCACAGCAGGCGAAAGCCGACGGCCCGGCCGAATTGCCCAAAATTCAAGGCCAGCCGACGCCGATGGGCCGTTAGCAGGGTTGACCGGTTGTTACGAAAGGCTTGAGGGCTTGTACCTAACCTTTTGGACATTATTGAATTAAGCCGACATTAAGCACGAAGGTCTACGTTAACACCACGGCCGGCGTCGGGCGCGATGCGATGGCCGCAAAGGCGTGTCTGTCCCGTTGTCGCGTGGCGTCGAGTAATTTGAGTCCTTCATGGCGTGCGGTTGCACCATCCGGAACGTTTTTCGCCGTTCCCGGGCGTTTGGGCACAGCATAACAATTGTCGCTGCGCTCGCCCTGCTCATCGGGGGACTTGCCGGGCCGACCGCCGCCGCGCCAAGCGCCATGCCGACCACTGTTTCGGTCAGCGTCACGGGCGGCTATGCGCGCATCGTGTTCACCGCGAGCCAATATATCGACGCGACGACGCGCGTTGCCGGCAATGTGCTGATCATCAGTTTCAAGCAGCCGGTCGAGGTGACGGTCGACCGCATCGCCCAGCAGGCTTACGAATATGTCGGCGCCGCCCGGCGCGATCCTGACGGCATGGCGGTTCGTGTCGCGCTGGCGCGCCCGCTGACGGTGAACGCCATGTCGGCGGGCGAGAAATTCTTCGTCGATCTCCTGCCCGATACCTGGAAAGGCGTGCCGCCCGGCCTGCCGCAAGACGTCGTCGACGATCTGGCGCGCCGCGCCCGCGAAGCCGACCTGATCCTCAAACGCGAGCGGCAACAGGCGGCGCAGAAGAAAATCGCGCCGGTGCGCGTTCATGTTGCGACCCAGCCGACCTTCACCCGTTACGTCTTCACCATTGCCAACAATACCTCGGTTTCCGCCGATCGCTCCAAGGATCGGCTGGTCCTGAATTTCGACTCGCCGCTCACCTTCGATCTCGCCGACGCCAAGGTGGCGTTGCCGAGCGCGATCCAGGAACTCAGCAGCGAATTGGATGGCGATACGGCCCTGGTCCGGTTCATCTTTGCCGGCAAGGTCGATGTCCGTACTTTTCGCGACGACAACGGCTATGTCGTCGACGTCGTGAATTCGGACGCAGCCGCCGATCAAGGCGGCCAGCCACCCGCCAAGGTGCAGGTCGCCAGCGCATCGGAGTCGGCGCCTTTGGCCGTACCGGCGCCGGACCCGGCGCTCGCCATGGCGACGGCCGCGGCTAAAATCGACGCCGCAAAAAACGCAGCGCTCCCGATCGCTGCTGCGCCGGCACCGCAACCCGCCGCCGCAGCGGTTGCCGCCGCGGCTGAAACCGGCGCACCAACCGCGCCGCGAGCGGCGCCGGCCGTCGCCGCGGTTGCTCCGCAACCCGCATCCGCGTCGTCTCAGGCCGCCGCGGCCGCACAGCCGGCGCCGACGCCCCCGCCGTCTGCGCCAATGACGCGCTCGATGGCGCAGCCCGGTGAAACCAGACAAACGCCGGTCGAGACCGCCAAAGCCGCGACGGCGGCACCACCCGCTGCAGCCGACATGCCGGTGATGGCTGCGGCCGCAACGGTGGAAGCGAAACCCGTTGCGGCGCCGCCCGCCGCTGCAGCCGCGCAATCGGCGCCGGCGCCCGACGCCGCAAAGCCGCGTGCTGCGCCAAGCGGCGGCAAGATCGCCGTCGAGCTCCAGCGCGACGGCCCGATGCTGAAATTGTCATTCCCGTTCGCGGCGCCGGTCGGCGCGGCGGTGTTCCGACGCGCCGACGCGCTCTGGCTCGTCTTCGACAGTAATGCCGATTTCGATCTTACGGCACTCGACGGCGAACCGAGCCACACCATCCGAGGCTACGACGTCACCCGCACCTATGACGCAGGTATCGTGCGGCTGCGGCTCAACCGCCCGCAACTCGCCAGCGTATCCGCCAACGGTCCGGTGTGGACGGTGAATATCGGCGAGAGCGTCGTCGATCCAACACGCGGGCTCGAGATCAGCCGCAACATGGTTGGGCCCAATCGCGCCAGCGTCAGCATTCCTTTCGAAGAGCCGCAGCAATTGCATCGCATCGTCGATCCCGATGCCGGCGACAATCTCGTGGTCGCGACCGCGCTGCCGCCGGCGCGCGGCTTCATCAACGAGCAGGATTTTATCGAATTTCGCGCGCTCGCCTCGACGCAAGGCGTGGTGATCGAGCCGCTCGCCGACGACGTCGATGTCGAACTGGCCCCCGATAAAGTCGTGGTCAGCCGGCCGTCCGGTTTGACCTTGTCGACGGCGCAGCCTGTTTCGCGGCTCGGGAATGCGGTCGGAGATGTTCGATTCGCAGATCTGGGGCAACGACCGCGAGTTGTCGTATTGGGATCGACAATCGAATCTCATTGCCGCCGCCGCCGCCGCGCCCGAGAACAAGCGCTTCGTGCCGCGGCTCGATCTGGCGCGCTTTTATCTCGCCCGTGAATTGTATCCGGAGGCCAAGGGCGTACTCGACGTGGCGCTCCGGGACGACCGGCCGGCCGCGGGCATGGCGTCGGCGACGGTCTTGCGCTCGGTCGCCGAAGTGATGATGAACCGGCCCGAGGAGGCGCTGAAGGATCTGGCCGCAGCCGGGGATCGGCGATCAGCACGATGCGCCGTTGTGGCGCGCTTTGGCCTTTGCGCGGCAGGGGAAATGGGCGCAGGCGCGCGCCGGTTTCAAGAGCTCGGAAGCTGCCGTCGCCACGCTGCCGATCGAGTTGCAGCGCGTGGCGCTCAAGGATGAGATGCGCTCGGCGATCGAGGTCGGCGATTTTGACGGCGCCTCGAACGACCTCAACGATTTTCAGACCGTCGGCGTTCCGCGCACGATGGAGCCGATGATCGCCGTTCTGATCGGCCGGCTTGCCGAGGGCATGGGTCATATCGAGGATGCGCTTGCGGCCTATCGCACTGCAGCGGATTCCTGGGACCGGCCGGCGGCCGCGCAAGGCCTCCTGCGCGAGACGGTGCTGCGTTATTCGATCGGCGACCTCAAGCGCGATGCGGTGATTTCGCAGCTCGAATCCCTCACCACCATCTGGCGCGGCGACGAGACCGAAATCGAAGCGCTGAAGGATCTCGCTCATCTCTACACCGAGGATGGCCGCTACCGCGACGCCTTCTATGTGATGCGCAGCGCCATGGCGGCGCATCCGGACTCGGCCATGACGCGCCAGATCCAGGACGAAGCGGCGGCGACCTTCGATTCGCTGTTCCTCGCCGGCAAGGGCGACGCGATGCCGGCGATCGACGCGCTCGCGCTGTTCTACGACTTCCGCGAACTGACGCCGGTCGGCGGGCGCGGCGACGAGATGATCAGGCGGCTGGCCGACCGGCTGGTCTCGGTCGATCTGCTCGATCAGGCGGCCGATCTGTTGCAATACCAGGTCGATCACCGGCTGCAAGGCGCCGCACGCGCGCAGGTGGCGACGCGGCTCGCGGTCGATCTATCTGGTGAACCGCAAGGCCGACCGGGCGCTGGCGGCGCTGCGCGGCGACGCGCACGGCGGACCTCTCCAATGATCTGCGCAACCAGCGGCTGTTGCTCGAAGGCCGGGCGCTGTCCGATCTCGGCCGCCACGATCTCGCGCTCGAAGTGATCGGCAATGTCGACACCCGCGAAGCCATCCGGCTGCGCTCCGATATTCTGTGGGCGGCGCGCCGCTAGGACGAGGCCGCCGAGCAGATCGAATTGATGTATGGCGACCGCTACAAGGATTTCGAGCCGCTCACCGAGATCGAGCAGCAGGACATATTGCGCGCCGAAATCGGCTATGCGCTGGCCGACGACAAACTCGGGCTCGGCCGCTTCCGCGAAAAATATGCGGCGAAGATGGCGGAAACGCCCGACGCGCACGACTTCGAGGTCGTCTCGGCAGCCGCTCGGTACCAGCGGCGATGCCTTCGCCGACCATCGCGCACGCCGCCGCCTCGGTCGACACGCTCGACACTTTCCTCCGCGACATGAAGGCGCGGTACCCGGATGGCGGTCCGGCGCCGGCGAGCGAACCGCCGACGGCGACGATGCCGCCCGGCGGCCGTTCGGCCTTGGGCCAGCCGCCCGACACGCGCCCCGCCGCTGTGCCGGCGAAAGCCCCCGACCACACCGCGACATTGTAATTTCAAACAGCGACCATTGTTCTCGCGGCGCACTCGCGCCCGAGTTTTGCGGTCGCCTGCCACGTGAGCTGTGGACGCTTCCGCCTGCGCGCCGCGCGCCACCTACGCGCTATGCGCTTTGGTTGACTTAAACCCTCCGAAGTTCGCAAGGCGAGCGTATGAGGGTCGGCGAACTCAAATCCGGGTATTTTTCCTTTGAACTCTTCCCTTTCGGATACATGATGCATCGGCCAAGAGAGTCAAAAAACAGAGAGAGAGCGAAACGCCGCCATGAAATTCGGCTATTTCACGCTGAGCGACAACCGCTACCCCAACAATCCGCGCTCGTCCGAGCAATTCCTGATGGAGATACGCGACCAGGCGGTGCTGGCCGAGAAGCTTGGACTGAACTCGGCCTGGATCGGCGAGCACCACTTCAACCGGCGCGGCTGCGTGTCGGTGCCCGCGATCGTGCTGGCCAATGTTGCCGCGGCGACGACGCGGCTGCGGCTCGGACCGGCCGTCGTCGTGTTGCCGATCCACCACCCGATCCATGTCGCGGAGGAATGGGCGACACTCGACCAATTATCCGGCGGCCGCGTCGATTTCGCGGCAGGGCGCGGCTACGACCGTCACGAATTCACGCCGTTCGGCGCCGATTTCCAGGCCTCCGCCGAGCAGTTCAGCGAGGGCATCGAACTGTTGATGCGCTGCTGGACCGAAACAGAGCCGTTTAACTTCAAGGGGCGGTTTTATGACTTCGAGGACGTCGAGGTCTTCCCCAAGCCCGCGCAGAAGGATTTTCGGCCCTACATGGGCTCGTTCTCGCGCTTCTCGATGGAACTAGCGGCGAAGTGGGACTGGAACCTGCTGCTGGCGCCGTTCGCCGCCACCATCCTGTTCGGCAACCTCGACAATGCGGTCGCCGCCTATCGGGAGATCTGCGCCAAGGCGGAAAAGCCCGAGCAGAAAGTCAAGTGCAGCTACTTCATCCACATCGGCGAGGGTGAGGACGAGCGCCAGCAGGCGCTGGAGCGGATGGTCGGCTACATCACCATGTCGGGCCTGCGCAAGACGATGAGCCAGGGCGGCAGTGGCGCGCTGCCGCCGACCATGGAGTACTACAAGAAGATCGGCGCGCGGCTCAATGATGCCAAGGCTTCGGACTTCGACGACAACTCGCTGCTCTATGGCTCGCCGCAACAGATCATCGACACCTTGAAGCGGGTCGAGGCGACCGGCATCGAGGAGGTCATCCTCTATTTCAACTTCGGCAACCGCCCCGACGCCTATGTGCGTGAGCAGATGCACCGCTTCACGACCGACATCGCGCCCGCCTTCGCCAGCACGAGCGGCGAGACGGCCGCAGCGGCCGAGTAGCCGGTGCAATTCGCCGGTATGGTGGTCCTCCTTGGCCGTTGGCTGTGGCCCGATGACAAACCGGCTTTTGCATGATTGTGCCGCATGACTGTGCCGCATGACTGTCCCGTCTGACCGGCGCATCGTCGTTCCGGCGCTCGGCATCACCCAAATTCTGGCGTGGGGTTCGAGCTTTTATCTGCTCGGCGTTTTGTCACCCTTGATCGCCCGGGATACCGGCTGGAGCTATGACCTCGTTGTCAGCGGCGTCTCGGTCGGGCTGCTCGTTGCCGGGCTTGCAGCGCCGCGGGTGGGCCATCTCATTGCCCGGCACGGCGGGCGCCCCGTACTGGCGGGCGGCGCCATCCTGTTGGCGTCGGGGCTTCTCGGCATTGGGCTCGCGCCGAACTTCGCCTGTTATCTCGCCGCCTGGGCGGTCGTCGGCCTCGGCATGTCGGCCGGGCTCTACGATGCCGCGTTCTCCACGCTTGGCGGCATTTACGGCTCGCAGTCGCGTGGCGCGATCACGTCGGTCACGCTGTTCGGAGGTTTTGCCAGCACCGTATGCTGGCCGTTGAGCGCGGCGCTTGCCGACCATTTCGGATGGCGCGGCGCCTGCCTTGCCTATGCGGCGATCCAGATCGGGATCGCGCTTCCCATTCATCTCTTCGTCTTGCCGTCGCAAAAATCGGCGGCGCTGACAGGCGCAAAAGCCAAGTCCCGCGTTCGCTTGGAGCGCGCCGAATTCGTCGTGTTCGTCGTCGTCGCGGCGGTGGTGACGAACGGCGCCGCGATTCTGTCGATCATGGGTACGCATTTGTTGCCGATATTGACGTCCCGCGGGCTCGACCTCACGGTTGCGGTGGGCTTAGGGACGATCGTCGGCCCGGCGCAGGTCGGCGCGCGCCTCGTCGAGATGCTGGCCGAGCGCCGCTTCCATCATCACCCGCTGTGGACCATGGCGGGCTCGGCGGTTTTGGTCGCCGTCGCAGCCCTGATGCTGGTCTTCAAATTCCCGATCGTAGCCCTTGCCATTGCGCTCTATGGCGCCGGCAACGGCATCGGGTCGGTCGCCCGCGGCACCATGCCGCTCGCGCTGTTCGGTCCCGATCGCTACCCGGTGCTGATGGGACGGCTCGCATTTCCGATTCTGCTGGCGATGGCGGTCTCGCCGTTCCTTGGCGGCCTTGCCTTTCAGAAAGGCGGCGCGACGTGGACGCTTGGCCTTCTGGCGGCGATCGCACTCGGCAACGTGGTGCTGATGACGGTCCTCATGGCGATGACCAAGCGGCATCGTTGAGGAGCGGTGCCGTCAATTCTCGCCAATCCTACTGTCATAAATGACGTACGCTAGCGTACATTTAGCTCGACTTCTCGGTGCGATTGGCTCACACTGCGCGTACCCCGCCCTTGCAGAGGAGGGCAGCATGGATCGTTTCGTAGCCGACCGAAGCAGCGAGCGCGCACTTTCGAACACACTTTCGAAGGCGACTGTGAAGAAGCGTTCCGTTGTCGTTCACGAGCACAAAACCAGCATCAGCCTCGAGGACGATTTTTGGGACGGTCTCAAAGAGATCGCGGCGCTGCGGGAAACTGGCGTCTCCGACCTCGTGAACGCAATCGATGCCGAGCGCCAGCCGACCAATTTGTCGTCGGCAATCCGTTTGTTTGTCCTCGATCACTACCGCGCCGGTGCGGCCGCTTTGGCTAAGGCGTAACCGTCGAGACTTTGTCTTTCGGCCGGCAGACGCGCTAAAAGCCGCGCATGAACGACTTCTCGACGGCGCTTGCCACCGCAACCAAGCTGATCGCAAGCTTTGATCCGGAATTGCGCGGGATTGTCGTCTTGTCGCTCGGTGTCAGCCTTACGGCGAGCGCCTGCGCCTTCGCGATCGGTTCGCCGTTCGGTACCGCGCTCGCGGTTTATCGGTTTCGCGGCCGAGACGGCTTGATCGTCATCGCCAATGCGCTGCTCGGCCTGCCGCCGGTCGTCGTCGGGCTTGCCGTCTATTTGCTCTTGTCGCGTTCCGGGCCGCTCGGATCGTTTGGCCTCCTGTTCACGCCCACGGCCATGATCGTGGCGCAGGCCGTTCTCGGCACGCCGATCGTGATCGCTCTCGCCCACCGGACGGCGGTCGGCGTCTGGGCGGCGTATGGCGACAGCCTTTTGGTCGACGGCGCGTCGCGATTGCGGGCGATATTTCCGATCATGAGCATGGGCCGCGAGGGCTTGTTGACCGCGTTCCTCGCGGCATTCGGACGCGCCATCGCCGAGGTCGGCGCGATCATCATCGTCGGCGGCAATATTCGCGGCTATACCCGCACCATGACGACCGCGATCGCGCTCGAAACCAGCAAGGGCGACTTAAGCTTCGCCCTTGCCTTGGGCATCATTCTGATCATTTTGTCGATGACGGTGAGCGCCCTGAGCTTTTTGTTCGGCCGCGCTTTCGTCGGCCGGTGAACGAGGCCGCTCTGTCGATCGACCCGTGAGGAGGAATTTCGCATGACCGTGTGGTCCGGATTGCCGAAGCCGCGCGCCGCCGTCGGCGCTGCTGCCGTCGCGATGATGGCGGCATCGGTGCTGCTTTCCGCCTACGCCTTCGCGCAGGAAAAACCGCAACAGTCATCGGAAGAAAAATCGATTGTCGTCGCGTCGACGACGTCGACCCAGGATTCCGGCCTGTTCGGCTATCTGTTGCCGATCTTCAAGGCAAAGAGCGGCATCGACGTGAAGGTGGTGGCGCAAGGCACCGGCCAGGCGCTCGACACCGGCCGGCGCGGCGATGCCGATGTGGTGTTCGTCCATGCCAAATCGGCGGAGCAAAAATTTCTCGCCGAAGGTTTTAGCCTGAAGCGCTATCCGGTGATGTATAACGACTTCGTGCTGATCGGCCCGCAAAGCGATCCCGCCGGCGTCAAAGGCAAGGACATCGTCACGGCGCTGCAGACCATCAAGGCGAAAGCAGCACCCTTCATCTCGCGCGGCGACCGCTCCGGCACGCACATCGCCGAGCTTGATCTGTGGAAAGATGCCGGCATCGATATCGCTGCGGAGAAAGCCGCCTGGTACCGCGAGATCGGGCAGGGGATGGGGGCGGCGCTCAACATGGCGTCGGCTGCGAACGCCTATGTGCTGTCCGATCGCGGCACCTGGATCGCCTTCAAGAACCGCGGCGATCTCGCCATCGTGGTCGAGGGCGACAAGCGGCTGTTCAACCAATACGGCGTCATGCTGGTGAACCCGGCCAAATATCCAAGCGTGAAAAAAGATTTTGGCCAGCAATTCATCGACTGGCTCATTTCGCCGGAGGGCCAGAAGGTCATTGCCGGCTACAAGATCGAGGGCCAGCAATTGTTCTATCCCAATGCGGGGGATCCGGGCGCTTAGGCGCGGAAAATGTCTCGGCGCTGCCGCGACGGTAGGCTGGCGGGTGACCATGCCGTCCCGCTGCCGCAGGACGCCGCGGCTGCATTGACAGCGAGCCCGGCGGCTCTGACACTCGTTCCCAACAAAACGGCGCCGCCAATAGCGCCGATTTCAGGGGAGGGGACTATGACGAGCCATGCGGCACCCGGCTTGCGATATCGCATCGGAAGATGGACTGTGGCGCTCGCTCTGGCGCTCAGCACGTTCCTGCTGCTGTTGTGCCAAGGCGCGGCACAGGCCGCCGACCCGATCAGAATCGGATTCTCGACCTCGCTCACCGGACCGCTCGCGTCGTCCGGCAAGGCCAATCTGCTCGCCGAGCAGATCTGGCAGGAGCGCGTCAACGCGCAGGGCGGCTTGCTCGGCCGGCAGGTCGATCTCGTCTATTACGACGATCAGTCGAACGCCTCGACGGTGCCCGGCATCTACGCCAAGCTGCTCGACGTCGACAAAGTCGATCTGTTGATGGGAGCGGCCACCAATCTGATCGTCGCCGCCATGCCGGCAATCATGCAGCACCAGAAAATGGTCATGGTGCTGCTGGCGCTCGGCAGCAATGACGAGTTCAAATATCCGCGCTATTTCCAGACCGCCGCCTGGGGGCCCGATACCAAGGGCGTGATGGCGAACGCCTTCTTCGAGGTCGCCAAGACCATCTCGCCGCGGCCGAAGACGGTCGCCATCGTCGGCGCCGACGCGGAGTTTTCCAACAATGCGATGACCGGCGCGCGCGCCAAGGCCAAAGAGGACGGCTTTGACATCGTCTACGACCGCACTTATCCGCCGTCGACAGTCGATTACTCGCCGATCGTTCACGCGATTGCCAGGCGACCAATCCCGACCTGGTCTTTGTCGCGTCCTATCCGCTCGACTCGGTCGGCATGATCCAGTGCGGCGACCGAGCTCGGGCTGAAGGCGCAGATGTTCGGCGGCGCCATGGTCGGCCCGCAATTCGCCGTGTTCATGCAGAAGCTCGGCACCAAGCTCGATCGCGTCGTGAACTTTCATCTCTACGTGCCGAGCCCGACGATGAAATTCCCCGGCATCGAGGAGTTCCTGAAAACCTATCAGGCGCGCGCCACGGACGCAGGGCACCGATCCGCTCGGCTATTACCAGCCGCCTTTTGCCTACGCGGCCATGCAGGTGCTCGAGCAGGCGGTCAAGGCCACCGGCACGCTCGATGACGGCAAGCTCGCCGACTACATCCACAAGAAGCGAATTCGACACCATCGTCGGCAAGCTGCGCTTCGACGCGAAAGGCGAGTGGGCGACGCCGCGGCTGTTGATGATGCAGTTTCAGAACCTCGACGGCATCGGGCCTCGATCAATATCGCACGCCCGGCAAGCAGGTCATCCTCTACCCGCCGCAATATAAAGACGGCGACCTGAAGTATCCGTTCGCGGAATGACGCGCGATAACCAGTAATGCGGATCAAGGCAGCCGTCGTCAGCGAAAGGTCGGGCCCCTTCGTCATCGATACGCTCGACCTTTGCGCGCCGCGCGCCGACGAATTGATCGTGCGCGTGGTGGCGAGCGGCATGTGCCAGACCGATCTGCACGGCCGCGACGGCTATTACGCGAATCCTTTGCCGGGCGTGTTCGGCCACGAAGGGGCGGGCGTCGTGCACGCGGTCGGCAGCGCGGTGCGCAGCTTTTGCGCCCGGCGATCATGTCGTGATGTCGTTTCCGTGGTGCGGCGCTTGCGTGAATTGCGAGGAGGATCGCGCACTCCTACTGCGTTCACGCCCGCGGCTTGAAAATGGACGGCACGCGTGCCGACGGCTCGACGCTGCTGTCGCGCAACGGCGCGCCGGTCTACGGCGCCTTCTTCCAGCAATCCTCGTTCGGCACTTATGCGCTGACGCAGGAGCGCTACGCCGTCAAAGTGCGCAAGGATGCGCCGCTCGAACTCTTGGGCCCGCTCGCCTGCAGCGGCCAGACCGGCGCCGGCGCCGTTCTCAATGTCATGCAGCCGAAACCGGGCGACAGTTTTGCCGTGTTCGGCGTCGGCGCCGTTGGATTGTCGGCGCTGATGGCGGCGAAGATCGCCGGCTGCGATCCGATCGTCGCGGTCGACGTGCACGCGCATCGCCTCGCATCTCGCCCGCGAGCTCGGCGCCACCCACACGCATCGATCATGGCAGTTGCGAAGAGGTGGTGGCGGAAGTCCGCGCCGTCTCCGGCGGCGGCGTGAAATACTCGATCGATACCTCGGCGCTGCCCGTGGTGTTCCGCGAGGCGATCGAGGCGCTGCGGCCGGGCGGCACCTGCGTGCTGCTCGGCAGTGCGCGCAAAGGCAACGACGTCGCGGTCGAGATGCCGTTCCTGCAGGAAGGCCGCATGGTGCGCGGCGTGGTGCAGGGCGACAGCTTTCCGAAAGCGTTCATCCCGCGGCTGGTCGATCTGATCATGGAAAACAAATTCCCGATCGACAAGATGATCAAATTCTACGATTTCGCCGACATCAACCGGGCGGCCGAGGACACCTCGTCCGGCATCACCATCAAGCCGGTGCTGCGGATGCCGGCAGTAAACTAAGCAGTGCCCGAGCAAAGAGTACACGGAAGACACAGGACAGAAGATATGGAAACGCTGCCAAAATTCGGCATCAGCCGGCCAGAGATGTTAAAGCGCGTCGCCCGCTTTCAGGACCTCAAGGGGTCGGACGGCGGGTTGCCCGACAGCGACGCGCCGCAATGCGAGCGCACCCTCTACAACGTGATCGGCTTTCAGCCGCCGAAGGGCGAAGGCGGGGCGGTGACGTCGCCGGTCGGCGACGACGCGTCGCGGCTGTCGGCAATTCCGATCTCGGAGGGTTTCAATCTCGGCTATTGCCGCGCCAAGCCCGGCAAAGGCCCGATGATGCACAACCACGACACCAACGAGACCTTCATTCCGATGACCGGCACGTGGCGATGCAGTTGGGAGAACGAGAAGGGCGAGGTCGAATCCGTCGATCTTCATCCGCTCGACGTGATTTCATTTCCGCCCGGCGCGATCCGGCGCTTCGAGAACGTCACCGCCGGCCCGGGCGGCGAGGAAGCGATCCTGATGTTCGTGATCGGCGGCGACGGTCCGAAGGCGGAGTTCACCGATAAGGCGATGAAGGAACTCGAGGACTCAGGCGTCTGGCCGCGCAAAAACTGAACGCGCGGCGACGTGTTCGCCTTCGCGTTCGGGGGCATGCTGGGGAAAAGCCGGCGGCATCGGCATCATGCCAGCCAGCCGGCCATCAGTGTTAAGCGGCGTCTAACCGCCGCAGCCCGGCAAAATCAGCGCGAGACCTTGAGGTTCTCTGCCGACGTTTTGCCCTTGTTGGCGACTTCCTCGTATTCGATCGCCTGGCCTTCATTGAGCCCGCTCAAGCCGGCCCTTTCGACAGCCGAGATATGAACAAATACGTCTTTTCCGCCACTCTGAGGCTGAATAAAGCCATAGCCTTTTTGCGAGTTGAACCACTTAACCGTACCGCGCGCCATTGCCGATCTCCGCTGTTGACATCCCAGGGTAGCCCTTCAGGCGCGATAAAACAATGTCATTGCGGACATCCCTGTTGGCGCCGGCGACGGTAAAATTATCCGGGCTCCGCCCGGCGGCGGGCCCATCGCGGGCTTGTCGCGGGCCATTATTGTCCTTATTGAGTGCCCAACGGACGGATACGCGACACCGCATGGCGACACGGCAAGAGCGAATCGGCGCCTTCACGCATGAAGGGGCCCCACCGGCCGACCAGCCGCTTGAACTTCTCTGCGAGGACCACGTCGGCACCTATGTCATCCCGTTTTTGTGCCGATGGAGTAGCGGTGCTTGGCACAGTGTGGAAACCGCAAGCCCAATCGAAGCAACGGTGGTCGGATGGCGCGTGCGCTGACGACTGCCTATATGGCAAAACGGCGCGGCGGCGCGTGGCCGGAACGACAGTTGGAATGATCGAGTTGATATAAATGGCTGGCTTTAAACAACCGGATTTCATCGAGCGCCAAGCGGCCGCCGCCAAGGCGAAGAAAGCGGCACTGGAAAAACTGCGCGCCAAGGCGGCCGATCCGGCGCTGGCCGACCGGCTCGCGGCGCGCGAAGCGCAGGCCGCCGAACGGGCCGCCATCAAGGCTGCTCGCGAGCGTGAACGAGCCGAAGCGGAGGCGCGCGAGCTCGAGCGCGCGCAACAGGCCGAGCGCGAGGCTAAGCTTGCGGCCGAGCGCGCCAAGGCCGAAGCGGAGGAACGCGAGCAGGCCTTGCTCGCCCAGCAAAAGGCGGAACGCGACGCCCGCTACGCCGCCCGCAAGTCGCGCGGCAAGCGGCGCTGAGGTCCGTAAACGGCGAAAGAGCTGTTGTAGCTACGTCCCGTAGCTCTGGATCAGCGAGCCCGCGACCAGCGTCCAGCCGTCGACCAGGACGAAAAAGATCAGCTTGAACGGCAGCGACACCACGACTGGCGGCAGCATCATCATGCCCATCGACATCAGGACCGAGGCGACGACGAGGTCGATGATCAGGAACGGCAGGAACAACAGAAAGCCGATTTCGAAGGCGCGCTTTAACTCCGAGATCATGAAGGCCGGAACCAGGATCCGCATCGACATATCTTCGGGCTTGTCCGGCGGCTTTTCGCCCGACATGTCCATGAACAGTTTCAGGTCCTTGTCGCGGACGTTCTTTTCCATAAAGCCGCGCAACGGCACCGAGCCGGCCTCGAACGCCTGATCGACGGTGATCTCGTTGGCGATCAGCGGTTTGATGCCGGTGTCGTAGACCCGCGTCATTACCGGTCCCATCACGAAGGCGGTGAGGAACAGCGCGAGCGAAATGACCACCGAATTCGGCGGCGCCGTGGCGGTGCCGAGCGCGGTTCGCAAAAGCGACAGCACCACCACGATGCGGGTGAACGAGGTCATCATCACCAGGATCGAGGGCGCGAGCGACAGCACCGTCATCAGCGCGATCAGCTGAATGATGCGCTCGTTCAAGCCGCCGCCTCCGCCGGCCGCGCCTTGCCCGAAATTGATGCTGATATCCTGCGCGGCGAGCGGCGTCGCCGAGATTACAAGTGCCGCTACTGAGGCCGCCACCGTATTAAAACGGACGCGGCGGCCCCATGATGCGAGGATCAGGGCTTGTTCTGACGGCCGAGCAAACTCGCCATCTCCTGTTCGAGGCTGTCATAGAGCGTGGTCTTGCTCTGGCTTGGCTTGGGTTCGGGCCGCGGCGTCTTTGGCGCCGCTTTCACGAAGCCCGTTCCCGGCTTAGCAAAGCCTGCGCCCGCTTTGGCGAAGCCCGGCTCGCTGGCCGGGGAATGGTCGACGGGGGCAGAAAGCTCAGCAGATGAAGCAAGGTCGCTCGGGCGAGGAGCCCGCGGCGGGAGCGGAGGCGTTCCGGCTGCCGGTTCGCCGATCGGCGCGGTGCGAGCCGGCGCGGCCGCCGGCCGCGTTTCCGCAATCGGCTTGCGCAACGCCGCTTCGAGGCGCTGCGCCATATCGGCGAGGCTTTGATCGGCGGTAGGCTCGGCAGCTTCCGGAACGGAGACAGGCGGCGGCGCGGCGGCGGCCGGCTGGACGCTCGGCTTGCGCGGCTCGGGCCGAGGCTCGAAGTGCGGTTCCGGATGCGTTTCGGCGAACGTCTCCAATTCCTTGTGCGGTTCCTTCTGCGGCTCCTTGAAGATCTCCGGGCTCGGCTCTTCCGGGTGCGGCCGCGTCAGCGGCCGGCTGCGCGGAGGCGCTGACGGACGCATCGACAATTCGTCGGCGAGCGCCGCGAGCGTATCGCGCTGCGGGCGCGGTGCGGGTTCGATGAGCGGCGGCAGCGGCCGCGGCGGCAATTCATCGGACAGCGGATCGATGCGTGGTGCCGGGCGCGGCCCCGGTTCCGGTTGCAGGGGCCAGGAGCCGTTGCTGCCGCTTTCCGGCAGCGGTATGGCGCGCGGCAGCGCGTCGAGCCCGGCGGGAGGGCGCGTGCCCGGCGCGTCCCGCGTCGCCGCCTGCGCCCGCACGATGTTGGGTTCCACGACCACGTCGCTCGGGCCGCCGATCATCAACAGGTGTTCGACATTGTCGCGCCGGACCAGAATGAGGCGGCGGCGGCCATCGACGCTGGCGTAATCGACCACGGCGAGGCGCGGCTGGCGGCCGCGCGAACTGGCGCCGAGACGGCCCGCGCCGAATCGGCGCACCGCCCACGCGAAACCAAGGATGAGACCGAGCACGACGACGAATGCGACGAAGAATTTTGCAGCGAGCGGCATCTCGAATCCGAACAACGTATCAAACATCCGCGCTACTCCCCGTTTCGCTCCGACGCACCTTACGGGGCCAGAGCCTGGGGGTCCCAAAGGTTAATGGTGCCGGTAACATTTGCCGCCGTGATTACTAACAAATAATTAAGAAGAATAGCCCAATTCTTCGCCGATGCCGATGGCTGAAGCATTTTCATGGTAAACGGCGGATTAATGGCGAAATCGCGAAAATGCCCTGATTAACGCCTCGTTAACCATAGGCTCGGCAAACTCTGCCGGCCGGTAAGCGAGTCTACAACTGGGGACCCCGATGCCGATTTCCGACATTCCCATCCTGTCGATGCTGCGCACGCGCATGCAGTGGCATCAGGCGCGCCAGCAGGTGCTGGCCGAGAACGTCGCCAATGCCGATACGCCGAATTACCAGGCGCGCGATCTGACGCCGCCGGATTTCAGCCGGGAACTGAAATCCTCGCTCGGTCTCGACCGCACCGATCCGAATCACCTCGGCGCGCAGGCAAGCGGCAGCGCGCAATTCGCCGACGACGGGACCGCGCGCTACGAAATCCGACCGCGCGGCAACTCGGTGACCCACGAGGACGAGATGATGAAAGTGGCGGGCAACCAGATGGATTACGAGGCGGTGACGTCGCTCTACACGCACAGCCTCGCTTTGATCAAGCTTGCGATCGGCCGCTGATGGGACAGGGCGCAACATTCCAACTTTGACGGAGACGCTTCGTCATGGACTTCGACTTCATGAAATCGCTCGCGGTCGCGGCCTCCGGGCTGCGCGCGCAGGTCGGGCGCATGCGCATCATCTCGGAGAACATCGCCAATTCCGATTCGGTGGCGCAGTCGCCCGGCGGCGATCCCTATCGGCGCCGCATCGTGACGTTCAGTTCCGAGCTCGATCGCTCGCTCGACGCGCAGGTGGTCAAGATCGGCCCGGTCGAGACCGACAGTTCCGATTTTCTGGTCAAGCACGAACCCGGCAATCCGGCTGCCGACGCCAATGGCGACGTCAAGTACCCGAACGTCAACAACCTCATCGAAATGACCGATTTGCGCGACGCCCAGCGCTCCTACGAGGCCAATCTCAATGTCATCACCGCCACCCGGCGGATGCTGCAACGCACGATCGATATCATCAAGAGCTGAAGCCGAGCTCTGCAACGAGGTGAGCCATGCCGACACCGACCGCAATCGCCGCCAATGCCTATGCCGCGCTGTCGCGGCTGCACGATGACGCGGCCAAGATCGGGGGCGGTCTCGGCAACAGCCAGGATTCGGGTCCGAACTTTACGGCGCTGCTCAAGGACGCGATGAATTCCGTCACCGAGGCCGCGCAAAAGGGCGACGCGCAGGCCCAGGCGGTGGCGAACGGCAAGTCCAACATGATCGACGTCGTCACCGCGGTTGCCGAAACCGAAACCACCTTCCAGACGCTGGTTTCGGTCCGCGACAAGGTGATCGCAGCCTACGAGGACGTCTTGAAGATGCAGATCTGACCGGAATAGGTAAAAAAATGACCGGTCCCGAAGTCATGGACGTCGCGCGCGACGCGATCGTTACGCTGATCATTGTCGCGGCGCCGCTGATGCTGGTCGGCCTTGTCGTCGGCGTCATCGTCTCGCTGTTCCAGGCCTTGACGCAAATCCAGGAGACGACGCTCGTCTTCGTGCCGAAAATTCTGGCGATTTTCCTCGCCATGCTGATCGCGCTGCCGTTCATGGCGGACGCGCTCTACTCGAACTTTCTGCGCATCGCCGCCCACATCACCAACGGCTGAGCGGGTTTTCGCGTGCCGATCGATATTTCATTTCTGCCGGCGTTGGGGGCGTCGTTTCTCTTGGTGTTCGCGCGCACCGGCACCATGGTGATGCTGTTGCCGGGCCTCGGCGAGCAGAACATATCGGCGCGCATGCGGCTCACCATCGCGCTCATTCTCGCCGCGGTGCTGTTGCCGCTGCACCGCAACGCCTATCACATCGATACCGCCGCGCTCGGTCCGATCATCGTGCTCCTGGTCGAGGAGATTGTGATCGGCGCGGTGCTCGGATTGACGGCGCGGCTCACCGTTTCGGCGCTCGACGTCGCGGGCTCGGTGATCGCCCAGCAGCTCGGACTCGGCTTTGTGACCGCGGTCGATCCGATGCAGGGCGAGCAGGGCGTGATCTTGGGCAATTTTTTGACCATGCTCGGCGTCACGCTGTTCTTCGCCACCGACATGCACCATCTGGTCATCTTCGCGCTCAACGACAGCTACACGCTGTTCGAGCCGGGCGAGCTGCCGGCCACGGGCGATGTCGCGGCGCTGGTGACGAAGACGGTCGCCGGCGCGTTCCGTATCGGCATTCAACTGTCGGCGCCGTTTTTGGTGTTCGGCTTGTTGTTCAATCTGGGGCTCGGTCTGTTGTCGCGGCTGATGCCGCAGATGCAAGTGTTCTTTGTCGCCTTGCCGCTGTCGATCCTGCTTGGATTTCTGTTCTTGGTGCTGGTGCTCGGCTCGATGATGGGCATTTTCCTCGATTACGCGGGCGGCGTGCTGCACGAGCTCGCGCCGCACGCCTAAAGCAAAAAGATGGCCGAAGATCGCGACGAAACCGAACATACCGAAGACCCGACGCCGCGACGCCTCGACGAGGCGATCAAGCGCGGCGACGTCGTCAAAAGCATCGAGGTCAGCACCTGGTTTCTGATCGCTGGCGGCACCCTGATCATGATGTCGTTCGCCGGTTCGATGGCGGGTAGCCTTGAGACAACGCTGCGTGGCGTGGTGGCGCATTCTTTTGAAATTCCGGCCGACGGTCCTGGACTTGCCGATCTCGCGCGATCGCTGGCGATGCGCATTTTGGCCGCCATCGGCGTCCCGCTGTTTCTGCTCACGCTGGCGGCTTTCGCCGGTAACGCCGTGCAACACCGCATTTTGTTCTCCTTCGATCCGATCATGCCGAACCTGTCGCGGATTTCGATCACGGCGGGGCTCGGCCGGCTGTTTTCCAAGCAGGCGCTCGCCAACTTCTGCAAAGGCCTGGTCAAGCTCGTGCTGTTCGGCGCGGTGCTCGCCGCGTTGCTGTGGCCGCAGCGCAACCGGCTTGTCGCCATGGTGGGCAGCGACCCGGCGCTGATCCTGCCGGCGGCCCGCTCGCTCGCCATGCAAATGCTCGGCACCGTGGTGGCTATCCTCGCCGTGGTCGCGGCGGTCGACTATCTGTTTCAGTACCGGCAGTGGTTCGAGCGGCAGAAAATGTCGGTGCGCGAGATGAAGGAAGAGTTCCGCCAGTCCGAAGGCGATCCCGCCATCAAGGCCAAGCTCCGCCAATTGCGTCAGGCGCGTGCGCGCAAGCGCATGATGGCGGCGGTCCCCAAAGCCTCGGTGGTCATCACCAACCCGACGCATTTTGCCGTAGCCCTGCAATACGAACGCGGCATGAACGCGCCGGTCTGCGTCGCCAAGGGCGCCGATCTCATCGCCCGCAAAATCCGCGAGATTGCCGAAGCCCACGACATTCCGGTCATCGAGAACCCGCCTTTGGCCCGGGCGCTCCACGGCACGGTCGAGATCGACCAGGAGATTCCGCAAGAGCACTATCGGGCGGTCGCCGAGATCATCGGTTACGTCATGAAACTACGCCGCGCGGTGGCCCGGTAAGCTTGATGGGCATGATCCCGCCGGAAAATCATGCTCTAATCGTGTAGGTTTTGCGGGGTCTGCCGTTCGATTCGGCGGTGCGGAGCACTGAAAGCGGGGCATGACACACGAGGCCACAAGCGAGCAGGCTTTAGAGCCCAAGCCCGTGACCATTGCGGCCGGATTGCCGGCTGACGGCACGGTCTCGAATAGCAAAAGCCGCGATGGCAAGCCTACCAATGGCCAGTCCCTCAATGGCAAATCCGCCAATGGCAAGGTCGCCAATAGCCTGACCTTGACCCCCGATAAGCTTTCCGCCGAGGATTTTGGCGATCCCGCCACGCGCCCCGCGATCGACCGCAGCGCCGTGACCGGACGCAGCGGCAGCGTCGTTCTGGTGCTCCTCGTCGCGGCGCTGCTGGTCGCGGCTGCCGCCGCCATCGTGCTCGTCGGCAACAGCAATGCCGAATACATCCTGGCGTTCCTCGCGGTGCTCGCTACCGTCGGCGTATTCTCGCTGTTTGCGCTGGCTGCGGGGATTTTGCGGTTGTCCCCGACCGACGCCGCAAATCCGCTGATCAAGGCCGTCGTCGATGGGGCCTTCGACGGCATCGTCGTCACCGACAAAGATGGCCGCGTTATCTACGCCAACGCGGCCTATTTGGATCTCACCGAGGCCTCCGACGCCAATGATCTGAGGCCGGTCGAGCGCGCCTTCATCGGCGATGCCGATGCCTCGGAGGCGATCTATCGCCTGCTCAAGGCGGCGCGCGAAGGCAAGCGGCTGCAGGAAGAAGTGCGCATCGCCGGCAGCAATGGGCGGCCGGCGCGCTGGCTGCGCTTCAAGATCCGCCCGCTCGGCCAAGGCCGGCGCGCCGGGCGGCTCACGGTGTGGTCGCTCGCCGAGATCACGCGCGAGCGCGAGCGCCAGGAGAACGTGTTCCAGGAACTGCAGCACGCGATCGACTATCTCGATCACGCGCCGGCCGGCTTTTTCTCGGTCGATGACAAAGGCGATATCGTTTATCTCAACGCGACGCTCGCCAATTGGCTCGACCAGGATCTCGCCCAGGTCGGTTCGGGCGGCGTCGGCTCGGGCGGGCTGAAGCTCGCGGATCTCGTCTCCGGCGACGGCGCGGCGCTGCTCACGGCGATGCGGGCCGCCCCCGGCGACGTCAAAACCGAGGTGCTCGATATCGACCTGCGCACCCGCAGCGGACGCAGGCTGCCGGTGCGGCTGTTTCATAAGATAGCCTACGGCGCCGACGGCACGCCCGGCACATCGCGCACGCTCGTGCTCAATCGCGCCCGCGACGACGGCACCGATCCGCAACGCGCCGCCGAAATCCGCTTCATGCGGTTCTTCCATCAGACACCCATGGCGATCGCGACCATCGACAAGCACGGCGGCGTGGTGCGAACCAATCCGCTGTTCGCTCGCCTGTTCGAGGGCGCGCGTGGCGGCGAGGGGGAGGACCGCTCGATTCTCGCCGTGGTCGCCGAGCGCGACCGCGAACCGCTGCAGGCGGCGGTCGGGCAGGCGGCGCTCGGCAAGGGCGACATCGCACCGGTCGACGCCATGCTGGCTGGCGACGGCGAGCGCTTCGGCCGTTTCTACGTCACGGCGGTCGACGAAGAGGAGCGCGACCAGGAAGCCGCCATCGTCTATGCGCTTGAAACCACAGCGCAACGCGAACTCGAGAACAAAGTCACGCAGCAGCAGAAGATGGAGCTCGTCGGCCAGCTCGCCGGCGGCATCGCGCACGACTTCAACAATGTGCTCTCCGCCATCATGATGGCGACCGACTTTCTGCTCAGCGCGCACCGGCCGACCGATCCGTCGTTCCAGGACATCATGCAGATCAAGCAGAATGCCAACCGGGCGGCGAGCTTGGTGCGGCAGCTCTTGGCATTCTCGCGCAAGCAGACGCTGCGCCCGCAGGTTCTCGATGTCGGTGAAGTCTTGTCCGACCTGACCATGCTGCTGCGCCGGCTGATCGGCGAGAAGGTCACGCTCGACGTCAAGCACGGCCGCGATCTGTGGCCGGTGAAGATCGACATTTCGCAGTTCGAGCAGGTGATCGTCAATCTCGCGGTCAATGCCCGCGACGCCATGCCGACCGGCGGCCGGCTGCAATTGCGCACCACCAACATCACCGCACAGGAATGCGCAAAGTTTCAGGCCAAAGGCATGCCGGCGAACGACTACGTGCTGGTGCAGGTTACCGATACCGGCACCGGCATTCCGGCAAGATCCTCGACAAGATTTTCGAGCCGTTCTTCTCGACCAAGGAAGTGGGCAAAGGCACCGGCCTCGGCCTCTCCACCGTCTACGGCATCATCAAGCAGACCGGCGGTTTCGTTTATGTGGATTCGGTCGAGCACGCCGGCACCACCTTCCGCATTTTCCTGCCGCGCCACATCGCGACCGCCCAGGAGATCGCAGCCGAGCGGGCCGAGACCGAGGTTCGTGCCGATGCAGCCGCCGCGGCCGACACCGGCCAACGCGCGGCGAGCACGGATCTTACCGGCGAAGGCGTCATCCTCCTGGTCGAAGACGAAGAGGGGCTGCGCCAACTCAATGCCCGCGGCCTTACCTCGCGCGGCTACACGGTACTGGAGGCCGGCAACGGCGTCGAAGCCATCGATGTGCTGGAGAAGTCCGGCGGCCGAGATCGACCTCGTGGTGTCCGACGTGGTCATGCCCGAGATGGACGGGCCGACGCTGCTGCGCGAACTGCGGACCCGCAATCCGACACTCAAGATCATCTTTGTCTCCGGCTACGCAGAAGACGCCTTCCAGAAGCATCTGCCGGCCGACGGCCAATTTGCCTTTTTGGCAAAACCTTTCACCCTCAAACAGCTGGTCAATGCGGTGAAAGAGACGATGGCGGCGTAATGCGTAGCTGCCATGCGCGCCATGCTGCGACAAACACGCGTGCGACGCTTTGCGCAGGCCTTTTAGGGCTACCATCAGCGTAGAAAAGCACGCTAGCGCAAGGGCGGACGTCCCGCTGCTCGGCGCTGACACATGCAGAGGGCGACGTGCAAAGCTGTTCCCGACCTCAAGGTTTTTCCGACATTCGCAGCGCCGCGCTGGCACCTGTGTCGTGGCTGTCTGTGCCTTGGCTGTCTGTGCCGTGGCTGCCTGTGCCGTGGCTTCGGCCATTGACCTTGCTCGCGGCGCTCCTCCTAAGCCTCGTCTTTTCCGCAGAAGGCGCCGATGCGCGGCTCAAGAGCGAGTGGAAATTCGGCGGTAGCCTTTTCGGCGGCAGTCTTGCCGGCGGCAGTCTTGTCGGCGGCAGTCTTGCCGGCGGATTGATGTCGCTGCCGGCAGCTTCGGCCTGGTTCGGCGGCGGGTCGAGTTTCGAGGGTCCGATTTCGGCCGAGATACAGTCTGAGGTGTTGCCGATGGCCGCGCAGCCGGTCGGGGGTTCGCTCGGCGAATTATTCGGCCGGCGCGGCCTTGTCGGCGGCTTCGCGGCGGGGTTCCTCGGCGCAGGTTTGCTCGGCGTGCTATTCGGACACGGCATCTATGGCGAACTGAACGGGATCGTCTCCGTGGTCGGCTTGGTGTTCCAGCTCGCGCTGATCGCGATGCTCGGCCGGCTGATCTGGAGCTGGTGGCGCGGCGACCCGGCCTCGTATTATGCCGATCTTTCGCCGCGGCAACTGGCCGATGCCTACGGACGCGCGCACCACGAAGCGCTGCCCGATATCGCTTCTCCCACCAGCGCCGACGCAAGTTTTGGCGACGCGGACGAGATTTTCAAGCGCCGAGGCGACGCGGGGCGCTAGCGCCACCGGCCGGCGCTGCCAGGCGAACTATCCGCACGTGGATTTGATCACGGCGTGGCTGAATGCCAGCGGGGCAGCTTCAGAATCCGCGCGCTGCGCCAGCTTACTGCGGCGCCGGCGTGTCGTGACAGGAATGCGGGGTTTGGCCGGCGGGCAGCCACTTCCATACATCGCATTTGGTGCAAGCGCCGAGGAGGAGACCGAGGCCGAGCACAAGACCTGTGGCGGAGATCAGCCGCGGCAGGCGACGGCCGTTGCGCTTCGCTCTGCCTTGCTGGCGACGCGCCGCCATTTTCATGTCCTCATACATATCGAGTTGCGCCCCCCGCATCATAGCCCGGCGGGCCACGAATGGGCTATCGCGGCACCGGCCCATTTCGCCAGAGTATCTTGGCGGAATTTCCATTATCTTACCGGCTACCGATCGGCCACATCTGAAGGCCGGCGCTGCGGAGGAAGCAATCTATGGATATCTATCTTTGCGGCTCGCGGCCCTCGCGCCGCGGCCCCGCCGATAGTTTCACCGGCACGGTCTGGCAGGATCCGATCATCGAAGCGCCGGCGCCGGCGCTGCTGCGCTCGGGCATGGTGCGGTTCGAGCCGGGCGCGCGTACTCATTGGCACACCCATCCGCTCGGGCAGACGCTCGCCGTCATCGCGGGTTTCGGCCGGGTGCAGACCTTTGGCGGCGCGGTGCGCGAAATCCGGCCCGGCGACGTGGTGTGGATTCCGCCCGGCGAAAAGCACTGGCACGGCGCCGGGCCCGAATACTTTCATGGTGCACGTGGCGATGCAGGAGGCGCTCGACGGCAAGCATGTCGAGTGGCTCGAGCCGGTGAGTGACGAACAATACAAGGCGGCGGGGTAGGGTGGCCGATGCGCTACGAGTTTTATTATTGGCCGACCATCCAGGGCCGCGGCGAATTCGTCCGACTCGCGCTTGGAAGAGGCTGGCGCCGATTATATCGACGTGGCGCGCCGGCCGGGCGAACGCGGCATGGCGGCGATGATGAAGCTCATGGCCGGCAAGGGCACGACCTGTCCGCCTTACGCGCCGCCGTTTCTCAAAGCGGGCAAGCTCGTCATCGCGCAGACCGCGGAGATCTTGTTCTACCTCGGCCCGCACCTGAAACTCGCGCCGCGTGACGAGGCGGGGCGGCTGTGGGCGCATCAATTGCAACTGACCGTCGCCGATCTGGTCACGCATATTCACGATACCCATCATCCGATCTCGGGCCAGCTTTATTTCGAGGAGCAGAAGCCGGCGGCGCGCCGGCGCACTGAGCAGTTCTGGCGCTACCAGGGGCCGAAAATGCTCGGCTATCTTGAGCGCGTGCTGCAACAAAACGGTGGCACTTATACTGTTGGCCGCCGCGTGAGCTATGTCGACTTATCGTTATTCCAGATTGTTGCCGGCCTGCGCTACGCCTTTCCGAAGCGCATGAAGCGGTTTGAAAAGAAAATACCGGGCCTGGTCGCGCTGCATGACCGGGTGGCGAGGCGGCCGCGGATCAAGGCCTATCTGGCCTCGATGCGGCGCCTGCCGTTAAACGAGTGGGGTATCTTTCGCTACTACAAGGAGCTCGATGCCTAAACGGCGTATCGAGCCTCGCGCAATAGATCGATTCTATTGCGTTGAAGTGACGGAAAAAATCGCCGTCGTCGGCAAATTCTTTCCCGACAGGTTCAGAGCGATGAGTTGCTTGAGGATGGTGAACACGTCCGGAGAAAAGCTCACCTTCGGATCCCCCGGCACCGCGTAAATCGACGCATTGTAAGTGACGGAGACCAGCGTTTCCTCCCCGGCGGGGCGGACCGCGATGATGGGCTTGCACTCGGCGGCAGACGGCCGCAACCAGCAAGGCGGCCAATCTTTGGCATAGGCGTGGAAGCTTGAATGTGCGTAGAGAGGATAAAATCGACCCTCGTCGGCCGCGCTTACGAGTTGCCCAAGGAAATTGAAAATCGATCCTGTGGAACGGAATTGCAGCGTGATCTGAATCTTGTGATCGGCAAACGCAATAAGGCTTTCCTGATAGCAGTCACTATCGTGTGGAAGGGTTTCAACTTTGATTGGTTCGGGGCAGACCGACCCAGTGGTTAGATTTGCAATGTTGTCGAGCATAACCTCCGCTAGAGCGCGCGGAAAAGGTACGCCGTCGATCGTTGTACTTGGTTTGATCTGTGAGGCATCGCCATGCGATGGCGCATTGCCGCAATTGGCGGTCGGCGGCACTCCTTGTCCCGATATGCGGGGATTGAAGCAAAGCCGGTAAGGGGTCGAACCCCCGGCGCCGGCGGAACTGTCCGATGACGTCCCACTGGAAGCTCCGCTGATATTGATCGTTGCGCCATTCGCCTTGATCGTTTGCGCCGTGCTCGCTGCTTTAACCGGTTCGGCGGAAACCTGCATGCTCAAGAGGTAGCGAACAAAGGTCTGAAAGAGCGCCATATCTTCGGCGCCGATGGGATTGTTCTGGAAGTCGCGCTCGCAAGTTGTGGAGTGGCTGCTTTTCGGACAATTCCTGTCGTCGTCCGAAACGTGGACAACAATTCTTTCGACAAAAAGATTGAGTAAAAGCTCTTTGGAGATGAACGGCGACTGCAAATAATAGGCTAGCAGCGACGGTTGAATGTCGTTGAGCAGGCCTTCGTAAAAGTCCTGAGTGTCGAGTACCGGTATCGTAAATGTGGTGCTGCCGCCGACCGAGGCGCCGGCCGTTCCAGTGGTGACGCCGGTGGGCAGGCGAAAGCCTACCGGAAATGAAAAACTTGTATTGCCGCTTACCGAATTGCCGCCGACGATGTTGGTAATTTCGGTGAACTCCATCGGTCGGTGCAGCGCGGACCGAGCGATGTTCAGCAATATGACCTGGTTTTGAGTTTCTTCGGCCTCGAAATTATATTGAACCGCGCGAAATGCATAGACATCCAAGGGGGAACACCCCGCCAAAACGCCAACAATAAGCAAAATCAGCGGCGCGAAGCCGGCACCGGGAACGCGTCCCATCGTAGGCCCCCAACGCGTTTCAGTCCTGATTCCTATCCCGTGTAAATTGAGCACTGCATCATTGCAATTGCAATAGGAGCGGCCGCCGGCTCGCGGCAGGCGGGTGGAAAAGGAAGGATAACGGGTCGACAGCGTGGCCCAAGCGCGATTTCAAGGCGATCGGGCGGAGTTGCGCAATGGCAATCCCGCACCGGGCAGGCTATGGAAGGGCGGGAAAAAGAAGCCGGGGGATATCATGCCGACATTATCCAGCCTCATGCCGACTTTGGTACCTACTTGGGCGGATTTCGACCTCACCAATGGTATCAATATCCTGCGTATGATCTGCGGGCTGTTTTTCATCCCGCACATCATCGGCAAGTTCACCGAGCCGGCGACGCTGAATTTCTTCAAGGCCGCCAAATTCAATCCGCCGGCGACCTGGATGTATGTCGCCGGCACCATCGAGACCTTCCTGACCATCGGCCTGGTGTTTGCCATCGCCACGCCCGTTGTCGCCGTCATCGCCGCCTTCCACATGTTCGTCGCCGCGGCCGCGACCCACAAGGTGACCAAGAAGTGGATCTGGGTGATCGGCGGCACCGAATACTGCGTGTTCTGGTCGATATGCTGCATCGTCGTCGCCATGGAGACGTGGCCTAGATAGAGACTTGGCCGAGATAGATACCTGGCCGAGATAGATACCTGGCCCAGATAGACACTTGGCCCAAATAGAATTGGCCGAAATAGATACTGAGCCGAACAGCAAAGAGTTTACGGGAGCAACAAGTGATCAACGCGGCCATTGTCGGAATGGGCTGGTGGGGCAAGACGCTGGTCGAAGCGTGCGAGAATTCTGACGCCATTCGTTTTGTCGCCGGCGCGACGCGCACGGTGACGCCCGAGATCGAGGCCTTCGCCAAGGCCAAGGGCTTTCGCCTCGAACGCGATTATGAGGCGGTGCTCGCCGATCCGAACGTCGACGCGGTGGTGCTCGCCACGCCGCATTCGATGCACGGCGCGCAGGTGGTGGCGGCTGCTGCGGCGAAGAAGCATATTTTCTGCGAGAAGCCGTTCACGCTGACCAAGCGCGAAGCCGAAGATGCCGTCGCCGCGGTGCGCAAGGCGGGCGTCACGCTGGCGCTCGGCTACAATCGCCGCATCCATCCCGAAATGATCAAGCTGCGCGACATGATCCGTTCGGGCGAGCTCGGCATCATTCTGCACATCGAAGCGACGATGACGTTTCCCAATGTGCTGTTCATCAATCCCGGCCACTGGCGCGCCGACAAGCACGAGACGCCGTTAGGCGGGCTGTTGCCGATGGGCGTCCATGCCGTCGACGGGATGATCGACCTGTGCGGACCGATCGACCATGTCTTTGCCCAGAGTTTTCGCCGCGCCGCGCCGATCGACGCCGACGACACCACCTCGATCCTGTTCCGCATGAAAGAAGGCATGTCGGGCTATCTCGGCACCATGACCACGACCGGGCCGGGTTTTTCCTTCCAGGTGTTCGGCTCGAAGGGCTGGCTTCGGCTCGAAGGGGTCACCCACGTCGCCGGCGCCTCGTCGGAGGAACGCCGTACCCGGCTGTTCGGCACCTGCAAGTTCCAGCCGATCAAAGGCGAGGCCAAGACCTGGCAGGCGGAGATCCCTCGACATTTCGCGCGCGGCGCTCGAAGCGTTTGCCAAAGCGGCCGAAGGGGGGCCGGCCTATCCGATCCCCTACGATCAGATGATCCACGGCGTCGCGGTGACCGAGGCCATCGTCCGCTCGGCGGGCTCGGAAAAGGTCGAGCACGTCAACTGAGACACGCGTAAAGCAAGAACAGGAAAACCGACATGGATCTCGGCAGCGGCCTCGGCCATCTGACCTATTCGACGCTCGTGCATCCCGGCGATACCTGGGAACAGATGTGGGCGAGTCTCACCACCTATGTGCCGAAGGTGAAGGCGCGCGTCGCGCCCAATCAGCGCTTCGGCGTGTCGCTGCGGCTGTCGGCCGACTCGGCGGAGACATTGGTCAAGAGCAAGCCCGAGCGCGAGAAGCTGAAAAAGTTTCTCGGCGACAACGACATGTATCTCTACACCGTCAACGCCTTTCCCTACGGCGCCTTCAAGGGCACGGTGGTGAAGGAACAGGTTTACGAGCCGGATTGGCGTTCCGAAGAGCGCACCCGCTACACCATGAATGTCGCCGATGTGCTGGCCGACGTCTGTACGCCCGACACCTCGCCCTCGATCCAGAGCGCGCCGCTCGGCTTCAAGCCGCGGGTCACCGGCGACAATGTGGTGGCGAGTTACACCGACCATGTCATGCGAGTGGTCGCGCATCTGATCGGCCTCGAACAGCGCACCGGCCGCGTCGTGACGCTCGCGCTCGAGCCCGAGCCCTATTGCTTCCTCGAAACCACCGACGAGGCGGTCGATTATTTCACCAAGCATCTTTACTCCGGCGCCGCCGCCGAAACGCGTGGCAAAACTCGCGCATATTCCGATTTCGGAGGCGCATGTCGCGCTGCGCCGGCATCTCGGCATGGTGTTCGACATCTGCCACCAGGCGATCGAATACGAGAATATCGCGCAGTCGTCTGCAGAAGCTGGTCGATGCCGGCATTCCGATCTTCAAGCTGCAGGAAGCCGCAGCCGTGCACATTCCGGAAGTGACGCAAGCGAGCGTCGATGCGCTCAAGCGCTATTCGAAGACCATCTATCTCACCCAGACGGTCGAGAAGAAGGACGGCAAGCTGACCCGTTTCCTCAATCTCGAAGACGCCTTCGCCGCCTGGGAGAAGAATCCGGGGCCGCGCGAATGGCGCACCCATTTCCACGTGCCGGTGTTCCTCGACGATCTCGGGCCGTTCCGCACCACGCGCTTTGCCATCGAGGAAGCGCTGCGCTTCCACAAGCTCAAGCCGCTGTCGCGCCAGCTCGAAATCGAGACCTATACCTGGGACGTGCTGCCGGACAATCTGAAGACCGGCGACATCGTCGACTACGTCTGCCGCGAACTCGAATGGGTGCGCGGCCAGCTCGTCTGACGGGAGAAGCATCATGAAAGTCGGATTCATCGGGCTCGGCCGCATGGGCAGGCGCCATGGCGCGGCGCCTGCTCGAGGCCGGCCACGACGTCGGCGCCTACAATCGCACCGCGGCGAAGGTCAAAGCCGCTCATCGACGCCGGCGCCAAGCCCCTCGACTCGATCAAGGCTGCGGCGAATTACGGCGACGCCGTTTTCACCATGCTGGCCGACGACGCGGCGGTGCTCGATGTCGTCAGCCAGCCGGGCGGGCTGCTGGCGTCGCTGCCGAAGGGCGGCATTCACATCTGCGCCGGTACGCACAGCGTTGCGGCCATCACCAAGCTCAAGGAGCTGCATGGCGAAGCCGGGCAGGTGCTGATCGCAACCCCGATGCTCGGCCGTCCGGAACTCGTCACCTCCGGCCAGGCCGGCATGGTGCTCGGCGGCGCGAAGGATGCGCTCGACCGCTGCCGGCCGCTGTTCGCGGCGATCGCCCGGCGCACCTTCGAGGCCGGCGCCGATCCGGTCGCCGCCGCCGCGATCAAGATCGCCAATAATTTCGTGCTCGGCTGCGCCATCGAGGCGATGGGCGAGGGCTTTGCGCTCACCCGCAAATACGACGTCGTGCCAGATGTCTTCTACGACGTGATGACCGACGGCCTGTTCGCCTGCTCGGCCTACAAGATCTACGGCAAGCTCATCGCCGAAGAGCGCTACCAGCCGGCCGGCCAGCGCGCCATTCTGGGACTGAAGGACGCCAATCTGGCGCTCGAAGCCGGCGGCGCCGTCGGCGTGCCGCTGCCCAGCGGCAATGTCTGGCGCGACCGGCTCGTCGGCGCGGTCGCGCATGGCGAAGCCGAGCACGACTGGGCGGTGATGGCGAAGGATCAGGCGCGCGCGAGCGGGTTGGAGCTGAGTCCGATGGTTCCTGCGCGACACTTAAACTTCGACTTTCTCGGCGTAACCCTTATCGTGGATTTGGTGGCGTCATCTGCGTTCGCGACCTTATCCGATTGTGCAGCTGCGCGTTCAGCATTCTTATTCGTACCGGATCATCGCGCATTGGTCGTCTCGAAAGCAGGAACGCGATCAAATCAGCACTTGGTGGTTCTGCGGATGATCAATTTCAATTGTACCATGATTTCGTTCATCGCGATTCGACCCGAATGCGACGGCACCAAGAGATGCACGATGCGTGCCGTATCGAGGCGGTCGTGCCGGCTACCTCGCCGGCGACGATACAGTGACTAAACGCTCCGGAAATGCGCGGTACTTCGTGCGGCTGCAATTGCAGAAGAAAACAGGAAAACTGTCGTTTGGATCCCGACAAAAGAGACGCGAATCTGACCGATTACGGTCGGACCCGAATAATGATCGCAGGTTTATTTCGCAGGATCTGTCGAGGATCAAGGCAACGCGAACCGCGCGCGGGCTGGACCTTCGGCGCGCAGCGGCCTATCTGGTTGACACTACGAATTGGACGGACGAACGGCCTGGTCTTTGATTGCGAAATTCACCGTCGGATTACTATCACCTACTGGTGGCCCACGCGGCAACGGCGAGTGAGCCGATTTTCGATAAGGAGTTCTGCGCTGTCCATTCCGACTACGCGACGCATATTGCCACGCGCCAGCCGACTCGTAGAACTTTCAGCCACTCTTCGTACGAGCAGACGGAGCAAAGTTGCACCCGGCGCGACGCCATCCGGCGGATTGAGCAAAACTTGAGATCGTTTCGCCTGAGCGGCTACAAGCCGCAGGCGTTGGCGTCCTCCTGAAGCTGTTTCCTGTTGCCTGCGGCCCCCGCGCGCCTATGCTGGAGCCAATAACAAAAAAACAGAAAGCGGCAGCCCTGGGAGGGAAACCATGGCCGTCGAACACTCGACCATGCGCAAAGTCTATTGGCGGCTTTTGCCGCTTGCGATCCTCACTTATTTTCTCTGCTATCTCGACCGCATCAATGTCGGCTTTGCGGCGCTGACCATGAACAAGGATTTGGGCCTCGATGCCGCGACCTACGGCTTGGCGGCGGGCGCGTTCTTCTGGGGCTATTTCCTGTTCGAGGTTCCGAGCAACTCATCCTGGAAAAGGTCGGCGCGCGGATGTGGATCGCCCGCATCATGGTGTGCTGGGGCATCCTGTCGGGCGCGACGGCGTTCTGCACCGGGCCGTGGAGTTTTCTGATCATGCGCTTTCTGCTCGGCCTCGCCGAGGCCGGGCTGTTTCCGGGCATGATCCTGTTCTTCACCTACTGGTTCCCGGACTGGCACCGCGCCCGCATCGTTTCCGGCTTCATGGTGGCGCTGCCGCTCGCGGTCGCGGTCGGCTCGCCGGTGTCGACCGCGCTGCTCGGGACTCGACGGCGTTGCGGGTCTTGCCGGCTGGAAGTGGATGTTCATTGCCGAAGCGATACCGACGGTGTTGGTCGGCTTCTTCATTCTTGTTTTACGTCACCGATCGCCCAAGTCTCGCGCACTGGCTGAGCGACGAGGAGCGCGCCTGGCTTATCGCTCACGCTCGACACCGAGCGCGAGCTGATCGAATCAAAACGCAAGGTCAGCGTGTGGCAGTCGTTCTGGGACCCGAAGGTCCTGCTGCTGACGCTGTATTATTTCGGCATCATCGGCGCGAGCCTCGGCATGCTGTTGTTCCTGCCGCAGATCGTCAAGCAGCTCGGGCTCTCCAACATGCAAGTCGGCTGGGTCAGCATGATTCCCATATCTGTTCGGCGCGGTCGCGATGGTGGCCTGGGGCTGGCTCTCCGACCGCATGGGCGAACGGCGCTGGAATCTGTTCTGGGCGGCTACTCGCCGCCACGGTCGGGCTGCTCATCGCGGCGCAAACCGTCGGCACCGTCTGGGCCGTTGTCGGCATGTCGATCGCGGCGATCGGCTTTTACGGCTCGAAAGGGCCGTTCTGGGCAATGCCGTCGATGTTCCTGACCGGCTCGGCTGCGGCCTCCGGCATCGCCTGGATCAACGGCGTCGGCAATCTCGGCGGCTTCTTCGGGCCGACGGCGGTGGGCTGGGCCAAGAACTACAGCGGCAGCTTTACCGGCGGGCTCTATGCGCTCGCCTGCTTCTCGCTGGTGTCCGCCATCGTCGCCGCGTTTTGGCTGCACATTCCGAATCCGGCGCGGCAGCGAAGTGCTGGCGAGCGTTCCGGCCGAGTAAGCCAACGGCCCTGCCGTTTCCCAAAAAAACATGACGCAACGACGAATCCGTTTTGCGTCATAAAGCAGGCAAGCGCCCGCCGATCGATCATGGAATTACAGCAGCGGGACGCGTAACTCATTTTCGGTCACCTTGCTCAGCATTGTGACAGGGTGAATTCCACTGGCGCTGCACGCGATTTCATTGCCGTAACATTTTTGCTGCGCAATTTTTGTGTTGTCATGCGATGCGCCATGGAGTGGCACGCGGCTTGCTCGGGAGCGAGGGAGTAGATCCAGAGTCGATCAGGCGTTAAGTTTTTTGTGCCGACATGTGCCTGAACTTTCTCCGCCAAACCTTCGACGTATTCATGCGTAGGATGATGATTGTCGAGTTTGGTTGAGTCTTTTGGTTAGTTTATGAGTCTCACCGGTGTCGCCAGCGCTTCAAACGCAAGGCCGACAGTCCAGGAAAGCGAGGGACGGAATCGCCCGTAGATGTCGAAACTCTAACGGGAGACTTCCATGTCCGCACAGTCGCTTTCGTCACACGATGTTTCGCCGCACGAAAATGTCTTCGCCGGTTCGCGGCTCGGGCGCCTCTTGGGGCCGCGGATCTTCGAGACCGTTCTGGAGTGGCGGCGGCGCCTGCAGTCGCGCCGCGAACTTGCCGTGCTGTCCGAGATCGACCTGAGGGATATCGGCTATCCGGCGCGGGCCGAAGCCGAAAAAGTTAAACCATTCTGGCGGGCCTGACCATGATCAGCCGCTTGGTCTGGCGTTTGGTCCCGATCGGCAATGCGGCGCTGGCGCTAGCGAAGGCGACCGCGATGGCGAGGGCCGCTTTGACGCCGGAAGAGCGCGGCATCGGCCGCGACGCCCGATCGTCATTGGAAACTGTATGCCTGTTCTCTTTGCTCGGGCTTACCCTGACGCTCGCCTTTTCCCGATGGGCGGCAGGGTACTGACCGCAATTATGACAGATCTGCTGGGCTACATCGCATCCTGCGCGGTCTTGGCGACGTTTCTGATGCGGGGCATGGTGCCGCTGCGGCTCGTCGCAATCATCAGCAATGTGCTGTTTCTTGCCTTCGGCTACATGCAGCACATTTATCCGGTGTTCTTTCTGCACATGGCGCTGTTGCCGATCAATGCGTGGCGCCTTGCCGCGGCGCAATGGCGGGGCGCAGCGGCGCCCGTCGCCATGGTGCCATTACGCGCCCGCTTTGCTGGCGCGCCACGGCCCTATGCGTTTTGGTTTGCGGTCGGCTTAGTGGCGGGATTGGCCGGAGCGTTCGCAGCGGTCGCGGTTACCAATGGCGATGTGCTTGCGGCGGCGGGCGAGCGAACCGTCCCCCGCTATTCCAGCGAACTGGCGCCGGCTTGCGCGACCTGCTCGTCCTCGTGCGACTGCACGCCGGAGACGCCGATCGCGCCGACGCATTCGTTCTGATGGATCAGTGGCACGGCGCCTTGGATCAAGATGCCGGCGGGGAAACTGGCAAAGGCCGGCCGCTCTTTGACGCGGTCTTCGAAGAATTTGCTCGGCCGTCCGGTCAAGGCCGAGGTGCGGGCCTTGCCGACCGACACCTCGGCGGAAATCTTCGGGGCGCCGTCCATCCGCACAAAGCCGAGCAGAAAGCCGCCATCGTCGATGAGCGCAATCGAGACCGCCCATTTATTCTTGACGGCCTCGGCCTCGCAGGCGGCGAGAGCTTTCTTGACGTCGGCTGTGGAGAGACAGGGCTTTGTGCGCATGATTTTCCTTGGGGCTGGGCCGTCGGGGCGGATCTTACTATTTTTTCGTCATTGCGAGGAGCGAAGCGACGGAGCAATCCAGGATCTCGCGGCAGCGCTGGATTGCTTCGCTCCGCTCGCAATGACGACATAGGACAGTCTAGTGCAGCGAAAAGCGGATCGGTATGACGAGCTGATCGAGTTGCGCCTCGGTCATCGAGGGCGGGAACGGCGGCAGCGGCTGGGCGCGCTCTACAATCGCCATCGCTTCGGCGTCAAGGTCGGCATGGCCGGAACTCTCCGCGATCGCGTGATCCAATACATGGCCGTTGCGATCGACGCTGAATCTCAACCACACCAGGCCTTCTTCGCCCCGCGATTGCGCGCCATTGGGGTAGCGCTGGAATTTCTGCAGACGGCGCGTCAGACTCCGCTCCCAATCCGATGCGATGTGCGGCGCACCGCCTCTGGTGAGCGACGGCTGTTCCTGCGTCTGCGGCTGTTCGATTTTGGGCGGTGGCGGTGGCGGCGGCTCGGGGAGGGCCTCCGGCGCGTCGGGGGGCGGCGGCTGCTTGTCGACCGGGGGCTGCTCCGGCACCGCCGCTACGGCGTCTTGATTGACCGCGCTGTCGCCGGGCGCAACATCGATGGTGATCGCCGGCGCATCGTCATCGGTTTCGTCGGGCCGATGAGCATAGACATAGGCGCCGATGGCCGAAATGTGGATGGCAACCACGATGAAGCCTGCCGCGATCCAGCGTCGCACATCGCGTGGGTCTTGATCCTCGAACCACGGCAGCGCTCGGGCGGTCATGTGCCACCGCGGGCTTCTAGTCCGAGCAGGCTGAACTTGTGATAGCCGGCGTTTCGGATGGTGTCGATCAGCCGATAGGCGTCGCCGTATTGCGTCGTACGGTCGATGCGCAGAAACAGGGTTTCGTCTTTGTTGGATCCGGTCGCAGCGTCGAGCGCGCCCGGCAAAGCATCGAGCGCGATCGGGCTGTCGCCGATGGTCAAGGTGAGGTCCGCCTTGAGCGTGATGTAGATCGGCTTGTTCGGCCGCTGCTGCGGTTGGGCTGCGGATTTCGGCAGGTTGACCGGAATGTCGACGGTCGCGAGCGGCGCCGCCACCATGAAGATGATGAGCAGCACCAGCATGACGTCGATGAACGGCACGACGTTGATCTCGTGCAACTCGGTGAGTTCGTCGCTGCCGTGATCGAGACGAATGGCCATCGCGGTTAATCTCGGCGCTCGGAGGCGGGGTTATTCGGCGGCGTGGGCAAGCGGCATCCGGGCGCGGTCGAGATCGCGGCTGACGAGCCGCATCACCTGCGCCGAGGCGTCGCCGAGCAGCGCGCGGTAATGCGTGGTCTGCCGCGCCAGCACGTTATAGATCATCACCGCCGGTATCGCGGCGACGAGACCGAGCGCGGTCGCGAGCAAGGCTTGGGCGATGCCCGGCGCCACCACCGCGAGATTGGTGGTGTGCGAATTCGAAATGCCGATGAAGCTGTTCATGATGCCCCACACCGTGCCGAACAGGCCGACGAAGGGCGCGGTCGAGCCGATGGTGGCGAGCACGCCGGTGCCGCGGGAGATCTTGCGGCTGATCGCGAGCTCGATGCGCTCGAGCTGCCAGGCGATGCGTTCCTTCAAGCCTTCGGCGCGCAGATTGGCGGAGAGCCGGATTTCCTGAGCGGCGGCCTGCATCAGGAGCGACACCGGGCTTGAGCCCTCGCGCAATTGCTCATGCGCCTGGGCGAGCGTGGTTGCCGCGTTCAGCACGCGCAGGTTTTTTCGCACTTCGCGGCGCGCGCCGCGCAATTCGATCGTCTTGGCGACAAAAACCGTCCACGTCACCAGCGACGCGATGGCAAGTCCGATCAATACGATCTTCACCAGCAGGTCGGCATCCTGAAACATGCCCCAGGGCGAGAGATCGTGCGGCAGCTCTTCGCCGCCGACCGCGGGCTCGCCGGGCGCCGGAGCGGCCGAGGTCGCCGCGGCCGGAGCCGCAGACGGCGCCATGGCTGAAGGTGCGGCCGGTGCCGCAGCCGCGGCGGGTGGCGCAGATGAGGTGGCCGGAGCAGGGGCAATCGAGGGAGCGGCGCTGGGTTGCGGTGCCAAGGGCGCGGCAGCCGGTGCGGGCGCATTCTGCGCTGTCGCCGGAGGCGCGAGCGGGAGTGCCATCAAGAGCAGAGCTGCAACGGCGGCAGCACCGAGGTGGCTCCAAAGGCCGCGGCTCGCGCCTGATCGCACTGCGCGATGAATGACTTGCATCTGATGCGTCCCGTATTCGCAGGCTGCTTGCCGTCCGCCCCGCCGCTCGCCCACGACGATGTCGGTGAAGTATGGCTCAATAATGTAATAATGTAACATTTGACCGAATGTCACTCCAATTATCGCGGCGCTAAAGGCATTACGTCTTTCACATTGGAATAATGAAAAACTGTAGCCTTTTCAGTATCTTGTGCCATCGCGCTGGGCGCGGTCAAGCCGTTCCCGGAAGATCGGCCGGAAAACACTGGAATTGTCGTTCCAAGAAGCATTCCAACCGCTGCTTTAGGAACAGCATGCCGCCCCCGGGTGCGGTGGTCGGAACCGGCTGTCGTCTAGCACCACGCTCCGCCCGCCGTCCACGGCGGCTTCATGGCGGCGCGCTCGGACATTATTATGTCAGCGTCCGCCACGCATCCGCGCCAGCAATTCGGCGGTCGGGTAGGAATCCGCCGGCAGGCCGTATTTCAGTTGCATCGCCTTGACGGCTTGGCGCGTCTTCAAGCCGAGAAAGCCGTCGACAGCGCCGACATCGTGGCCCGAATGGGCGAGCATCGCCTGCATGTCTTTGATCTCGGCAAAGGGGAGCGCCGGCGGCGGATTGCCGCGGTGGAGCGGGGGAGCCCCTGCGATGCGGGTCGCGAGGTAGGCGGCGGTGGTCGAATACACCAACGAATTGTTCCACTGCAGATAAATGTCGAAATTCGCATAGACCAGGAAGGCCGGCCCGAGCCGGCCCATCGGCAGGAGCAACGAAGCCGGGAGATTATCCGCCGGCAGCGGCCTGCCGTCGGCCAGCGTGACGCCGAACGACGCCCATTTGGCGCGCGGCAGTTTGATGTCGAGATCGGCCTGGTCCCAAGGAAGATTGGCCGGCACCCGGACTTCGGTGAGCCACGGCTCGCCGCGCTTCCAGCCGAGCCCGAGGAGATAATTGGCGGTCGAGGCGAGCACGTCCGGCGCGCTGCGCAACAGATTGCGCTTGCCGTCGCCGTCATAGTCGACCGCGTATTTGTAATATTCCGACGGCATCATCTGGGTCTGGCCGAGCTCGCCGGCCCAGGAGCCGATCATCTCGTCGGGCGCGAGATCGCCGCGGTCGATCAGGCGCAGCGCGTCGAGAAGCTGGCCGCGAAAGCGGTCGGCGCGGCGGCAATCGTAAGCCAGCGACGCGATCGAGCTCAGTGATTTGTAATTGCCCATATTGGCGCCGAAATCGCTTTCGAGCGCCCAGAACGCGACGATGACCGGCGCCGGCACGCCGTATTGCTGGTCGATGCGCGCGAAAACCGGCGCATAAGTTTTGATCTTCGCCGCGCCCATTTGAATGCGATAACCCGCCGCCATCCGATCGGAGAATTCCAAAAAGGTCTGGCTGAAGACGCGCTGGCCGTGGTCGATATTCACGATGCGCTGGTCGTAAGTGAGATAAGGCGCGGCGGCAGCGATAGCGCGCTGCGAGACGCCCTGCGCGATCGCTTCGCGCTCGAGGTCGGCGAGCCACTTGTCGTAAGGCCCGCCGGTGCGGCACGGCGCGGCCTGCGCGGCGGTCGCAAGCACCGCGCCTGCGACGAGCGCGATCGCGACGATCACTTTGCGCATTGCAGATACCAATCCAAAATTTCTTCGCCGGTCCAATACAACACGCCGTCGAATTTGCGGGTGTAATCGTAGATCGCTTCGAGATATTTGATGCGATGCGGCTGGCCGCTGAGATAGGGATGAATGGCGAGCGCAAGAATCTTGGCGCGCTTTTCGCCTTCGGCGTAGAGCCGGTCGAACTGGTCGATGGCGCGCTTGAACAGATAATCGGCCTCGTGGTGCTGCACCGCCATCATCGGAATGTCGTTGAGCTCCATCGTATAGGGCAGCGTCACCAGCGGGCCGTTGAGGGTGCGGATCGTCGACGGCTCGTCGTCATAGACCCAATCGCCGATATATTTGATGCCTGCCGCCGTCAGCAGATCCGGCGTTTCGAATGTCTCGGTGAGGCCCGGGCCGAGCCAGCCGACCGGGCGCTTGCCGGTGAAACGCTCGATGACGCCGAGCGAGCGTTCGATCATCGCTTTCTGGTTCGGCTCCTTGTGGATCGGGCCCTGCTGATAGGAGTGGCCCATGAATTCCCAGCCGTCGCGTTTGGCTTCTTCGGCGACGCGGGCATAGTCCTCGCAGACTCGGGCATTGATGGCGAGCGTCGGACGGATTTTCTCGCGCTTGAACAGATCGAAGAAGCGCCACACGCCCACCCGCATGCCGTATTCGTGCCAGCTCCAATTGGGCACGTCCGGCAGATGGGTCACGCCGGTCGGCGGCGCCAACACCTGCCGCGCCATCGGTTGGCCGATATCCCACACTTCGAGATTGACGATGCTCCAGATCACCACACGCGCGCCGCCCGGGAGCTTCAGCGGCGGCCGGTCGACGATCGCCGAATAGGTGCTCCGTTCGCGCGGCAGCAGCGGTTGTGCCACGACCCGCTTTTTGCCAATTCGCTTCGCCATCATTCCCTCGTGCGCGGCTTGGATCGCGGCGCTACCTTGCCGGCGGCGTGTCAAAATACATGTTTTAGAGACACGCGAAAGGCTAGGTCCCCGGGCAGAATTCTGCCAATATGCTGCGACTTTGGGTCCGATGACGGGGCCGATCACAACCGCGTTAGCGCCTGCGGTTGGCATTGCGGTCTGTGACGGATAGACCATCTATGGAACCAACCGACGGGGCCTCGATTATCTTTCAAAATTGCTTAAATAATCCCCGCCATTAGCGGATTTTATGATGTCGCACTCCGCCGCTGTTACGCGTGCCAAGCCGAGCGGTCTGCTCGATTCTGCTCTGGACAAGGACGCTTTGGCGCGGAGCAGGCCGTCCGGCGATCCGCGCCAAAATTGGCTTATGGCGTTTCGCGCGGTGCGCGACGAAACCGAGCGCCGAGCGGCATTGCTTTCCGCGGAAGACCAGGTCGTGCAATCGATGCCCGACGCCAGTCCGACCAAGTGGCACCGCGCTCACGTGACCTGGTTCTTCGAGCAGTTTCTGTTGCGGCCTTTTGCTGAAAGACTACCGGCCGTTCGACGAGCGTTTCGCCTATCTGTACAATTCCTATTATGTCGCGGCGGGACCGCGTGCGGCGCGCCCGCAGCGCGGCCTTGTCACCCGGCCGAGCGCGGCCGAAGTCGCTGACTATCGCGCGCACGTCGATTCGGCCGTGGCGTTCCTGATCGAAAGCGCGGCTGATTTCGGCGCACTCAAGCCGATCATCGAGATCGGATTGAATCACGAACAGCAGCATCAGGAGCTTTTGCTCACCGATATTTTGCACGCCTTCTCGCTCAATCCGACACATCCGGCCTACGATCCGGATTGGCATTGGCCACAGCCCGATCGAGCCTGCCGCCACGAACGTTCCCTTCGGCGGCATTCATACGATCGGCCATGATGGGCCGGGCTTTTGTTTCGACAACGAAGAGCCGTCGCATCGGATCGCGCTGCGGCCGGTGCAGGTGTCGCCTGCGCTCATAACAAACGGCGAGTGGCTGGATTTCATGGCCGACGGCGGTTACACGACGCCGGCGCTCTGGCTCTCGGACGGCTGGGCTGTCGTCGAGGCGCAAGGCTGGACCGCGCCCGGTTATTGGCGGAAGTCAGATGGCGCTTGGCTCACAATGACGCTCGGCGGCTCGCGCCGCGTCGAACCGTCACGGCCGGTCTGTCATGTCAGTTATTACGAAGCCGATGCGTTCGCGCGCTGGTCCGGCAAGGATTTGCCCACCGAAGGCGAGTGGGAGGTTGCGGCGAATAGCGGCATGCTCGGTGGCGCTTTTGGCGTGGTCTGGCAATGGACGCGCAGCGCCTATTCGGCCTACCCCGGTTACAAGCCGGCGCCCGGCGCGCTCGGCGAATATAACGGCAAGTTCATGGTCAACCAGCTGGTGCTCCGAGGCTCGTCGCTCGCCACACCCGCCGGGCATTCGCGCTCGACCTATCGCAATTTCTTTTATCCCACCGCGCGCTGGCAGTTTTCCGGCCTGCGGCTTGCCGAATATCAACACTGAGCGTCATCATGGCTTCTGCAATGACTAGTGCCGTCAAAACCGTAGCGAGCCCCGCGCCGTCCGACGCGGCGGATCAGGCCACCGCTATGTTCGCGGCCGATGTGCTGGCCGGACTTACGGCCAAGCCGAAGCGGCTGTCGCCGAAGTATTTTTACGATGCAGTGGGTTCGGCTTTGTTCGAGCGCATTACTCAAGTGCCGGAATATTATCCGACCCGGTGCGAGATGGCGCTGCTCCGCGCGCATGCGCCGGCGATCGGCTCGCTATTCCCGCCGAACTGCGCGCTGGTCGAGTTCGGCGCCGGCTCGAGCAAAAAGGCGCGCATTCTGCTCGGCGCCACGGCGACGGTCGAAGCCTATGTGCCGGTCGATATTTCCGGCGAATTTTTGCAGCAGGACGCCGCGCAATTGCGCCGCGACTACCCGCATCTCAAGGTGCATCCGCTGGTGGCGGATTTCACCAAAAGCTTCGTCATTCCCCATCCGGTGGTGGCGCTGCCGCGGGTCGGTTTCTTCCCGGGCTCGACCATCGGCAATTTCGAGCCGCATGAGGCGGCGCAGTTCCTGCGCCATGCCGGCGCGATGCTCGGCTCGGGCGGGGTGCTGATCATCGGCATCGATCTGGTCAAGGACGCCCAAATCCTCAAACCCGCCTATAACGACGCCGAGGGCGTGACGGCAAAATTCAATCTCAATCTATTGGCGCGGATCAATCGCGAGCTCGGCGGCGAGTTCGATCTCGCAAGCTTCGAGCATCATGCTTGTTACAATCGCGAGCAGAACCGGATCGAAATGTATCTCGCCAGCACCAAGCGGCAGAAGGTCAGGGTCGCCGGCAAGGCGATCACATTCCGCGCCGGCGAGACCATTCATACCGAGAACAGCTACAAATATACCGTCGAATCGTTCAACGCGATGGCCCAAGGCAGCGGTTTCGTGCCGCTGCAAGCCTGGACCGACGGCATGTTCGCGGTGCTGGCGTTTCGGATGGCGGTCGAGAAATGACGGATCGCGGCAAGCGTGCCTAAGGCGTAGCCGCGGCACCTGCATCTCGCAAGCCGATCGAACGAGCGAGAAACGAAGCCGCCTCCCGCGGTGACGCGCTGTTCGAACCGCGATCAACCATCAGGTTTGCCTGCCGCATTTGCTCGATCGACACGCGCCCGAGCAGGGGCGTCAGCGCGTCGATCAAGACGCGATCCTTCGACCGTTTTGGAGATATCAAAATAACCGCTTCGTACGACGGAATGGCGTGCATGGGATCGGTCAAGACCACGAGATCGTCCGACGCGATGCGGCCGTCGCTCGAAAACGCCGAGATGACGTCGACGCTTCGGTCTTGAACGGCGCGATACATGAAGGTCGGTTCAAACGATCGCTTGCTGCCAAAATCGAGCCGATAGGCATTTTTGATCGTCGTCCACTCCGGACGGGCCAGAAATTCGAAATCCGCTCCAAGCGCGAGTTGAGCCGAGTGTTCGCTCAAATCGGCCAAGCTCTTGATGCCCAATGCCGCCGCCCGGTCGCGGCGCATCGCGAACACATAGGCGTTTTCGAACCCGAGGCTGCCGAGCAGCAGTACGCCGTAGTCTCGCGCCAGCCACTGTGTCAATTGCTGCTGCATCTGCGCGGGTGTAACGGGGTCCCGCCGTTGCATCACATTCGTCCATAGCGTCCCGGTATAATCGACGTAGACATCGATTTCGTTGCTGGCGACGGCGTTGAAAGCAATCGCCGAGCCGAGGTTATCCTGTTGTTGGACACCCGCGCCGGCTGCCTCGATTTGCCGGGAGATGAGTGCCGCGAGGATATATTGCTCGGTGAAGTTCTTGGCGCCGACGACGTAACCGGTCGCGCTCGCAGCAGCGAGTGGAACAAGCGTGAGGCTTAATCCGGCCGCAAGTCCGAAGAGGCCGAGAAACATCGGAGCGCGCTTGCCCGACGATAAGCCGAGCTCGATCAGGCCGAGAAGCTGGTCCACGGCCGTGGCCAAAACTGCGGCAGCCACGCAGCCAAACAGAACAAACACCCAATTTTGCGTCTGCAACCCGGAGAAAATGTAGTTGCCGAGGCTCGTTTGGCCGACCGAGGTCGACAAGGTCGCCGTGCCAATGGTCCACACCGCCGCGGTTCGGATGCCTGCCATGACGACGGGCGCGGCCAAGGGCGCTTCGACGCGGAGAAAACGTTGACGCGGTGTCATGCCGACGGCGTCGGCGGCCTCAAGCACCGCCGGATCGATGCCGGCGAAACCGGCGACTCCGTTTCTTACGATCGGCAACATTGAATAAAGCGTGAGCGCCGCGACCGATGGCAGGAAGCCGAGCGCCGGAATATTGATGCCGACCAGCGCTTTCGCGACATCTGAAATCCCGAGCAGCAGGGGATAGAACATCGCGAGCAGCGCCAGTCCGGGGATCGTTTGGAAGAGACCTGTAATCGACAAAACCCAGAATCTGAGTCGCGGCCGACGGGCCGCTAGAAAGGCGAGGGGAAGGGCGAAGGATACGCCAAGCGCCAATGCCGCGGCGCACAACAATGTATGCTGCCCCAGGTAATTGGGCAGCAGTTGAAGCGCCGCGCTAAACTGTTCATGCATGTTGACTATCGCTACCCTCGATAGCGACACGGACTTGTTCGGCCTGCCGTTTGGGCATGGACATCAGTGAGACGACGTCGTCGGCTTGATTGTCGGCCAGCAAAGCTCGGGGCGTGTCGAGCGCGACGACGCGGCCCGCCTTCATGACCGCGATCTGGTCGCCGAGCAGGATGGCTTCCTGGACGTCGTGTGTGACCATCACGGTGGTGAGACCGAGCAGATTGTGCAGCCGCTTATAGGTCGCGCCGACACTGTCGCGGGTTATCGGGTCGAGCGCCCCAAATGGCTCGTCCATCAACACGATCTTCGGCCGAGCCGCGAGCGCTCGCGCTACGCCGACACGCTGGCGCTCGCCGCCCGACAAGGTTGCCGGCCGGCGCGTCGCGTAACGCGAGGGCAGTTCGACCAAGTCCAAAAGCTCTTCGACCCGGGCCGCGATCTCGACGGATGGCCAGCCCAGAAGTTCGGGTGTCATCCCGATATTTTCTCCAACGGTTAGATGCGGAAACAGTCCGGCGTTCTGGAAAACGTAACCGATGCTGCGGCGAAGCTCCGTGATCTCCATTCCGAGCGTGTTCTTGCCGTCGATGCGGATGCTGCCGGAGTCCGGCTGGATGAGACGGTTGATGAACTTCAATAAGGTGGTCTTGCCGGAGCCGCTGGCGCCGACGAGCGAAACGAAAGCGCCGGATGCGACGGTCAGGCTCGCATTGCGGACGGCGAATGCGCGGCCGCCATCATAGGACTTGCAGACATCGCTGACCTGGATAAGGGGAGTATCGGGCATGTTGAGAAACCTGCGACCGTAATCCTGGTCGAATAATAGCTTGCGCAGCCATCATGCGTGAGCGGCTCAGTAAATATTTTCGCCCCGATGCCGAGTTAGTCGGGCTTGATATTTGCCCCGCGGATGACCTTGCCCCATTTCTCGGTTTCGGCGGCGAGAAAATTCCCGAACTGGGCAGGAGCCATCGGCATGGGAACCGCGCCAAGGTCGGCGAGCGCCGCGATCAGCTTTGGGTCGGAAAGCGCGACGTTGATCGCGTTGTTGAGCTTGTCGACGATGTCGGCGGGCGTGCCCTTGGGCGCGCCCATCCCGTACCAGCCGCCGGCGTCGTAGCCGGGCACGAATTCGGCCACCGCCGGGATGTCCGGCAGGATCGCCTGGCGCTTGCCCGTGGTCACGGCGAGCGCCCGCAATTTGCCGTCTTTGATATAGCCGATGGTCTGCGAAATGGGACTGAACACGACCTGCACCTGGCCGGCGAGCAGATCGGGCACGAAGCTGCCGCGATAGGGCACGTGAACCATGTCGACGCCGGTCATGGACTTGAACAATTCGCCGCACATATGGCTCAGGCTGCCGTTGCCCGACGACGCCATGTTGAGCTTGCCCGGATTGGCCTTGGCATAGGCGATGAATTCGGGAACGGTCTTTGGCGGCAAAGACGGATTGAGCGCCAGGATATAGGGCGCGCTGGCGACGCCCGCGACCGGCGCTATGTCCCGGATGAAATTGAAACTGAGATTGTCGTAGAGCGTCGCGTTGGCGGCAGCCGAGGGACTTATCGACAATAGCGTGTAGCCGTCCGGCGCTGCGTTCACGACCACTTCGGCGCCGATATTGCCACCGGCGCCGGGCCGGTTTTCCATGACGAAGGGCTGACCGAGCCGCTCCGCCAGCCATTGGCCGGTAAGCCGCGCAACAATGTCGGAGGCATTGCTGGCCGGAAAGCCGACGACGACGCGCACCGGCCGCGTCGGATAATCCTCTGCCATCGCGAACCGCGTTGCGGCGGGCAGCGCGGCAGCGCCTGCCGCGCAATGCAGAAAGGTTCGACGATGGAGTTTCATCAGAATTCCCGGCGTCGGTGCGCGCGGCGGCTGTTCTGTCCTTCATGGCCCGGAATGTAAAGCTTTGCCTGCCGGGCCGTAGATTGCCGCAATATCGCCCGTTATAGTCCCGGCCCCGCGAGGAAGGGTCAGGGAAGGAAGCAAACATGAAAATCGTTGCGTTCGAAGGGCAGGGAGGCCCGCGTTTCGGCGTGGTCGAGGGCGATCAGGTCGTCGACCTGCAGGCAGCCGACAGTAAAATTCCGTCCGACCTCGGTGATTGGCTCAAGGCGAATAACGGCGACACCAAGCCGCTCGGCGAGATTGCCAAGCGCGCGCCGGCGAGTGCGCGCAAATCGCTCGCGGGGCTGAAATATGCGCTGCCGGTCGGCCGGCCGGGCAAGATCATCTGCCTCGGGTTGAACTACCTCGAACACGTCAAGGAAGGCTCGCAGCGCGACAATATTCCAAAATTTCCGACCATCTTTTTCCGCGGCCTCACCTCGATGGTGCCGCACGGCGAGCCGATCATCCGGCCGAAGGTGTCCGAAACACTCGATTACGAGGCCGAGCTCATGCTGGTGGTCGGCAAGCGCGCCAAGCATCTGACGCCGGCAAACGCCACCTCCTGCATCGCCGGCTATTCCTGCGGCAACGAAGGTTCGGTGCGCGAATTCCAGCGCAAGACCACGCAATGGGCGATGGGCAAAAATTTCGACCGCACCGGCGGCTTCGGCCCCTGGCTGGTCACCGCCGACGAACTTCCCGATGCCGCCAAAGGCCTCGCCATTCAGAGCCGGCTCAATGGCAATGTCATGCAGTCGGACAATACCGACAACATGATGTTCCCGGTGGTCGAGATGCTGGTCTACATCACCCAAGGCATCACGCTCGAGCCCGGCGATATCATTTTCACCGGCACGCCGTCGGGCGTCGGCCATGCGCGCAAGCCCAACCCGGTCTGGATGAAATCGGGCGACACCGTCGAGGTCGAGATCCAAGGCATCGGCGTGTTGCGCAATCCGATCGCCGACGAGTGAGGGCTTCGTTGAAGCGGCCGCGGCAGTTCTCGACTGGCGCGGCCGGTTCAACGCTCATATTAGACGCCGATGCGCCGGCGCACGCAGGGCGCTGAACGGAACAAAAGGTCGTTCCGGCGAGTTTGTCTCCTAGGAAACTTCATACCCGGAGGCGACAAATGCCCGTTATCCTATGGTTGTTAGGCGTTCCGCTCGTTGTGGTTGTTGCTCTGATGCTTACCCACGTTATTTGAAGCCAAACATTTCGATTCTCGGCCGAGAATTCCGCATTATCTTCCTCATCCATCGGATTGCACCTGCTATTTGACGGCGACGTTGCGGCGGCGACCTTATTGGCCGTCTTAAGCCTATTCCGCCCGTACGCCATCCAATTCCAGTAAGCCGGAAGAAACTGCATGGGAGCGGCATCATGAGCTGCCTCCAAATGCGGATATTTAGATGAGAAGACCGAAAGTTCGGCGGCGATTGACGCGATTAGGCGAACTGGCAGCCCATCCGGCTGCCTTTGGCTTTATCGCGGTCTATGGCGTTGCCTGGATTTGCATCTCCCCGAGCACATTCGGCTGGAGCGCCGTCGCGAGCCTCGGAACATGGTTCATGACCTTACTGATTACCCGCACCGAGCACCGCGACACCCAGGCGATCCAGGCCAAATTGGATGAACTCCTTCGTAGCCACGGCGACGCCCGCGACGAGCTGACGACCATAGACGAAAAGGAGGTCGAGGAAATCGCGGAGCATCGTGCCAAAGAGCGTGAGAATGTTTTGCCGTGATCGGCGCGAACGCGCTTTGCGAACCAGGTTTGTTTTAGGCTGTTATCCAAAGCACCGCCGGGTGGTAACCGGCCGCAACGGAGAAGGCGGACGTAGTTGATTTTGCCGGTTTCTGACTGCGACAACAACGCATCGGTACGCGCTTACGTCTAACCCGTTCCCGGCGAGTGCACTTTAGTTGGCGGCGACAGGACCGGTCTCATGGCGATCTAATTGTACGGCCGCTTTTCCGTCAGCACAGCCCGGTATAACGGGCCATTGTTTGCACCAGGTCGTCTCGCAAGAATGGCTTCCGAATGAAGGGGAAGCCGTGGCCGTCGCTTTCCCGGCCAGACAGCATGATGACCGTCAAACCCACGCGCATGCGTTGGGCCGCTTCGGCGAGTTCATAGCCGTCGGTGCCGGGCATGTTGATGTCGGTGATAAGGATTTCAATGCGCTGATTGGTCGAAAGCTTGTTTAGCGCTTGCTTCGCATTAGCCGCAGTCACTACCGTGCATCCGAGATCTTCCAACATGGATGCCGTAATGTCGAGCACAAGCGGTTCGTCATCGACGACCAGGACTACACGGGACATGAAAGCCGCCTTCTTGCAGGCAATGAAGATAGGAACGGGCCACGCGGCGAAGATGTTCCCATGGAACTCGCTGCGCCCATGCTGCCGGGCGATTGCTGGCGTGGATCCAACGCAGCAATGGCGGTTCCCTGCCTCCTTCGGAACTCGCGGCAAGGTCATTGCTGCCTTTCTTGGTTGCTTTTGCGCCGGTCTTATGCCGGCCTCGGCGCAGGAACAGGTCAAGATCGGCACCGGGTATGGGCTGGCTTTCCTGCCGATCTATATCTGCCAGGAACAAAAGCTGATCGAGAAGCATGCCAAGGCCGCACATCTCGACGTTCGGGCAAGCTTCCAGCCGTTTCTGAGCGTCGAGCGACTGCAGGACGCCATCGCGACCGGCGCCGTCGACATGGGACCGTTCGGCACCGCGCCGCTGCTTGCGGCGTGGGCGAGGGATAAAGGCACGCCGCAGCAGATTTTTGCCGTCTCGGGCCTAACGACGCTGCCGATGACGCTTCTGAGCAATCAAGCCAGCGAGCAGTCGCTTGCCGACCTCACGCCTGCCGACCGGATCGCGGTGCCGACGCTGACCGCGCCGCAGATGTATCTGTTGCGAGCTGCAATCGGAGAAAATCTTCGGCCGCTACGATCGGCTGCAAACACAGATCGTGGTCTTATCGCATGCCGACGCGATTGCGGCGCTGATCGACCATGCCAATCAGGCGCCAGGGCAAGTCACTGCCTATTTCTCGTCGCCGCCCTTTACGCAATTGGCGTTGCGCGACGGCACCATCCATCCGATCCTGAATTCGGCCGATGTCATGGGCGGCAAGTTCTCCTTCCTCATCATGGGTGCGAGCAAAGCCGTCATCGACGCCAAGCCGCAGTTGCCCGAAGTGATCGAGCAGGCAATCGATGAAGCCGCGCGTATCATCCACGACGATCCGCGCCGCGCCGCACAGATTTATTTGACCCACGAGCCCTCGGGAACCTTCAGTGGTGCCGCCATGGAAGCGGTGGTCAGGGCGATCAAGGACGAATTCGGCAGCGCCGTGTACGGCGTGCAAACGATTGCCGATTTCATGGCCCGGCACGGCGAACTCAAAAACCCGCCGCACAGCTGGAAGGATATCGTCGCGCCGGCGCTGTTGAATTCGCCGAGCACATAAGCTTGCGCGTAACTCCCGCATGGCTGGCCCTTGCCGCAAGCCACGCTTGACGCTGACCAGTCGGGACGCGAATAATCTCCGCAATCGAATAATCAATTCGATCGCTTCGGCCGTTGCGGCCGGGCGGGGAGGTCACCGATGTCGAAACGCCGCCAAGTCCGCCGATTCCAGCCGCCGTAATTTCCTCAAAGGCGCAGGCCTTGTCGGCGCCGCCGCAGCGGTGACGCCGCCGGTTGCGGCCAACGCGGTGCCGGCCGCCCGCCCGCGCAGGTCAAGGCCGCCGTTCCCGGGCCCGCTGCAGATCGCCGCCGAGACGCTGGCGCCGTCGAACGATCCGGTGAATCAGACCTCGAGCGGCGGCGATTTCATGACCGACGTGCATCAATTCGCTCGGCATCGAATACATGGCGATCAATTGCGCCTCGAGCTATCGCGGCCTGCACGAAGCCGTCATCAATCACGGCAACAACAAGCCCGAAATCATCACCTGCGTGCACGAGGACATCGCCGTCCATATCGCGCAGGGCTACGCCAAGATGGAAGGCAAGCCGATGGCGATGGCCTGCCACGGCGTGGTCGGCCTGCAGCACGCCACCATGGCGATGTACAACGCCTGGTGCGACCGCGTGCCGGTCCTGGTGTTCGGCGGCAACATCATGGAAGCCGACAAGCGCATGCCGGGCGCCGAATGGGTGCATTCCGGCGTCGACATCGGCCAGATCGTCCGTGAGTTCACCAAGTGGGACGACCAGCCGGCCATCGCTGACAGCATTTCGCCGAGTTCGACCGCGCGCGCCTACAAGATCGCGACCACGCCGCCGATGGGGCCGGTGTTCATCGCGCTCGATGCCGAGCTGCAGGAAAACCCGATCCCCGATCCGGAAGGTCTGCGCATTCCGAAATTCGCGCCGGTGGTGCCGCCGCAGGGCGATCCCGCGCGCCATCGCGCGAAGCGGCCAAGATGCTGGTCGAGGCGCAGAATCCGATCATCATCTGCCGACCGCGTCGCGCGCACGCCCGCCGGCATGGCGAACCTCGTCGCGCTCGCCGAAGCGCTGCAATGCGGCGTCATCGACAATGCCGGCCGCATGAATTTCCCGTCGCGGCATCCGCTCAATCAAAGCTTCCGCCGCGGCCTGATCGGCCAGGCCGACGTCATCCTCGCGATCGAGATGAACGATCTGTGGGGCACGCTCACCCATTTCAGCGATCGCATCGTGCGCCGCTCGACGCCCGGCTACCAAGCCCGACGCCAAACTCATCACGCTCGGCGTGCGCGACCTCTATCTGAAATCCAACTATCAGGATTTCGGCCGCTGGCAGGACATCGATCTCGACATCGCCGGCGACGGCGAAGCGTCGCTGCCGGCACTGACCGAGGCGGTCAAGCGCCTGACTCGACGACGGCCGGAAGTCGGCCTTCGCCGCGCGCGGCCAGAAACTCGCCGCGGCCCATCTGGCGATGGTCGAGCAGTCCAAGACCGACGCGACCATCGGCTGGGATTCGAGCCCGATCACCACCGCGCGGATGTGCGCCGAGGTCTATGACCAGATCAAGGACGAGGACTGGTCGGTGGTCGGCACCACGATCCGGCTGTCCTGGCCGCATCGGCTGTGGGATTTCAAAAAGCCCTATCAATGGAACGGCGATCTCCGGCGGCGCCGGCATCGGCTACAATCTGCCGGCCTCGATCGGCGCGGCGCTCGCCAACAAGAAGCACGGCCGCTTCACGGTTGCCTTCGGCGGCGACGGCGACTTCATGTTCAATCCGGGCGCGTTGTGGACGGCGGCGCACCACAAGATCCCGATCCTCTACATCGTGCAGAACAATCGCGCCTATCACCAGGAATACATGTACCTGGTGGCGATGGCGGCGCGGCACGGCCGCGGCGTCGACAAGATGGATATCGGCACCACGCTCAAGGACCCGAATATCGACTACGCCACCGTCGCGCGCGGCATGGGCGCGCATGGCGAGGGTCCGATCACCGATCCCAAGGATCTCGGGCCGGCGCTGCACCCGCGCCATCGCCGCGGTCAAGGCCGGCGAGCCGGCCGTGGTCGACGTCGTCACCGATCCGCGCTGAGGAGTTTCTGCAATGAACAAGCTTCAAGACGATCGCGCGGGTCGTGCTCTTGGCGTGCGGCGTTCGGTGTCGGCGGCATCGGCGTGATGCTGGCGCAGGACGCGCCGAAGGGCGATGCCGGCAAACGGCAAGCGCATCTATCTCGCCGACGGCTGCTTCACCTGCCACGGCCGGTCGGGGCAGGGCGGCGCCTATAACGGGCCGGCGCCGATCCTCGCCCACACGGCGCTGCCGTTCGACGGCTTCAAGGGGCAGGTGCGCAATCCGGTCAACGACATGCCGGCATTCTCCGATGCGGTGCTGTCGGATCAGGACATCGCCGACATCTACGCTTTCGTGGAATCGCTTGCCGGGATCGCGGTCGGCGAAGGATATTCCGCTCCTCAACACCAACTGACTGGACGAAAACTGTCTTGATGATGCCTGCGGCTCGACGTTCTGCCGGCCGTAAGTGAGCGGGCGCGCACAGTCCGGGCGGCCTCATCCCGATCTGCGCCGCATCGATCAACCTGAAGAGGAGCGACATGGCCGATAAGACCCTCAACGTCACCGTCATCTGCGGCAGCCTGCGCAAAGCCTCGTACAACGCCGCGCTTGGCGCGGGCAGCTCCCGGCGCTGGCGCCGCCGGGACTTGTCGCTCAAGCCGGCGCCGCCGTGGGACAACTTCCCGGTCTATAACGCCGACGATCAGGCCAGCGACCGGCATTCCCGCCGACGTCGATGACTGGGCCGATGCCATCCGCGCCGCCGATGGCGTCATCATCGTGTCGCCGGAATATAATTGGAGCATTCCCGGCGGGCTGAAGAATGCCGATCGACTGGGTCTCGCGCCTGAAGGAGGTGCCGTTCAAGGACAAGCCGGTCGCGCTGCAGTCCTGCGCGGGCGGCCTGCTCGGCGGCGGCCGCATGCAATATCACCTGCGCATGTCTCTCACCTCGATCGACGCGCTGATGTTCGGCAAGCCGGAAGTCTTCGTCAATTTCTCGGCCGAAAAAATTCGATGAGAAGACGCTCGCGCTGACCGATCAGCCGACCATCGACATGGTCAAGCAGCAACTCGGCGGTTTCGAGAAATTCGTCCGCCGTGTGACGGGGAAGCATCTGACCATGGCGCGTCTCGACGGCCGCGTGGCCATCGTTACCGGCGGCGCCAAGGGCATCGGCCGGCATTATGCGCAGGCGCTGGCGCGCGAGGGCGCGCGGCTGATGATCGCCGACGTTGCCGACGGCAAGGATTTGGCGGACGAGATCGCGCGCGACCACGGCGCCAATTCGGTGGCCAGCGCGATCACCGACGTCAGCGACGAGGGCGCGGTCAAGGCGCTGGTCGCCGCCACCATCGAGCGCTTCGGCAAGATCGATATCCTGGTCAACAATGCCGCGCTGTTCGCGCCGCTGCAGGAGCAGCAAGGTCACCGAGATCGACGTCGCGCTGTGGGACCGCGTCATGGCGGTCAATGTGCGCGGCGTGTTCCTGATGGCCAAGCACGTCGCGCCGCATATGATCGCGCAGAAGTACGGCAAGATCATCAATATCAGTTCCGGCACGGTCGCCCGCGGCATTCCGAATATGGCGCATTACGTCACCTCGAAGGGCGCGGTCACGGCCTTTACCCGCTCGCTGTCGCGGGAACTCGGCGAGCACAATATCTGCGTCAATAATCTGGCGCCGGGCTTCACGCTCAGCGACACCGTCATCAACGAGAATCCCGGCCACCTCGAACATTCGCGGGCGCCCGCCATCGTCCGCCGCGCGCATCAAGCGCGACCAATTCCCGGAGGACCTGCTGGGCGCGCTGGTCTTCCTCGCTTCGCCCGACAGCGACTTCATCACCGGCCAGACCATCGCGGTCGACGGCGGGGCAACCAATAATTGAATCTGTAGGCGGGAAGGCAGGCTGGGCCCGCATGGCAGCCCCGCGATGGGCTAGTTCACGCGCTATATCCGCAAGCGCCCGCTTTGACTATATTCGCCCAAACTTCGCGGATTTCGCCAGGAGGACGCCATGACGGTTGCGACAGCAAAAGAGGTCACCGGCCCGAGCCCGAAACACAATATCGAGGCCATGCGGGAGGCCTTCTACGAGCGCATCGCCAAAAAGGACATGGCGCCGCTGTGGAAGGCGATGAAGAATCGATCGTCACCAAGGAGCCGAAATCGCGCTGCGCGCCGCATGTCTGGCACTACGACGACGTCAAAGCCCTGGTCATGGAATCGGGCGGCCTGATCACCGCCGAGGAAGCCGAGCGCCGCGTGCTGATCCTGGAGAACCCGGCGCTGCACGGCGAATCCCGTGTCACCAATACGCTGTTCGCCGGCATCCAGATGATCATGCCGGGCGAGGTTGCGCCGGCGCACCGCCATGCCGCTTCGGCCATCCGCTTCGTGCTCGACGGCGAGGGCGCCTATACGGCGGTCGAGGGCGAGAAGGCCTTTATGGCGCCCGGCGATTTCGTCATCACCGCCAATTGGGCGCCGCACGATCACGGCAATCCGTCGAACAAGCCGATGCTGTGGCTCGACGTGCTCGATGTGCCGACGGTCAACTTCTACGAAGCGTCCTTTGCCGAGCACTTTGACGACGCCATGCAGAAAACCACGCGACAGGATGGCGACTCGCTGTCGTTCTACGGCTCGGGCGTGCTGCCCGACGGCACCGCGGCCACGAACCGGACCCCGGTGATCAATTACACCTACGCGCGCACCCGGCCGATCATCGAGCGCATGATGCAGGCGGGCGACATCGACAAGCGCCACGGCGCGCGCGTCCGCTACGCCAATCCGGTCAATGGCGGGCCGGTGCTGCCGACCATGAGCGCATACCTCGCGATGCTGCCGAAGGGCTTTAAGGGCGAGCCTTACCGCTCGACCGACGGCGTGATCTTGGTCTGCGCCGAAGGCGAGGGCTCGACCACCGTCGACGGCAAGGTGCTCGACTGGGGCCCGAACGACGTCTTCGTGCGTGCCGCCGTGGAAAGAGCTATTCGCACCACGCCGCGAAGCAATCGGTGCTGTTCTCGATCTCCGACCGGCCGGCGCAGGAAGCGCTCGGCATCTGGCGCGAAGGCAAATAGCCGCCGCCGCAAGCACCGCCGGGCTTCCGTAATCCGCACGTTTCGTCCGTATTAGCGGGGCTGGTGGCGGACAAATTTGGAGCTTTTTCCCTCGCTCCGATCTGGAAATGGCCTATTGGGGCGCTTAGCTCACTGTCGGCGACCGCTCGCGAGCGGCCCGGTCGCGGCGGATATCATGGTATGTCTCGGACATGACCCCATCATCCGGCGACGACAAGCCCGTCGTTGAGGCCTCCCCTGGTGAAAATCAGCCCGACGACCTGACGGGCCGCGCGCTCCGCATGCGTATTCGCCAGCAGGAGCTTCTCGCCGAACTCGGGGTCCTTGCGCTGCAGGGCGCGAACTTCACTGGCATGCTCGACCACACCGCGCGGATGACCGCCGAAGGGTTGGGCGCGGAATATTGCAAAGTCATGGAATTCATGCCGGCCGAAAATCGGCTCCTGGTTCGTGCCGGCGTCGGCTGGGACGAGGGGGTCGTCGGTTCGGCAACCGTGGGGGCCGATTTGGCCTCTCCGGCCGGTTATGCTTTGCGCACCGGCAAGCCCGTCATTTCAAACCATCTCGAGAACGAAGAACGATTTAGAACCCCCGAATTGCTCCTCGAGCATGGCATCCGCCGCGCCATGAATGTCATTCTGCAAGGCGACGGCTCGCCTTTCGGCGTGTTGGAAGTCGACAGCAAATCCGAAGGCGAGTTCAGCGAGCACGACATCGCTTTTCTGCAAGGCGCCGCGAACATCCTCGGCATGGCGATCGAGCAACAGCAATATAGGCGCAAACTGCAGGCCGCTCTCGATCGTCATCAGGTCCTGCTCAAGGAAGCCAATCACCGGATGAAGAACAGTCTTCAGGTGATTTCGAGCATGCTTCATCTGCAAGCGAGTTCGGTCGGCGATCCGAACCTGACCGAACGCCTTAACGAGGCATCGAGCCGCGTCAATGCCGTCGGTCGTGCCTATGAGCGTCTGGCTTACAACGCCGACCATGAAAATATCGATTTGACCGAATATCTTCGCGAAATTATCGGCGATCTGGCTACCACCGTGACGCCATCCACAATCCACTTTGATGCGCCCGAAGAAATTCAATTCGCGGCCGATCGCGCCATTCTGGTCGGGCTTATCGTCAATGAACTGGTTTCGAATGCGGGACGATATGCCTATACGGGGCGGAGCGGATTGATCTCGGTGCAGCTATTGCGGGCGGACGAGCAGTCGGTTCTGGTATCGGTCTGGGATGAAGGCGTCGGTCTGCCTGTCGATTTTGATCTGACAAAAAGCAAGCGTCTCGGTGCCCGCCTTGTCAACGCACTGTCGATGCAATTGGGAGCCAAACTGACGCGACCGGCGGCTGCCATCGGCGCCAAGTTTACACTTTTGATCCCGTTGCGTCCGGCAAGTGCCGCGTAACCCGCCGGACAAGCATGCATGGCTGCTGCCGCGGAATCGGGAAAGCCTTGCACCGGCTAGGCCAGACGCGGGAACAGCCGCTCCGCGTTGCCGCGCCGGACCAGTTTAAGATCGGCGTCCGACAGGCCGAGCTTGGTAATGCCCTCCGCAATCGCGACCGTCGAGCCGAACGGAGCATCGGAGCCGTAGGTCAGCTGGGTGATGGGCCACAATTTGAGCACCGCCGCCATGCCGGCCGGTGCGGTGCCGACGCTGGCGAGATCGTAATAGTGACGCTTTAATTCGTAATCGAGTCCGCGCGGCAGGCGCGTGGCACGCTCGTCCGGCGTGAGCCCGGCGATGGCGTTGCCGATGCGCTGCACGATCGAGGGCAATGTGCCGCCACCATGCGAGAAGATGAAAGTGACATCGGGACATCGCGCCATCGTACCGGTGAGCGCCAGGCTGACGATGGCGCGCGCGGTATCGGTCGGGAATTCGATGGTCGGTCCGGTGACTTCGGGAAAGACATTGCCGCAGCACGACATCGTCGGATGGACGAAGACCTTGGCCTTGCGCCGATTGAGCTCCTCGAACACCGGCGTGAACGCCGGATCGCCGAGAAGCTTGCCCTCGTAACTCGTCAACAGGCCGATACCGTCGAGCTTGAGCGTGTCGAGCGCATACTCGATTTCCTTGAGAGAACCTTCGGTGTCCGGCAGCGGGACCGCCGCGAACATGCCGAAGCGGCCGCGATAATCCGCGATCATCTGGGCGCCATAGTCGTTACATAGGCGCGAGCGGGTGCGGGCGGAATCGCTGCCGTCGTCGAACCAGACACCGGGGCTCGTCATCGATACCAGCGCGGTCGCGATCCCGGCCTTCTCCATCTGACCGAGTGCGAATTGCGGTGTCCAACTGGTATAGGCCGAGGCCGGCAGCATGCCCGCATCCTTGATCAGGCGATCGAGGTTGGGACCGACATATTTCGGCGGGTAGATGTGATGGTGGGTGTCGATGATGCGCGGTCCGCCGCCCTGCGCGCGTGCGCTAGAGAGCCCGATGGCGGAGCCGACGGCAGAGGCGGACAGCATTGCCAGCACGCCGCGGCGCGACGGCCGGCACAGATGGGATTGCGCGTCGTTGCAACGGCAGCGGTCCACTCGCATGGCATTTCCTCGCTAAACGAACCTTTGGTCTTGTCCGCTGTCGCGAACGGTGGCGTAACGCCAAGCTCAATCGCCGAAATTCGTGGTCAGATAATCGGCGATGGTCTGCGTTTCCTCGGGCGAGGCGGTCGCGCCGCGCGCGACCATGTTGGCGACGATGATCGGCCAGTCCGCCTTGTGCCGCTTGACCTCAGCGACGCGCTCGAGGTCGTGGCACAGCGCGCAGCGCGTCTCGACCAGTTCCTTGCCTTGCCCATCCGGCAGTGCGGTGGGCTTTGCGGGAGGCAGGTTGGCGCCGGGCCCCAGATTAAGCGCGAGATAATTCACCACCGTGTCGATTTCCGGGCCCGTCAATTGCGCGCCGCGCAGCACCATGTTGCTGACGAACAGCCTCCAGCCGGCGGCGCCGTCGCGTATCTTGGCGATAGTGCCGAGGTAGTGGCACTGCGAACACACGGCGGCGACGAGGTCGCGCCCCTCGCCAGCCGGCAACGGGCTGGCAATCTGTTGCGCGCGGCCGGGTGCAGCGGCGGCAGCCATCATCAACAACGCGATCGGAAACGACAGCACTATGCGCATGATCACACCTTCCGGGTGCGCAGGCCGGCGAGCGAATAGGGCGGATGCCATTCGGACACCGCGCCGAGCCCTTCGCGCTTGATGTGAATGTCGAGCAGATAGGGCCGTCCCTCCACCATGGCGCTCTTGGCGCGATCGAACGCGCCCTTGAGCGCGGCCGGCTCCTTGACCGTCTCGCCCTCGACGCCGAACGCGTCCGCCGTTTTGGCATAGTCCACGTCGGGATCGCCGAGATAGCAGGTCATGTCGCGCGCGGCCTCGAACTGGCGGCCGGCGCTGTTCCAGATGCGATTGCGCTCGTTATTGTAGCTCTTGTTGTTGAGCACCATCACGGTGACCGGCGCCTTGTAACGCGCCATCGACCACAGCGGCTGCGGGCCTGAGAAGCAGAAGCTGCCATCGCCGACGACGGAGACCACGGGAACGTCGGGCCGCGCCAGTTTCACGCCGAACGCGGCCGCCATGCCCCAGCCCAGCACGTTGGGGCCGGTGCTGAAATATTGCTTGTCGTCGCCGCCAAAACTCATCAGCTGATCCATGGCTTTTCCGGAATCGACGTCGGCGACGTAACAGGTGTCGCGGTCGAGATTGGCCTCGAGCTCGAGCCCGAGCCGTTCGATGCTGATCGGGGCTACGTCGGCAAGACCGCGCGCGATGCTCTGGCGTACGTCGATCATCTGGGCGGCGTAGGCCCGCGTGCGCGCCGCGCGATCGTCGGCGATCTCCTTGAGCCGCGAGGCGGTTGCCATGCCGCGAACGGCCGCGATGAGATCGGCGATGGCAAGCCGCAAGTCGGCAACGATCGCGAGGTCGACCGGGGCGCCGCGCGCGAGACTCGTCGGGTCGAGCCGGATCGAAATCAATTTGGTGCCGGGAGACGAAAGCTCGCCGAAGCGGTTGCCGAGGTTGAGCAGCACATCGGGCTTTCCCGGATAGCGCATGGTCCGCACCAGCGTGCCGATATAAAGCGGGTGACGGGTCGGGAAAGGCTTTGACCAGTAGCCCAAGGCCGAGCCCTGCGCGCCTTCGCCGGCGACTGGCAGGCCGAGGAGTTCGGCGAGCTCGAGCAGCTCCTTTTCGCCGTGGCACATGGTGATCTCGTCGCCGATGCTGACCAGCGGATTGCTGGCCCCGATCAGCATGCGGGCGGCCTTCTCGATATCGTCCTTGTCGGGACGAATCCGCATCGGCACGTCGAATTTGCTGCGCTCCCAGATCTGCGCCTTGGCGCGCTGCTCGAGCGTATTGCTCGGCAGGGCCAGGAACACCGGCCCGCAGGGCGGGGTCGATGCGAATTTCAGGCCCCGCCGCGTTGTCTCCGCAATAGAGGCCGCGGACTGCGCCTGCCAGAACCATTTGGTGATGGGTTCGGTCATCACCTCATGGTGGTCGGTCTCCTGGAACTGGTCGCGGCCGAGCGCATCCTGATCGACCGAGGCGACCGCCACTAACAGCGGGATCTGATCCTTCCAGCTATTGACCATCTGGGTCATCGCGTTGGGCAGTCCGATATTGGCGACAACGACGACACCGGTGCGCCCCGAGGCGCGGGCATAGCCGTCCGCCATGGCGACGACAGCGCCTTCCTGAATGCCCTTGATCAAATGGATCTCGGGCACGTCGACCAGCGCATCGAAGATCGGATGGTCGCCGGTCGAGGGATTGAAGAAAATGTGCTCGACGCCGGCCGCCTTGAGCTGCGCCACAAAGAGTGCGCCGCCAGTGCCCTCGACTTCGCTGATCGCCGTGGGCGTGGCGGCGGCAGCGGCAGACGGCCCGCTTGGACCGAGCGGCGCAAGATTTTGCGCCACCGATTTTGCGGCAACGCTGCTCATCCCGAGCGCGCTCAGGCCCGCGACGAGTTTCCGCCGCGACAGCCCTTGATCGAGATACTGCTTGATCAGTTCCTTCACGTTATCCTCCGCGCGCCGATCTTGATCCATCGGCCTTAGCCGGCGTCTTTGCGCCTTGATCTTGCGTCAAAACTACTACGGCCCTCAATCGAGCTTGAGCCCGATCGCCTCGATCACTTTGCTGCGGACGGCCGCCTGCGAGCGGATGAAATCGGCCAGATCCTGTGGCGATTTGCTGGTCGCAGGCTCGACGCCCGCGGTGAGGAGCGTGTTGCGCACACTGTCGCGGCTCAGCACGGCGACGATCTCGTCGTGCAGTTTTGCGACGATGGCCGGCGGCGTCTTAGCCGGCGCGACGATGCTTTGCCAGATGCCGAGGTCGAAGCCCGGCAAGGTCTCGGCGATGGTCGGAATTTCCGGTGCGATCGGGGTGCGGTCGCTCGCCGTGAGCGCGATGATCTTCAGCTTGCCGGCGCGCGCGAAGGGCAGCGAGACGTTCAGGCTTTCATGGCCGAGCGGGATTTCGCCGCCGAGGAGGGCTGTGACCTGGGTGGCGCCGCCGCGATAGGGCACCAGCGTGAATTTGATGCCGGCCATCTTGCTCAACAGTTCGATGCTCACCTGCGAGGTCGGCGTCGAGTAACCCATCAGCAGAGTGCCGGGCTTCGACTTGGCGAGCGCGATGAGCTCGGGGACCGTATTGGCCGGCACGTCGAGACCCGCCTCGATCACCGATGGCACCCGCGCGATCAGCGAAATCGGCGCAAAATCCGTGAACGGATCGTAGGACAGCTTGCTGTAGAGGAACGGATTCATCACCAGCGTGCCGTCGATCGCCATCAACAGCGTGTAGCCGTCGGGATCGGCCTTGGCGACGAGCTCGGCGCCGATGATGGTGTTGGCGCCGGGGCGATTGTCGACGAAGACCTGCTGGCCGAGATCCTTGCTCATCTCGTCGGCCAGCACGCGGGCGAGGAGATCGGCCGGGCCGCCGGCGGCGAACGGCACGACGAGCCGAATTTGCCGCGACGGATAGTTTTGTGCCGACGCGCGCAGCGCGCCCGCCGCCACCAGCACAAGCGCAATCCCGAGAATGGCGAGCGCGCGGATGCGGAAGACGGGGAGGGTGCTCACATCAGGCCTCAAGCTCGTCCATCAGCCGGCCGAGATTCTTCGGTATGGCCGCATCGCCGCCGAGCTTGTCCTTGAGCCGTTTGAGACAGCCCCACAGCACCGCCTGATTGCTGTTGACCACGGGCTTGCAAAGCTTTGCCTCGATGGCCGCGACCGCCTCGATCTGGGTCGTGTTGGTGCAGCTCAGGAAAATGCCGTCGGCTTCGGGGACGTCGTTCTCCTGCGCCAGCTCGAGCCAGCGCTGCGGCGTCACGCTCTCGAAATCGGCGGGGCTCTGGCATTTCAGCGCCACATCCTTGACCACGCTGAAACCGGCCGCGGCGAGATAAGCGATGATATCGGCGTTCGACATATAGGGGCTGAGCACGACGAGATTCTTGATGCCGAGCGCGCGCAGGGCGTCGTTGACGAGGCTCGAGGTCGACAAGGCCTCGATGCCGGTGGTGCGCCGGATGAGCTCGATGATCCGGCTTTCGCCGTCGGCGCCTTCCTTCATCGACGTATGGGTGCAATGGAAGACAATGAGATCGGGACCGGCGTCGGCAAGCGTGCCTGCCGCGTGCGCGATCTCGCCGGTCAATTCGTCGACCGACTTCCCCCATTTTCCGGCGACGCGGCCCCGCGCCACCAGAACGCCTAATCCCTCCGGCGCATAATGGTTGAACTGCGGCTCGGTCATGCGGTTGACCGACGGGATGATCAGGCCGATGCGCGCCCGCGGCTCCACGATCTCGGGCGCAAGGCGATCCTTCGCGGTGACGGCATCCATACGTTTCTCCCTGGAACGGCTCGAACTTCGAACGGTTCGAGTTGTCGGCGTTTCATCCTAGCAGAAAAGTCGGGCCGCGACTGCAAAACGAGCTTTTCACAACATCAGACCCGCGGATAAGCGAGACACCGCAATGGCTTGCGGAAGCAGACCGGCAATGTAGAATGGAACCGGGCGACGGGATGGGGATGAACATGCAAATGACCTCGATGATGAAAGTCGCCTTGCTGGCGATCACGGTGGCGTTGCCGGCAAGCTTCTCGGTCGCCTCGGCCAAGGGCAAAATGGCCCCGCCCCCCGGCAGTTGCGCCTTCGAGAAGAAGTGGATCGCAAACGGCACGCTCTGCTCCTCCGATTGCGACCCGAAGACGCGGGTGTGCGGGCAGCAATGGTGCGCGAATGGCGCAAAGATTTCCGTTGCGCCGTGCTTTGGCGGATTCTGCGCCCCGAAGTGCGGCGGTTGATGCCTACGAAACTGAATTTGGGAACTGGATGGGGAATGAAAATGCGAATGACATCGATCGTGAAAGTCGCGCTGCTGGCGGTGACGGTAGCGCTGCCGGCGAGCGTCTCGGTGGCCTCGGCCAAGAAAATGGCGCCGCCGCCCGGCAGCTGCGCTCAGGACAAAAAGTGGATCGCGAGCAACACGGTCTGCTCGTTCAGCTGCGATCCGGCGACCAAGTGGTGCTCGCAGCAATACTGCCTGAATGGCGTGAAGACGCCCGTCCTGCCGTGCTACTCGGGCTTCTGCACCGCGACCTGCGGCGGTTAGGCTTTCGTCAGTCGTTGCTGCGCTTTGGCTCGCTCCCGCATGGCCGGGAGCGGGTCTTGCCGGGCATCACGGAAGCGCGTAACCGGACCCTGAACGGATACGGGTCACGCGATGGATGCCGCGGCGCGAAAATCTAAGCTCATCAAAGGAGCGACCGGCGACTGGGAAGTGGTCATCGGCATGGAAGTCCATGCCCAGGTGAACTCCCAGGCGAAGCTCTTTTCCGGCGCCTCGACGGAATTCGGCGGCGAGGCGAATTCACATGTCTCGCTGGTCGATGCCGCCATGCCGGGCATGCTGCCGGTCATCAATGAAGAATGCGTCCGCCAGGCGGTGCGCACCGGGCTTGGGCTCAAGGCCAAGATCAATCTCAAATCGGTGTTCGACCGGAAAAACTATTTTTATCCCGACCTGCCGCAGGGCTACCAGATCAGCCAGTACAAGTCGCCGATCGTGGGCGAGGGCGAAGTCATCATCGACTTGGCCGACGGCGAGACGGTCCGGGTCGGTATCGAGCGGCTCCACCTCGAACAGGACGCCGGCAAATCCCTGCACGACCAGAATCCGACGATGTCGCTCGTCGATCTCAATCGCTCCGGCGTCGCGCTGATGGAGATCGTGTCGAAACCGGATCTGCGCTCGGCCGACGAGGCCAAGGCCTTCATCACCAAGCTGCGCAGCGTGCTGCGCTATCTCGGCACCTGCGACGGCGACATGGAGAAAGGCAATCTCCGCGCCGATGTGAATGTCTCCGTCCGCAAGCCCGGCGGTCCGTTGGGCACCCGCTGCGAGATCAAGAACGTCAATTCGATCCGCTTTATCGGCCAGGCCATCGAGCACGAGGCGCGCCGCCAGATCGAAATTATCGAAGATGGCGGCGCGATCGATCAGGAGACGCGGCTGTTCGACCCGGACAAGGGCGAGACGCGCTCGATGCGGTCGAAGGAGGAGGCGCACGACTACCGCTATTTTCCCGATCCGGACTTGCTGCCGCTCGAGCTCGCGCCGGCGCTGGTCGCCGATTTGCAGCAAAGCCTGCCGGAACTTGCCGGACCAGAAGAAAATCCGCTTCATGCGCCGACTTCGCGCTGAGCGCTTACGACGCCGACGTGCTCGTCGCCGAGCGCGAGACCGCCGAATATTTCGAGGCGGTGGTCGGCGGAGCGCCGGGATCGGCGCTGCGCGACGCGAAGCTCGCCGCCAATTGGGTGATCAACGAGCTTGCCGGTCGGCTCAATCGCGAGGGCAAGGATATCGCGGCAGCGCCGGTGTCGGCCGCGCAACTCGGCACGATCCTCGATCTGATCGGCGAGGGCACCATCTCCGGCAAGATCGCCAAAGAGGTGTTCGAGATCGTCTGGGCCGAAGGCGGCGATCCGCGGACGATCGTCGAACAGCGCGGCTTGCAGCCAGGTCACCGACCTCTCGGCGATCGAAAAGCTGGTCGACGACATCGTCGCCAAGCACCCGGACAAGGTCGCCGACGCCAAGATCAACCCGAAAGCGATCGGCTGGTTCGTCGGCCAGGTGATGAAAGCGTCGAGCGGCAAGGCCAACCCGCAAGCCGTCAACGATCTCCTAAAGAAGAAGATCGGCGTCTAGACGCGCGCCCTCGCGCCGCTCGCGGTTTGCGCGTCGCGTCGTTCGCGCGCGCTGTTCCAGACAACTGAAACGCGTTCGCGAACGACGCTGCGTCACGCCGCGAGACGCTCCGTGCGTCCGCCAAACATGCCCGTCACACCGAATTGGTTGCACTGATTTGCGCGTTTTGCGTCTCGATGAGCCGTCGAACGCGCCAGTAAATGCATTCGGTGCATAATTTTTTTTGCATTGCGCAAGCGGCCGCCGTGCGTGTGTTCGCTCATGCAAAACTGCGTACGGTCGGCAACGGCGCGGCGCGCGCGTTTTCGCGCAACATGAAAGTTGTGACGTCGCGAAAAGCCGCATTTCATCGGCACTTCTGTGATTTGCTAAAAATTTCGCGCCAATGTCGTGTTGACGAAATTTTTTTTGCGGAGAAGCTCAGTCGGTACTGCTCGCCCGCGTCTCGCGGTGGCGCGGGGCGCGGCGTCTACACACAAAATTAAGTGGAGTCACTGTTATTTTTTTTTCGCTGTAGTAATCGGGATGTAGTGCGGATCGATTCGCGACCGCACTGACCGATATCGCCACCCACTCAAGCTAGGAGGGCAGCAATGGCGAAGAAGAGAAAAGCGAAAGCTAAAGTGAAGAAGGCGAAGAAGACAGCTCGCAAGAAGAAGTAGTCTACGCCGCCATCGGTCTTCGGCATCGCATGTGTCGAAGATCGCGTCACACGGGCCGGCCGTCGTCGAAAGTAGATCGACGATCTCCCGAGACGGGCCGGCTCAGGTGAACGACAGGGGGCGTCGGCGGGACGGAGGCGCGAGCTTCATCATCGGTCATGCAATGCGAGCACTCGATGGTGAGGACGAGAGACGGAAACTCCGAATCTTACGCTGAGGATAAGCCAGCGGTCTTGCCCTTCAACCATCTCGCCGACGCCCTCGGTATGCGGCCGTTACTCGCGCGCGTGACACTTGCAAGACTTGATAACCGAGACAATCCGATCGGCGTTGCGAGCACCATTCGCGGCGCCGTTTTTGTTTGTGCCGTCGTGACGAGCTCGCGGCGAAAGGCGAAGGCGGCGCGCGCCGCGGAGCTCCGCGGCAAGCGAGGCAGGCGAGCCGTGGGCCGCGTCGCGAAACGCCGATCGAGCTTTATTACTGGCCGACGCCGAACGGCTGGAAGATTTCGATCATGCTTGAAGAGTGCGGGCTGCCCTATAGCGTGCGGGCCGTCGACATTTCCAAAGGGCGAACAATTCACGCCGGAGTTTTTGGCGATCTCGCCGAACAATCGCATGCCGGCGATCGTCGATCCGCACGGCCCGGGCGGACGCCCGATCTCGGTTTTCGAATCCGGCGCCATCCTGCAATATCTCGGCCGCAAGACCGGAAAATTCTATCCGCGCGAGGAGCGCGCGCGCGTCGCGGTCGAAGAGTGGCTGTTCTGGCAAATCGCGGGCCTGGGTCCGATGGCGGGGCAGGCCGTGCACTTCCGCCGCTACGCGCCGCAGCCGATTCCCTACGCGATCGCGCGCTACACCGACGAGGTCAATCGGCTTTACGGCGTAATGAACAAACGACTGGCGGACCGCGAATTTCTCGCCGGCCGCTATTCGATCGCCGACATGGCTTGCGTCGGCTGGGTCAGGCTCGCCGAGCGGCAAGGCCAAGACCTCGCGCAATTTCCCCATCTCAAACGCTGGTTCGAGACGATCCGCGCGCGGCCCGCCGTCAAGCGCGCCTTCGCCATCCGCATCGAAGCGGCTTCGGCGGTCGACATGAACGATCCGAAAGTGCGCGCGGTGCTGTTCGGGCAACGCGCGCGCTGAGGCTTTGACGGCAGCGGCTTACTTCGCGCGCGTCCACATTTGCGTCTTGCAGAAGATGCTCGCGACGCAGCCCTTGAGCTCGGCGCTATCGGCGCCGGTCATGGTGAAGGAACCCGTATAGGTCTTGCCGTCGGAGGCATTGTAGACGTTGCCGACCCATTGATCGGCGCCGCTCGGCTTCATGCCGAGCACGATCGGGACGCCGATAAGCGGCCGGCCCTGCTTGGTCGCGTCGGCATTATTCTTGTCGTTCTTCGGCTGGCCGGTCGCCGGATCGTTCGGCTCCTTGAGCCAACTCAGATTGCCGCAGAGCGCCCCGCCACAATTGGTGATGCGGACCTGGCTGTCTTTATCCGCAGTAAACCACGTCCCCATCGGATCGGCGGCGAGCGCCGGCGTGACCAGGCTGACCGCGGCCGAGTGCGGCCGAAATGCCAAAGCGCTGCCGCTACGTTACGATAGAGTTCCATTGCATCCCCAATCCGTTGCATCGCGATGAAATCGATGTGGGCGAGGGCGGCACCATAATCGAGGCGCCGCGGCGATGGCAATGCTGCGAAAGCCGCCGCCGAATCAGGCTCGGCACGGCGCGTTGCTTAACGCGAGGTTGTCGCAAAGCGTGCACAGCGACCAAGCGCAATTCAGAATCGATTCATCGCATTACTTAAACCACCATTCAAATCTTCTGAGGATTATCGGCGTGTCGGCTGGGGGAACAAGCCGGCGCACAGGCAAAGGCAGACAGGGTCAAATTTAGACAGGGGATGTGTGATGGCTCGCTTTGAAATTCTCGACAGCGAAATGGCGCCGCTCGGCGCGGGCGTCGCATCGGGCGACATGCTGTTCGAACTCGGCATGATGTATTCGGTCGGCCGCGACGTGCCGGTCGATCTGGTCTCGGCGCATAAGTGGTTCAATCTCGCGGCGATGAAGGGCAGCATCGACGCCATCCGGCTGCGGCGCGAAGTCGCGAGCCAGATGTCCGATGTCGATATCGCCACGGCGCAGCGCGCGGCGCGCGATTGGCTGCGCGGCAATCCGGAGCCGCGCATCCGCGATCGCGGCGTGACGGCAGCGCACTTTAAGACGCGTTCGCCGGCGCTCCCGGCGAACGGGGCTTGCGGATAAAGAACTGATACATCGCGGCAAAAGTCTCCGGGGCCGCGGTTTCGAATTCGTGCCAGCGATCGAGATCCATCATGGCCGCCGGCTGCGGAAAGCGCGCCGCGAAGCGTGCCTGGGTCGCGGCATCGAGCGCAAAGCCCGCGAATTGCATGTGCTCCGCCGCGAGGAACGCTTTGATCTCGGGCAGGCTTATTTGATGCTCCTGGACATGGAACGCGAGATCGCGACATTCGTTCATGGCGAAGAAATCGTTCCACTGCACCATCGACTTCAAGACCGTACCGTCTTTTGCCGCCATCACGTCCTCGCGGAAGCGGCGGATGTCGTCGGGGACCGGCCGATAGCCGCGCTCGGCGATGAGCGCGCGGGCGGCGTTCACATTGCCGCGCGCCAGCGCGCTGTAGAGACCGACTTGCATGATGCCCTCCGGGCCGCAACAGCGCGAGCAAGACGCGCCATCCGGCCGACGGATCGGCGAGGTGATGCAGGACGCCGGAGGCGTCGATGTAATCGAACGCCCGTCCGGACGAACCGAGCTCGAGAATATCGGCCTGGCCGAACGTCACGTTCTTCACGCCGAATTTTTGCGCCATGCGCTGCGCATAACTGAGACTGGCGACGCTGAGATCGACCGCCGTAATACGCGCGCGGGGCGTTTGCCGCGCGAATTCGATTGTCGATAAGCCGGTGCCGCAGCCTGCGATCAGCACATCGAAGCGCTTCTGCGGCTGGCGCTCGTCGAGCACGAGCGGCGGGCCGGGCGGTCCCGGCGTGACCCAGCGCGGATAAGGGCTCTCTTCGTATTGCTGGCGCACCGCGCGTGATACCTCGGTATCGACCGTCGTGATGACCGGCAGGGCTGCGGCGATGCGGCGTTCCTCGGCCGGCTCCTTGACCTGCTGAACCAACAAGGAAGCCACCGCCTGCGGCCACGATCTGCCGAGCAAATTGTCCGATTGCGCGATCGCGTGAAGCGGACCATAGGCGCCGACGGCGACGGGCCAGAGCGCCGGGCAGGGCGTGCCGTTGGCCAACGCTTGTTCGAGCCGGGCTTGCAGGCGGCGAGCCGCTTCGCTTTCATCCGCGGTCACGGCGTAGACATAGCCGTTGATGAAGCACTGCCGCGCCAGCGCGCCATAAAAGCCGAGCAACTGCTCGTCCGCCGTGGCGTCTTCGTTGTCGTCCGCGGCCGTCGCCAGGAGTGCGCGGCGCATGTTCGTCAACAGGCGTTCGAGACCGGCATCGGTGATCGGATCGGTTTCGAGCAGGCAGCACAGCAGCCGGTCTTGCGTCAGCGCGCCGATGCCGGCGGCGCCGAAAAGCTTTTGTGGCGAAAGCCGCTCCGGCCAGGCGTCGAGCGCGCGCGCGATGGCGTCCTTCACCGCAGCGTTCAGCTTGATCAAGCTGATGCACACGCCGGTCAATTCGCGCGGCCGATCCCAGGCTTCCGCGACCGCACGCTGCAGCAAATGACGGATCCGGCCGTCATCCGCGGTGAATCGCGCGGTGCGGACGCATTGCGCGAAGAACGACCGATTCTGCGCCGTTTCGCCGATTTCGAGCGCGCGCGCGGCGACGCTGATGGCCAATTTCAGATTGCCGGCCGCCGCTTGGGCTCGGCCGAGATCCTCATAGGCGACGAGGACGTCGGGCCGCAACTCGATCGCCCGTTCGAAATAGGCAATGGCTTCGATCGGCTTGGCCTGCGCCATCAGCGCCGCGCCCAGCATCCGGTTTGTTTCGGCGTGGGCCGGAAACAATGTCAGAATATGGCGGTAAGCCAGCGCCGCTTCGGCGAAGGCGCCGGCGCGATGCCGCGCCAGGGCTCTGGCGAAAAGGTCGCCGACGAGCGCGTCGGGCGCCGCTTTCCCGCCGGCGGCAAACGCCGGTTTCGCGCCCGATTGGCCCAAAGCTCGTCTTTGCTTTCGGTTCATGATGGTTCGGCGAGATAATGCGATATTACGACCGTGCTAACGAAGCGCCCACGCAGGGTCAACGCGGCCGCGTGGTGGCCCGCATCGCCGGACCAATCTCGCGGCGCGCTCATCATCCCGCCTCGGCGTCATTGCTTTCGCGATGTCGGCAACCTAAGATATCAGCGTGCAAACCGTCATCAAATTGACGCTCGCGGCCTGCGCTTTTGCAGCCGCGATGGCTGTCGAAGTTCCGGCGAGCCTTGCCTTCGGCGACGCGCCCTGGTGCGCCGTCATCAGTGTCGGCACGGGCGAAGTCTATTGGGATTGCCAATATCGGACCTTTGAAGCCTGCGTGCCGAATGTGATTGCCGGCAATCGCGGTTTTTGTAACGTCAATCCTTATGGACCGGGCCCCGGTCCGGCGGCGTCGCATCAGTTGCGGCATAAACCTCGCCATACGGCGAGCGTACACCCGTAAAGTTTGGCAAATCCGGCGGACATGCGCCGTTCGCGCCGTTTCGGCAGCGGCAAAATTTTTAATGCTTCATGCGAGTGACTATGCGCAATTGCGCAGGTTCGTTTGCGGGTCTTTATAGTGGGAGAGTCCGATCGATTTATGTCCCGGCCCCGGACGCGCGGCTTGACCGGGGAATGCCTGTAAAATAAGGGTTTTTGCGATTGGAGAGGTGGCCGAGTGGCTGAAGGCGGCGGTTTGCTAAACCGTTATACGGTCCAAAGCCGTATCAAGGGTTCGAATCCCTTCCTCTCCGCCATCCTTCGTCCTACGAGCTTAGGGTGGCAGGCCTCCCGGAGACCGCAGGGCGAAGGTCTCCCAAAGCTCCCGCAGGGAGCGCAGGGAGAAGGGCCGCGTGTGGAATGTTTACTTTCTTGAATCGAGTAACAGCGATGTCTACGTCGGCTCGACAGACGATCTTCGCCGCCACTTCAAAGCCCGTCAGAGCGCGGATGTCGATTCACCAGCAAGTAACTGCCTGCGGTCTTAAGATCGTACGCTGCGGTGACCGATGAAAAGATGGCGCGGAAACTTGAGCGCTACTTCGAGTCGGGTTCGGGCAAGGCCTTTGCGAAGGGTTCTGGACAAATCGGACTAATCGCAGTGCTCGACCGTTTATTGTGGCGCCCGGCTTTCCGCCACGAACTCGAAACTCTCTGGCTACTTTTTGCTTCCTCCTCGCATTATGTAGCGTCGCGCCACGCCACATTATATTAGTGCCGGTATATCGGTGCCGACGACTTCGCACGCGAGGTCGCTTTCGCGGCCGGCCGTAAAGAGCTGCAGCAGCACGTCCGCCCGCAGATCGCCGACGATCCCGGCCGCCGACAAGGCCGCTAAGCAAGTCGTCAAATGTGAGTCTGAATGCCGCGCCGCGTAGCCTCAGCCGCGCGAATAAACAAAGAGTAAAACGTCGCGCGACTACAAACATAGCGACAATTGCAATCCGCGCGGCCGGCAGATCGCCTGCGGCAGCCCGAAATTCGACGATGGGCCGACGGCAGAATCGAGTCCCACAGTGTCGCCGCCGGCGCAAGTCGGGCGCGGTCCGAAGCGGCGAATTCCGTCCGTAAAAATGTGCAAACTCGGCCGCCGGGACGGTCCCGTTTCGGAACAGGTTACCGTCCATCCTTGTAACCTATTGAATAAAATAGACTAATTTTTGCGCTGCCGAGGCGTGAGCGGTTGTCATCTGCGCGTAACAAGGTGTCAGCGATTGCGTGTTTTTTGCGCAACACCTCTCCGAAATCGATCAAACCGGGCTGTGAGTTGGCCGTTTCATCGTTGCGCCGGAGGTTCCGCTCCGCTAAGGTGGTCGGTGCGACGGAGGGGGGAACCCTAAGTCGACCCGTCCGGTGTTTTCGGGACAGTGAGAAGACCGGGTGGTTTGGGGACTAAAGGGGACCTTCCAGGGGTGTGTAGCACCCGAAGGGGACGGATCCCTCCCACGGCAAACAACTGGAGGTTCAAAATGAAGATGGTGAAAAGCCTCCTCCTCGGCTCTGCAGCCGGACTTGTTGCGGTTACTGCAGGCCAGGCAGCCGATCTTCCCGTAAAGGCCAAACCGGTCGAATACGTGAAGATCTGCAGCCTTTATGGGGCGGGATTCTACTATATGCCTGGCACCGATATGTGCATCAAGATCGGTGGCTGGACGCGTGTTGAAGCGACTTGGGGTAACGACAACGGCAACATGACCTGGGGACCATTCGCAACCCAGGAAAATAACCGTGCGACCAGCAACATGGTCACCCGCAGCCGCGGTTACATCACGGCGGACGCTCGTGAGCAGACCGCTTACGGCACGGCGCGCGCCTATATCGACGTCGGCATTTCGAACAGCAACGTCGGTCTCGATAGCGCGACCAACACGTTCAGCTCGAACCGCGCCTTCTTGCAGTGGGCCGGTTTCACGGCTGGTCTGACGCAGTCGTTCTACGACTTCTACAGCGCCCCGGCTGTTGCCTATCGCGCGGGCTTCTTCCCGATCGAAGACACGGGTGACGGCGGCTGGTGGCTGTGGGCCTATACGGCTCAGCTCGGCAACGGCCTGTCGGCCACGATCTCGGCCGAACAGCGCCGCATGACGCAGATCATCGGCCAGGGCGCCGCGGCGACTACTATCAACGCTGGCACCATCACAGCTGGTGCGGTCACCGGTCTCTCCTACGGCGGCATGCAAGCGCCTGACGTGGTCGCCAACCTCCGCGTCGATCAGACGTGGGGCAGTGCCCAGGTCATGGTTGCCGCGCACGAAGTCAATCCGCTCTATTACGGCACGACGGCTGGCACTGGCCATGCCAGCGACACGTGGGGCTGGGCGGCGGGCGCCGGCTTGCGGTTGAACTTCCCGATGATTGCTCAGGGCGATTACTTCCAAGGTGAAGTGAACTACTCCCAGGGCGCCGCTCGGTACAACAACGACGTCGACACGACGAACTTCGATGCCAGCATGGGCAACCAGCGAAGTGTTCGGCATCCAGTCCGACTGCGTGCTACGGCGGCGTGGCCGGCGACGACGGGTACGGGTTGCAATCTGACCACGGCCTGGAGTGTCAATGCGTCCTACGAGCACTTCTGGACTCCGAGCGTCCACCAGTCTCTCGTCGGCGCCTACATCTCGACCACCTACAACAGCCAAGCCAATGCCATTCTGTGCTCGCTTTCCGGCGCGGCAGACGGCGCTGGCGTCGGCAGCGCCGCGGTCGCCGCGGCTGGCTGTAACAACAACTGGTCGATGTTCGGCGTCAGCAGCCGTCTGCAGTGGGACGTGACCAAGACGTTCTACCTCGGCGTCGAAGTGCTGTACGACCACATGAACAGCGCAACGACCGCCAATGGCTTAGTCAACGGTTATGGCTTGGCCGGGGTGAACGCTCCGCAGTTGACGTCCGCGGGCTTGGATGCCTGGGCGGCTACCGTTCGTATGCACAAGGACTTCCTGCCCTGATCGTTTGATCGAGGCTTGAGTTCGGAAACCCCGGCGGTTCACCCGCCGGGGTTTTTGTTTTGTCGGGACGTCGATAATCGACGGCGCGTTCGATGCCAGAAAATCGAAATCGCGAAACTCGGAGCGCACCTGGGAAAGGTAGCGGTTGCGGGAAATCGCGACGCGCGGCGAGCGGAACGGGTACGACGCGGTGAGGCCGCCAAACGAGATGAGGCGCGCGTGAGGGGTCCTGCGACACTAGGAAGAAATGTCGTTCTTAGTCGAGTCGCGGGAATCATTCTCGACAAAGACGAATGCGCTTTTGCCTGACCTGTTAGAGATGCCGACACCCGCTAATCATCGGCCTGAACCGCAAAATGCGCCGGCGGCTCGCCGCGTTGCTGCATTTGCCACATCCGAGTATAGGCCGCTTCGATATGGCGGGTGAACCGTGCGGTGTCGAACAAGCTGCAGGTATCACGGTTGCGCGAAAGCCTCGCCTTGTAGGCGGCGAGGAGCGACGGGTCGCGAGCGAGTTTGAGCGCCAGCGCCTCATAGTCATCGAGCGACGTAGTTATCAGGTCGTCGAGGCCGGTCGCTTTGAGGAGGCTCGCGGCGACCCGCCCGGCAAAACTTTCGCCGAGGCAGGTTACGACCGGCAGCCCCGCCCACAGCGCGTCGGCGGTCGTCGCATGCGCATTGTAGGGCAGCGTGTCGAGGAACAGGTCGGCTTGACGCTGACGCGCCAGATGATCGGCGGCAAGCGGCAGCGACGGCGCGAAGATCAGCCGCTCCGGCGCCACGCCCCGTTGTTCGGCTTCGCGGCGCAAATTGCGCGAGCTTCCGCGCCGTTTTCCTTCAGCCACAGCACGCTGCCCTCGACCGCGCGCAACAGCCGCATCCAGATATCGAAAATCGTCGGCCCGATTTTATAGGGCTGATTGAAGCAACAGAACACGAAGCCGTCGTCGGGCAATTGCAGCTCGCTGCGTTGCGGGGTGCGATCGGCGACCGGCCGCGCGGCATCGTTGACCATGAAGCTGCCGGGGAGCCAAACCACTTTTTCACTGAAGAACCTGAAATTCTGTTCCGGTATGACCGTCGGATCGGCGATGACGTAATCGATATAATCGGCGCCGACCGTGCCGGAATAGCCGAGATAGCCGACCTGGATCGGCGCCGGGCGCTGCGCAAAAATGCCCATCCGGGCGCCATGCGTATAGCCGTTCAGATCGATCAGAATGTCTATTTCGGCATCTTTGACGCGCGCCGCGATCTCATCGTCGCGCAAAGCACCGGCGTCGATAAAATCATCGAAGGCGTTTTGCAGACGCCGGCGCAGCGCCGAGCCGTCGTCCGGCCCGATCGATATGGCGGTGACGCTAAACCGCATTCTATCGTGGCGCTCGAACATGCCGACGGCGAGATTGGATACCGCGTGTTCGCGAAAGTCGGACGAGACATAGCCAAGGCGCAAGCGGTCGTGCCGCGGGATTGCGGCGGGCAGCGGCGATGGCCCGGCCCCGGGATATCTCGTCTTGGTGAATATCGTCGCGCAGCGATGCTGTTCGGCCGGCGCCTTCGAGACCGGCAGAATGCTGAACGGGTAGACCGGCAGCTCGGCATTGACCGCGTCGAGCAGCAATTGGCATTCCGCGCTGAAATTGCTCCAATCGCACAGATACATTTTGGCGAGGAGCCGCATGCTCCGCGTCTCGGAATCGTCGGGCCGAAGCTCCAGCGCGCGATCATAGGCAGCGAGCGCCTCGCCATAGGACCGCCGCGTCGAATAGATATTGCCGGCATTGCTATAGGCGTCGGCGAAATCCGGCTGCAGCGCGATGGCTTTCTTGAAACTTTCCAGTGCGTCGTCGGGCCGATGCAGCATGGCCAGCACATTGCCGCGGTTGACGTGGCTTTGCGGAAAGCGCGGCCGCAGCGCGATGGCCTGGTCATAATTGCGCAGTGCCTCATCGAGGCGCTTCAAATATTGGAGCGTCATGCCGCGATTGTTGTAGGCGTCGGCGTGGTCGGGATGCGCAGCAATCAAGATGTCGTATTGCTGCAAAGCCTCCGTGAGCCGATTATCGCTGAGCAGCGAGGCCGCATAATTATTACGGGCCTGAGAATGGCGCGGGTCTTTGTCGAGGATGTGCTTATAGGCGAGGGCGGCTTCCCGGTGGTCGCCGGTCATGCCGAGTGCGACCGCGAGATTGTACTGCGCATCCAAGACGTCCGGCCGCAATTTGGCGGCCCGGCGAAATAGCTCAATCGCCGCGCTCAAATCGCCCTGCTGGGCATGCAGCGTCGCCAACAAGTAGACGCAATCAAAATTTTCGGGGCTGCGCCGGAGAACGCGGCTATAGATTTTTGTCGCCTCGGCAAGGCGGCCGGCTTTTTGCAAGGCGACGGCGCTTTGGATTTGCTGAATTTGCTCGTTGGTCATGAAAAAGCGTAGCGCCTCACTGCGGCTTAAAGTGCGAACCGGCAGCCCGGTCGATGAGGCGGGTGGCATCGGCGGCGGTGGCACGTAACTTAGGGTCCTCGTTGGACGCGCGCAATCGCTCCAGAGCAGCCAGAGGCACAGAAATAACCTATATTATTCAATGGTGTACGGACTGTGTGGGTTCTGGGCCAGCGATCAATGCGTAGCCTCGCCCGTCAGTTCGGGCGGGACCTCGCGGCGCGCCGCGCCATTATCGATGGGCTTGCGCCGGTGCGTCTCTTCGCATTTGGCAATGAAGGCGACGATGGCCGGCACCGAGCTCTGATCAAACAAAGGCACGTGTCCCTGATCCGGCACTTCGACAACTTCCATCGTGGGATGATGGACGAGCATTTCGGCGACCGTCGCCGCGGAAAGAATGTCGGAATTCGCGCCGCGGATGACCAGCACCGGGACGCGCGCGAGCGCGTCGAATTCATTCCACATCGTCGGCAAAGGACGTTCGATGTCTACGTCGGCGTAGGTGCGGTCGAGCCGCACGTCATAGGTCGGCACCAGCGCGCCGTCCTCGGTTTTCCAAGTGTTGCGGGCGGCCGCGAGCCAATGCTCGGCGGTCAGCTTGGGAAACTGGGCGTCGAACAGCCGGCGCAATATCTCGGCGCCTTCGTCGTAGTTGCGCGGCTGCGGCAGCTTGCCGATATAGCTTTTGATGCGTGCGAGGCCTTTCGGTTCGATCACCGGCCCGATGTCGTGCAGCACGGCGCCCGCAATCAGCGTGGGATGCGCCACGCCGAGCAGCATGGTCAGGATGCCGCCGCGCGAACTGCCGATGAATACGGCGGGACCGACGCCGAGCGCGGTCAAGACCGTCACCACGTCGCCGAGTTCGACCGCGAGATTATAGTTCTCGGGGTTGTGGTCGTAGTCGGATCGGCCCCGGCCGCGCGAGTCGATAGCGATGACCCGCCGCGCCTGCGGACCGCTGCTCAGGAGAGCTGCGAGGCCGTCGAAATCGGCCACCGTCCGCGCCAACCCGGCAGACAGACGACCGCAAGCGCCGGCGAGGTGCGCGATCCATATTCGCGCACATGCAGGCGTAAGCCATCTTGCGCGGAGACGAAGATATCTCTGCCCGAGTTGATGGCGTTTACGTCGCTCATTCTGAGGGCCGCTCCAGAGACCAGATCGACCGCAATGCCGTTGCGGCGGGACATGCCAAGTCGGACGGCATGCGGCGACAATCTAGAGTTCATCGCGGGAACGCGCAATTACGCAGCAATGGCCGAAAACGTAATATTCCCAGGAGCTACGAAACTTGCGATCCCGGATCGAAGCGGAGTCGCACTATTTGCCGGATATGGTAGTGACCCTGTGACGGCACGGCGAAATGCTGCGTCGGGCCCCGCGGATCGGTACTTGCGATGATCTCTTCGGCAGATGACACGTTTCGGCGCGCCGTGTCGGCGATGCAGGCAGACCAGAACGATATTGCCGAACGCTTGCTCCGAAGCGTGCTGCGCCGGCGCCCGGACCATGTCGGGGCATTAAACGTCTTCGGTATGCTGCTCGCCCGGCTACGCCGCTACGACGAGGCGGAAAAGCATATCCGACAAGCCATCAAGCTGAACGCAAAGTCCGATGCCAGCTTTTATAATTATGGACTGATCCTCAAAGCCCTCGAAAGACCGCATGAGGCGTTGGAGCAATTCAGCCGGGCGGCGCAAATCGCTCCTTCGGTGCCGGAGACCTGGAATAATCGCGGTACCATCCTCAACGATCTCGGCCGCCATCGCGAGGCGATCGCGGATTACGATCGCGCCATAGCGGCAAATCCCAATTATGCGGATGCCCTTTTCAACAAGGGCAATGCCTTGGCCGCGCTCAAATCGTTCGCCGAGGCTCTCGCGGCCTACGACCGCGCTTTGGCCATCAAGGCAAATCTGGAAGGTGCATGGCTCGGCCGTGGCAATGTGCTAAGTGCGTTGCGACGCTTTGACGAAGCACTGGAGGCCTACGATAGAGCGATCGCGCTCAAGCCGAGTTTTGCGAAGGCATGGCATGCCCGAGCCAGCGTTTTCATCAAGATAGACCGCCGCGAGAACGCGCTTGCTGACGCCGAGCGAGCGCTCGAAATCGAGCCGGGATTTGCCGAGGCTTGGCACGTCCGCGGTTATGCGCTGCTCGAGATGAACAGGCTTGCCGAGGCGCTAGCCGCTTTCGATAAAGCGCTCGCGATCAAGCCAAACCTCGCCGACGCAATTTCGGACCGGATTTTTGCCCTCGATTTTGCCGAAGAGGCGGGATTCGAGGGGCACCAAGAGGCGCGAAATTATTGGTGGCTGAAGGTGGGCTCGATCGTCGCGCAGCGTCCGCAAATTCATCATTGCAATGCTCGCTATCCGGATCGAAAAATTAAGCTTGGTTATATTTCCGCCGATTTCCGCAACCACTCGGCCGCGCGATCCTTTCGGCCGTTGATGTTTAACCACGATAAGTCCCAATTCGAAATCACCTGCTATACGTCGTCGCATTTTCGTGACGACGTCACCGCTGATTTCCAGCGTGGGGCCGATCGCTGGCGCGACGTCGTAAATCTGAGCGACGAGGAGGTGACGGCACTCGTACAAGACGACCAAATCGATATTCTCATCGAAATGTCCGGGCACAGCGCCGGCCACCGGCTCGGCGTATTTGCGCGCAAACCAGCTCCGGTGCAGGTGACCTTAGGATCGACCGGGACGGGTTTGCCGACGATCGACTACGTCTTTGCCGATCCGGTGATCTGTCCTCCCGTGATCCGGCACCTCTATGCCGAGAAAGTTTTCGACGTTGCTGCGCTCATGACGATCGAACCGCTGCCGCCCGAATTGCAGCCATCAAGTCTACCGGCGTTCGCCAACGGTTTTGCAACCTTCGGCGTCTTCAATCGGGTCAGCAAGATATCCGACGAAAACGTGGAACAGTGGGCGCGCATTCTCGCCGCGCTGCCGCTTTCGCGGCTCCTGATCAAACATGTGGCGCTTGACGAAGCATCAGTCCGGATGCGGCAGTTGGATCGCTTTGCGCGACACGGAATACCGTCGGAGCGGATTGATCTCATGGGAAAGACCTCGCGGGAAGAGCATCTGGCCGCCTTCAACAAGGTCGACATTTCGCTCGATCCATTTCCGCACAATGGCGGCATCAGCACCTTGGAGTCGTTGCAGATGGGTGTGCCGGTCGTGGCAAAGCTCGGTAATAGCGCGCCGAGCCGGCTCGGCGGCGCCCTTCTGATCGCTCTCGGGTTAAATGACTGGGTAGCGGAATCCAATGAGGACTATGCGGCCATTGCAATCAAATTCGCGGCGCAGCGCGAGCATCTCGGAGCGTTGCGGCAAGAATTGCCGTCGAAGCTTTTGGCGTCGCCTTTGGGAGATGCGGTGTTGTATGCGAGGGCCATTGAGGCGGCCTACCGAAGCATTTGGCGGGAGTATTGCGGCCGAAGCGCCGACGTTGATAGGGTCGCGGGTTAGCAACCATTGTCGGCCCAGATCGCGACAGCGGCGATAGCGACGGCGTCGGGCTTAAATGCCATAACGGAGCCAAATGAATAGTGGCCACATCGCAATTGCGTTTGACTTAGCCTTGGCGATCGATTGCCTTGGTCGATGATGGCTGTTTCGCCGATTAGCGATCTTCTGCAACGCGGCTTGGCGCTGCACCGAAGCGGTGCCGTCGCCGAAGCGGCGACGCATTACGCCGCGGTGTTGCGCGCCGACCCGGCCAATGCCGACGCGCATTACTATCTGGCATTGATTTCCTGCCGCGACGGCCGCTTTGCCGAAGGCGCCGCGCGCGCGCGCCGGGCGCTTGCCGCCGATCCTGGCTACGCGCGGGCCTACGCGTTGCTTGGCCGGGCCCTGGCGGCGCTCGGACAGCCTCGTGATGCGCTCGATGCATTCGATCGCGCCATCGCGCTCGCACCGGAACTTGGCGCAGCGCACGGCAATCGCGCCGACCTTCTCGCCGAGCTTGGCCGCCACGCCGAGGCCATCGATAGCTATGATCGTGCCTTGGCCTTGGCGCCCGACGTCATCGAGGACCGATTCAACCGCGGCGTGGCGCTCGCGACGCTCGGTCGTCATACCGAGGCCATTTCGAGCTTCGAGCGGGTCATCGCCGTTAGGCCCGATTTTGCGCCGGCCCATGTGAGCCGGGCGAAAGCCTTGTTTGCTCTTGGCCGCCGCGACGAGGCGCTTCAAGGCGTCGACAGAGCGATCGAGATCGCGCCCGATCTCGGCGAGGCGTGGCTCGGTCGCGGCCATTGCCTCAATGCGCTCAAACGCCATGACCAAGCCTTTGCGGCATATGACACTGCGGTGAAGTTAAAGCCTGATCTCGATTACGCGGTGGGTGCGCGGCTCTACGCCAAGCTTCACCTCTGCGATTGGAATAATTTTGCGGCGGACGCGGCCGGTATCGTAACGGCAATAGGCGAGGGCAAACCATCGAGCGAGCCGTTCGTATTCCTCGCAATTTCGGCTTCGCCTGCCGATCAACTCGCCTGCGCTCGGACCTACGCTCGCCGGCAGCCCGTCTTTCCGCCCCTCTGGCGTGGCGAGACCTATGCGCACGACCGCATTCGCGTGGCCTATTTGTCGGCCGATTTTCAGGACCACGCCACGGCCGCGCTGACGGCGGGCTTGTTCGAGCAGCATGACAGCTCGAAGTTCGATGTCGTCGGGGTGTCGTACGGGCCCGATGACAATTCCCCGGCACGGCAGCGATTGAAGCGCGCCTTTCCGCGCTTTCTGGATGTCCGGCACGACAGCGATCAGGACGTTGCCGAACTGATCCGCCGGCTCGAAATAGACATCGTGATCGATCTCAAGGGTTTTACGGCGGAGAGCCGGATCGATGTGCTGGCGCGCCGCCCCGCGCCCGTCCAGGTCAATTATCTCGGCTACCCGGGAACCATGGGGGCCGATACCATCGATTACGTCCTTGCCGATGCGACGGTCATTCCGGAGGACCAGTGCGCGTTCTATAGCGAGCAGGTAGTCTGGCTTCCGGATTGTTATCAAATAAACGACGACCGGCGGCTGGTGGCGGAACAGACGCCGACGCGGCGCGGCTGCGGCCTGCCGGAAGATGCGTTTGTCTATTGCTGTTTCAACAATACCTACAAGATCCAACCGGATGTTTTCGATATCTGGATGCGACTTCTGAAGATGACCGACAACAGCGTGCTATGGCTGCTCGACGGCAATTCACCGGGCGCGGCGAGGCTTTGCCGGGATAACCTCCGCCGTGAGGCCGAAAGCCGTGGCATTGCGGCCGCGCGATTGGTCTTCGCAGCAAGGACGAGCGCGGCCGATCACCTGGCGCGCCACCGGCTGGCCGATTTGTTCCTTGATACCTTGCCCTACAACGCCCACACGACCGCAAGCGATGCACTATGGACGGGACTGCCCGTCCTTACTCGTCTCGGCGAGACTTTCGCCGGACGTGTGGCGGCGAGCCTGCTGAAAGCAGTCGGGCTCGAGGAATTGATCGCGCGCTCGTCCGAGGAATACGAAGCGTTGGCGATAGAGCTTGCGCGGGACGCTTCCTATCTCGCAGCCATCAAGGATAAGCTCGCGCGCAACCGTGGCACTGCGCCGTTGTTCAATACCGCTCGCACGACGCGGCACATCGAGGCCGCTTACGCGATGATGTGGCAACGCCATCAAGCGGGCGAGCCAGCGAGGCCGCCAGCGGCCGAAAGAAAACCGATACGCATCACCTAGATCCTGATCCGATTCGATTGATCGGATCAGGATGTAGGTTTCTTGTTTGAGCATGATCTTATCCGAAAACCGGCGGCCACTTTTCGGCATCATGCTTAAGTGCCGCAAGGCGCGCCTTAGCCGCCGCGGCGCAGGTCGGCCTCGATCGAAAGCTTGGTGTTGTTCTCGATCAGCGCCCGATAGACCTGCATGTTCTCGATCACGCGCTGCACGTAATTGCGCGTCTCGGAAATTGGAATGCGCTCGATCCAGTCGATCGGGTCCAGTTTCGGGTCGCGCGGATCGCCGTATTGGTCGATCCATTCCTTGGCTCGCCGAGGACCTGCGTTATAGGCGACAAAGGCGAGGATATAGGAGCCGCGCCAGCTCGCGATGTCGCGGCCGAGCTCGGCGGTGCCGAGCTGGGCATTATAGGCGACGTCGCTCATCAGCCGGTTCTGATCGAAGGTGACGTTGAATCTTTTGGCGGTATCGCGGCCCGCCGCCGGCGTGACCTGCATCAGGCCGATCGCATTGGCGCTGGAAACGACCTTCGGATTGAACGCGCTCTCCTGGCGAGCGATCGAGAATACCACGCAGGGTTCGACCTCGGGGCCGATGGGTTGATATTCCGGAATGCCGAAGTCGGGGAACGCGTAACGCTCGAACGGATAGCCGCGGCCGAGTGCTGCTTTGCCGATCAGGAGCGTCGCCCGCGCGTCGCTACGGTGCGCCGTGAGCTCGGCCAGCGTCGCCAGCCCCGCGCTGTCGGTCGCCTTGTCGCCGAGATCCGCCGCCATCGCGGCGATCAGATCGCGCTCGTCGATCGCGTAGAGAATCTCGAACACGCGGGCGAGTTCCAGCGGCCGATGTTCGCCCGCCGGTTCCGGCAAGGCGTGCAGCGTAACTTCGTCGAGCCCGAGGCGCGCGCGCGCCAATTGTCCGTAATAGGCGGTGGGATAGCCCGCCGCCGCCTCGTAGAATTCTCGCGCGTCACGGTCGCGGTCGAGCGCCTCCAAGGCGCGGGCCTGCCAGTAATAGGAGCGCGCCAGCGGGATCGGATTGGTGGCGCCCTCGGCGATCTTGGCGAAATGCTGAAACGCGGCGGCCGGCTCGCGCAGGAAACGCAACGCGATCCAGCCGGCGGTAAAATGCTGCTCGGCGCGATAATTGTCGTTAACAGGCGGCACCGCGCCGTCGGCGATCTCATAAGCCGTTCTGGCGTCGCCGAGATCGAGCAGTTTGCGCGCGATCAGGCGGCGCTCGGTCCACCACTGATCGGGGTCGGCGATGCGCGCCGGGTCGCGCGGTGCGGCCGCCATCCACTGCGCCGCTTCCGTCATCTTGTCGGCACGGCGCAGCCATTGGATGCGGCTGAAGATGTAGCCGGGATCGTGGCGCGCGGCTTCCGGCACGGCGTCGAGCAAGGCTTTGGCGTTCGCCGACTGATTGATCACGGCGGCGCGCGCTTTGGCGATGGCGAGCGCGGTGGCGTCTAGATGGCTTGCCGCCCGCAAGCCGGCATCGTCGTCCTCCGCGTAAAGACGCGCGTCCATGCGCGCCGCGTCGTCGGCTGGCGTGATCAGCCCGGCGAAAGTTTCGCGGGCCTGCGCTTCGAGATCCGAGGAGAAACCGTCGCTGCGCCAGGCGTCGCGAAGCGTTGAGGCGGCGGCCGAGGTGTTGCCCTGCGCCAGAAAGGCCTGCGCCAGCGCAAAATGCCCTTTGACGGTGTGCGGCGGCTCGCTTGAGAAAAACCGGATGACGGTTTGCGGGTCGACGCGCTCTTGCCACAACACACCTTCGGCGCGGCGCCGCAACGTCGTGACGCTCGGCCAACTCGGATTGTTGGTGATGAAGGCGAGGTAGCGCGAAAAATCCGGGCTGCCGTCGTCGCTGCGGAGAATCACCCATTCGACGAGCTTGCGGGCGATGGGATCGGAGATCGTGCTCTCGATCGTAGTCGCCTCGTCCTGCCGGTTCTTGCGGACCAGATCGATAGCCTGCTTCACCGCCGCAAGATCGATCTGCGACGTCATCGCGCCGCTTGCCGCCGCAAAGGGCACGACGGCGCGCACCGGGGGCGCCGGTGGAGAAATTGCGCCGGGCAGCCCCGAGACCGGAACCGGGGTGGCCCCTCCCGAACCGACGGGGCCGATGGCCAGCGGCGCGCCACGCTTTTGTGGAGCTTTCTTGTCGGCCGTCTTCTTGTCTGCGGCCTTCTCGGCGGCCTTCGGGACAGTCTTGGCGGCCGGGCTGTGGGCGGATTTGCCGCCGGGCCGCTCACGCGGCAAGGGTACTGACTGCGTTTCGGCATGGGCCGTGCCGGCGATGACGACCGGCCCCAGTGTCCCGATAGCGGCAAAGATCGCGGCGGCGTAGAGGGTGGTTCGGCGATTTCGCAGCACGTTTTCTCCCGGTGCACCGACGCCCGCGGCTGATTCTTTCGGCCGGTTAGATTGAGAAAAGCCTAATCCGCACAGGCCGTCACGACAATCTTGCCGTCATCGCAATTTACAGTTCTGCGGCAAAAGCGCGGCCATTGAAGGGTAGAGCCATGGCGTGACAGCATCCTCCGCCCGCCGAAAGGCCTTTCAAGGGCGGCTGCGAACCGATATTTATGCACCCAGCCGGGCGATTGCCGCGGGGGTAGGGCTGGCGCCAAATGCCGCCCCTAGGCCGCTCTGAGAACTGCCTATGGAACTGTCCGAAGAGAGTTCCAAAAGCCCTTTTTGTGGATCGTATCATGGCCGCCAAGACCCGCTTTCGAGGCTCCTTCACCGCACTCGTCACCCCGTTCAAGAACGGTTCGGTTGACGAAAAAGCGTTCCGTGACCTCGTGGATTGGCAGATCGCCGAGGGCACCAACGGGCTCGTCCCGGTCGGCACCACCGGCGAAAGCCCGACGCTGTCCCATGACGAGCACAAAAAGGTCGTCGAATGGTGCGTCGATCAGGCCCGCGGCCGAGTCCCGGTCGTGGCCGGCGCTGGCTCCAATTCCACAAAGGAAGCGATCGAACTCGCCCAGCACGCCGAAGAGGCCGGCGCCGATGCGGTGCTGGTGGTCACGCCCTATTACAACAAGCCGACCCAGGAAGGGCTCTACCAGCATTTCAAGGCGATCAACGACGCGATCGGGATTCCGATTCTCATCTACAATATCCCGGGCCGTTCGGTGATCGACATGTCGGTCGACACCATGAAGCGGCTGTTCGAGCTTCCGCACATCTCGGGCGTCAAGGACGCGACCGCCAATGTGGCGCGCGTGTCGCAGCAGCGTGCGGCGATGGGCGAGGACTTCAATCAGCTCTCCGGCGAAGACATCACGGCGCTCGGCTTCATGGTGCATGGCGGGCACGGCTGCATTTCCGTCACCTCGAACGTGGCGCCGCGGCTGTGCGCGGAATTTCAGGCAGCCTGCCTGAAGGGCGATTACGCCGCGGCGCTGAATCTGCAGGACAAGCTCGCGCCGCTGCATCTCAATCTGTTCGTCGAGTCGAATCCGGCGCCGGTCAAATACGCGCTGTCGCTATTGGGCAAGTGTTCGAACTTGCTTCGCCTGCCGATGGTGCCGGCCAGCAAGAACGCGCAGACCGCCGTCCGCGAGGCCATGGTGCATGCCGGCCTGATCAATTGAGGGCGGCATTTTCAGCCGAGCCCGGCAACGGCGCAATCCGGCGGACCGGACGCCGCGCCCGCGCGGGCGCGTGACAATCAATCGGCACGGCAGGGGGAGCGGCATGCTCGAGGAATTCAAGAAATTCGCAATGCGCGGCAATGTCGTCGATCTCGCCGTCGGCGTGATCATCGGCGCTGCATTCGGCGCGATCGTCAATTCGCTGGTCGGCGACATCGTCATGCCGCTGATCGGTTCAATCACGGGCGGCCTCGACTTTTCCAATTACTTCATTCCGCTGTCGTCGAAGGTGACGGCGGCGTCGCTCGTCGAGGCCAAGAAGGAAGGCGCGGTGCTGGCCTATGGCAATTTTCTTACCGTCGCGCTGAATTTCATCATCATCGCCTTTGCGTTGTTTCTCGTCGTCAAGGGTATCAACAAATTGAAGACGGCGGAGCCCGCGCCGCCGCCTCCCGCGCCTTCCAAGGAAGTGCAATTGCTGACGGAAATCCGCGACGCGCTGCAGAAAAGCTGAGCGCGGCGACGACAGGTCATCGGATATGGCGGCAAAGGCGGAATCGAAGCTGCGGATCGTCGCCGACAACCGCAAGGCGCGGTTCAACTACTTTATCGACGAGACCATGGAAGCGGGCGTGGCGCTGACCGGCACCGAGGTGAAATCGCTGCGGCTGGGCAAGGCCACTATTGCGGAGTCCTACGCCGACGCCCGGGGCGGCGAGATCTGGCTGATCAATTCGAATATCCCGGAATATCTGCAGGCCAACCGCTTCAATCATGCGCCGAAGCGGCCGCGCAAACTTCTGTTGCACCGCCGCCAGATCAACAAGCTTGTCGGCGCGGTCGAGCGCGAGGGCATGACGCTGGTGCCGCTAAAGCTCTATTTCAACGAAAAAGGCCGCGCCAAGGTCGAGCTCGCTTTGGCGCGCGGCAAGAAGCTTTATGACAAGCGCGACACCGACAAGAAGCGCTCGTGGGAGCGCGAGCGCGGCCGGCTGATGCGGCAGAAGGGCTGAGCGCAGATGCCGGAACAACTCGCTTCGCAGCGTTTGATCGGCATGCTCGTGTTCCCGGGGCTGACCCAGTTGGACATGACGGGGCCGTATGAGGTTTTGGCCCGGCTGCCGAACACGACTGTCGATCTCGTCGCCCATGCGCTCGACGCAGTGCGAACCGATCGCGGCATGATGATCCTGCCGAGCGTGACTTATGCGCAATGCCCGCAGCTCGACGTCGTCATGGTTCCGGGCGGACCCGGTCAGCAAAACCTGATGGAAGATGAGATTGTACTCGACTTTCTGCGCGCTCAGGCAAAGGCGGCGAAATACGTCACGTCGGTGTGCACCGGCTCGCTGGTGCTCGGCGCGGCGGGCCTGCTCCAAGGCAAGCGCGCGACCTGCCATTGGGCCGCCATCGATCATCTAAAATCGCTCGGCGCCATTCCGGTCAGCGAGCGCGTTGTCATCGACGGCAATATCGTCACTGGCGCCGGGGTCGCTTCGGGTCTCGATTTCGGCCTTGCGCTCGCCGCCGAGCTTGAGGGCGAGGAGGTAGCGCGCGAAATCCAATTGCAGATCGAATACGATCCGGCGCCGCCCTTTACGTCCGGTTCGCCGCGCACGGCCGCACCCGAAACCGTCGCGAAACTGCGCAGCCGGCTTGCCCCGCTCAATGAACAGCGGCGCGCGGTGGCGGAACGTGTTGGTCGCAAACTAGGTGTGATCGATCCGTGATACGAGGCTGATAAGATGTCGATTCCGACAAAGCTCGATCATTGCGTCATCCATGTCAGCGATTGGGAGCGCTCGAACGCGTTCTACACCACGGTGATGGGCGCCGAGCTCGTCGCGCGGCCGGTGGGCTTTGCCTATCGTTTCGGCGACAAGCAGCTCAATGTGCATGGGCCGGGCGTAAAGCCCGCCGAAGTGGCGCGGTTGCCGGTTGCGCCCGGCAACAGCGATCTCTGCTTCGAATGGGATGGGCCGATCGCCGACGCCATCGCGCATCTCGGCCGCTGCGGCGTGCGCATCGAGAGCGGGCCGATGCAGCGCTTTGGCGCCAAGGGGCCGGGCACCAGCGTCTATTTTCGCGATCCGGACGGCTCGCTGATGGAATTCATGTCGTACGCCGCGAATAAATAAACGGGAGGCGTTCCATCCGGCAGCTCCAGCCGGACCAGACGCCGACGAGGTCATTGCCTGACTGCGCAACGAGCGATAGCCTCGCTGCCAATGAATTTCAGGGAAGGAATGCCCATGTCGAAATTCGTCGTCGCGCCGCATTTTCGGCTGCAGGAATGGGTCGCCGAGGAGAAGGGCTATTTCGCCGCCGAAGGCCTCGACTACGAATTCCGCGAGACCATGGATTCGAAGCCAGCGCAAGCGGCCACCAAATCGGCAACAAAGTCGGCGCCTTTCAGACTTTCGAAGCCGGCCGCACCTGCAATGTCAGCGGCGCCTGCCACTGGACGGTCAATGTCGCGGCGTCGAACGGCCACGGCAAGCTCTATCCGGATTGCTATTCGGTGTCGCCTTGCGGCGTGTTCGTGCCGCCGGAATCGCCGATCAAGACGCCGGCCGATCTCGCCGGCGTGCCGATCTCGGTCGGCTATCAATCCGGCAGCCACTACGCGACCATCCAGGGCCTCGAGCAATATCTCAAACCCGATCAGATCAAGCTGTCCTTCAACGACGGGCTGTTGTTCAGCCGCATGGAGCTCTTGATCGACCGCAAAGTGCCGGCGGCGTCGCTGTTCAGCGGGCCGTATTATTTCCTCGAACAGCTCGGTTTCCGCAAAATCATCGACACCACCTTCATGATGGCGTCGATGGTCACCGGCACGCCGGATCCCGAAGACGTGCGCAAATATTTCCGCGCGCTGCGCCGGGCGCAACGCGACATCGATCTGCGGCCGGAGCTTTACACGCACTATTACAAGAAGGAATTTCCGGTCCGCTTCCACGATCAGATGGATACGCGGCGCTGGGGTCCCGGCGAGCGGCTGGTGTTCGAGCCCTATTCGAAGGAGACCTTTGAAGAATCCTTCGAGTGGATCGAGCAGCACGGCATTTTCCCGCGCAGCGAGATGGGCAGCGGCCGCTACGAGAGCTCGATCTTCGCCTGACGCTTAGGCGTTCGGCCGCGCGCCGAGCGTCTCGCGCACCTGCGGCAAAGACATCGCGGAACATCTGCGGCGTCAGCACGCCGGTATTGGTGTTGTAGCGCGAGCAGTGATAGCTGTTGAACAAAGTGAGCTCGCCGATCGCGTGGGCGCGGCCGTGGCCGAACGGAAACGCCGAGCGTTTCGCGCCGTTCGCCACGACGAAAGTTTCGTGGGCGACGCGGCCTAGCGTCACCACGACACGAAGCTTGGTCATTTCCTTGAGCGTCGCGGTGAGAAAATCGCGGCAGGTGTTTATCTCGACCGGCAGCGGCTTGTTTTCCGGCGGCACGCAGCGCACCGCATTGGTGATGCGGCAATCGAGAAGTTCGAGGCCGTCGTCGGCGCGCTCCTGGTAATCGCCGCGGGCAAAGCCGAACTCCTGCAGCGTCGCGTAGAGCAGGTCGCCCGCATAATCGCCGGTAAAGGGCCGTCCGGTGCGGTTGGCGCCGCGCAGTCCGGGCGCGAGGCCGACGATCAGGAGCCGCGCATCGACCGGTCCGAACGAATCGACCGGCGCGTTGAACCAGTCGGGCTCGCGGCCGCGCCAGGTCTCGCGAAAGGCGACGAGGCGCGGGCAGCGCGGACAATCGCGGCCCGGCATGCCGCTCGTGCGCAGCATCGCGCTTTGCCGCGGCGCTTATTCGTCTTCGAACTCGTCCTCGACTTCGACGCGCTGCGAGGTCGGGCTGCGCTGCAGGAATTGCGGGGTGTGGCGCGGCTCGCGGCCCTCGCGCGGTTCGCCCCTCGGCTCCCGCACCGGCCGTTCGCCGGGATCGCGGCCGACCTTGCGCTTGCAGTTCGACGATATCGACGAACTGATCGGCCTGGCGGCGCAATTCGTCGGCGACCATCGGCGGTTGCGTCGAGATGGTCGAGACGACGATCACGCGCACGCCCCGGCGCTGCACCGCTTCGACCAGCGAGCGGAAATCGCCGTCGCCGGAGAACAGCACCATCTGGTCGATATGCGGCGCGAGCTCCATGGCGTCGACCGCGAGCTCGATATCCATATTGCCTTTGACCTTGCGGCGGCCGGTCTGATCGACGAATTCCTTGGTCGCCTTGGTGACGACGGAGTAGCCGTTGTAGTCGAGCCAATCGATCAGCGGCCGGATCGAGGAATATTCCTGATCCTCGATCACGGCGGTGTAATAGAACGCGCGTACCAGATAGCCGCGCGACTGGAATTCGCGCAGCAGACGCTTGTAGTCGATATCGAAGCCGAGCGATTTCGCGGTGGCGTAAAGATTGGCGCCGTCAATGAACAATGCGATTTTTTCGATCTGTGCCGACATGGGATGTCTCTAGTTGTATCTCTCGGGTTCTTGGTCTCGTGATGAAACCGGATCAGCCGCAATGAGTTCGACGATTCCGGCGCTCTTAAATCAGGCTTCTCGCCAGTACGGCTTCTCGCCCGTCAGTCTTCTCGCCAATGGGAACATTCGTTGCGTGAGGTACTTCCGCTAATTGCGTTGTGGCAAACAATTCGCTGCGAAAGGACTGCGGCACGCCGTCGCGACGGTTCCGAGAGTATGATTCGGATCGCCACGAACCGGTTCCCGACTTTCGGGTTAACAGAGGAGAGCGCGGACGCCAAGTTAATTATCGGTAGGCGAAAATCGGCAGGAAGTATCGGCGTGAGCGGCGGCAAGATGGCTCTTGCGCTTCGGCCCCGCTGGCGATACCTAAACCCCAATTGCGGGATTTATGCCTTTGCGGGAACTTTGCCTTTGAGGCCCCGGCAAGGAATCAGGCAGTAATACCAGTAATAACAGTACCACCGGGCGGCGGCCGCGCCGCAGCCCCTTTGCAGGAGCCCACTTCATGGCCCGTGTCACCGTTGAGGACTGCATCGACAAGGTCGAAAACCGCTTCGACCTCGTGCTGCTGGCCAGCCACCGCGCGCGCATGATCTCGTCCGGCACCCAGATTGCCGTCGACCGCGACAACGACAAAAATCCGGTCGTGGCGCTGCGGGAAATCGCCGAAACGGCGATTTCGCCCGAGGATCTCAAGGAAGAACTCGTTCACTCGCTGCAGAAATACGTCGAGGTCGACGAGCCTGAGCCGGAGAGCGTGCCGCTGATCGGCGCGCCGGGCACCGGTGTCGATGCCGACGATACCGAAGTCACCACCGACCGGATGACCGAGGAAGAGCTGCTCAAGGGCCTGGAAGGCCTGACCCCGCCGGAGAGCCAGCCCGAGCCGGATACCATCGAGGACGACGAGTAAGTCTGCCTCGGCCGTCCGCGTCGCGAATTCGTTAACCAAATTGCCGTGCACGGCGCGGCCTGCGGTGCGGCGGCGACATTTGCGTCCGGTCCGGCGTCGCTGCCTTGTGGTGCCGGCGCGGCTCCATGATATCTTTGTGATCGGTCTTCGCCGACTCTCCGGCGAGGGCCGTGGCCGCGAGGCCGGATCACCGAGGCATTAAGGCCTGTCATGGCGCGCTCGCCGATCGATCTGCCGCGAATGCAGAACCAGCCCCGGCCCCGGGTGCCGGCGGCGCGCGCGCCGCGTCTTGTGCCGCTTGACGGCGAGGCGCCGCCGCCGAAGCCGCGCAAGCAGCTGATGCGGCAATACGAGCTGATCGACCGGGTCAAAGCCGTACAATCCGACCACCAACGAGGACCTGCTCAACCGCGCCTATGTCTACGCCATGCGGGCGCATGGCGAGCAGAAGCGCGCTTCCGGCGATCCCTATTTCTCGCACCCGCTCGAAGTCGCCGCCATCCTCACCGATCTCAAGCTCGACGACGCCACGCATCGCGGCCGCGCTGCTGCACGACACCATCGAGGATACCGACGCGACCCGCGGCGAGATCGATCGCCTGTTCGGCCATGAGATCGGGCTTCTGGTCGAAGGCCTGACCAAACTGAAACGGCTCGACCTCGTCTCCAAGGAAGCCAAGCAGGCCGAGAACCTGCGCAAGCTCCTGCTCGCCATCGCCGACGACGTGCGGGTGCTGCTGATCAAGCTCGCCGACCGCCTGCACAATATGCGCACGCTGTCGCTACCAGCCGCCGGAGGCGCGCCGCCGCACCGCCGACGAGACGCTCGAAATCTATGCGCCGCTTGGCCGGCCGCATGGGCATGCAGGAGATGCGCGAGGAGCTCGAGGATCTGGCGTTCCGCGAACTCAATCCCGACGCCTATAAGGTTTTCAGCGAGCGGCTCGAAACGCTCGCCGAGCGATCGAGCGGCTGGATCACCGAGATCGAGGAGCAGCTCGCCAAAAAACTCGGCGACCGCGGCATCGCCGCCGAGGTCTCCGGCCGGCGCAAGCGCGCCTATTCGATCTGGCGCAAGATGGAGCGCAAGGCCGTCGGCTTCGAGCAGCTTTCGGATATTTTCGGTTTCCGCGTCGTCGTCGGCGACCTCGCCGAATGCTATCAGGCGCTCGGCATCGTGCACACGTCCTGGCCGGTCGTGCCCGGACGCTTCAAGGACTACATCTCGACGCCGAAGCAGAACGACTATCGCTCGATCCACACCACGGTGATCGGGCCCGGCAAGCAGCGCGTCGAACTGCAAATCCGCACCCGCGAGATGCAGCAGATCGCCGAATACGGCATCGCCGCGCATGCGCTCTACAAGGACGGCATCGGCTCGCCGACCGAAATGCTGTCGCGCGAATCGAGCGCCTATGCCTGGCTGCGCCGCACCATCGAGCTTCTGGCCGAAGGCTCCAATCCGGAAGAGTTTTTGGAGCACACCAAGCTCGAACTGTTCCACGACCAGGTGTTCGCCTTCACGCCGAAGGGCAAGCTGATCGCGCTGCCGCGCGGCGCGACGCCGATCGATTTTGCCTATGCGGTGCATACCGACGTCGGCAATATGGCGATCGGCGCCAAGATCAACGGCAAGATCGGCCCGCTCAGTTCGCCGCTGCAGAACGGCGACGAGGTGCAGATCCTGACCTCGAAGGCGCAGACGGCGCCGCCGGCGGCCTGGGAATCGATCGTCGTCACCGGCAAGGCGCGCGACGCCATCCGCCGCGCGACGCGCGACGCGGTGCGCAACCAATATTCCGGCCTCGGCCGGCGCATGGTGGAACGGCTGTGCCAGCGCGCCAAGATCGAATATTCCGACGAGAAGCTGCGAAGGCGCCTTGCCGCGGCTGGCGCGCGCTTCGATCGACGACGTGATGTCGGCGGTCGGCCGCGGCGAGATGAAGGCCTCCGACGTCGCGCGCGCCATGTATCCCGACTACAAGGACGAGCGCGTCACGCCGGTTGCGCCGAAGCCGGAGAGCGGCTGGTTCGGCTTGAAATTCGGCCGGGCGGTGAAGTTCAAGTTGCCGGCCGAGCGGCGAAGACGGCGCGGCGATCCCGATCCGCGGCATCAATACCGATCTGCCGGTGCGGTTTGCGCCCAAGGGCGGCGCGGTGCCGGGCGACCGCATCGTCGGCATCATGACGCCGGGCGAGGGGATCACGATCTATCCGATCCATTCCGAGGCGCTGCAAGCAATTCGAGGACGAGCCGGAACGCTGGCTCGACGTGCGCTGGGACGTCGACGACAAGGCGCCGCAGCGGTTTCCCGGCGCAGCTCGTCGGTGCAATCGGTCAACGAGCCCGGCACGCTGGCGCAAATCGCCCAGGTGATCGCCGAGCACGACGGCAATATCGACAATATCCGCATGACGCGGCAGTCGCCGGATTTCACCGAACTGACCATCGATCTCGAAGTCTATAATCTCAAGCACCTCACTTCGATCATCTCGCAATTGCGGGCGAAGAAGGTGGTGGCGAACGCCGAGCGCGTGAACGGATAGACGCGGCGCAAAGGCAACCGACATGTCGCGCTACCGCTCCTCATCCGCCTTGGCGTCAACGTCGATCACGTCGCGACCGTGCGCAATGCGCGCGGCGGGCGGCATCCCGATCCGGTGCAGGCCGCCGAGATCGCGATCGCCGCCGGCGCCGACGGCATCACCGCGCATTTGCGCGAGGACCGCCGCCACATCGTCGACGACGATATCGTCGCGGCTCAAGGAGCGCATCACAAAGCCGCTCAATCTCGAAATGGCGGCGACGCGCGGAGATGGTCGGCATCGCCTGCAAGCTGCAAGCCCCATGCCGCCTGCATCGTTCCCGAACGGCGGCAGGAGCGCACCACCGAAGGCGGCCTCGATGCCGCGGGACAGCGCGAGAGCTTGCGGGGCGTGGTCGGCGAATTGGCGGGCGCCGGCATTCGCGTGTCGCTGTTCATCGCCGCCGATGCCGGCGCAGATCGAGGCCGCGCCGGCGATCGGCGCGCCGGTGATCGAAATTCACACCGGCGCCTGGTGCGACGCGCTCGCGGCGGGCGACGCCGCGGCCGCCGCGGCCGAGTTCGAGCGCATCGTCACGCGGCGTCGCGCTGGCGAAAAGCGCGGGCCTCGAAGTCCATGCCGGCCACGGCCTCGATTTCGTCACCGCGGAAAAGATCGCGGAGCTTGAGCGAGATCGCCGAACTCAATATCGGCCATTTTCTGATCGGCGAGGCGATCTTCTCCGGGCTCGGCGCCGCGGTGCGGTCGATGCGTTCGGCCATGGATCGCGGCAGGTCGCACGCCGCGACGCGGACCTGCGGCGTAATCCATGATCCTCGGCATCGGCTCCGACATCACCGACGTGCGCCGCATCGCCAAAGTGATCGAGCGCCACGGCGACCGCTTCCTCGATCGCGTCTTCACGCCGACCGAGCGGACGCAAGGCCGACAAGCGGCGCAACCGCGTCGAAACCTACGCCAAGCGCTTTGCCGCCAAGGAAGCCTGCGCCAAGGCGCTTGGGCACCGGGTCTGCGCGCCGGCGTGTGGTGGCGCGACATGGGTGTGGTCAATCTGCCGGGCGGGCGGCCGACCATGGAACTGACCGGCGGCGCCAAGCGCCGCTTGCAAAAGATCACGCCTGCCGGCTACGAGGCGCGGATCGATCTCACCATCACCGACGAGGGGCCCATGGCGCAGGCCTTCGTCGTCATCTCGGCGGTGGCGACCGTCGGGCAGCTGAATTGCCGCCTGCTGCGACCGCGTCATGATCGCGCCGCATTGGCCGCGATGAAATATTCGTCATGTCCGGGCGGACGTCGATAAGCCACATGAAATCCTTAGGTAAAATGATGCGTCGCCGAACCGCGGCGAATTCCCGCGTGTCAATTGCTTGTGGGTGCCCCAGAGGCTACAAGATCGCGGGCGGCGCGTGGACACGAGACCACAGGCCGATGAGCGTGCAAATAGGAAGCAAGCCGAAAGAGACCAAGCGGAACGAGGGTGGATTTGCCGAGACAGTTCGCGTGGTCATTCCATGCTCTGATCATCGCGCTTGTGATCCGGACTTTTCTGTTTCAGCCGTTCAACATTCCGTCCGGCTCGATGATCCCGACGCTGCTGGTCGGCGATTATCTGTTCGTCTCCAAATATTCCTACGGCTATACGCACTACTCGTTTCCGTTCTCGCCGCCGTTCTATTCCGGCCGCTTCTTCGCCTCGCAGCCGCAACCGCGGCGACGTGGTGGTGTTCCGGCTGCCCAAGGACGACTCGATCGATTACATCAAGCGCGTGATCGGGCTGCCCGGCGACCGCATCCAGATGATCGACGGCGTGCTCAACATCAACGGCGTGGCGGTGCCGCGCGCAGCGCATCGACGATTTCATCACCGACGACGACGGCGTGACGCAGCGCGTCAAGCAATACCGCGAGACGCTGCCGAACGGCGTGAGCTACAACACGCTCGATCTCACCGACAACGGCTTCTACGACAACACGCCGGTCTACACGGTGCCGCCCGGCGATTATTTCATGATGGGCGACAATCGCGACAACTCGACCGACAGCCGGGTGCTCAGCCAGGTCGGCTACGTGCCGTTCGAGAATCTGATCGGCCGGGCGCAGATCATCTTCTTCTCGATCCGCGACGACGCCCACGCCTGGGAAGTGTGGCGCTGGCCTTGGGCGGTGCGCTGGGAGCGCCTGTTCACGCTGGTACGATGAGTGGCCGCAAGAAAGCCAAGCCCGCCGTAGCACCGCGCCAAGAAACGCGCCAGGAACCGCGCGAAGCATCGCGTCAAGAAACGCGCCGCTGAAGCTGCAGCCGGCGGACGCCGCTGCCGGGGAAACGCGCAAAGCGCCGCGCCGCCGCAAGCGCGGCGCGAGCGCGCTCGAGACCCGCATCGGCTATCGTTTCACCGATGCCGCGCTGCTCGATTGCGCGCTCACCCATATTTCCGCGCTCAAGGGCGCGCGCAACCGCGCCGGCAGCTATCAGCGGCTGGAATTTCTCGGCGATCACGTGCTCGGCCTGGTCATTTCCGACATGCTGTTATCGCGCCTTCCCGAAGGCCGACGAAGGCGAGCTGTCGCGCCGGCTCGCCGATCTCGTGCGCAAGGAGACCTGCGCCGAGATCGCCCGCTCGATCGATCTCGGCGCGGCGATCCGGGTCGGCTCGTCGGAAGCCAATGCCGGCGCCCGCAAGCGCCCGGCGATCCTCGCCGATGTTTGCGAGGCGGTGATCGGCGCGGTCTATCTCGACGGCGGCTATAAGGCGGCCGAGGATCTCGTCGAGCGGCTGTGGCAGGAGCGCATGCGCGCCACGGCGCAGCCGCTGCGCGATCCAAAAACCGTGCTGCAGGAATGGGCGCAGGCGCGCGGCCTGCCGACGCCGATCTATCGCGAAGTCGCGCGCTCCGGCCCCGACCACAGCCCGGAATTCCGCGTCGCCGTGCAGCTTGCCGAGCTTCGCGCCCGCCGAAGGCTCGGGCCGCTCCAAGCGCGTCGCCGAACAGGCCGCCGCCGCCGCCATGCTGGCGCGCGAGGGCGTCGAGCCGGCACGGCGCAATGGCTGAGCCGGCCGAAAGCGCGACACGCTGCGGCTTCGTGGCGCTGATCGGCGCGCCGAATGTCGGCAAATCGACGCTGCTCAATGCGCTGGTCGGCAGCCAAAGTCTCGATCGTCACGCCCGAAAGTGCAGACCACGCGGACGCTCGTCCGCGGCATCGCCATCGAAGGCGCGGCGCAGCTGATCTTCGTCGATACGCCGGGCATTTTTTCGCCGAGGCGACGGCTCGACCGCGCCATGGTCGGTATCGGCCTGGGGCTCGACGGCCGACGCCGATCTGGTCGCGCTCCTGATCGACGCGCGCAAGGGCATGAAGGACGACGAAGAAGCGATCTTGCGCGTGCTTGCCGAGGTCCGGCCGCCAAAGCTCCTCGTCCTCAACAAAGTCGATCTGGTGGCGAAGCCGGTGCTGCTCGCTTTGACGCAGACGCTCAACGAGCGGGCGAGCTTCGCCGCGACCTTCATGGTCTCGGCGCTATCCGGCGACGGCGTTGCCGATCTCAAGAACTGGCTGGCCGCGCATGTCCCGGCGGGACCGTGGCTCTATCCCGAGGATCAAATTTCCGACGCGCCGCTGCGCCAGCTCGCGGCCGAGATCACGCGCGAAAAGCTTTATCTGCGGCTGCACCAGGAATTGCCCTATCAGTCGACGGTCGAGACCGAGGTCTGGAAGGAACTCAAGGACGGCGCGGTGCGCATCGAGCAGACGATCTATGTCGCGCGCGAGAGCCAGCGCAAAATCGTGCTCGGCAAGGGCGGCCAGGCCATCAAGGCGATCGGCGCCGCGGCGCGAGCCGACATCGCCAAGGAAATCGAGCACCCGGTGCATCTCTTCCTGCACGTCAAAGTGCGCGAAGGCTGGGCCGACGATCCGGAGCGCTATCGCGAGATGGGCTTGGAGTTCCCGAAGGAATGACCGGCCACTAGATAGATGCCATGGAATGGATCGACGAAGGCATCGTGCTCGGCGTCAAGCGCCATGGCGAGACGAGCGTCATTCTTGAATTGATGACGCAAGCGCACGGCCGCCATCTCGGCCTGGTGCGCGGCGGCGCCGGCACGCGGATGCGTGGCGTGTTGCAGCCCGGCAATGCGCTGCGCGCGACCTGGCGGGCGCGGCTCGACGAGCATCTCGGCCATTACGCGGTCGAAGGTCTCAATCTGCGCGCCGGCGCGTTTCTGCCGGCGGCGCACGCGGTTCACGGCGTGACCCATCTGGCGGCGCTGTGCCGGCTGCTCGCCGAGCGCGAGCCGCATGCGGCGATCTATCACGCGCTCGACACCATCCTCGACTTCGCTCGGCGACCCGGGTATCGCCGCGGCGATGATCGCGCGCTTCGAACTCGACTTTCTGGCAGAGCTGGGCTTCGGCCTCGACCTTTCGTCTTGCGCCGCGACCGGCACGACGGACGACCTCATCTATGTGTCGCCGAAATCAGGCCGCGCGGTCTCGCCGTGCGGCCGGCGAGGCCTATCGCGACCGGCTGCTGCGGCTCCCCGGCTTTTTGCAGAGCGGTTCCGAGCCGGCACAGCCCCGACGACCTTGCCGACGCCTTCGCGCTCACCGGCTTCTTTCTCGATCGCCACGCCTTCGCCCCGCGCGGGCTGGCGCTGCCCGAGGCGCGGGCGCATTTCGTCGCTGCGCTGACGCGGGTGAGCCATTAAGCGGCCGGACCGATTGGCATGGCCGTTCCTCCCTTGTTCCAACCCCCCAACCGCGCTAGCGCTTCCTCCCCATGAACAAGAAAGTGATTCCCCCGGAACCGAGCGGGGTGACAGGAGATTGCGCTGCGCGAGGCGCTCGAGGAGCGCTACCTCGCCTATGCGCTGTCGACCATCATGCACCGGGCGCTGCCGGATGCGCGCGACGGGCTCAAACCGGTGCACCGCCGCATCCTCTACGGCATGCGGCTCCTGCGGCTCGATCCCGGCGCGGCGTTCAAGAAATCGGCGAAAATCGTCGGCGACGTGATGGGCAATTTCCATCCGCACGGCGACCAGGCGATCTATGACGCGCTGGTGCGGCTGGCGCAGGATTTCGCCTCGCGCTATCCGCTGGTCGACGGCCAGGGCAATTTCGGCAATATCGACGGCGATAATGCCGCGGCCTACCGCTATACCGAAGCGCGCCTGACCGAAGTCGCGCGGCTTCTGCTCGACGGCATCGACGAGGACGCGGTCGATTTCCGGCCGAACTACGACGGCGTGTCGCAAGAGCCGGTGGTGCTGCCGGCGGCGTTCCCCAATCTGCTCGCCAACGGCTCGCAGGGCATCGCCGTCGGCATGGCGACCTCGATCCCGCCGCACAACGTCGCCGAATTGTGCGACGCCGCGCTTTATCTGATCGAGCAGCCCAATGCGCGCTCGAAGACGCTTGCTGAAATACGTGCCGGGCCCCGACTTTCCGACCGGCGGCCTTATCGTCGATCCGCCGGAGACGATCGCGGAAGCCTATGCGACCGGGCGCGGCTCGTTCCGCCTGCGCGCGCGCTGGAACACCGAGGATACCGGGCGCGGCACCTATCAGATGTCGTGGTCACGGAAATTCCCTGGCAGGTGCAGAAGATGCGCCTCATCGAGCGCATCGCCGAACTGATCAACGAAAAGAAGCTGCCGCTCTTGGCCGACATGCGCGACGAGTTGGCCGAGGACGTGCGCATCGTGTTCGAGCCGCGCTCGCGCACGGTCGATCCGGCGCTGTTGATGGAAAGCCTGTTCAAGCTCACCGAGCTCGAAAGCCGGGTGCCGCTGAACATGAACGTGCTTGGTGCGCGGCCGCATTCCAAAAGTGGTCGGGCTCGCCGAGGCGCTCAGCGAATGGCTCGCGCATCGCCGCGAAGTGCTGCTGCGCCGCTCGCGCTTTCGCCTCGGCCAGATCGAGCATCGGCTCGAAGTGTTGGGCGGCTATCTCGTCGCCTATCTCAACCTCGACAAGGTGATCAAGATCATCCGGCAGGAGGATGAGCCGAAGCCCGTGTTGATGAAGACGTTCAAGCTCACCGACGTCCAGGCCGATGCCATTCTCAATATGCGGCTGCGCAATTTGCGCCGGCTCGAAGAAATGGAGATCCGCCAGGAGGAAAAGGATCTCCGCACCGAGAAGAAATCGCTCGAAGATGTCGTCCGCTCCGAGAAACTGCAGTGGAAGACGATCGCGGATGAAGTTCGCAAGGTACGCGACGCTTTTGGGCCGAAGACGCCGCTCGGCAAACGCCGCACCGGCTTTGCCGACGCACCCTCGCACGACGAGGCTGCCATCGAGGAGGCCTTGGTCGAGCGCGAGCCGATCACGGTCGTGGTCTCCGAGAAGGGCTGGATCCGCGCGCTGCGCGGCCAGGTCGCCGATCTGTCGACCCTGGCCTTCAAGACCGACGACGGGTTGAAGCTCGCCTTCTTCGCCGAGACCACCTCGAAAATCCTGGTGTTTGCGTCGAACGGCCGGTTCTACACGCTGGAAGCGGCCAAACTGCCCGGCGGCCGCGGTCACGGCGAGCCGATCCGGCTCTTCATCGACATCGAGCAGGAAGCCGAGTGTCGTCGCCGTGTTCCGCTATCAGGGCGGCCGCAAGCTCATCGTCGCCAGCAAAGAGGGCAGGGGCTTTGTCGTGCCCGAGGACGAATGTCTCGGCAATACGCGCAAGGGCAAGCAAGTGCTCAACGTCAAACCGCCCGACGAGGCGCGCGCCATCGCGCCGGTCGAGGGCGATCAGGTGGCGGCGATCGGCGACAACCGCAAGCTCGTGATCTTTCCGCTCGATCAGACGCCGGAGATGACGCGCGGCCGCGGCGTGCGGCTGCAGCGTCACAAGGACGGCGGATTGTCCGATCTAAAGACCTTCAAGGGCGCCGACGGCTTGAGCTGGACCGACGGCGCCGGCCGGGTCTTCAGTTTGACGCTGAAGGAACTTGCCGACTGGCGCGGCAATCGCGCCGACGCCGGCCGCCTCGCGCCAAAAGGCTTTCCAAAAACCAACAAATTCGACAATACGTCCAGCCCGGCTGCAAACGGCGACGGTCCCGGCCGTCTCTAGAGCATGATCCCGAAAGTGGGAGCCGGTTTTCGCATAAGATCATGGTCTAGAAGCTGAAATAGACATTCCGACATTGATTGTTAGGTAAACGTCAATCTTGACGGCCGGTTTTGTGCGAGACTACGCAGAAACCCGCGCGGCATAACCAAATTTTCAGACGCGGCGCCTACCCTTTTTAAAGGATGATTCCGAAAAGAGAAAATCGGTTTTCGGAGAAGATCGTTCTCATAGACAAGCCCAGATCATGTCCCGGTTCGATCGAATTGGCTCGGGGGCGAGGCGAGGGAAACTGCTCCGCGGAGCGAGGCGAAATCGTCGGATGCACGTACAACAGGTCGTCTGGAATCATCGCTCGGGTTGGACACCGGCGGGCGCGGGAGCCGACAAAGTTCCGCTCGTGCTCTATTTCGGCACCCGAGAAGCGCTCTCGACCGGTGTTCGTTATAACGAACTGCGCATCCTGTTCCCTGCCGCCCATATTTTAGGCTGCAGCACCGGTGGCCAGATCAACAATAACGACGTCAACGACGACGAGATCGTCGCCGCCGCGATTGACTTCGACGCGACGCGGCTGCGGCTGTGCCGCGAGGAAATCGGCAATCCAAAGGGCTCGCGAAGCGCCGGCGAAGCGATCGGGCGGGCGCTCGCGGCGGACGATCTCGCCGGCGTGTTCGTGCTCTCCGACGGCCTGAACGTCAACGGCAGCGAATTGGTGGCGGGCATCGGCGCCGTGATCGGCCCGTCCGTTCCTTTGACGGGCGGTCTTGCCGGCGACGGCGCCGACTTCAAGGAGACACTGGTCGGCGGCGACTGCGCGCCGCGTCCGCGCAGCATTGCCGCGGTCGGCTTTTACGGCTCAGCCATTCGGGTCGGTCACGGCAGCGCCGGCGGCTGGGATCTGTTCGGACCGCGCCGCCAGGTGACACGCTCGGTCGGTAACGTCCTGTTCGAGCTCGACGGTGAGCCGGCGCTCGACCTTTACGAACGCTATCTCGGGCCCGAGGAGTCCATGGGGCTGCCGAGCTCGGCTTTGCTGTTCCCGATACAGGTTTACGACGTGAAGGCGCCGGATTCCGCGGTCGTCCGCACGGTGCTGGCGATCGATCGCGAGGCGCGGTCGATGACGTTTGCCGGCGACGTTCCGCAAGGCTGGACGGCGCAACTGATGCGCGGGAATTTGGACCGGCTGGCGGCGGGTGCCGCGGACGCCGCGCGGCAGGCCCGCGGCGGCCTCGCGATGCAAGATATCGGCGTGCGGCCGGCCAACGAAGGCCTTTCGATCCTGGTCAGCTGCATCGGCCGCCGCTTGTTGATGGGCCAGCGCGCCATTGAGGAAGTCGAGGCGGCCGGAGCCGAACTGGGCGCCGATACGTTCCGGCTCGGGTTTTATTCGTATGGCGAGATTTCGCCACACGCCAGATCGGGCCGTTGCGAACTGCATAATCAGACCATGACGGTCACGACCTTGGCCGAGGTTGCCTGAATTCGGTCGGTGTTGGAGTAGGTGATCGTCGTGCACAAACTGCTTGCGCAGCAGGTCGCCAAGGCGACGGGCGATTTCGGATCGCTCGATCTCGACAGGCTTTGGAGCCTTGTGGGCGCCGCCTATGAAGACGCCGACCGCGATCGGCGCCGCACCGACCGCTCCATGTCGCTGATGATCGAGGAGCTCGACGCGGTTCAGCGCAACCTCGAACAGACCGTCATCGCGCGCACCAAGGAGCTGCGGGCGCGCGAAGCGGAACTGGAGGCGCAGAACATCCGCCTCGACGTGGCGCTCGCCAACATGTCGCAGGGCCTGGTGATGTTCGATGGCGAGGCGCGCCTCGTCATCTACAACCAGCAATTCATCTCGCTCTATCGCCTCGAAAAGGAGAACATCAAACCGGGCGACACGCTGACGCATATTCTCGCCCGCCGGGCGGCGAACGGCACCTTTTCGGCCGAGCCCGAGGAATACGCGCGAACGCTTTGCGCGGCGATTAATGCCGACCTGCAGAACACGCAATTCCTGGAGCTGACCGACGGCCGCACCATCGCGATCGTCGCGCCAGCGCTTGCCCGGCGGCGGCTGGGTGGCAACCCACGAAGACATTACCGAGCGCCGGCACGCGGAGTTGAAGATCGCCCATATGGCCCGTCACGACGCGTTGACCGACCTGCCGAACCGCGTTCTACTGCGCGAGCGTCTCAACGAGGCGCTGGCGCAGGTCGAACTCGGCCACAAGCTCGCCGTGCTCTATCTCGACCTCGATCTGTTCAAGAACGTCAACGATTCGCTCGGCCATCCGACCGGCGACGAGCTGTTACGGCAGGTGGGTGACCGGTTGCGCCATTGCGTTGCGGCGAACGACACGATTTCGCGCGTCGGCGGCGACGAGTTCTTCATTATCCAGACCAATATCGGCGACGCCACCGACGCCGCGCGGCTCGCCCGCCGCATCTCCGAAGCCATCAAGGCGCCCTACGATCTGCACGGCCACTTGGTGGTGATCGATGCCAGCATCGGCATCGCCTTGGCGCCGACCGACGGCAGCGACGCCAATGAGCTTCTCAAGAACGCCGACATGGCGCTCTATGGCGCCAAAGCGAGCGGCCGCGGCATCTACCGGTTTTTCGAGCCGCACATGGACGCCCGCATGAAGGACCGCCGCGCGCTCGAAGTCGCGCTGCGTCAGGCGTTCGACGACAATCAGTTCGAACTCTATTATCAGCCGGTGATGAATCTGGACAAAGGCGAGGTGCGCTGCTGCGAGGCCTTGCTGCGCTGGCATCACCCGGAGCGGGGCATGGTATCGCCCACGGAATTCATTCCCGTCGCGGAGGAAATCGGATTGATCGTGGCGCTCGGAGAGCGCGTGATCCGCTGGGCCTGCGAGGACGCCGCCAAATGGCCCGACAATATCTGCGTCGCGGTCAATCTGTCGCCGACGCAATTGGGGAGCAAGAATTTGCTGCCCACGGTGTTGAGCGCGCTCGCCTCGTCGCGGCTGTCGCCGCATCGGCTCGAGCTCGAAATCACCGAAGCGGTGCTGATGCAGAACAGCGAAGTGAACCTGCGCACGCTGCATCAACTGCGTGCACTGGGCATCCGCATCTCGATGGATGATTTCGGCACCGGCTATTCGTCGCTGAGCTATCTGCGCAGTTTTCCGTTCGACAAGATCAAGATTGACCGCTGCTTCATCAAAGGGCTCGGCGACAGTTCCGAATCCGACGCCATCGTTCATGCCGTCGCCGGCCTTGCCGACAGCCTCGGCATGACGACCACCGCCGAAGGCGTCGAAACGCGAGCGCAACTCGATCTCGTGCGCAGTCTCGGCTGCACCGACGTCCAGGGCTTTTATTACAGCCCGCCGGTGCCGATGCGCGAGCTGAGCCAGATGCTCGCCCAACACCCGGTAAAGAAGGTCGCCGCGGCGTGACGACGGGAGGCGCGCGACGATCGGCAGGCCTTGCGCGCGCGGGACTGCATCGGTTCCGGCCTGCGTCCGCACCCTGAAATTGCTAACCTAAGTTAAGCCGCGTGGCGCAAAGGACAAATTAAAATCTGATTTTAACGGCTTCCCGGCCTAGTGCCTCTATGGACGCGGCGAGAGCAATTTCGTCGGCGCCTGCGCTTGTTGGGGCATCGGCTCATGACGTTCGGGATTCGCACCCGGCTTTACGGCATCGTCGTGGTGTTCACGGTCGGATTGTGCGTCACGGCCTGGTTGCTGTTGTCGCTGGAATTCGACGCCCTGAAGTCGCGCCGCCAGCAGGAATTGAAGGGGCTCGTGGAAACGGCATTGAGCCTGGTCACTGCGCAATACGAACTCGCCAAGGACGGGCAACTCCCCGAAGCCGAGGCCAAGGCCCACGCCGCCGCGGCGGTCGGCAAGCTGCGCTATCAAGGCGACAATTATTTCTGGATCAACGATCTGCATCCCACCATGGTGATGCATCCGGTGCGGCCGGATCTCGACGGCAAGGATCTGGTGGCAATCAAAGACCCGAACGGCTTGGCGCTCTTCGTCGAGTTCGCCAAAGTCGCCGGCCAAAACGGCTCGGGTTTTGTCGATTACATGTGGCCGAAGCCCGGCTTCGACAAACCTGTCGAGAAGACCTCCTATGTGGCGCTGTTCAAGCCCTGGGGATGGATCATCGGCACCGGTGTCTATAACGACGATATCGCCGCCGAGCGCGAGCACGCGGTGAAGACGGCGGGCGGTATCGGTATTCCCATCGTGTTGCTCGTCGTCGGTCTCGCGTTTTTCTCGGCGCGCAGCATTACCGGCCGGATGCGCAAGCTCAATGCAGCGACGATCGCGCTGACAGACGGCGCGCTCGATATCGATATCGACGACGGCGGCCGCAGCGACGAGATCGGCGTCGTCTTCGGTGCGCTCGAGCACTTCCGCAAGGTAGCGATCGAGAAAAACCGGGCCGACGTAGAAAAGAAAAAGATGGAGGCGGCAACGCTGGCGGCTGCAGCCGCCAATCTGCGCGTCCGCTCCGCGCTCGACTGCTCCAAGTCGAACATGATGATCGCGGACAACGACTACAATATCATCTACATGAATTCGACGATGCTCGAGATGTTTAGGGCGGCGGAAGCGAAAATTCGCCGAGAGCTGCCGCAATTCGATTCAAGCTGCCTGATGGGGCAATCGATCGATGTGTTTCATAGGGACCCGGGACGGATAAGAAAAATCCTCGACGGATTGACCGGTCCGCACGAAGTGCGGCTCGGCATCGCAGGCGAATCGTTTCAGCTGATCGCCGTTCCCGTGCTCGATGCAAGGGCGAGCGCTCCGGCATCGTGGTCGAATGGCGCAATCGGACCACCGAGGTGACGATCGAGGAAGAAGTCAATCGGGTCGTGGCCGCTGCTGTTGCGGGCGACCTGACCCAGCGGATCGCCGTCGAGGGCAAACAGGCCTTTATGCTCACGCTCGCCACTGTGATGAACGCCTTGTGCGACAGTTTTGCCAAGTTCGTAACCGAGGTCGCCGGCGCAACACGCGAGGTCAGGAGTGCGGCCGCAGAGATCTCGGCCAGCACGACCGACCTGTCGCAGCGGACCGAGGAGCAGGCGGCGAGCCTCGAGCAGACGTCCGCCTCGATGGAGCAGATTTCCGCGACCGTCAAAAAGAACGCCGAGAACGCGCAGCGCGCCAATGAGCTGACCTCGGGCTCGCAACAGGTTGCCGACCGCGGCGGCACGGTGGTGGCCGATGCGGTCACGGCGATGGCGCGGATCGAAGACTCCTCGCGCAAGATCGGCGACATCATCGGGGTCATCGACGAGATCGCGCGGCAGACAAATCTATTGGCGCTCAATGCCGCGGTCGAGGCGGCCCGGGCTGGCGACGCCGGTCGCGGCTTCGCCGTCGTGGCATCCGAGGTGCGCAGCCTGGCGCAGCGTTCGTCGCAAGCCGCAAAAGACATTAAAAATCTGATCAGCACGAGCTCGGGCGAAGTCCAGAACGGCGTGCGCCTGGTCAACGAGGCCGGCTCATCGTTGAGTGAGATTGTCGGTTCGATCAAGCAGATCGTGGCTATCGTGGGTGACATTGCGGCGGCCAGCGCGGAACAGGCTTCCGGCTTGGAACAGGTCAATAAAGCGCTGTCCCAGATGGATGAAGTGAGCCAGCAGAATTCGGCGCTGGTCGAACAGAATACGGCGGCAGCGAAAACGCTGGAGGAACAGTCGGCCGGAATGAGCCAAAGCGTGGCCTTCTTCCGCACCGATCCGGCCGCGCCCGATACCGGCTCGACCGCGCGTGCGCCCGCCGGAGCGGCGGTAACAAGGCCGCCGCTGCAGGTCGCAGGCGGCAGCCGCTAAGGCCGAGCGCGTCAATGGCCTTGACCGGCCGAAATCGGAAAATCCCAGCGTCATGAACCCGTTACGGTGAAGCGCAGCGGCCATCTGCCGGTCGCGAAGCCTCCATAATTGCCTCGGCAGGGAATTTTTGGTGGTTTCAGGCAGTCTTCGTCCAGCGCTCCGATTCGTCGCAGCCCGAGACCACGCCGATGCCGGGACATTATTGGAATTGGGACCATCGGATCTGGCGCGGCCGGTTGCGGCTCGCGAGCGCGCTGGTGATGCTTTCCTTCGTGGTCTGCCACCTGACCGCGCACAGTTTTCTCCTGGTGTCGTTCGACACCGCGGAGACGGCCCTGAAGATCCTGATGTATCCCTGGCGGACGCCGATCGGCTCGATTTTGCTGGTGGCGGCTTTCCTGACCCACTACGCCAATGCGCTGTGGTCGATCTATATCCGGCGTTCGTTGCGGCTAAGCCGCTGGGAATGGGCGCAAGTCGCGCTCGGGTTGTGCATCCCCTTTCTTTTGATGCAGCACGTGGTGGGGACGCGGATCGCCGAAAAGGCGCTCGACGTCAACACATTCTACAACACGATCTTCATCGGCCAGTGGCTGGTTTCGCCATGGCTCGGCCTGGTGCAGGTCACGGCGGTGACCGTCATCTGGACCCATGCCTGCGTCGGCATGCATTATTGGCTCCGCACCAAGCGCTGGTACCCGAATTGGCGGCCGCTGTTCTTCACCGTCGCTTTGTTGCTGCCGACTTTGGCGCTTGCCGGTTACGTCACCGGCGGCAATCAGGTGGTGCGCGCCGCCGCCGATCCGGACTTTGTGAAGTCATCGCTCGATGACTCCAATGTCGCCGAAAAAACAACGGCCGAAATCAAAAGGATCGCCTATACGGGGTGGGGCCTTTGCCTCGGCTTGACGCTGTTGCCTTTCGTCGGCCGCGGTTTGCGCAGCTGGCGCTATCGCCGGCGGCGGCCGCCGGTATTGACGCACGCCAATGGCCGCCATGTGCCGGTCCTTCCAGGCGCCACGGTCCTCGAGACGCTGCGTGCGCACGGCATCGCACATGCCTCGGTGTGCGGCGGCAGAGGCCGCTGCGCCCTTGCCGCATTCTGGTGACACGAGGTCTCGAGCAGCTCGCGGCGCCCTCGGATCTGGAAGCCGAGGCGCTTGCGCGCATCGGGGCCTCACCGGGAATGCGGCTTGCCTGT
>CAVOKR010000013.1:0-90917 GCA_963696555.1 uncultured Alphaproteobacteria bacterium | reverse complement strand
GATATTATGGCGCAAATGCCGCAAGAGGTGAAGCCGATCTGAGCTAACTTACGGGAATGGCATTAAAAATCGCGCTTGCATAGCTACTGGCGCGACTCTCATGATCCTTATTCCTGGTCCAAAATGAAGGGATACGGCCATGTACATCGGTCAAAGGTTTCGCTTATTCGCGGACCTCTCGAAGTGACTACTCTGAATGGTGATATCTTCGCTGCGCAACGCCTCACTGACGGCACGCTCCATTGGGGAGTTGTCGGAGATATTATTTGAGGGGTATAAATTGAATTGACGGGCGGGGCTGCAACCCCCGCTTCCGTCCGAATCGATGACAGCCTGTCACCGCGCGGAACCCTTATACCGCGCGCGAGGACGCTTGTCACTATGACGAAGATGATCCAGAAAGTCAGTTTGCTGATTGTTTCTTCATTGCTACGACTTGCTTACTCGGATTTTTTTCCAAAAAATTTAAAGCGACCTTCAAGCTTTTTATTGCTGCGTCCGTCAAGCGAATCCGTACCATTGCCGCAGGCTCAAAATTTCCAATTCTCATGCAAGGACAATCCAGCAAAAGCGCTCCTTCTTTTTCTGTAGAGAGCGTCATTGGCAAATCAAATTCGTACATAACCGCAGGTATCCCTGCACGCAACTTAGACTCCCATTGCTCTTTCATTTCCTTATATTCGTCATCTTCCATGACATTCGCTCCTAGTTGGCTTGGCAGCTTCTAGGATAGCGGCGGAAGCGCCGGGCGTCATGCCCGGCCCTTTCTCATTCCTTGATCGACCAGCGCCGGGCATGGAGATGCCCAATAGCGATGACGGCCTTCCCATCGTAACGGTTCAGTCGTGTTCTTAATCGCGTTCCATGTGGCTCTCCGCTCGTTTGCGGTGGGTTTTAAAACGCCTTTCTTGGCCAGCATGGCGACGGCGATCTGCATGGCCTCATAGGCTCCGTCGCGGCCCGCAGAACGTCCAGCGCCAACAGGAACGCTTCGCCTTGTTTGAAATGCGGGTTTTGTTTATTGATCCGCTTCGGTTTGATGCTGGAAACATCGAAGTCCGGGCTAACGATCTTGATGACGGAGCGGACATGCCCCAAGTTTTCCTTTTGCTTTTGCAGGTCGCCTTCAAGCCGCGAGTGCAGCTTGATTAGGCCGTACATGAGCGGGCTATGCGACGACATGGCGCTGCCAATAGCCGGTAAATTCTTCGGACTTGCCGCTCTTGAGCGCATCGCCGGAAAGCTTCGCGACTTGCTCGCCATTCGGCACGCGGCGGTTATCTTCGCGCCATGACGCCTCTTGCGCGTAGCGGAGCAAATAAGCGCCAGCGATATGGTGGTGATGGCCGATCTCGGCGCGGCGCATGCGGCTGAAAAATTCCTCGGCCCAATTCGTGCAAGCGCCGTCATGCGGAATAGGCTTCCTCGTGGTTGATCCGCTTCATTTCGTACTTGGCGTGAAGCTCGTTCCAGCCCGCCGCTTCGTCGGCATTGACTAGCGTTCCCTTCGCGACGTGCGCTGAAATGAACGCGATGGCTTGGGCTTCGGTCCTGAACACTGCCGGGATCGAATTGCCGTTGCGCTCGCGGACGATGACGACTGCCTTGCGCTTGCCGTTCTGATTGCGGAGCAAGCGGCGGTCGCGGCGATGCTCTTTCATGTTGGCGGGCTTCACGTAGCCGCCGAAATAACCGCCGTCCACCTCCGCGATCTTGCCTTCGCCGCCGACAACGCGGCCCTTCAATTCGGCTGCCATCGCTTCGCGGAGTTTGTGCAGCAACACGAAAGCGCACTTGTAGGACACGCTCAGATCGCGGGAGAGGGCCAGCGCCGACTTGCCCTTTACCTCGTTGCAGAAGATCGCGATGGCCGCGAGATAGCAGCGCAGCGGAAGCTTGTGGCTGGCGAACAGCGTGCCGGACGTGATGGTGAAATCCTTTCCGCAAGCCCGGCAACGGAACCGGGGCGCACCTTTCAGGCGGCGGCAATCATAGGCATCAACGCCGCCGCAATGCGGGCAAACCGGCTCGCCATCGGTATCGGCCCAGCGGATTTGGCGGAAGGTCATTTCCGCCTGATCGTCCTTCATCGTGAAAATGGACGCCAGCGAGAGGGACTTGGCGGCTGAGGAGAGGAGGAAATGTTGGGCCATCGGGAAACCTCTTGTCTATGCAAGCTATCATATCGATAGGCATTGCCAGTCAAGATGAAATATCATATATGATAGCTCGCATATCGATAGGAGCCAAACGCATGAATATAAGATCCGAGGAGGAATGGGCCGAGCGGGCCGCCGTGTTCCTGAAGCACAAGCTACAGGAAGCCGAGGTAACTTATGCCGAATTGGCAAAACGGCTCAAAAAGCACGGTTTTAAGGAGGAAACCGAGGCCAGCGTCACGAATAAGCTAGCGCGGGGGACTTTCCCGGCCACGTGGTTTCTAGCGGTCCTTGCGGCCTTGGAACTGGACGGCGTAGCATTGGAGGAGATTTAAATTAGGGGTGTGCGTTGCGTCGGTTTCGCGTTCCCGAAATCGTTCTCGGCTTTATGGTGGCGACCGCGCTTTGGATAACGGTCGCGGTAATCTATCCAAAATATAGCGCTGACAAACAAGAGACCACCCAAAATGCCACCCCAAAATCGGCGCAACAAACGGAAGCCGAAACCAATCGTCGAATTGCTGATTATAACGAAACGCTTTATTGGCTGACCGCCTTCCTCGTTCTTGCGAACATCGGCCTCTGGATTGTCACTTGGCGAAGCGGTGTTAGACAGTCCCGCGACATGGAAGCTTCCATCGGAGTTGCCGGTAAGGCCTCCGATGCTGCCCTCTTGCAAGCCAAGGCGTTCATTGCTGCAAAATCCCCAACTTGCGAATTTGCGGGGTTTAAACTTGTCGAATATCTGTATCCAGACGGATTGGATGGACGAGAAGTCGCGGGCCGTGATCCCGTATCGACCCCACCAATTCCAGAATATTTGCGTGCGCTCATTCTGCCAACCAATCGTGGAAAAGCACCGCTGCGCATCATCGCCGTGTGCATCGAATATGTCGTCTGTAAAACTCTGCCAGAAAATCCGTTTTATATCTCGATTAGTGGGATGAATAGTGTGATTGAACGCGGGCAAACTGTTGCTTGGCTGCAACAGGATGCGATATTTAACATCACTAAGGATCAGCGTGAGGAAATCGATGCTGGAAATACGTTTTTGTGGGTGTATGGATTCTTCTCTTACATAGGATTGCTGAAGGAAGTCAGGACGCTCGGATATATAGTGCGATGGGACCGCAAGATTGGCAGTCTTATCGCCACCGGTCCTCCAGCATACGCATACGATAAAGAAGCATCCTAATAGCGCGGCCCAAGGCGCCCGCCGCCGCACGGCGCGCCGCTCCTAGCCGGATTCCCTCCCCCTATTCATGGCACGGACCTCCCGCCGTGCCGGCTTGTGGCGTTTGCGCCATAATACCGGATAATGCAGCGGCCCCGAGCAGACACCGTTGCGGCAATGCCGAGCGGCTGACAACCCGGCGCCGGCACTAATCCGGAAGGGGACGCTTCATGAGAGCGACCCACGTCGAAGCGCCGACTGTCAGAGAAGGCGGCATGCCCTGTCCAAGCGAAACCTTTTTGGATTCGCCTGCCGCATACACTCCAGAAGTTGCCTCCCACCCCTCACTTCCAAGCTTATTGAGGGATATCTGAAAGTTCTCTACGGTGTCCGCCCTGGCAATTTGATATTCCCATTTCATGATTTTGACTCTGCTGTTGATAGCCGACGTAAGCCACTCGCAATTCGCCGCCGGCCCGAAGAGCTCCGGCACTCGCGACGAGAAATTCCAATAAACCCTTCGCCGTCGGGGGCTGGGCGCTTGGGCGTCCGAGCCCCAGTCCACAGCGAGCGCCTATTGCTTCCGTGAGCGAACCGCCTACCGACCAAAGTCGCCGCGAAGAATTCATGCGGCATCGGCGAGCCCGGGGCCGCCGTAAGTGGCATCAAAGTCGATCTCGGATACCGGGCCAGGGCGCTTGAACAAATAGCCCTGCAGCGAGGTGACGCCGGCCATGCGCAACAACCGGTATTGTTCCACCGTTTCTATTCCCTCCGCGGTCGTGGCGATATCGAGGGTTTGCGCCAGCGTCAGCGTCGCCGAAATGATCGCGGCGCACGCGGTACGCTTGGTCAAATTCTGCGTGAATGACTTGTCGATCTTGATTTTGTCGAAGGGAAACAGCGCAAGCTGGCTAAGCGAGGAATAGCCGGTTCCGAAATCGTCGAGCGCAACGGCAATGCCGAGGTGCTTGAACTGCCGCAGCGCCGGCAGGCATTCCGCTGCGGATTCAATGAGCGCCGTTTCGGTAATCTCAAGCTCGAGCCGTTGCGGCGGCAACCCCGATTTGGCAAGCGCGTCTATCACGACGTCGGCCAGATTGGCCTTGCGGAATTGCACCGGTGATAGATTGACCGCGACTTTGACGTTGTCCGGCCATCGCGCGGCCTCGGCGCAGGCGGCGCGCAAAACCCATTCGCCGATCTGGGCGATCACACCGGTTTCTTCGGCCAGCGGGATGAATTGATCGGGAAAAATCAGGCCCTTGGTCGGATGCCGCCAGCGCACCAGCGCCTCCGCGGCGCAAATCCTGCGGGTCTTGGCGTCGATGATCGGCTGGTAATGCAGCACCAACTCATCCTGCTGGACGGCGCGGCGCAATTCGTTGTCGAGCATATGACGGGCATTCACGGCCGCGCCCATTTCGGGATCGAAGAACCGATAGCCGTTCCGGCCCGCCGATTTCGCGCCGTACAGCGCCATATCCGCCATCTTCAAGAGATTGTCGGGGTCCGTGCCATGTTCGGGCGCCATGGCAATGCCGATACTCGTGCCGATGTTGACTTCGGTACCGTCGATATCGAACGGCTTGCCGATGACCTCGATGATCCGGTCTGCAAGCGTGCTTGCGGCTTCGCGCTGGTTGCTCTCACCGGTTTGGATAACGGCAAACTCGTCGCCGCCGAGCCGCGCCAGCACATCGGTTTCGCGAAGGAACGTCTTCAGGCGCGCCGCGGCTTCCCGCAACAGAGCGTCGCCGGCAGAATGGCCGAGCGTATCGTTGACGTTTTTGAACCTGTCGAGATCCATAAGCAGAACGGTAAACGGGTCGCCGCGCCGGCGATGATGCGCGGCGGCCTCTTCGATGCGTTGGGTCACGGCCGCGCGATTGGCGAGACCGGTCAAGGCATCGTGATGCGCCATGAAGGCGATGCGTTGCTCGGATTTCTTGCGTTCCGTCACGTCCTCGACGACAGCGATGAGGTATTTGGCATCGCCTTGAGGGTTGCGAATGACGATGCGATTGGTGGCGTGCACGCGAATGCCGCCGTTTGGTGCCTCCACCTCGTATTCGCTATAATTGGCGCCGTCGCTGCTGCGAAGGGTTTCGCTGTCGCCGTTATCGACGAGTTCGGCGACCTTGTCCCGATAAATGTCGAATACGGTCTTGCCCAACAAGTCGCCCTGCGACATCTCGAGCATGGTCTCGAAGGCGCGGTTGACCAGAAGAAACCGGCGCGTCTTGGCGTCCTTCACAATCACCGCAAACGGTATATTTGCGACAATCGTATCCAGGAATTTCTTTGTTTCGTCGCGCTCCTGTTCGGCGCGGCGCTGCTTGGTGATGTCCTGATGAATTGCGACCCAGCCCCCGTCGAGCATTGGCTGATGGCTGACGGCATAGACGTGACCGTCGCTGAGTTTGTTCTCGGTATAATAGGCATGACCCGCCGCGACTTCCGCCAATCGGGTGTCCATATACCGGTGCGTGTCCTCGGGCGACGTACCGGCGGCGACGCGCGCTTCCAAAATCGCACGCAGCGTCGTGCCCGGTTTGGTTTGTTCCGGGCCGAGCCCGTACATCCCGCCGTAGCGCTCGTTGCATACGACGAGTCGCTGATCGTGATCGAACATGCACAAGCCGTGCGCCATGTTCTGAAGCGCGGTGTGCAACAGGTGGTTTATATGCTGGAGCGAGCGTTTGGAACGCCGCAGCTCGCGGGTGGCCGACATTATATGCGCTTGCTGGGCGGCCCCGAACACCATCACAATCAGCACGATCAGCGTCAGAATGGTCCCGGCGACCAGATACTTTCGCAGTGTCGCGTCGGCTTGCTCGAACATTCCCTGTTCGGCCAGGCCGACGACAGCGACGAGCGGCAGTCCCGCAACCACCCGATAGGAGATCAGCCGCCTGACCCCGTCGAATTTCGCGCTGCTGGTCGGCGTGTTCCAATAAGTTCCGCTCGGGCCTTGCGCCAAACCGCGAAACAGAGGTGAGTTACCGACCGCGATACCTGCCGAGCTGCGATTTCCGGGATCCGGGCCGCCCCGCGCGCGCACAATGCCGTCGAGTCCGACGAGCGCAACCACGCCGCCATGGCCGATCTCGAGTGAGCTGAAGAAGTCCTCGAGCTTCTGAACGTCCAGCGAGCTTACCGCGGCCCCGTCGAAGGTGCCGTCGAGTTTGCTCAAGCGGCGCGTGAATTCGAGTGTGAGCTTGCCGCTGACATGCCCGATCAACGGCACGCTGATATAGAGTTCGTCCGCCGCGTTATCCTGCTGAAATTTAAAATGGGCCCGGTCCGCAACCTGAACCGGAGCGGAAAGCGGTCCAAGGCTCGACTGCTTTATAAATCCGTCGGCGCCCGCGATGCCGAATTGCAAGGTCAAATCCTTGTGCGACTGGGTCCGCGCCACCCAGCTCAGGATGTCGAAGTTTTGCGGGTCCTTCTCATAGGCTCTCCGCAGTGCGAGGAGCGCACTATCAGATTGTTCAACCACACGGCTTATGTATTCTTCCAAAACGCGCGTGAGATTGCTACCCTGGCGCACCGCATCCTGGTAGGCGCGTACATGTTCCTCACTCGCGAGCAGATAAATTCCGCTCCAAATGATAGCAATGACGGCGACGCCCAAATAGGTTGTCGTCTGTCGGATCGCCGGCACCCACTTGGTCATTCTGAAAGTCTCTAAGGTTCCGCGCAGTCAACATTCCAGGAGCCTGTTTTGTGCCAGGAACTAGTTACTATGCCGTACTGCAACGGGCATGCCGATAATGCTGCAGCGCAACAACTTTACGGTGCATAAACCATGCTGCTGCGCGCTGTGAGACCGCGCTCGCGGCGCGGCACAAGGAGAGCCTGGTGTGCAGGGCGGAAGGAGGGTGCAACGTGACAATTCTTCGCCGCCAGTTCCTGCGACTGACCGCGGCCGCCGCTGCAGCCACTGTCACGCGTAGCGCGCATGCGCAATCCTATCCGGCGCGGCCGGTGCGGATCCTGGCCGGGTTCCCGCCCGGCGGCATCAACGACACCTATGCGCGCCTGATCGGCGGGTTTCTGTCGGATCGCCTCGGCCAGCAATTCGTCGTCGAGAACCAAGCCGGAGCGGGCGGCAATCTGGCGGCGCAATCGGTCGCCCGCGCGGCGGCGGATGGCTACACGCTCCTCCTGACCACGTCGGCCGATGCCTGGAACGCGACGCTCTACGACAACCTGAGTTTCGATATCACTCGCGACTTCGTTCCGGTGGCGACAATTTCGCGCGGCCCCGGCGTGCTCGTCGTCAATCCATCGCTGCCGGTGCATTCGGTTCCGGAACTGCTTGCCGCCGCCAAGGCAACCCCCGGCAAGATCACCGTGGCGTCGGCCGGCGTCGGCAGCGCGCCTTACATGTACTGGGAATTGTTCAAGAGCATGACCGGCGTCGACATGGTGCACGTGCCGTATCGCGGCGGCGGCCCCGCCGTTGCCGACCTTCTCGGCGGTCAGGTCCAGGTTTATTTCGGCACCTTTGCCTCATCGCTCGAACACGTCAAAGCGGGCCGCTTGCGAGCGCTCGCCGTGACTGGCGCGAGGCGCGCGCCGGCGCTCCCCGATATTCCGGCATTGGCCGAATTCCTGCCGGGCTACGACGCCAGCATCTATGTCGGCATTGCCGCGCCGCGCGACACGCCGGCGGCAATCGTCGACACGCTCAACCAGGCGATCGGCGCGGCCTTCAGCGATGCCAGGATCACGCAGCGGATTGCCCAACTGGGGGACGCGCCGCTGTTGCTGTCGGTGTCGGACTTTAAAAAGCTCGTCGCCGACGAAGTCGAGAAATGGCGCAAGGTGATCCGCGCCGCCAATATCAAGGCCGAGTAAGATCCGGCGTCAGCGTCAAAAGTCCCCGATCACTCCGCCGGCACCGGCAGCGGCGCGCGCGCCTTCTCGACGCCGTTGGCGAGGATCGCGATCGCGATCGCGGCGACCAAAAAGCCCATCGCCACCAGCGCCGTCACGCCGAGCACCAGGCCGAAGCCGCCGCGGCCGTACAGCACGGCGATCATCGACACCGCGACGCCCGAGATCATGAAGGTCACGAAATAGCGCACCGCATAGATGCGGCTGCGCCAGGCATCGGCGCTGTAGCGCGCGATGATCAGATCGTTGACGGTGATCTGGCCGTAGATCGCCGCCATGGTGAAGGCGAGCGCGAACAGGAGCGTCACGCCGCTCGCATAAGCCGACCACACCACGCCGGAAAACTGCATGATCGCAAGCGTGGCGAACAGAATGTGCGGCTGGATGCGCTCGACGAGACGCCCGACGGTGAGTTGCGCCACCGCGCCGCAGAGGAACACCGCGGTGGTCAAGCCGCCGACCGCGACCAGCGAAATGCCGGAGCCGATGCGCTCGTCGACGATTTTCGGCAGCGATACCGAGATGGTGTTGAAGACGAGGCCGGCGCTCAGCGCCACAACGATGAACAGCCCAAAAATCACCGCCGCAAGCTTCGGCGACAGCGTTCACGTCCGCGGACTTCGAGCGCGCCGCGGCATGGCCCTCCTTCTCCTCGGGCACGATCCACAGATAGACCGCGCCGGTCAGGATGCAGACGACGCCCGGCACCAGAAACGCGCCGCGCCAGGAGAACGCCGCCGTCAGCGTCGCGGTGATGCCGGCGGCGAGCGAGACGCCGAGATTGCCGCAGACGCCGTTGAAAGCGAGCGTGCGGCCGCGATGGGTGGCCTTCTCGATCACCACCGCGGTGCCGACCGGATGATAGATCGCGGCAAAAATGCCGAGCGCGAACAGCGCCACGGCAAGCAGCGTCAGCGTCGGCGCGAAAGCAGCAGCCACCAGCGAGACCCCGCAGCCGAGATAAAAACCCGCCATCATGTTGCGGCGGCTCCAGCGGTCGCCGAGCCAGCCCGCCGGCAGCGAGAACAGTCCGAACGCGATGAACGACGCCGTGCCGAGTGCGATCAGCGCCGAATAGGTCTGCCCGTATACGACCTCGAGCTCGATGACGACCGTCGGATAGATCAGGATGACATAATGATCGAGCGCATGCGCCCAATTCATGAAGCCGATCGCAAGCCGGCGGCGCGACTCGTCGGCGGATTGCAGGGTGGCCAAGGTTGCGATGCTCGACACGGTCGTGGTTCCAGTTCCACCGGAGGTGCTGTGGTATAGCGCGGCCCGGCCCGCCCACATACCCGATTCTTGCAAGGCAGCTGGGCGTGCAACCCTAGCCGTCACACCGCATGGATCGCTACGGCCGTTTCCGTAGTGTGGCGGCGCAGGTCGCCGCGGTGACCGGCTGCCCTGGAGCAGCGGCGGGGCTTGCTCAACCCTTCTCGTCGCAGGCCCAGGCGCGCACCACGCAATCGCGGCCGCCGATATTCGAAGCAGCGGCGCATCGAGATGTTCTCGGCCTTGCCGAGATGCGAATTGATCGCCCAGCCGAACGAGCCGCAGGGGTTTTTGGCGTCGACCGCCATGGCGGCGCAGCCGCGGCGCACCACGCCGACCACCTTGCAATGGCTGTCGGTGCATTTGGTCATCGCGGCGGTCCGGGCGTCGGTCTCTTTATGGTAGTCGAAGCCATAGCCGTAGGCGCCGCAGGACCCGACCGCGAGCGCGCCTGCCGCTTCCGCGGTGCCGATGGCGAGGATCAAAAGGCCGAAGCCCGCGACCGCATACGCGAAATTACGCAGAAACTTGAGAATTTTGGCCATCAAGCCCCTCCCCCGAGGAACCGGCACAAAGCTAGCTGGGAAGGGTTTCGAGATGGTGAATCGGAACGAGCCGGTGCCGGGATCAGGCCTTTTCCAGCTCGGCCTTGACGGCTTCGAGCGCTTCGGGCGTGTCGACGTCGGTCAGCGCCGCGGTGCCGGTGAGCGGCACTTCGACCACGGCCTCGGGATAACGGCCGATCAGATAGCGCGCGCCGACGTCGCCCTCGACCGTCATCAGATCGGCGAAGAAACGGCGCGACCAGACCACCGGATTGCCGCGCTTGCCGTCGATGGTCGGCACCGCCACCAGCGCGCCTTTGTCGGGATCGAGCGCGCCGATCAGCCGGTCGATCAATGGCGGCATCGACCTGCGGCATGTCGCCGAGACAGACGATGGCGCCGTCGACTTCCGCCGGCAGCGCTGCGATGCCGGCCTTGAGCGAGGTGCCGAGCCCGTCGGCGAAATTCGGATTGTGGACGAATTTGACCGGCAGGCCCGAGAGCGCCGCCTCGACACGCTCGCGCTGATGCCCGGTGACCACGATCGACCGGCCGCGCCCGCGACCTGAGCGCCTGCTCGACCACGATGCGGATCAGCGGCCGGCCGCCGATCTCCGCCAAAAGCTTGTTCGGGCCGCCCATGCGGCTCGACTTGCCGGCGCCGAGCACCAGCGCCGCGATGGCTGCGGCCCTTTTCCAAAACCGGCTCCTCGCGCGGCTGCGGCCGGGTGACGATTTCCATCAACAAGCCGCCGACGCCGAGCCCGGTAATGTCCTCGCGCGGCACCGCAAGCCCGGCGAGAAGCCGCATCAGCACCCAGTCGAAGCCGTTTTCCTTGGGGCTGCGCGCGCAGCCCGGCGCGCCGAGCACCGGGCGGCTGCCGGCACTGCCGATCATCAACAGATTGCCGGGATCGACCGGCATGCCGAAGTGCTCGACGCTGCCGCCGATCGTTTCGAGTGCGGCCGGAATGACGTCGCGGCGGTCGGCGATGGCGGAAGCGCCGAACACGATGGCAAGCTCGGCGCCGGCCTTGAGCACTTCGTCGAGCGCGCGCGCGAGGCCGCGCGTTCATGCGGCACGCGCCGTTCGGCGACGATCGTCGGCGCCGGCGGGCGCGAGCCGCTCGGCGGTGATCTTGAGTGTCTTCTCGATGACTTTGGTCGGCAAGCCCCGGCAGCACCGTCGACACCACGCCGACCTTGCGCACGCGATAGGGCGCGACCCGCAACAGCGGCTTGCGCCGCGGCCTGCGAGCGCCGCGTCGCGCGCCTTGCCTTGCCGACCGCGAAGGGAATGATCTTCACGGTCGCGATCATCTCGCCGGCGACCACCGGCTTGAAGGCCTGCAGCGTCGCGAAGGTGATCGCCTCGTCGACGCGATTGAGCCGGTCGATGGCGTCCTTGTCGACGACGAGAACGCCGGCGTTCTGCGCAAACAGATTGGCGCGCCCGGTGAAGGCGCGATCGACATGCACGCCCTCCCCCGCCACCGCCTTCGGCGATCTCGGCCGCCGCGACGTCTTCGGAAACATCGCCCGGTTCGAGCCGCGCCACGACGATGTCTTTGATGCCGGCCGCCTCCAGCGCCGCGACTTCGGCGGCGCCGATCAGCGTGCCCTTTCTTGAGCACCAGCGTGCCCTGCCGGATGCGTATGCACGGCGGTCGCGCCGAGCGCATCCTTGGGCGCCACCGGCACCGAATTTCATGACGCGGCCTTTACGGCGGGCTCTTCAACTCTCTTCCCGCAGCCGCTCGGTGATCTGCGCCATGATCGCAACCGCGATCTCGGCCGGCGACACCGCGCCGATGTCGAGCCCGATCGGCGCATGGATGCGCGCGAGATCGGCGTCGCTGACGCCCTGCGCCTTGAGCCGTTCGAGGCGGCGGGCATGGGTCTTTCGCGAGCCGAGCGCGCCGATATAGAAGCAGTCGCGCGACGAGCGCATGCAGCAGCGCCGGATCGTCGATCTTCGGATCATGCGTGAGCGCGACGAAGGCGGTGTAGCGATCGACATTGAGCGGCGGCAGCGCCTTGTCCGGCCACTCGGCAATCACTTTCACGTCGGGAAAACGTTCCGGCGACGCAAAGGCCGTGCGCGGATCGACGATGGTGACGTCATAGCCGAGCAGTTTGCCGATCGGCGCCAGCGCCTGGCTGATATGCACGGCGCCGGTGATGACGAGCTGCGGCGCCGGCACATAGACGGTGAGGAAGACGCGGCCTTCGGCGGTCTCCTCCATGCCGCTTTTGCTGGTGCGCAGATGCTCGGCGAGCACCGGCCGCAGCGGATCCTTGGCGATGTCGGCGGCCTTGACCAGACGCTGCTTGCCGCTGTCGACATCGGTGACGACGATCGCCGCGCGGCGCGCGGCGCGTTCGGCATTAAGCGCGGTGAGGATGTCGAGTTTCATGGCGGCGGACCTACTCCACCTTCTCGACGAACACCCGGATGGTGCCGCCGCAGGACAGCCCGACCTTCCAGGCGGTCTCGTCGGCGACGCCGAATTCCAGCATCTTCGGCTTGCCGCTCTCGATCACGTCGAGCGCCTCGGTGACCACCGCGCCTTCGACGCAGCCGCCGGACACCGAGCCGAGGAAATTGCCCTCCTCGTCGATGACCAGATTGGAGCCGACCGGCCGCGGCGCCGAGCCCCAGGTTTCCACCACGGTCGCGAGCGCGACGGCACGGCCGTCCTTGCGCCAGTCTTCGGCGGCCTTGAGAATATCGTTGTCGGTTGAGAGCATGATCGGTCTCCATTCGCCGGGCGCTATATATCGTCCGCATTATATCCACGCCGATATATAATGCCGTCACGCCACCTTTTGCATCCACGCTTTCGGGATCCCCGGCCCGGCCGCCGCCGCGCTGCAGCGCGGCCACCAGCTCGGCCATCGAATTCGAGATTATGGATCGGGCGGAATTCGTCGACATGCGGCAGCATGGTCTTGATGCCGCGGGCGCGCGCCTCGAAGCCCTCGAAGCGCAACAGCGGATTGAGCCAGATCGAGCCGCCGGCAGGAGCGGTGCAGCCGGTCGATCTCGAAAGCGAGCGTATCGTCGGCGTCGCGCTCGAGCCCGTCGGTGATCAGCAGCACGATCGCGCCCTGCGACAGCACGCGGCGCGCCCACAGCTTGTTGAAATTGCGCAGCGACGACGCGATGCGCGTGCCGCCCGACCAGTCGGGCACCGCGCGCCGAGCAGCCGGCGAGCGCCTCGTCGGGATCGCGCTCGCGCAGCGCGCGGGTGACATTGGTGAGCCGCGTGCCGAACAGAAAGGTCGCGACGCGCTTTCGCGCATCGGTCAGCGTCGTGCAGAAAATGCAGGAAGATGCGGCTGTACTGGCTCATCGAGCCGGAAATATCGAGCAGCGCCACGAGCGGCGGCGGCTTGGTCTTCGGCCCGATGAAGCGCAGATCGATGAAATCGCCGCCGCCTTTCATGCTGGCGCGCAGCGTGCGGCGGATGTCGATCAGATGGCCGCGCGGGTGCGGCGCGAGCCGCCGCGTGCGGACTTCGGCGAGCGGCAGCACCAGCCGCTTCATCGCCTCCTTGGCCGCGGCGATCTCGGCGGCTCGTCATCTGCGCGAAATCCTTGTGCTGCAGCACCTCGCGGTCGGACACCGTCATGCGCGCGTCGAGCTCGATCTCGCGCTCTTTCTTGAGCTTGTCGTCGAGGCCGGAGAACAGCGCCTCGTGGATGCGCGTGGCGCCGGCTTGCGGCGCCTGCGGCACGCGCCGGCGCCTGCGGCAGCATCATCGCCAGCAGCTGATCGACATAGCCGCGGCGGCGGAAAAAGATGCGGAACGCCTGATCGAACAGGATCGAGTGCTCGTGGCGTTTGACGAACACCGCATGCAGCGTCCAGTAAAAATCATCGCGGGTGCCGACGCCGGCCGCCTTCACCGCTTCGAGCGCATCGAGCACCGCGCCGGGCCCGACCGGAATGCCGGCGGCGCGCAGCGCGCGGGCGAAGTAGACGATATTCTCGGCGAGGCGGCCCTGCTCTTCAGCCATTTGCGCTTCGGCCATGAGCGTCGGATTCACTCCGCCGCCCGCAGCTCCGACTTCACCTCGTCGAGCAGCTCCTTGACCTTGCAGCCTTCGAGGCGGGCGATGTCGTCCTGATATTTGAGCAGCACGCCGAGCGTGTCGGAGACGGTCGCCGGATCGAGCGCGACCACGTCGAGTTCGGACAGCGCGCCGGCCCAGTCGAGCGTCTCGGCGACGCCGGGCGACTTGAACAGATCCTGCTTGCGCAGCGCCTGCACGAAGGCGACCACCTGCTCGGACAGTTTCTTGCTGACGCCCGGCACCTTGGCGCGCACGATCGCAAGTTCGCGCTCGGCGGTCGGATAGCCGACCCAGTGATAGAGGCAGCGGCGCTTGAGCGCGTCGTGCACTTCGCGGGTGCGGTTCGAGGTGATGACGACGATCGGCGGATGCGCGGCCTTCACCGTGCCCATTTCCGGGATCGTGATCTGAAAGTCGGCCAGCACTTCGAGCAGGAACGCCTCGAACGCCTCGTCGGTGCGGTCGATCTCGTCGATCAGCAGCACCGGCGCGCCGGCGGTGTCGGGCTCGAGCGCCTGCAGCAGCGGCCGCTTGATCAGAAAGCGCTCGGAGAACACGTCGTGTTCGAGCCGGGCGCGGTCGTGCTCGCCTTCGGCCTCGGCGACGCGGATGGCGATCATCTGCGCGGCGTAATTCCACTCATAGACGGCGGCGGCGACGTCGAGGCCCTCGTAGCATTGCAGCCGGATCAGCCGGCGGCCGAGCGTCGACGACAGCACCTTGGCGATCTCGGTCTTGCCGACGCCGGCCTCGCCTTCGAGGAATATCGGCCGGCCCATCTTCAGCGCGAGAAAGAGCACGGTGCCGAGCGAGCGGTCGGCGAGATATTCGGCCTCGGCGAGCAGATCGACGGTGGCGTCGATCGAAGCCGGCAGCGGGCGCGGCGAGGGCTTGTTCATGAGCTCAATTTAACCCGTCATGGCCGGGCTTGTCCCGGCCATCCACGATCTTCCTGCCATGTAAAGACGTGGATGCCCGGCACAAGGCCGGGCATGACGATGGAGAAGCCACGTCGTTGATTCAAATCAGGCCGGCTTTCCCGATCGCCTCGGCGACCGCGCGCCGCGCCAGGACGCCGACCAGATGGGCGCGGTATTCGGCGCTGCCGTGGATGTCCGAGTTCATGCCGTCGGCCGGGATGGTCAGGCCTTCGAGCGATTTCGGCGAGAACCGCTTCTTCAGCGCCTCCTCGAACGACGTCACCCGGAACACGCCGTTCGAGCCGGCGCCGGTGACGGCGACGCGGATTTCGCTGCCGCGCTTGGCGACGAACACGCCGACCAGCGCGAAGCGCGACGCCTGATTGCGGAATTTCTGATAGGCCGCCTTTTTCGGGATCGGAAAGCTCACCTTGGTGATGATCTCGGCGGGCTCGAGCGCGGTCGAGAACATGCCGGTGAAGAAATCGTCGGCCTTGATGCGGCGCTTGTTGGTGATGATGGTGGCGCCGAGCGCCGAGGCAGGCGGCCGGATAATCGGCGTTCGGATCGTTGTTGGCGACCGAGCCGCCGATGGTGCCGCGATGGCGCACCGCCGGATCGCCGATCAGGCCGGCCATCTTGGCCAGCACCGGGATGGCCTGCTGCACCACCGGCGAGGTGTTGACCTCGTAGTGCTTGGTCATCGCGCCGATCGTGAGCGAGCGGCCGCTCAACTCGATGCCGGACAGCCCTTCGATCAGCGACATGTCGACGATCTGCGGCGGGCCGGCGAGCCGCAGCTTCATCGTCGGCAGCAGCGTCTGGCCGCCGGCCAGCAATTTGGCGTCCTCGTTCTTGCCGAGCAGGCCGGCGGCCTGGCGCACCGTCTGCGGACGATGGAAGGTAAAGGCGTACATTGCAGTCCTCCGTTATTTCCGTTCGCCGCCTGCGGCGAGAATGAGTTTCCTATGCCGCGTGCGGCAGCTTGTTCGATTTTTGCAGCGCCGCCCAGACCGCCGGCGGCGTCGCCGGCATGGCGATCTCTTCGGTGCCGATCGCGTCGGTGATGGCATTGATGACGGCGGCCGGCGCGGCGATCGCGCCGGCCTCGCCGCAGCCTTTGATGCCGAGCGGGTTCGACGGGCACCTCGTCATCGTCGTGCCGACCGTCAGCGACGGCAGGTAATCGGCGCGCGGCATGGCGTAGTCCATGAACGAGCCGGTGACGAGCTGGCCGTCTTTGTCGTAGACCGCGCCTTCGCAGCAGCGCCTGGCCGACGCCCTGGGCGATGCCGCCGTGCACCTGGCCCTCGACGATCATCGGATTGATCACCACGCCGAAATCGTCGACCGCGGTCCAGGCCGACGATCTCGGTATTGCCGGTCTCGGTGTCGATCTCGACTTCGCAGATATGGCAGCCGGCCGGGAAGGTGAAATTGGTCGGGTCGTAGAACGCGCCCTCCTTCAGCCCGGGCTCGAGCTCCTGGCCGGAGAATTTGTGCGCGATATAGGCGTTGAGCGTGACGTCGGCCCAGGCCGCCGATTTGTCGGTGCCGGCGACGCTGAACTTGCCGTCCTTGAACTCGATGTCGCCTTCGGCGGCTTCGAGCAGATGGGCGGCGACCTTCTTCGCCTTGGCCTCGACCTTGTCGAGCGCCTTGACGATCGCCGACATGCCGACCGCGCCGGAGCGCGAGCCGTAGGTGCCCATGCCGAACTGCACCTTGTCGGTGTCGCCGTGCACGATCGAGACATTGTCGATCGGAATGCCGAGCCGCTCCGACACCAGCTGCGCGAAGGTGGTCTCGTGGCCCTGGCCGTGGGCGTGGCAGCCGGTGAGCACTTCGACCGAGCCGGTCGGATTGACCCGCACCTCGGCGGATTCCCATAAGCCGACGCCGGCGCCGAGCGAGCCGACCGCTTGCGACGGCGCGATGCCGCAGGCCTCGATATAGGTCGAAAACCCGATGCCGCGCAGTTTGCCGTGCCGCGCGGACTCGCGCTTGCGCTTGGCGAAGCCTTTGTAGTCGGCAATCTCCATCGCCTTTTTCAGCGAGGCGTTATAGTCGCCGGCGTCGTACATCATGATGACCGGCGTCTGATGCGGGAATTTCTGCACGAAATTCTTGCGCCGCAGCTCGGCCGGATCCTGATGCCGAATTCGCGCGCGCCGACTTCGACCAGCCGCTCGACCACGAAGGTCGCTTCCGGGCGCCCGGCGCCGCGATAGGCATCGACCGGCACGGTGTTGGTATAGACCGCGTCGACCTCGCAATAGATTTGCGGGATGTCGTATTGGCCCGACAACAGCGTCGCGTAGAGATAAGTCGGCACCGACGACGAGAAGGTCGACATATAGGCGCCGAGATTGGCGATGGTCTTGGCGCGCAGCCCGAAGATCTTGCCGTCGCCGTCGAACGCCATCTCGGCATGGGTGACGTGATCGCGGCCATGCGCGTCGGCGAGGAACGCTTCCGAGCGGTCGCAAACCCATTTCACCGGGCGGCCGACGCGCTTCGACGCCCACAGCGCCACGACTTCCTCCGGATAGATGAAAATCTTCGAGCCGAAGCCGCCGCCGACATCGGGCGCGATGACGCGCAGCTTGTGCTCCGGCGCCATGCCGACGAAGGCGGCGATGACGAGCCGCGCGACATGCGGGTTCTGCGACGTATTCCACAGCGTGAAGACGCCGGTGCCGGTATCGTATTCGCCGATCGCGGCGCGCGGCTCGATCGCATTCGGCACCAGGCGGTTATTGACGATGTCGAGCTTGGTGACGTGCTTCGCCGACTTGAACGCGGCCTCGACCGCCTTGGCGATCGCCGAGGTGCCATTGGTAGATCGTGTTGTTGGGCGCGATGTCGTGAATTTGCGGCGCGCCGGGCTTCTGCGCCGCGGCGGGATCGGCGACCGCGGGCAGCACGCCGTAGTCGACTTTGACCTTCTCGGCGGCGTCCCGCGCCTGCGCCAGCGTCTCGGCAATCACCACCGCGAGCGGATCGCCGACATGGCAGACCTTGCCGTTGGCGAGCGCCGGATGCGCCGCCATTTTCATCGGCGTGCCGTCCTTGGAATGGATCATCCAGCCGCAGATCAGATTGCCGATCTTGTCGGCGGCGAGCTCCGCGCCGGTGAGCACCGCGAGCACGCCCGGCATGCCGGCGGCCGCTTTGGTATCGATCGATTTGATCGTGGCGTGGGCGTGCGGCGAGCGGACGAAATAGGCGAAAGCCTGCCCGGGCCGATTGATGTCGTCGGTGTAGTGGCCCTTGCCGGTGATGAAACGCTGGTCTTCCTTGCGGCGCACCGAGGCGCCAATTCCGGTTCCGCTCATGGCATTGCCCTCCGGCAATTCACCTATCGGATGGCGCCGGCCGCACAGGCCAAGCGCCCTCGTCCGTCTCGTCCCTATTCGGCGGCTTTTGCTGCCGTCGCTCGAGCCGCGCATGGCGCGCGCGCCGGCGGCGATTGCTTTGACGATGTTGTGATAGCCGGTGCAGCGGCAGATGTTGCCTTCGAGCTCCTCGCGGATGGTGCGATCGTCGAGCTCATTGCCCTTGCGGCGCACGATATCGACCGCGGTCATGATCATACCGGGCGTGCAATAGCCGCATTGCAAGCCGTGGTTCTCGCGGAATGCCTCCTGCATCGGATGCAAAGGTCCGTCGGCCGCGGCCAAGCCCTCGATGGTCAGCACGTCGGCGCCTTCGAGCTGCAGCGCCAGCACGGTGCAGGACTTGATCGCCTGACCGTTGACGTGAACGACGCAGGCGCCGCATTGCGAGGTGTCGCAGCCGACATGCGTGCCGGTGAGCCGCAGCTGTTCGCGCAGCAATTGCACCAATAACGTGCGCGGATCCACTTCGGCGGTGACGGGTTTGCCGTTCACCGTCATGGATACGGCTGCCAGTTTGTCGGCTGCCATGGGGCTCCTCCTCAAAATTCCGTTCAAACGACGCGATTCATCGGCCGGCATCAGGCCGATGAACCGGTTCCGGGGCGAATTCGGGCCGATTTTGCCGCTTTTCGTCCTTCGGATCAATAATTACTCTGAACCGCAGTCTGGGGCGCGGTCAAGGGAGTTCAACGGGACCGCAGCCTGCCCAAACCGCTCGTGCGCACCGGCCGGTATTGAGCGGGCCGAAAGCTTCGACCCGACCAGCGACTTTCACGCCGCCGGATTGACCGCCTTGGCGAAATTCGCAAAAAAATCGTCGGCGACTTTCTTGGCCGCGCCGTTGACCAGCCGCTGGCCGAGCTGCGCAAGCTTGCCGCCGATCTGCGCGTCGACATCGTAGGTCAGCAACGTGCCGCCGTCCTTGGCCGTGAGTTTGACCGTCGCGCCGCCTTTGGCAAAGCCGGCGACGCCGCCGTCGCCCTGCCCGGAAATCTTGTAGCCGTTCGGCGGATCGAGATCGGACAGCGTGACTTTGCCTTTGAACTTCGCCTTGACCGGGCCGATCTTCACCGTGGCGACCGCCTGCATCTCGGTGTCCGAAGTCTTGTCGAGCTGCTCGCAGCCGGGGATGCAGGCCTTGAGCGTCTCGGGTCGTTGAGTTTCTCCCATACCGTTTGCGGAGGAGCCGCGAGCTGAACCTCGCCGTTCATCGTCATCGCCATCTGCGTCACTCCCTGGCCGGCTGCGCTACCTTCGATTAGCGCTTCGCGCGGTCGCTGGAAAGGCCATACCCGTAGGGGTTGGCGCGGCGGGCGCGGGCGGCTAAGGGGCTCCGCCGAACTCGTCATTGCGAGGAGCGGAGCGACGAAGCAATCCAGACTTCGCGGCACGGCGCTGGATTGCTTCGCTTCGCTCGCAATGACGAAAAGGGAGGATCGATCCAATGCCGGACATCAAGACCGACGACGGCTGCGTCATTCATGCCGAAGTGGAAGGACCGGACGGCGCACCGGTGCTGATGCTGTCGAATTCGCTCGGCACCACGTTGCATATGTGGGACGAGCAGGTGGCGCCGTTTACCCGCCACTTCCGCCTGTTGCGCTACGACCGGCGCGGCCACGGCAAATCGAGCGTACCGAAGGGGCCCTATTCGATGGAGCGGCTCGGCCGCGACGTGATCGCGGTGCTGGACGGGCTCGGCATTGCGAAAATCAATTGGTGCGGATTGTCGATGGGCGGCATGGTCGGGCAATGGCTCGGCGCCAATGCGCCGGACCGCATCAACAAGCTCATTCTTTCCAACACGTCTTGCTATTTTCCCGACAAGAACGGCTGGAACGACCGGCTCAAACTGGTGCGCTGAAAAGGGCGTCGCCGCCTTCGCGCCGGCCAACATGGAGCGCTGGTTCACCGCAGGGTTTCGCGAGCGCGAGCCGCAGACCGTGGCGCGGGTGCAAGCCATGTTCGCTGCGACCGCGCTCGACGGCTACCTCGGCTGCGGCGCCGCGGTGCGCGACATGGACCATCGCGCGCTATTGTCAAAGATCACCGCGCCGACGCTGGTCATCGCCGGCAAGCACGATCCGGCGACACCGCTCGAAGGCAATGAATTCATCCGCCAGCATATCCCGGGCGCCAAGATCGCCGTGCTCGATGCCGCGCACCTCGCCAATGTCGAGCAGCCGAAAGCCTATACCGACACGGTGCTCGGATTTTTGCTGGGTCAGCAATCGTAGACAAAAGTAGCAAACAAACGGCGGCCCGTGTTCACGGACCGCCGCTTTCTCCTAACAGAGAACGTTAGCGGTTAAAGCCGCCCTGGCCACTCTGGCCGCCTTGACCACCTTGCTGACCGCCCTGGCCGGGCTTGTTCTGGCCGCCCTGCTGCTGACCGGGCTTGTTCTGCCCGCTCTGCTGCTGACCCGGCTTCTGGCCACCCTGTTGCGGGTTGCCTTGCTGATGCTGGTCGCGTTGCGGATTGTTCTGTTCGTTCGCCATCGGGACGTTCTCCGTATTTTTGAGGGTTGGAACTGACGATGTAGACTCCCCCGCCCAATCGAGATAACTCGGGAACCCGGGCGGAGGTTCCTATTCTTTGCTGCGCCAATTATGAGCAACGAGATTGAAATCAGAGGGAAAACTTTCGCCGCATTCGACGCAATAGAACGGAACTCGGAAGTTCCAAAAGTTCCGCCACAAAATTCAAACGGGCTTATAGGCGCGCTCGTGATAAACCAGCGCCGGACCGGTCGGCCCGAGCCGCACTGCTTCGACGCGCCGAAGACGACGTTATGCGAAGCGACCGCCTTGATCTCGACGGTGCGGCAATCGAACGCGACGACGGCGGAGGCGAGCACCGGCGCGCCGGTTTTCAAGCGTCATCCATTCGCCGACAGTAAAACGCTCGGAGAGATGCACGGCCGCCTCGGCCCGGCGAACATATCGGCGAGTTTCTCTTCGCTGGCACCGAGCGTGTTGACGCAGAACACGCCGTTTTGCGCCAGGATCGGCGCGCTCGAGCTGCCGCGATTGAGACAGACGAGAAGCGTCGCCGGCTGATCCGACACCGAACAAACCGCCGTCGCGGTGAAGCCGGACTTGCCGGCGGGCCCGGCCGTGGTGACGACATGCACTGCGGCGCCGAGCCGGCTCATCGCTTCGCGAAACGGCTTTGCGTCCGACGCTCGCGACCGGCGCCGGCGCCACCACCGTGAAGGCGCCGTCCATTGCATCGTCGGGCCGTTGGTCGATCCAGTTCATGCTTGCTACTCCGCCGCACGCAAGTCTTCCGGCAAGCCCGGATAGGCGACGTCGTCGGGATCGAGCCAAGCCGGATCGGTCCAGCCATTTTCGTCGTATTCGGACATGCATTGTTCGGCGAGCGCCGTCATCTGATCGAACGTGCCTGAACAGCGCGCATTCCACAGCGCCTGGATGCGGATGTCCTCGTGATTGCCGGCGTAATTGCGCTCGTAAAGTTCGTGCCGGCCGCCGAACTCGGTGCCGATCGCGTCCCACAAAAGCTTCATCACCTTGATGCGCTCTTTATAGTCGATGCCGTGCGAGCCGCGCACATAGCGCGCCAGATAAGGATCGATCGCCGGATTTTTGAAATCCTTGGTGGACGACGGCAGATAGATCAGCGACGAGGCGACGATCTTGTCGACGATTTCCTTGACGCGGCCATAGGCGTCGCCGGCGAACACCCGATAGCTCGATCCGGACTGCAGGTTCGGCAACACCGCGCCGTTGACCCACGGCGTCGGGTTCATCGCCATGGCATCGGTCAGCGCCCAGAACAAATTGCGCCAGGCGATGATCTCGCCGAGCATGGCCTGATTGCCGCGGAATTCGTCGGAGCCGGCGACGCGCAGCGCTTTGCCGATCACGCCGACCAGAAAATCGAGTTTTACGGCGAGCCGGGTGCAGCCCTGGAACTGATAGCCGGCCAGAAAGCCGGATTGCGGGAAGAAAATCTTCAGCTTCTCCAGATCGCGGTAGAGCAGCACGTCTTCCCAGGGGATGAACACATTGTCGAACACGAAGATCGCGTCGTTCTCGTCGAAGCGCGACGACAGCGGATAATCGAACGGCGTGCCCATCACGCTCGCGGTCATCTCATAGGAGGTGCGGCAGAACAGCTTTACGCCGGGCGCGTTCATCGGCGCGATGAACATCACCGCGAGATCGGTGTCGTGCAGCGGCACCGCGGCGTTCTGGCCGAGAAAATTGTAATGCGTCAGCGCCGACGAAGTCGCCACCACTTTGGCGCCGGAGATAAAGATGCCGGCGTCGGTCTCTTTCTGGATGGTGATGAACACGTCCTTGACCTGATCGACCGGCTTCGAGCGGTCGACCGGCGGATTGACGATGGCGTGGTTCATGAACAGCACGTGCTCTTGCGCGCGCCGATACCAGGCCTTGGCGTTGCCGGCGAATTTTCCGTAGAAATCGTAATTGGCGCCGAGCGTATTCATCAACGACGCCTTGTAGTCCGGCGAGCGGCCCATCCAGCCGTAGGACATGCGCGCCCACTGTGCGATGGCGTCGCGTTGCGCCAAAAGCTCCTGGCTGGAGCGCGCGGCGCGGAAGAACTTATGGGTGAAGCCGCCGGACCCGGTATCGGTCGGCGAGGTCAAGAGCCCCTTGGTCTTGTCGTCATGCAGCGCATCGTAAAGCCGCGCGATCGAGCGCGCGGCATTGCGGAATGCCGGATGGGTGGTGACGTCCTTGACCCGCTCGCCATAGACATAGATCTCGCGGCCGTCGCGCAGGCTCTCGAGATATTCGGCGCCGGTGAACGGCCGGGCTTTGCCCTTGATCGCGTCTTCGGATTTCATGCCTACGGTCTCATGCCTGCGGTGGGATTTTGGCAAGCCGCATCGCTGCGAACCGTTCTTGCCGTTGGGCAGGAAGCACATTCCCGGCACGACCTGTCAACGTGGGAAAAACAATGTTGCCGGCCAGAGCGCATTTACCGAACACTTCACTCGTATTGTGCCGCAACATGGAAACCAATTCCACTCGTCGCGAGCTATAACATATTGAATAGAAAGTTCTTCTTCCCAGATTCAGCCCATGCCAGTGCACCGAACAGCGGCCGACGCGACGGCATTCGCGACGCGCCTGGCCGAAGCGGGCCCCGCCGAAATTATCGACGCCGCGACACGCGCCCTGCCCGGCCGGCTCGCTGTCGTCTCCTCGTTCGGCACCGAGTCGGCGGTGCTGCTTAAATTCGTCGCCGATGTCGACCGTAAGCTGCCGGTATTGTTTCTCGACACCGAATGGCTGTTCAAGGAGACACTGGCCTATCGCGACGCTCTCATTAGCTATCTTAAGCTCACCGACGTGCGGAGCATTTCGCCGTCGCCGAGCGCGCTCGCCATGCGCGATCCGAAGCGCGATCTGTGCTTCCGCGACCATGACGCCTGCTGCGCCATCCGCAAGGTCGCGCCGCTCGCCCAGGAGCTCGCGCCGTTCGACGGCTGGATCTCCGGCCGCAAGCGCATTCATGGCGGCGAGCGCACGCATTTGCCCGTCGTGCAGGCGGACGGCGAGCGGCTCAAATTTAATCCGCTCGCTCGCTTCACGCGGGACGAAATCAACGGCGTTTTCGCTGCCGCCAAACTGCCCCGCCACCCGCTCGAAGCGCTAGGCTTCACTTCGGTCGGCTGCGTGCCCTGCACCGGGCGCCCGGCGTCTGGCGGCGACGCCCGCGGCGGCCGCTGGGGCGGTCTCGCCAAGACCGAATGCGGTATCCATTCCCGACCGCTGCCAGCGCTCGCCGAATAGCGCAAGATGCTTCGCCTGAGACAGTCGTTTCGCCTGAGACAATGCGCTGGACAGCGCGCACGCCCGCGGCGTTGCCGCTTCGTCCGCCCCTTTGTTAAGACCGTGGGGGCGGGAATCGGCGGCAACCGGCGGACGCATGGAATATTTCGTCCAGCAGCTCATCAACGGCATCACGCTCGGTTCGATCTACGGCCTGATCGCCATCGGCTATACGATGGTGTTCGGCATCATCGGCATGGTGAACTTCGCCCATGGCGACGTGTTCATGGTGTCGGCCTTCATCGCGCTGATCGCGTTTCTGATCGTCACCACCTGGCTCGGCATCTCCTCGATCGCGCTCGCGCTGTTCATCGTGCTGATCGCGGCGATGGCCTTCACCTCGCTGATCAATTGGGCGATCGAGCGCGTCGCCTACCGGCCGCTTGCGCGGCTCGTTTCGCCTCGCGCCGCTGATTTCGGCGATCGGCATGTCGATCTTCCTGTCGAATTTCGTCCAGGTAGCGCAAGGCCCGCGCAACAAGTCGATCCCGCCCATGGTGCAGGGCGAATTCGTGCTGTTCAAAACCAACAACTTCCCGGTCACGCTGTCCTACAAGCAGCTCATCATCTGGGGCGTCACCGCCGTGCTGCTCGTTGGCGTTCTGGTATCTGGTGGCGAAGACGCCGGCTCGGCCGCGCCCAGCGCGCCTGCGAGCAGGACCAGAAAATGGCGGCGCTGCGTCGGCGTCGACGTCGACCGCACCATTTCGATGACCTTTGTGATCGCGGCAGCGCTCGCCGCCGTCGCCGGCACCATGTACCTGATGTATTATGGCGTCGTCAGTTTCTCCGACGGTTTTGTGCCGGGCGTAAAGGCTTTTACCGCGGCGGTGCTCGGCGGCATCGGCTCGCTGCCCGGCGCGGTCGTCGGCGGCCTCTTGATCGGCCTGATCGAGACCTTCTGGTCGGCCTATTTTTCCATCGACTACAAAGACGTCGCGGCCTTTTCGGTCCTGGCGATCACTTTGATCTTCCTGCCGCAGGGCCTGTTCGGCCGGCCGGATGTCGAGAAGGTCTGAGATGCGGGCGGGCTCGCCGGGCGAGCAGGTGCGGAAGAGCGCGGACCGGCCGCCGACGCGTTGCGCGACGCAGCTTTCACCGGCCTGATCGCTTTCGGCCTGTTGCTGCCGCTGATCGGCTTTTTGACCGGCGTCGACGGCAGCAATGAACTGATCCTGACGACGCGCTGGCCGCTGTTGTTCGCCTTCGTCGCCGTCATCGCCGCCTGTCGCTTCCTTTATTGTTTCGCCCGCGGTCGCGGCAACGCGCGCGGCAATCGGCACCGCGCGGCCGCAGCAACAGACTTTCTGCGACGAACTGGCGCAATTCTTTCGCGCAGCTGGGCATTCCCTTCGCCATCGGTTTTGCCATCGCCTATCCGCTGATCGTCTTTGTCACCGCCGGCTCGAGCGGCGGCCAGAAATGGATCGACAATTTCGGCATCCAGATTCTGATCTATGTGATGCTCGGCTGGGGCCTCAATATCGTGGTCGGCCTCGCCGGCCTGCTCGACCTCGGCTATGTCGCCTTCTACGCGGTCGGCGCCTATTCCTACGCGTTGCTGGCAAAGACCTTCGGGCTGACGTTCTGGATCCTGCTGCCGCTCGCCGGCATCCTGTCCTCGTTCTGGGGCATCCTGCTCGGCTTTCCGGTGCTGCGGCTGCGCGGCGACTATCTCGCCATCGTCACGCTCGCCTTCGGCGAAATCATCCGCCTCATTCTCATCAACTGGACCGACGCTGACCAACGGCTATGCCGGGCATCACCGGCATTCCGCGGCCGACCTTCTTCGGCATTCCGTTCAATGCCGACGACAACGGCTTCGCCGCCGTGTTCGGGCTGGAATTCTCGCCGCTCTATCGCATCATCTTTCTCTATTACCTGATCCTGGCGCTCGCGCTTCTCACCTGCTTCGTCACCGTCCGGCTGCGCCGCCTGCCGATCGGCCGCGCCTGGGAAGCGCTTGCGCGAGGACGAGATCGCCTGCCGCTCGCTCGGCATCAACACCACCAATACCAAGCTCACCGCCTTTGCCATGGGCGCGATGTTCGCCGGCTTTGCCGGCTCGTTCTTCGCCGCGCGCGAAGCGTTCATCTCGCCGGAATCCTTCACCTTCATCGAGTCGGCGACCATCCTCGCCATCGTCGTGCTCGGCGGCATGGGCAGCCAGATCGGCGTCGTCATCGCCGCCATCGCGATGATCGGCGGCACCGAAATTTTGCGCGCAGCTCGATTTCCTGCAGAAGATTTTCGGGCCGACCTTCGATCCGACGCAGTACCGCATGCTGCTGTTCGGCTTCGCCATGGTGGTGATCATGATCTGGCGGCCGCGCGGGCTGATCTCGACGCGCGAGCCCTCGATCTTCCTGCAAGAGCGCAAGACCATCGCCGCCGATCTGGTCAAGGAAGGACACGGCTGATGACGCGCGACGCCGGCACTGTGCTGCGGGTCGAGCATCTGACCATGCGCTTCGGCGGCCTCGTCGCCGTCGACGATCTGTCGCTTCGATGTCGGGCGCGGCGCCATCACCGCGCTGATCGGGCCGAACGGCGCCGGCAAGACCACCGTGTTCAACTGCATCACCGGCTTCTACAAGCCGAGCGAGGGCCGGCTTGCGCTGCAGCGCGGCGATCCCGCGCTGTGGGACGCGCTCGAAGGCCTGACCGACAGCGGCGAGCGCGGCGTGGCCCGGCCCGACGGCGCGCTGTTATCTGCTCGAACGCATGCCCGACTATCTGGTGGCGCAACAGGCGCGCGTCGCCCGCACCTTCCAGAATATCCGGCTGTTTCCCGGCATGACGGTGCTGGAAAACCTGCTGGTCGCCCAGCACAACCCGCTGATGCTCGCGTCCGGCTATACGCTCCTCGGCGTGCTTGGCTTTCCGTCCTACGCGGCGGCCGAGCGCGCGGCGGTCGACAAGGCGCGCGCCTGGCTCGACCGTTTCGGCCTCATCGAGCGCGCCGACGATCCGGCCGGCGTCCTGCCCTATGGCGCGCAGCGGCGGCTCGAAATCGCGCGCGCCATGTGCACCGATCCGGTGCTGCTCTGCCTCGACGAGCCGGCCGCCGGCCTTAATCCGCGCGAGAGCGCCGAGCTCAACGAGCTGCTGCTGGTCATCCGCGATGAATTTAACGATCTCGATCCTGTTGATCGAGCACGACATGTCGGTGGTGATGAAGATTTCCGACCACATCGTCGTGCTCGACTATGGCGTCAAGATCGCCGATGGCGCGCCCGAAGCGGTGCGCAACGACCCGAAAGTGATCGCGGCCTATCTCGGCGTCGCCGACGAAGAAGTCGCCGAAGTCGAAGCGGCGGTGGGCCTATGAGCGCGCCGCTCCTCTCGGTGCGCGGCGTGACGGCCTTTTACGGCCGGGTGCAGGCGCTCAAGGGCGTCGACCTGGACGTCAATGCCGGCGAGATCGTCGCTCTGATCGGCGCCAACGGCGCCGGCAAATCGACGCTGATGATGACGGTGTGCGGCAATCCGCGCGCGCGCGACGGCGAGATCATTTTCGCCGGCCGCGATATCACCCGGCTGCCGACGCACGAGATCGCGCGGCTGAAACTCGCGCAAGCGCCGGAGGGCCGCCGCATCTTTCCGCGCATGACGGTGCTGGAAAATCTGCAAATGGGCGCGACCGTCGCCGCGCCCGCCGAATTCGCCCGCGATCTCGATCGCGTGCTGACGCTGTTCCCGCGGCTCAAGCAGCGCCTCGCCCAGCGCGGCGGCACGCTGTCCGGCGGCGAGCAGCAGATGCTGGCGATCGCGCGCGCGCTGATGAGCAGGCCGCGGCTTCTCCTCCTCGACGAGCCGTCGCTCGGGCTTGCCCCGCTGATCGTCCGGCAGATCTTCGACGCCATCAGAAAGCTCAACGCCGAGGACGGCCTTACCGTGTTCCTGGTCGAGCAGAACGCTTATCACGCGCTGCAAGCTCGCGCACCGCGGCTATGTCATGGTCAACGGGCTGATTACGCTCTCCGGCACCGGCCGCGAATTGCTCGATCGGCCGGAAGTGAAATCCGCCTATCTCGAAGGCGGCCGCCAGCAGGTCGAGCCATGATGCAGACGCTGTTCTACGAGGAAGGCTCGGTCGGCATCTTTCTCCTGGTCACGGTCATTTTGGGCGGCGGCGCGGCGGCGCTTGCCGGCCGCGCCATCGCGCAGACCTGGCGGCCGTGGTGGCAGATCGTCGCCTATATGCTGATCCTCGGCGGCGCCGTCCGTTTCATCCATTTTGCGCTGTTCGGCGGCACGCTGTTGTCGGCGCATTATTATGTCGTGGACAGCGCGATCTGCCTGCGTCTGCGGATGTCTCGGTTTCCGAGCCGCGCGCGCGGCGCAGATGGTCCGGCAATATCGCTGGATCAACGCGCCGAACGGCCCGATGCGCTGGCGCCGCAAAACGCCCTGACGTAACATTGCGGCGAGATCGGTGCCCGATCCAATCGAGGACAATCCACCATGAAAACGATCACCACACTCGGCCTCACGCTCGGCATGGCGCTTGGCATTGGCGTTTGGATCGGCGCAAGCGGCTACGGCCCAGGTCCAATTCGGCGTCGGCGGGCCGATCACCGGCGCCAATGCCGCGACCGGCGCGCAGATGAAAAACGGCGTCGACCAGGCGGCCGCCGACATCAATGCAGCAGGCGGCATTCTCGGCCAGAAGATCGCGGTCGAATATGGCGACGACGTTTCCGATCCCAAACAAGGCGTTTCGGTCGCCAACAAATTTGCCGGCGACGGCGTCAAATTCGTGATCGGGCATTACAATTCCGGCGTCACCATCCCGGCCTCCGAGGTCTACCAGGAAAACGGCATCCTCGAGATCACGCCGGCCTCGACCAATCCGACCGTCACCGAGCGCGGCATGTGGAACATCTTCCGCACCTGCGGCCGCGACGACCAGCAAGGCCGCGTCGCCGGCGAGCTACATCCTCGCGCATTTCAAGGGCAAGAAGATCGCCTTCGTCAACGACAAGACCACCTACGGCAAAGGCCTTGCCGACGAAACTTTGAAGACGATCAAATGCGGGCGGCATGAAAGAGGTGCTCTATGAAGGCATCAATACCGGCGAGAAGGATTATTCGGCGCTGATCTCGAAGATCAAACAATCGGGCGCCGACCTCGTCTATTTCGGCGGGCTCTATACCGAAGGCGGCCTGATCGTGCGGCAGATGCGCGACCAGGGCGTCAAGGCGCCGCTGATGGGCGGCGACGGCATCACCTCCGACGAGTTCGCTTCCGTCGGCGGGCCGGGCGTCGAAGGCACGCTGATGACCTACGGTCCCGACCCGCGCAACAAGCCGGAAGCCAAAGCCGTCGTCGAAGAATTCCGCGCCAAGAAATTCGAGCCCGAGGCCTATACGCTCTACAGCTATGCGGGCGTGCAGATCATCAAACAGGCCGCCGAAGCCGCGAAATCGCTCGATCCCAAAAAGGTCGCCGCCACGATGCATTCCGGCATGAATTTCAAAACCGTGCTCGGCGACATTTCCTATGACAAGAAAGGCGACATCACCAAGCTCGATTACGTGATGTATATCTGGAAGAAGGACGCAAACGGCAAGATCACCTATACGGAATGCCCGGCGTCTGGCTGCGCGATGTGAAACTTCGCGGCGGCCGAATAGCGCGGGCGGCCGTCAATTCGGGTCGCGCTTCGAAATTCGTGCGCGTTTTACGATCGGCGCTATAGCAGCGCTCACACCACATCGGGAGCATCACCATGAAGCTTCATCGTCGCCGAGCGCTGTACATGCTGGCGAATGCCGCCACTGTCACCTTCGCTCCGCGCGTGGCGTCAGCGCTCGATTACCCTAATCGTCCAGTACACGTGGAGGTCGGCTATACGGCCGGAAGTTCGCCGGACATCGCCGGCCGCCTGATCGGCCAATGGCTGTCGGATCGCCTGGGCCAGCCCTTCGTCATGGAGAACAAGCCCGGCGCCGGCACCAATCTGTCGACCGAAGCCGTGGTCCGCGCCACGCCCGACGGCTATACGCTCCTCACCATCGCGACCCCGAACGAGCTCAGCGGCTTGCTTCATGACAATCTCTCTTTCAATTTCGCGCGCGACATCGCTCCAGTCGCCTATCTTGGCGCGACGCCCTTTGTGATGGTGGTCACCCCGTCGTTTCCGGCGCAGACGGTTCCCGAATTCATTGCCTATGCGAAGGCCAATCCTGGAAAGATCAACATGGCTTCGAACGGCACCGGCAATCTCACCCATATCTCCGGCGAGCTGTTCAAGATGATGGCCGGCGTCGATCTGTTCCACGTCCCGTATCGCGGCGAAATGGAAGCGCAGACCGATCTGCAATCGGGGCGGGCCCAGGTGATGTTCGATCCTATCCTGGCGTCGCTCGGATTCATCAAGGCCGGCAAGTTGCGCGTGCTTGCGGTGACGACGCCAAAACGCATCGCCTCGCTGCCCGATACACCGACGGTCGGCGAGTTCGTGCCCGGCTATGAAGTCACCGGAGGAATAGGCATCGGCACCACGACCGGCACACCCGCCGACGTCATCGAAAAACTCAATCAGACGATCAATGCCGGGCTCGCGGACGAACAATTGCGCGGACGGCTCGTCGACCTCGGCCTGATCCCGATGCCGATGAGCGTCGCGGATTATCGCAAGCTCGTCGCCGACGAAATCGACAAATGGGGCAAGGTGATCAAATTCGCCGGCATCAAGTTGAGTTGAGCCGTTGCGGGTGCGTTCGGGCAGTGGATCCGCGCCGCTTATTCGATCACGTCGTCAGCGCGTGCCAGCAACGTCGGGGGAACGTCGAGACCGAGCGAATGTGCGGTTCGCAGATTGATGATGAATTCGAACTTGGTCGCCTGCAATACCGGAAGTTCGGCGGGCTTGGCCCCCTTGAGGATGCCGCCGGTATAGACGCCGACCTGACGAAACACGTCGGCGATACTGGTTCCATAACTCATCAGCAGGCCGGCGGCGGACACTTCCTTCGAAAAAGTGCTGGCGGGTAGCCGATCGCGCGCCGCGAGCGTGACAAGCTGCGCGCCGCGGCTTGTGTAAAACGCATCGGGCGCGAGGAAAAGCGCGTCGGCCCGCGCTTCGGCAATGGCTGCGAAGGCGGTGTCGATCTCGGCGGCCGTGGCGGCGTTGAAGAACAGGAGCTCAAGGCCAAGCCCGGAAGCGGCCTCGCTGAGTGCATTCGAGGTCGCACGGGCGGTCTCCGGATTGGCGGGATTGAGAAGGACGGCGAAGCGTTTGGCCTTAGGCAGGAGTTCGTGCATGAGGCCAAGACGTTTGGCGTCGATCTCGCTCGCGAAAAAATTGATCCCGGTCGCGTTCCCGCCCGGCCGCGCCAGGCTCGCAACAAGGCCAAGTGCCACCGGATCCTCGGCGACGCCGAACACAATCGGAATCGTCGCGGTGGCTGCTTTAGCGGCGAGTGTACCGGGGGTATTCCCGGGCGTGGCGATCACAGCGACACGGCGTCGAACGGCGTCACTGACGATCGCGGCAATCTCCTCGTAGTGGCCATCCAACCAATGGTACTCGACCAGGACATCCTTGCCTTCAACGAAATCTGCTTGACTCAAGCCCTTGCGGAATTCGGCGGCGGCGCCGGCATCCGCCCTTCTGCCGTTAATGAGCGTCACCACCGGCAACGCGGCTTGCTGCGCACGCACGGCGCTTGGCCCGATGGCGGCCGCGCCGGCAACGCGCGTGAGAAAATCACGACGTTTCATGGTTCCGCGCTCTCGCTTTCGCACGGGCCATCGTAGCACGAAACACTGCGCACGGCGGCGGCGGCGCAATGAAGACCGCAGATGCTACAGACGGCGATGGGCGGATCGCCCTACCCGATCTTCCCCAGCATCGGGAACGTATCGAGCAGCCAATAGCTCACTTCGCCGACGGTGCCGGTGAGAAACGCGACACCGGTCAACACCAGCAGTCCGCCCATGGCCTTTTCGACCAGGCCGAGATGGGCGCGGAAGCGCGCCAGGAAGGCGGCGAACGGCTCGACCGCGAGAGCGGCGATCAAGAACGGCACGCCGAGTCCGAGCGAATAGACCGCAAGCATGCCGGCGCCCTTCGCCACCGTCTGCTCGGACGCCGCGACCGCAAGGATCGCGGCGAGGATCGGCCCGATGCACGGCGTCCAGCCGAGCGCGAAGGCGAGCCCCATCAGATAAGCGCCCCAGAGCCCGACCGGCTTGGCGACGGTGAAGCGCTTCTCGCGCATCAGCCAGGCGATCGGCGTCAAACCGAGAAAGTGCAGGCCCATGACGATGATGGCGATGCCGGCCAGCGACCGCGAGCTGGCTCGAATAGACGCGGATGATGCTGCCGATGGCGCTGGCGCTGGCGCCGAGCGCCACGAACACGGTCGAGAAGCCGAGCACGAACAACAAAGCCGCGATGATGGTCTCGGTCCGCACCCGCGGCTTCGGGCTCGGCGTCCGCCAGACGCTCCAGCGAGGTGCCGGTCAGATAGACGAGATAAGGCGGCACCAGCGGCAGCACGCAGGGCGACAGAAAACTCAGCATTCCGGCGACCAGCGCCGCGACAATCGTGACATTCGGCATGGCGGATCAAATGCCCGGCCGCTGTGGCGATTGCAAGGCGGCCGTCGTCATTCCGGGGCACCGCGCCTGCGGCGAGCCCGGAAGCCATAGTCCCTGCCGTCGAACCGGATTTCGGTGCTACTTCTATAAGATCTGTGGTTATGGATCCCGGGCTCGCGCCTTCCGGCGCGCCCTGGAATGACGAGAATGCATCATGCGCAACCTGATCACCGACGTTCCCGGGCTCAAAGTCGGCCAGGCCGAGGATCTCGCTCTCGGCTCCGGCTCGACCGCGGTCATTTTCGACGAGCCCGCGGTCGCCTCGATCGACGTGCGCGGCGGCGGGCCGGGCACGCGCGAAACGGCGCTGCTCGATCCGGCGCAGACCGTCCAGGGCATCGATGCGATCACTCTGTCCGGCGGCTCGGCCTTCGGCCTCGATGCCGCCTCGGGCGTGCAGGCCTGGCTGCGCGAACAAGGCCGCGGCTTTGCGGTGCGCAGCGCCAAGGTGCCGATCGTTCCGGCCGCGATCCTGTTCGATCTGCTAAGCGGCGGCGACAAGAATTGGGGCCGCTTTCCGCCCTATCGCGATCTCGGCTATGCGGCGGCCGTAGCGGCCGGCAGCGATTTCGCGCTTGGCAGCGTCGGCGCCGGCACCGGCGCCACCACGGTGAATTGCAAAGGCGGCATCGGCTCGGCATCGGCGCAAACGCCCGACGGCTTTATCGTCGGCGCGCTTGCCGCGGTGAATGCCGCAGGCAGCGTGCTCGTCGGCGACGGCCCGTGGTTTTGGGCAGCGCCGTTCGAGGTGGACGGCGAGTTCGGCGGCCGCGGATTGCCGCAACGTGTTTCCGCGATGCAGCACTCGTCCCGCGACCAAAGGCAGCGCACGTGAAAGCACGACGCTCGTCGTTGTCGCGACCGACGCGATCTTGACCAAAGCCCAAGCCAAGCGCGTCGCCGTCATGGCGCAGTCCGGCCTGTCGCGCGCGATCTATCCGGTGCACAGCCCGCTCGACGGCGATGTGGTGTTTGCGGCGTCGACCGGACGCCGGCCGCTTGCCGATCCGATGCTCGGCCTGACTGCACTCGGTACCCTCGCCGCCAATGTCGTGGCACGTGCCATCGCGCGCGGAGTCTATGCCGCGACGCGCTACCGTTGCCCGGAGCGCAGCCGAGCTGGCAAGACCAATTCGGCCGTTAACCATTTGTGTTTACGGCTATTTCCAGGCGATCACCCGGCCGCGGAAACCACAATCTGCATCTTTGGCTCATGGCGCCTTTGGTTTTCGTTGACTCGATAGCCGATTGAGCCTTCACTTCAGGCTCAGCTAGCTTGGTCAGTGGAACTTGTGGCGGAGGGTACCATGCGCGTCGTCGTCATTGTCATTGCGGCGTTGATGACCTTGGGTCTCGCGGCATTCGGTGTCGTCGCAGCGCAGAACAATGCCGGACCGGCCTCGCTGATTGCTTTGGCCGCCCACGTGATCGCCCCGACCCATGTGATCGCGCCGACGCAGGCCAATAGCGCGCCTCAGCAACCGGCACCGGTCGCGGCGACCCAGAATGCAAGTCCGGCCCGTCGCCAATCCGGTCATGCAAGTTTCAGACACCACGCCGGCGTCGCTGCCGGTTCCCGCATCCGCGACGCCCATTCTGGTTGCGCAAAATACCGCGTCGGCATTGCCGAACCCGGCGCCGTCTCCAGCGCCCGCGCCAAGCACGGCCGCCGCCCCGAGCGCAGGCACGAGTGCCGCCAAAGGCACGCCGGCTTGCGGCAATCCGGATGCGCTCGGCCTGTCGCGCGTCGTCGAGATCGACACCACCGGCGGTCCGGCGTTCGGCACCGAGCACTTCAAGCAATACGACTTCCTGCGCGACAAGGAAGTCGTGCTCACCTTCGACGACGGGCCGTGGCCCGACAACACCCCGATGGTGCTCAAGGCGTTGACCGACAATTGCGTCAAGGCGACGTTCTTCGAGATCGGCGAACACGCCACTTGGCGCCCCGATCTCTCCAAATTGTTGGCCGATGCCGGCATGACCATCGGCAGCCACACCTGGTCGCACAAGGATCTGGCGCGCAATCCCTATGCCAAGGACATCGAGCAGGCCAAGCAAGAAATCGAGATGGGCGTGAGCGCGGTGCATATGGCGGTCGGCGGACCGATCGCGCCGTTCTTCCGCTTCCCCGATCTGCAGCAGCCGGCCGACCTGATCACCTATCTCGGCACCCGCAACATCGCGACGTTCTCGACCGATATCGATTCCTTCGACTTCAAGATCCACAAGCCCGAGGACGTCATCAAATCGGTGCTGACCAAGCTGCAGAAAAACGGCAAAGGCATCGTGCTGATGCACGATTTCCAGCACGGCACCGCCGAAGCCATGCCGGAACTGCTGCACCAGCTCAAGACTTGCCGGCTACAAGATCGTGCACATGGTGCCGAAACAGCCGGTGACGACGATTTCGAAATACGACGACATGGTGCGGGCGCAGGACAAGTTCTCGTCGAGCAACAACACCCGGCCGGAATCGAGCGTCGTCAAGACGATCAGCGAGTAATTGTCATTCCGGGGCGCGCGTAGCGCGAGCCCGGAATCCATACTCACGAGTCCTGCCAACCTGTCTCCGTGGCTGAGAGTATTCTGAAACGTCCGTGGCTATGGATTCCGGGCTCGGCCCATTGGCCGCCCAGGAATGACGGTCATTACATAAACCGCTCGGCGCTGTAAGGCCGCGGATCGCAGAACGGCTCTGCCCCGGTCATCATCTCGGCGATCAGCCGGCCGGTAGCCGGACCGAGCGTCAGGCCCCAGTGACCGTGACCGTAGGCGAGCCACAATCCGCTCAATCGCGGTGCGCGCGAGATCACCGGCCGTGAATCGGCAAAGCACGGTCGGGCGCCCAACCACGGTTGCGCCTCGATCGGCTCGCCGAGCGGAAACAATTCGTGCGCCCGCGGCAGCACGCGGTCGAATTGCACCGGCGTCGGCGCGGCATCGCGCGCGGCGAATTCCGCGCCGGTGGTGACGCGGATGCCCTGCTCCATCGGCGCCAGGCAATAGCCGTTTTCGGCATCGAGGATGGGCCGGGCCAGCGCGGCATTGCCTTGCGGCCGGAGATGGCGGTGATAGCCGCGCTTGACCGCGAGCGGCAATTTGATGCCGAGCGGGTCGAGCAGATCCGGCGCCCACGGCCCAAGCGCGACGACGACCTCGCCGGCATCGAGCGGCCCGGCGGCGGTATCGACGCGCCACTGCGCTGCAACGCGATGCAGCGTGCGCGCATCGCCGGTGAGCGACAGCCCGCCAAGCGCGGTAAAGCGCGCCGCATAGGCCCGCGTCAGCGCGAGCGGATTGGTCACGCTCACTGCGCCGGTCCAATGCACGGCATGGCGGAAGACAGGTTGCAGCGACGGCTCGAGCGCAAGCGTCTCCTCGCGATCGAGCGGCACATTGGCAATACCGAATTCGGCGGCGACATCGAGTTCGCGCGCGGCGTCCGCAAAGCTGCGGTCGGTACGGTAGAGCTTCAGCCAGCCATTGTGACGCAGATAATGTTCAGAGCCGGCCTCGGCGCTCAGCGCTTCATGCTCGGCCACCGCGCGCGATAAGAGCGGCCGCATCAATTGCGCGGTATCCAGCAATCGCTGCGGCCGCGAGGCGGCGTGGAACGCCAGAAGCCAGGGCGCAATCTTCGGCAGAAAACTCAAGTGATAATTGGCCATCGGCGAGCGTTTGAGCGCGATGGACAAGACTTCGGCAAAGCGCGACGGAAACGCCGCCGGGAAGATGGTGTTGCCCTCGATGATGCCGGTATTGCCGTAAGAGGTGCCCTCGCCCGCTCTGCCGCGATCGACCAACGCCACCGACATCCCGCGTTTGACGAGGTGCAGCGCGACCGACGCTCCGACGATGCCGGCTCCCAAGACGATCACATCGGTACGCGCCACGACAACCTCCGCAACCCGAACTTCCCCGGCTCTACCGATACGCCGAGCGACCGCGCCCCCCGGGCACCGCGATTGTCACCCGTCGCGGACACAGCCGATGTTCACACCCAGTTCATACCCCTATACGCACATTGCACGATCCAAAAACTCGATTGCCGGAGAAAACAAAATGTTGCGGAAACTCACTTTCATCGCCGCGGTGGCGGCAGCCCTCGCTATCCCCGCCGCCGCTATGGCCCATGGTGGGCATGGCGGACATGGTGGCGGACATGGTGGCGGACATGGCGGCTGGCACGGTGGCGGCGGCCGTGGTCACGGTCACGGCCGGTACTTCTATGGCGGCCGCTGGTGGGGCGGCTATGGCGCCGGCCCGTGCTGGCAGCGGACCCCTGTGGGATGGATTTGGATCTGTCCGTAAGCGCGAGGGGGCTGGCCGCGCCAGCCCCACTCCATTCAGCGGACGAAACGCCTGTCTCGTCTAAGAGCGGAAGCCTTAGACCGTCATGATGCTTTGCGGCGTCGTGGTGGAAAGTAATTGCGCCTGCATCTGCATCAGTTGCTCAAGGAGACTATTCCCGGTCGTGCTCGGGCTGGCTGACGCCGTGGAACCGGTCGAGGCGCTCGATGAGCTCGGAGCCGTCGTCATCGCGACGCTCGAGCCGTTGGCAAAGTCGATCGTGGTGGTCGTCGAACCATTGCTGTTCGCTGCGGTCTGGCTGGTGGCGCCACTCGCCGAGAACAGTGCTTCGAGCGGGTTTTGTCCGCCTTGCCCACCCTGGCCGCTCGCTCCTGCCATGCCGTGATGATGGTGTCCGTGATGCCCTTCCTCGCCCGGCTGGGTCTGATCGGCCTGCTGGGTCGGGTCGCTTGAATCGGTCGCGCTCCCGGAGCCATCGGACTGCGCCGACAGCGCGTTCGACGAATTGGCCTGTAGTGCGAACAAGGCTTGCAAAGTCTGCGGGCTGAACGGCGATGCGCTGGCTGTGCTCGATGTGCCGCTTGATGCATTCGACGATGCCGCGCCACTCGCGGACGACGATGCGGCGCCGATCTGTTGATCGAGTTGGGCAAGCAATTGCGACAGCGGATCGGATTGTGTGGAAGAACTCGACTGCGATGAGCCCTGCTGCGTCAAGGATTGCAGGAAGGCGAACGGGTTATTGGCGTTCGATGAATTGACCGACAGTGACATTGCACACTCCTCTTACGCGTCGACACATCGGCCAGGGAATGGCCACAAGCCGTCGAGGTCAGCCGTTGCAAGACCAGGGCCGTCGGCTAATAGCCTGAAATACCAAGGTTTTCTGCACAAGCGCGGGGCGGCGACGGGTCAGAATCTGCCGCCACGGGGCGCCGCCCGGCAAGACTTGCCGAGCCAGAGGCCGGTGCGTTGCCCGCTGCGGGGTGGCGTGTTAGGCGAACAGCAAATGGCTCGCCCGCTGATCATCTCGCCGTCGATTCTCGCCGCCGACTTTGCCAGATTGGGCGAAGAAGTGCGTGCCGTCGATTTAGCCGGCGCCGACTGGATCCATGTCGACGTCATGGACGGCCACTTCGTCCCGAACATTTCGATCGGGCCGGATATCGTCAAGGCGATCAGGCCGTACACCAAGAAAGTGCTCGACGTGCATCTGATGATCGCGCCGTGCGATCCCTATCTCGAAGCCTTCGCCAAAGCCGGCGCCGATATCATCACCGTGCATGTCGAAGCGGGCCCGCATATTCACCGCTCGCTGCAGGCGATCCGCGCGCTCGGCAAGAAGGCCGGCGTCACGATGAATCCCGGCACGCCGGAATCGAGCGTCGAGTACGTCATCGACCTCGTCGATCTGATCCTGGTGATGTCGGTCAATCCGGGTTTTGGCGGCCAGAAATTCATTCCCGAAGCGGTGCAAAAGGTGCGCAATTTGCGCGCCATGGCGGGCGGCCGCCCAATCGACATCGAAATCGATGGCGGCATCACACCCGACGTCGCGCCGGAAGCCGCGCGCGCGGGCGCCAATGCCTTTGTGGCCGGCTCGGCTGTCTTCAAAGACCGCACGCCGGAAAGCTATCGCGCCAATATCGCGGCGATCCGCAACGCCGCGGCGCTGGCACGGGGAGAGGCTAGCCTGATGGGCATTCTGATCGACGGGAAATGGAGCGACGAGGAGCTGCCGGCGGAGACCGCCAAGACCGGCGCCTTCCAGCGCGCCGACAGCGTCTTTCGCGACCGCATCACGGCCGACGGATCGTCCGGCTTCAAGGCCGAGCCCGGCCGCTACCATCTCTATGTCGCCTATACGTGCCCTTGGGCACATCGCACGCAGATTTTTCTGGCGCTGAAGAAGCTCACCGGCGTCATCAGCGTTGCCATCGCCGTGCCCGGCCTGCGCCAGCAAGGTTGGACTTTCGAGGACAGCGCCGGTTTTCCGGATTGCACGCCGGACCGCGTCAACGGCTTTCACTATCTGCACGAGGCCTATGCGGCGAGCGAGCCGCATTACACCGGCAAGGTCACGGTGCCGACGCTGTGGGACAAAAAAACCGGGCGCATCGTCAACAACGAATCCTCCGAAATCATCCGCATGCTCAATTCGGAATTTGCGGAATGCGGCGCCGACCCGACGGATTTTTATCCGATGGCGCTCCGCGCCGAGATCGACCGCGTCAACGCCCAGATCTATACAAACGTGAACAACGGCGTCTACCGCTGCGGCTTCGCCAAATCGCAGGAAGCCTATGAGGAGGCCTATGATGGCCTGTTCGCCACGCTCGATGAGATCGAGGCGCGGCTCGGCCGGCAACGCTATCTCGTCGGCAACCGGATCACCGAAGCCGATTGGCGGCTGTTTCCGACGCTGGTGCGTTTCGACGTCGCTTATTTCTCGCTGTTCAAGTGCAACCGGAACCGCATCGCGGACTATCCGAACCTGTTGAACTATATGCGCGAGCTTTATGCGGTGCCGGGCATCGCCGAAACCGTCAAACCGCGCTATTACGTCATCGGCTATTACTCGATCGCGCGCGTCAATCCGACCGGCATCATCCCGAAGGGCACGCCGGTCGATTATCGGCAGCCGCACGATCGCGCGAGGTTCGCGGCATAATGTTTTGCGACCCAGCCATGAAACGCGAGCCATGATCCCGCGCTATTCCCGTCCGCAGATGGCGGCGATCTGGTCGCCGGAGACGCGGTTTCGCATCTGGTTCGAGATCGAGGCGCATGCCGCGAGTGCCATGGCCGATCTCGGCATGATCCCGAAAGAAGCCGCGCAAGCGATCTGGGAAAAGGGCGGCGCCGCGAAATTCGACAGTGCGCGGATCGACGAGATCGAGCGCGAGGTCAAGCACGACGTCGTCGCCTTCCTCACCCATCTCGCCGAATTCGTCGGACCCGAGGCGCGCTTCGTGCACCAGGGCATGACGTCGTCCGACGTGCTCGACACGTGCTTTAACGTGCAGCTGGTGCGCGCCGCGGATATCCTCCTTGCCGACGTTGACGCGCTGAAGGCTGCGCTCGAGCGCCGCGCCCGCGAATATAAATTCACGCCGACCATCGGTCGCTCGCACGGCATCCATGCCGAGCCGACCACGTTTGGGCTCAAGCTCGCCGTCGCCTTCGCCGAATTCGCGCGCGCACGCCAGCGCCTCGAACTGGCGCGCAAGGAGGTTGCGACCTGCGCCATCTCCGGCGCGGTCGGCACCTTCGCGCAGGTCGATCCACGGGTCGAAGCTTATGTGGCGGAGAAAATGGGGCTCAGCGTCGAGCCGGTCTCGACCCAGATCATCCCGCGCGATCGTCACGCCATGTATTTCGCGACGCTTGGCGTCGTCGCGGCTTCGATCGAGCGACTGGCGACGGAAATCCGCCACCTGCAGCGCACCGAGGTTCTGGAAGCGGAGGAATATTTCTCGGAGGGGCAAAAAGGCTCATCCTCGATGCCGCATAAGCGGAATCCCGTACTGTCGGAGAATGTCGTCGGCCTCGCCCGTATGGTGCGCGCCTATGTGACGCCGGCGCTGGAAAACGTCGCGCTGTGGCACGAGCGCGATATTTCGCATTCCTCGGTCGAGCGCATGATCGGCCCCGACTCGACGGTGACGCTCGACTTCGCGCTCCATCGCGTCGCCGGCATCGTCGACAAACTCATCGTCTATCCCGACAATATGCGAAAGAACCTCGACCATCTCGGCGGTCTCGTTCATTCGCAACGCGTGCTGCTCGCGCTGACGCAAAAAGGCGTCGCGCGCGAAGACGCCTATCGGCTGGTGCAACGAAACGCGATGAAAGCCTGGGCCGGCGGCGGCGATTTTCTGAGCTTACTGAAGGCCGACGCCGACGTGCGAAAGTATCTAAGCGATGCCGAGCTTACGGCCTATTTCGATCTCGATTTCCACTTCGCCCACGTCGATACGATCTTCGCCCGCGTGTTCGGCCGCGCCTGAACGCCGTTAACCATGTTTCGGCATTGCCACGACAAGGCGCGGCTCTTCTTGCCCGACTCGGCTCTCTGCCGTACCTTCGCACAACCGACGGGGAGAGAATCATGGGCCGTTTGGTACGCAAACCGAAATTGGCTGAAACCGAGGCTCCGCAGCAGGCGAGCGACTTCGGCGGCTTTCAATCGGCCCCGCGGGCGCGGCCGGTAGCGGCCGCCGTCCCGGGCGACGACTATCTCACCCGCATGGTGAAATATATTCCGGCCGAAATCATCGGCTGCTCGATGCTGGTGAACGCCATCCTGCAACAGGCGATGATCGCTGGCGGCGGCAACGCGGTGATGGCCGGAGTTTCGGTCACCACTATCGCGGTCGGCGCGCTCTTGGTGGGGCTCATCCTGACACCGCTGTTCTGCTGGTATGTGCGCGAGGACGGCGACGCCTGGGGTATCAACGCTATCGTGTCAACGATCGCCTTCCCGTTCTGGGCCTATCTGATGGGCGCCGTCGCCTTCGACAAAATCCACGACGGCAGCCTCGCCGCCATCCTGATCCTGACCTTCACGGGAGTGAGCGGTCTGGTCGCGCCGGTCGCCGACAAGCCCGCGGTGGCGGCGGAGCAAAAAACTGTAAGCCCTAAGGAAGGGCCGCGGCTCGTCGAAGGCCTCAAGGCGTAGCGCCGAGCAAGGGCCGACGGCGCAGGCAATTGCCGCGGCCCTGAATTTCCGACATCTGTCGCGCGATGGCGCCAAAGCAGACCATTCTGGTCTTCGATTCCGGACTCGGCGGTCTTACCGTCTATCGCGAGATCGTGGCGGCACGGCCGGACGCCGATTTGCTCTACGTCGCCGACGACGCCGGCATTTCCCTACGGCGCGCTGCCCGAGCCCGACTTGGTCGCCCGCGTCGTCGATCTCCTCGGCGCGTTGATCGCGGCAAACAAGCCCGATCTCGTCGTGATCGCCTGCAATACCGCCTCGACCATCGTGCTGCCCGAGCTGCGCAAAAACTTCTCGGTGCCGTTCGTCGGCACCGTGCCGGCGATTAAACCCGCCTGCGTCAGCCTCGGTGACAAGGCGGGTATCGGTGCTCGGTACCGAGGCGACGGTACAGCGCGAATATACCCGCGCGCTCATTCGCGATTACGCGCAAGATTGCCTCGTGACGCTCGTTGGTGCGAAGTCGCTCGCCGGCTATGCTGAGGCGGAACTGCACGGCGCTCCGGTCAGCGACGACGCCGTCCGCGCGGAGATCGCGCCGGGCTTTAACGACGATGGCGCACGCACCGACACGGTGGTTTTGGCCTGCACCCATTATCCGCTCTTGATCGAGCGGCTGCGGCGGCTTGCGCCGTGGCCGGTGAATTTCATCGATCCGGCGCCCGCGATCGCGCGTCGCGTGGTCGATCTGCTCGGTCCCGCAGCCTCTGCCGAGGCCGGCGCCGGGCGGGCGATTTTCACGTCCGGCCGCGGGCCGCATGGCGTGCTCGAGCGCTTTGGCATTCGCCCGGCCGAAACGACTGCCTAATCTGAAATCAAATCCTGCATTGAATATCGGCTTTACTCGGCCGGTGGTCCTGCGACGCTGGGGCATGATCCCGAGAAGTGGATGATTGGGGAGGCGACATCCAGGACATAACTGGAGAGAAACCCATGACCATCGCGATGCCCGCGGCTCCCGCCACCTGGCAAACCAACCGCTGGAATCAGCTCATCCTCGGCGTGATCGCCATGATGGCGGTCTCCAGTCCGCAATATGTCTGGACCCTGTTCACGGCCCCGCTCAATCAAAAGCTCGGAACGACGCTTGCGGAAGTGCAGTGGACCGTTTCGCTTCTGATCATCCTGCAAACCTGGTTTTCGCCGTTTCAGGCTTATCTCGTCGACCGCTTCGGACCGCGAATGCTGATTTCGATCGGCGCGCTGCTCACCGGCGGCAGCTGGGTCTTGTCGTCGATGGTCGACAATCTGTGGGCGCTCTATTTCAGCTACGGCATCGTCGGCGGTTTCGGCACCGGCATCATCTATGTCGGCATCATCGGCCTGATGGTGCGCTGGTTTCCCGACCGGCGCGGGCTCGCCACCGGGCTTGCGGCAGCGGGCTATGGCTTCGGCGCCTTCTTCACGAGTTTCCCGATCGACAGCATGATCAAGAGTTCGGGCTATGCGCACACGCTTCTGGTCTGGGGCATTATCCAAGGCGTCATCGGCATTGTGGCGGCGCAATGGTTGCGCGTTCCGCCCGACAATTACGCGATACCGAGCGCGACACCGGCCTCGGCCATCGCGTCGCAACAGTCGCGCCGCAGCTATACGCCGCGCGAGATGCTGAAAAATCCGATCTTTTATCTGCTCTTTGTGATGATGAGCATGATGTCGACCTCCGGCCTCATGGTGGTCTTTAATGTCGGACCCTTCGCGAAGGATTTTGGCGTCGCCAACGTGCTGGTGCTGGGCATGGCGGCGCTGCCGTTGTCGCTTACTTTGTCCCGGTTCACCAACGGTCTGACCCGGCCGTTCTTCGGCTGGGTATCCGACCAGATCGGCCGCGAGGCGACCATGGCGCTCGCTTTCTCGCTCGAGTGCATCGCCATTCTGATCCTGTTCGCCTTCATCAACCAGCCGGCCTTGTTTGTGGTGCTGACCGGACTCGTCTTCTTCGGCTGGGGCGAGATCTTCTCGCTATTCCCCTCGACGCTTACCGATACGTTCGGCCCCGAATACGCCGCAACCAATTACGGCTTCCTGTATATCGCGCAGGGGGTCGGCTCGATCTTCGCCGGTCCGGCGGCGGCCTTCCTCAAGCAGGCGACCGGCAGCTGGACCGCCGTGTTCATCGTCGTCGCCATCCTCGACGCGGTGACCGCTGTACTGGCGATCACGGTGCTGAAGGCCATGCGGCGCCGTCATTTCGCGGCCGGCTGACCGGAGTACCGGCCATGCGCCGGTTTGACACTCCGGGCGTTTCCCCCTAGAAACCGCCCACTTCGCGGGCCCGAACGGGCCCGCGGGTGTTTCGCGACCCGTGGTTTTAGCCGGCGCTTCGGCCCAAAACCTGTCGGTTCTGGCCCCCCTCGGAGGGGTTTGGGACAGAGGAGGGCGCGATCCTCAGCAGGCATGGTCCCGAAAAGTGGGGTTCCGGTTTTCGAACAAGACCATGCCGAATGAAACGGCATGGTCCCGAAAAGTGGGGTTCCGGTTTTCGGAAAAGATCATGCCCAAACAACGTCAGCGAGGACGCGAATGACCAAGCGCCATCAGGCGAAGTACAAGATCGACCGTCGGATGGGCCAGAACATCTGGGGCCGGCCGAAGTCACCGATCAACAAACGCGAATACGGCCCCGGCCAGCACGGCCAGCGCCGCAAGGGCAAGCTGTCGGACTACGGCGTGCAATTGCGCGCCAAGCAGAAGCTCAAGGGCTATTACGCCAATATGTCGGAACGCCAATTCCACGGCATCTACGACGAAGCGCGCCGGCTCAAGGGCGATACCGGCGCCAATATGATCGGGCTTCTGGAACGCCGGCTCGACACCATCATCTATCGCGCCAAATTCGTACCGACGGTGTTCGCCGCGCGCCAATTCGTCAGCCACGGCCACATCAAGGTCAACGGCAAGCGCGTGACCGTGGCGAGCTACAAGGTCAAGGTCGGCGACGAGATCGAGGTCAAGGAAAAGTCGAAGCAGCTGGCGCTGGTGCTCGAGGCCAACGGCCTCGGCGAGCGCGACGTGCCCGACTATGTCGAGGTCGATCACTCAAAGCAGACCGCGAAACTGTCGCGGATCCCGGCCCCCGCCGACGTGCCTTATCCGGTGGTGATGGAACCGCACCTCGTGGTCGAATACTACTCGCGCTGATCGAATCTTCGCTCCGGGCCGCCAAAACGCAACGAGCCCGGAATCCATAGCCACCATCGGCGCAGAATCTGCACGATAGGGTATGGATTCCGGGCTCTGCGCTGTAGCTCGGTCGCGGAAGAATGGTTCAGGCGGTCGCCTGTTCCTTCACAGCGACGCCCTTGTCCTTGAACAAGGACTGCAGCTCGCCGGCCTGGAACATTTCGCGGATGATATCGCAGCCGCCGACGAACTCGCCTTTGACGTAAAGCTGCGGAATGGTCGGCCAGTTCGAATACGACTTGATGCCGCCGCGCAGATCGTCGTTTTCCAGGACATTGAGCCCCTTATAGGTCACGCCCAGATAATCGAGGATTTGCACGACCTGCCCGGAGAACCCGCACATCGGGAACTGCGGCGTGCCCTTCATGAACAGCACGACTTCGTTGGCCTTCACTTCATTGTCGATGAATTGTTCGACTGGTCCGTTGTTGTCAGACATCGCGATTACCCTCATTGCCGCCGCGGAAATCCGTCCCGCGCCGAATCCGGTCTTGTGTCCTGCAATATATGTACCGCAAAACCGCAGCAAAGCCCAAGCCGGGACGGCGGGCGCCGGATGACAAATATTTCACCCGGAAAAACGGCCTTCGCCGGCGCCCGTTCGGCAGAACAGCCCTGCCATCGAGAGGCAGCCGCGGAGAACGCCGGCCGCGCCCGGACGCGCTCAGCGCCTCCGGAATGCCGGTCTGCAGCGCCAGCGCGTGGAGCTTGCCGCCCATTTCGGCCTTCAGCGCGTCATAGACGATCTGGTGCTGCTGAACGCGGGATTTGCCGCGAAACGACGCGGCGATGACGGTCGCCGCATAATGGTCGCCGTCGCCGGCAAGGTCGCGGATCGTCACTTCGGCGTCGGGAATCCGCGCCCGGATCAATCGCTCGATATCGTTCGCTGCCATGGCCATGTAGCGTAGACCCGTGTGACGTAGACCCCTGCGTGCTCTTGACGATCCGCCGGCAAGCCAGCGAGCCGATCGCTTGCCTAGCATGCACTACGCGGTGTCGCTTTGTCACTGCATTCTGGCAAAAGGATGTAGTCGAAGACGATGCGGCTGTTACGGCCCCGAGCCAGCCATATAGGCCGGCAGCCAGGCCTCGAAGCGGTTCTTGAGATCGCGCACCGCGAGCGGCCGCGCTTCGGCCACGGCCAGAATCCCGCCGCCGGTCGCACCCAGCCGGGTCAGCGGCACCGCCGGCCGCCTTGGCGCGCTGTGCGATCAGATCGGCGTTTTTCGCCGTGACCACGTAGCGAGCCTGATCCTCGCCGAACCAGAACGCATGCGCGGCTTGTGCCCGGCGGCGCCTCCAGCACGGCGCCGATGCCCGACGCCATCGCCATTTCGGCGAGCGCAACCAACAAGCCGCCGTCGGAAACATCGTGCACGGCGGTCACCAGGCCGTCGCGGATCAGTTCGCGGACGAAATCGCCGTGGCGGCGTTCGGCGGCGAGATCGACCGGCGGCGGCGCGCCCTCCTCCCGGCCGCAAATATCGCGCAGATAGATCGACTGGCCGAGCCAGCCTTGCGTCTCGCCGATCACCAGGATCGCTTCGCCTTCGGCCTTGAACGCAAGCGTCATCGATCGGTGAATTCGTCGATGAGACCGACGCCGCCGATGGTCGGCGTCGGCAGGATCGCCCGGCCGTTGGTCTCGTTGTAGAGCGACACATTCCCCGACACGACCGGGAAGTCGAGCGCGCGGCAGGCTTCGCCGATGCCGCGCACGCAGCCGATAAGCTGGCCCATGATTTCCGGCCGTTCCGGATTGCCGAAATTGAGATTGTCGGTGACCGCGAGCGGCCGCGCGCCGACCGCGGTGAGATTGCGCCAAGCTTCGGCGACCGCCTGCTTGCCGCCCTCGAACGGATCGGCCTCGCAATAGCGCGGCGTCACGTCGGCGGTCAGCGCCAGCGCCTTCGGCCCGTCGTTGATGCGCACCACCGCGGCATCGCCGCCCGGGCGCTGCACCGTATTGCCGAGGATGACGTGGTCGTATTGCTCCCACACCCAGCGCCGCGAGCACAGATCGGGCGAGCCGATCAGTTTTTCCAGCGCGTCGGCGAGCGGCAGCGGCGGGACTGACATCGGCTCGCCTGCACGACGACGGATTTTGCGGCTTCAGCGGAAGGCCGATCATAGAGCGGCGCTTCGTCGCCGAGTTCCTTGATCGGCAGATCGGCCATCACCGCGCCGCCATGGCGGACGATGAAGCGCTTGGTCGGCGTGGTCTCGCCGACGATCGCGAAATCGAGGCCCCATTTGCGGAAGATCGCCTCGGCTTCCTTTTCCTTCTCGGGCTTGAGCACCATGAGCATGCGCTCCTGGCTTTCCGAGAGCATCATCTCGTAGGCGCTCATGCCGGTCTCCCGGCACGGCACCTTGTCGAGATCGAGCGTGACGCCGAGATCGCCCTTGGCGCCCATCTCCACGGCGGAGCAGGTCAGGCCGGCCGCCCCCATGTCCTGGATGGCGATGACGCAGCCCTTGGCCATGATTTCGAGACAGGCTTCGAGCAGGAGCTTTTCCGAGAACGGATCGCCGACCTGCACGGTCGGCCGCTTTTCCTCGGCATCGGCGCCGAATTCGGCCGACGCCATGGTGGCGCCGTGGATGCCGTCGCGGCCGGTCTTCGAGCCGAGATAGACGATCGGCATGCCGACGCCGGAGGCCGCCGAATAGAAAATCTTGTCGGTCTCGGCGAGGCCGACCGCCATGGCGTTGACCAGGATATTGCCGTCGTAGCGGCGGTCGAACCGCACCTCGCCGCCGACGGTCGGCACGCCGAACGAATTGCCGTAGCCGCCGATGCCGGCGACGACGCCGGAGACCAGCGCGCGGGTCTTCGGATTTTTCGGATCGCCAAACGACAACGCATTGAGGCAGGCGATCGGCCGCGCGCCCATGGTGAAGACGTCGCGCAAAATGCCGCCGACGCCGGTGCGCCGCGCCCTGATAGGGCTCGATAAAGCTCGGATGATTGTGGCTCTCCATCTTGAACACGACGGCGAGCCCGTCGCCGATATCGATCACGCCGGCATTCTCGCCCGGCCCCTGGATCACCCAAGGCGCCTTGGTCGGCAGCGTGCGCAGATGGATTTTCGAGGATTTGTACGAGCAGTGCTCGTTCCACATCGCCGAGAAAATGCCGAGCTCGGTGAAGCTCGGCGTGCGGCCGATGAGCTTGACGATGCGCGCGTACTCGTCCGGCTTGAGGCCGTGCTGGGCGATCAGTTCGGGCGTGATGGCGAGGTTCGTTGGAAATCACGGAATGTGCTCGATTTACTTCCCTCTCCCATATGGAAAGGGCCAAGACATTGAAAGGACCAAGTCACGCCGCCAGCTTGAAGTGATCCACAAGCCCCGCGAACAAGCCGCGGCCGTCGGTCCGGCCCATCGCGGCTTCGACGTGGTTTTCCGGATGCGGCATCATGCCGAGCACGTTGCCGCGCTCGTTGATGATGCCGGCGATGGCGTTCATGGCGCCGTTGTGATTCCAGTTCGGGTCGACCATGCCGTCCGGCGAGGAATAGCGGAACACCACCCTGCCCTCGCCTTCGAGCCGCGCGATGGTTTCGCCGTCGGCGATGTAATTGCCTTCGCCGTGCGCGACCGGCACGCGGATCACCTGTCCGGCATTGTAGCCGCGGGTAAAGGCCGTATCCGAGCGCTCGACCCGCAGATAGACGTCGCGGCAGATGAAGCGAAGCTGCGCGTTGCGCATCAAGCACGCCGGGCAACAGACCCGCCTCGCAGGCGATCTGAAAACCGTTGCAGACCGCGAGCACGAGGCCGCCTTTGGCGGCGAAGGCCCGCACCGCGTCCATGATCGGCGCGCGCGCCGCGATGGCGCCGCAGCGCAGATAATCGCCGTAAGAAAAGCCGCCCGGGATGACGACGAGATCGGTACCGGCGGGCAGCTCGGTCTCGGCATGCCAGACCATCGCCGGCTCGCTCCCGGAAATAAGCCGCAGCGCCCGCGCCATATCGCGTTCGCGATTGATCCCGGGAAAAACGATGACGGCCGATTTCATCGTGCGGCTTTCATCTCAACTGCCGTCCGAGCCGAGCTCGGCGCGCGCCCAGCGCAAAACAAGTTCGCTGTTGAGAAAAGCCAGCGCCTGCTGCGCGCCGCGCGCCAGATCGGCGTCGGCGGTTACGGTGGCGACGACGACGTCGCATTTGTCGTTAAACGCGATTGCGGCCGCCGCGCTCGGCGCCTGATAGGGACCGCTGACCATGAACACCCGGCTGCGCCCTTGCATCCAGCCGACGGCGATCCGCTGGCTGTCGCCGAGGCCGGAGAATTCGGGCCCGAGCAGCGCCATATCGTCGACGCGATCGAGCTCGGCATTGTCATAGACGCCTTTGGCGCAATTGCAGAACCCGATTTTGGGCCGCAGATAAAGCGTCACCGCCGCGCCGCAGGCCTCGGCCTCGCAGCGAAACGCCCGGCCGGTGCCCCATTGATCGATCGGGAACGGCCACTGGACTTCGACCCAATGCGGGTGGAGCGTGCCGTGGAGAGCCTATCGGCCGGCAATCCGTCGCCGCCGACGCCGCCCGCGAGCGCCAGGACCACCGGCACCGCCCGCAGAGCTCCGCCGATCATCCGGTGACCTCGATGCGGTAATTCTCGATCACGGTATTGGCGAGCAGCTTTTCGGCGGCGCTTTTGAGCGCCGCCTCGGCGCCGGCGCGGTCGGCGCCATCGATTTCGATATCGAAGACCTTGCCCTGGCGGACGCTGGCGACGCCGCCGACGCCGAGCGATTTCAGTGCGCCCTCGATCGCCTTGCCCTGCGGGTCGAGAATGCCGGATTTCAGCGTGACGGTGACGCGGGCTTTCATGACCTTTCAATAAGTATGAATCGCGCAACCCGCAACCGGCCCGGCCTATCGGGCAAAGCTTGATCACAGCGAAAACCGCTCGATCACGACGAAATGGCGAGGCGGTCGGGGCCGGTTCGACCCCGCTCTTTGGGCTCCGCTCAGCCCTTGACCAGGATCGGTCCGGTGCCCTGCGGCCGCTCGCCCTCGCTCATGATGCCGAGGCGCTTGGCGACTTCGGTATAGGCCTCCAACAGCCCGCCGAGATCGCGGCGGAAGCGGTCCTTGTCGAGCTTCTCGTTCGACTTGATGTCCCACAGCCGGCAGGAATCCGGAGAAATCTCGTCGGCAACGACGATGCGCATGAGATCGTTTTCCCACAGCCGGCCGGTTTCCATCTTGAAGTCGACCAGACGGATGCCGACGCCGAGGAAGAGGCCGGAGAGGAAGTCGTTGACGCGGATGGCGAGCGACATGATGTCGTCGATCTCCTGCGGCGTCGCCCAGCCGAACGCGGTGATGTGCTCTTCCGAGACCATCGGATCGTTGAGCTGATCGTTCTTGTAATAGAACTCGATGATCGAGCGCGGCAGTTGCGTGCCCTCGTCGATGCCGAGCCGCGTCGACAGCGAGCCCGCGGCGATATTGCGCACCACCACTTCGAGCGGAATGATCTCGACCTCGCGAATCAACTGCTCGCGCATATTGAGCCGGCGGATGAAGTGCGTCGGCACGCCGATATCGTTGAGATGCTGGAACACGTATTCCGAGATCCGGTTGTTCAGCACGCCCTTGCCTTCGATCACCTCGTGCTTTTTGGCATTGAAGGCGGTCGCGTCGTCCTTGAAGTGTTGGATCAGCGTTCCAGGCTCGGGTCCTTCATAAAGGACCTTCGCCTTGCCTTCATAAATTCGGCGACGGCGGCTCATCGGCGTGTACCGGGGCTTGGTGAAATCCATGGGATTGCCGTGGCTCCATTTTGACTATCGAGGTCCGCGGCGGCGGAAATAAGGGCACGCGACTAGGCTACGCGATAGCACTAAATGCGACTCAACTCAGCGGCCCGTCCGCGACATGAAAGCTAGCCGAAGGCGGCGCGGAGTACAATCGGCATAGACCCGCGCGCGCGCAACCGCAACGATGAAGTAGGGGCTTCTCCGCGGTTGCCTTGACGGGCTACCCTCGATATGCAAGGCGCAAGCGGCATTGGCTGATTTGCGCTGTTCCACGCAACACTATAGGCGACAACATGACCACGTTCGACAAGCGCGAAGACGCGTTCGAAAAACAGTTTGCACACGACGAGGAACTCAAGTTCAAGGCCACGGCGCGCCGCAACAAGCTGCTCGGCCTTTGGGCGGCGGAAAAATTGGGTCTGAGCGGCGCCGAAGCCGACAGTTACGCGCTCTCGATCGTCATGGCGGAGTTGGAGAGCGGCGCCGGCACCGACGTTTCGCGCAAAATTCGCAAGCGATTTTGACGCCAAAGGCGTCGTCCAGTCCGATCACCAGATCGCACGGACCATGAGCGAGCTCATGGCGAAGGCCGTAGCCGACATCAAGGCCGGCCAATGAATTCGCGCCGCGGCGCGCGCACCTTCCGACGCTCAACATAAAGCGACCATCATGGCCATTCCCGCTTTTACGCTTGCCCGAAGGCTTCACGCTGGCGAAACCGTGTTCTCCGGCTGGTGCGGCCTGCCCTACCCGCTCGTCGCCGAAACGCTGGCGCGCGACGGCTTTGCCGCGGTGACCATCGAGAGCCAGCACGGCTTGTGGGACGTCGGCGGCATTCTCAACGGCATCGCCGCCGTCCGTCAGGGCGGCGGCGCGCCGATCGTGCGCGTTCCGCTCGGCGATTTCGCCTTGGTGAGCCGCGCGCTCGACTTCGGCGCCGAAGGCATCATCGCGCCGATGATCAATACGCCGGACGATGCACGAGCCTTTGCGGCGGCCGCCAAATTCCCGCCGCTCGGCGAGCGCAGCTGGGGACCGCATCGGGCCATGACGCTCGGCGGCGTTGCCGACATGGCCACCTATCTGCGCGAAGCCAACGATCACATCATTACGCTCGCCATGATCGAGACCCGCACGGCGCTGCAAAATTTCGATGCCATCATCGGCACGCCCGGTATCGACGGCTTCTTCCTCGGCCCGTCCGACCTGTCGATCGCGCTGTCGGACGGCAAGAATGTCGATCCGCTGTCGAAGGAAGTCGACGCTCATCTCGACCGCATGATCGCCGGCGCGCAACAGGCGAAGAAAATTCCCGGCGCCTATTGCCATTCGGCCGAGCGCGCCGCGGCGCTCGCCAAACGCGGCGTCAAATTCCTCGCGGTATCGAGCGATCTCGCCATGCTGCGCGCCGGTGCGGCGGCGGCTTTGAAAGTGATCAAGGGCTGAAGGCGCTTCGCGGGCTCACGCCGCGCCGGGCAGCATGCGCACGAGCGTGCGGTCGCGCCACAGCCAATGATGGAGCAGCGCCGCTGCGGCATGAATGCCGGCGAGAATCAAAAGCGCGTCGGCGAGAAATTCGTGAACTCCGATGAGCGTCCGCGCCATCGGCGCGATCCGCCGGCCACGGCGAGACGAATTCCCAATAGCCGAATATCGGCAGGGCGTGTCCGCGCTTGAGCTGCACGAGGATGCCGAAGAACGGCACCGCGATCAGGAGCGCATAGAGCACGAAATGGCTGAGCTTCGCCGCCGCCTCGACGAGCCGGCCGAACGGCGTCGCTTCCGGCAGCGGCGGCGGATTGACGATCCGCCATGCCAAGCGGAAGACGAGCAGCGCAACCACGCCCTCGCCCAAGGTCATGTGCGTCGAGCAGTCCGAAATCGCGCACCGCGCCTTTCGGCAAATCGTCGCCGAAGGTTCCGAGCAACCAGCCGGCGATTACAAAAGCCGCCGTCAGCCAGTGCACGAGCTGCGGGATCGCACCGTACCGGGTCTTGCTGTTTGCCATTTGCATTAATGTGATCTCTCAATCGGTCGCGCCGCGCGGGTTCCGCAGCGGCGGGACATTCGATCCGGCGCGCGGCGGCTTTATTCCAAGATTTCGGCAATTTTATTCAGCGCGCGTCCCAAATCGGCCTCAACTTCGCCGGTGCCTATTTCAATGATTTGATAATCGTGCGCCGTGAGCCAGGCGCGTTTTTGGCCGCGCGTCGCCGCGGCATTGCCGGTTTCGTCCGGCGGCACGAGATCGATGACGAGCCGCAGCGGAAACGACACGAAGTCGCAAATATGCTGCCCGACGGGCGTCTGCCGCTTGAAGCCGCGGCCGGCAAAGCGGCGATCGTTGACCAGTGCCTGCCACAGCGCCCGTTCGGCCTCGGTCGGATTGCGGCGCAGGAAGCGCGCCAGGCCGCGCACCGGACCGCGCTCCTTCGGCGTCCCGGCAGAGCCGTGCTCAGCCAACAGCGTGCGCAGCAATTCGGCCTCTTCGCCGTCGAGTATGCCGCCGCGGGCCGGACCCTTGCGCCCTTCGGCGATCGCCATGATGACGCCGTGCAGCGTCTGGATATCCTGATGCGTCGGCTGCATGCGGGTGACGATATTGCGCAGATTGATCTGCATGGTCTCGCGCTTGTCGGGCGGCCGGAAAAACTCGACCTTTTCCAATTCGCGCTCCAGCGACGCAAAGAAAGCAAGCAGCTGCTGTTTCGGCGCAGGCGCCGATTTCTCCGGCGTCGCGAACGGCAAAGTGCCGCCGCTCGCAAGCTTGAACCATTCGTAGGCGACGATCACGATCGCCTGCGCGAGGTTCAGCGAAGCGAAGGCCGGATTGACCGGAAGGGTGACGATACGGTCGGCGAGCGCGACCTCGTCGTTCTCGAGTCCGTTACGCTCGCGGCCGAACACAAAGGCGACGGTCTCGCCTGCCGCGACCCGGGGTGCCGCTTGCGCGGCGGCCTCCTGCGGCCCGACCACCGCCTTCGCCTGGTCGTGCGCGCGCGCCGTCGCCGCGAACACAAAGCTGCAATCGCCGATCGCGGCTTCGAGCGTCTCGTAAAGCACCGCGCCGTCGAGAATACGGTCGGCGCCCACCGCCATGATGCGGGCCTTGGCGTTGGGCCAACCCTGCCGCGGCCGCACCAGGCGCAGCCGGGAGAGCCCGAAATTGGCCATGGCGCGGGCCGCAGCCCCGATATTCTCGCCGAGCTGCGGCTCCACGAGGATGACGACCGGGCCGGGCCGGTCGATCCATTCCTTGGTCTTATCCGTACCTGCACCAGGCATGACGGGTTAATGCACGGCGGCCCCGGTGCCGTCGAGATGGCCCGTTCCGTCCGGTCCAGCCGGCCGGCGCGCGATAGAGCCTATTGGGCTAGTTTACCCTCGTCGAACGGCAAACGGCCTTGAGCGCGCTCCATTCGGCAGGTGACAGGATCTCGGGCGCGGTCGCGGGACGATCCTCGCGCCGCATCAGCGCGCGGCGTTCCTCGGTCAGCGGATGATTTGCCAGAATCCCGATGGTGCGCCCGCCTTGCGCGCCAGTGATCCGAAACAGGAGTTCGCCCATCGGCGCCGGCGACCGGCCGAGCGCGTGCATCGTGTCGATGGCAAAGGCGTCCGCTTTCCCCTCGGCGTCACGGGAATACGACGCTTCGAACAGAGCGCGTGCGCCGAATATCACCGCCGTCGAGCCCGTGATGTCGCCGAACAAGAGACCGATCAGGAATGAGGTGCCACCATTCTGGATCATCATGCGCGTTTGGTCGCGGTGGATAACGTGGCCCAACTCATGGGCCAGAACACCCGCGACCTCGTCCGGGCTATTGGCGTCCTCCAGGAGACCGTTGAACAGGTAGATCTTGCCGCCCGGAAGCGCGAAGGCATTGGGGATCGGCGAGGTCAGCACCGCCGTCCGCAACGGCCTATCGAGGTGTCCGGCCAGGCGCACCGTCTCGACGAGCTTGGCAAACGCAGCATTGCCCTGCGGATCGCTGCAGGTCCTGGCGCGAAAGATCGTTCGCACCTGATTGTCCGCCATCTCGCCGAGGCGTTGCTCGAATGACAACGGAATGAGCGGCGTCAGCCGCTCGGCGACGAGCGGCACGCCGTAGAGCACAATCATCACGATTGAGACGGTCGCCGCGACCGACCAGGCGACGATGCGGCCGGCCTGTCCCCGGCTGCCGTGCTCGATGTCGAGAAACCGAGCACGGGCAAGAATTTCCGCCTGCGCGGCTCGATCGGGCACTTCGAGCCGCGCCAGCGGCGGGGCCCGATGCGTTTTTCAACCGCAGCGTGGCCGAGGTCCCGCCCGACCCTGCGCAAATCGTCGTAGCGCCATGACACAAGCGCACTGCCGTCCTCGCTGATTTCGAGATCGCGACCAAAATCAAGCGCAACCGTGCGACGGCGATTGCTCAGTCCATCGAAAAAAATTATCCGCCGGTCCGCCCGGCCGGCCTCGCCGACACCGAGCGCGTCACCGCGAGCGCTAGAATCCGACGACATCGAGGCCATCGGCAAAGCCTTCGCCGAGCGCGCTCACCGGGTCGCCGCGCGCCAGCACTTCGTCCGCGCGATCGAGATTATGAGCGATGGCCGAGTTCACCACGCGCTCCCATACCCCGCGCACGAGCCGGACCCGGATGACAACGCCGGCACAGAGGCCGCATATCAGATAGATCGCCATCGATGAGCCCAGCATCAGATACGGATGCTGGCTCGCCAACATCGGAATAGCCGCGGCGCTGAAATGCCCGGTGAAGACGACCGGCATCAGCAAGGAGAGGAGCCCGGCGGTCACCCCGCCGGCAACCACAATAAGCAGCATCCAGCCGATGGTTCGCCCAATACAGGCCCACGAGGGCATCGGCGCGCAAATCGGACTCGAAACGCACCTCGCCGATGCGGATACCCGAAATCCACCAGCGCCAAAGGATCGCCCGGTAGGCGGCATAAATGAACGGAGCCGCGATGATCAGGAGCGATGGCAGCACCCGGGCGATGACATGGGCGCTGAAGGTGATCGAAAGTCCGATGATGAGCGCCGGCACAGCCCAGAGCCACCAGCCACGTTTAAACAGATCCCAGCCCGTCCCTTCGAACCGGCCCGAGAGATCGCCGTAATGCAGATGACGCATCTTGTAGCGTTCCAGCGCCGCCTCGCGCCACGGCTCGGCCAAGCCGAGCGTCACCAACGCGAACAGGCTCCACAGGCAGGCGCGCCACGAAAAGGCCCAGCCCGATCCCGTCATCCATAGCCGCACGCCTCGCCACACCGTGCGCGTCGCCCGATAGCGCCGCGCGCGGAAAATGGCGAACTGACCAAACGCATAGAAGAACAAGACCAGCGGAACGCTGGCGAAGGCCTTGGCCCGTTCGGCCTCGATGCCGATGAGGAAATAGACAAGGTAGATCGGCGCCAGTATGGCGAGCGCAAACAGAAAGCCGATCAGAAGCTCCTTTGCCGTGCCGGTATATTCAAAGGGATCGTCCTCGAGCGACGTGCCCGACCACAGCATCGACCGCATGTCGGTCGCGAGCCAGAAGCGATAGAAGCCGGCCGTGAAGAGCTCAAGCATCGCGCCACGCCGCACCAGGCGGAAAAAGTCGCGGCGCCCGCTGGCAAAGACCGCCCTCGCGCTCCGTCCCGGCGCCAGGTGGGAAACCGTGGACTCCTGCATCGTGCCACTCGCCGGGTCGCCGCTCGCGATCGGATCGGAAGACTGAACAACCGTGGGGGTATGCGCCGCTGTGCGCCTGTTCGTGGCCCGGCCGGCCCAAGCAACGAAAAGTCGCAAGCCCCTTCCCCAACGCGGAATACTACGCATTTTTACGCATGCCCGCCAGCGCCCAAAGGCCCCCGCTTCGCGGCGACCCGTCCAGCCTTCGCAGGGCAAGGCTCGCGCTCTCCGGCAGCCCCGGCCGCCGATGCGCCAGGCGCGTTTTTGGCCCGCCGGCGATGATCTCGCATCTGCTGACAAGGCTTTCGCCGGGGCAGTGCAGATGCTATAGGGCGCGCGCCGAATTCCCCGTCAGTCGGATTCCCGGTTGGCGACGTCCGCGCAGTGAATAATTCATTCGAGGGCGCGAGGAAAAAGCCAACCGCCGCGCCCATCAATAGTCAGTTTCCGCTCGGCCCGACCGAGCACGGCGACCAGAGGTGTAAGCATGCCAGATCTCGAAATCATGTGGACAAAGGTCGACGAAGCGCCTGCGCTCGCGACCTATTCGCTCTTGCCGATCGTCGAAGCCTTCGTGGGCGCGGCGGGTGTCTCGGTGAAGCTCAAGGACATCTCGCTCGCCGGTCGCATCCTCGCCAGCGTCGCTGACAAACTCCCCCCGGCGCAACGGACTCAACGACGAACTCGCCGAACTCGGCGAGCTCGCGACGAAGCCCGAAGCTAATATCATGAAGCTGCCCAACATTTCCGCCTCGATCCCGCAGCTCAAGGCCGCGATCAAGGAACTGCAAGACAACGGCTTTGCCGTTCCGGACTATCCGGACAACGCAACGACCGAAGCCGAAAAGGACATCAAGTCCCGCTACGCCAAGGTGTTCGGCAGCGTCGTCAACCCGGTATTGCGCGAGGGCAATTCCGACCGCCGCGCAGCCGGCGCGGTGAAGCAATACGCCCGCAACAATCCGCACAAGATGGGGGCCTGGAGTCCCAGCTCCAAATCGCATGTGGCGTACATGTCGGGCGGCGATTACTACGGCTCGGAAATCTCGACCACCGTCGGAGCGGCGACCAACGCCCGCATCGAGCTCGTCGGCGCCGACGGCGCCGTCACGGTCTTGAAGGCGAAGACGCCGATCGAGGCAGGCGAGATCATCGACGCGGCGGTCATGAGCCGCAAGGCGTTGCGCACCTTCTTTGCCGAACAGATCGAAACCGCGAAGAAAGAAGGCCTGCTGTTCTCATTGCACGTGAAGGCGACCATGATGAAGATCGCCGATCCCATCGTGTTCGGTCATGCTGTTTCCGTCTACTTCGCCGACGTGATCGAGAAGCACGCGGCCACGCTGAAGCGTCTTGGCGTCAATCTCAACAACGGCTTCGGCGATCTCTTGACCAAGATCGAGACGCTGCCGGAAGCCGAGAAAAAGGCGATCAAGGACGATATCGCGGCCGAGTACGCCAAACGGCCGGGCCTCGCCATGGTCAATTCCGACAAGGGGATCACCGGCCTGCACGTGCCCAGCGACGTGATCGTCGACGCGTCGATGCCGGCGATGATCCGTGAATCCGGCCGCCTATGGGGCGCCGACGGCAAGCTGCACGACGCCATCGCGGCGATCCCGGACCGCAGCTATGCGACGCTGTATCAGGCGGTCATCGACGACTGTAAGGCCCACGGCGCCTTCGATCCCAAGACCATGGGCTCGGTCCCCAACGTCGGGCTGATGGCGCAGAAGGCCGAGGAATACGGCTCGCACGACAAGACCTTCGAAATTCCCAAGAACGGAACGGTTCGCGTCGTCGCCGACGACGGCAAGGTGCTGCTGGAGCGTCCGGTCGAGACCGGCGACATCTTCCGCATGTGCGAACTGCGGGACGCGCCGATCCAGGACTGGGTCAAGCTCGGCGTGCGCCGGGCGCGTCTCACCGGGGCGCCTGCGGTGTTCTGGCTCGACAAGAAGCGCGCGCACGACGCCCAGGTGATCGCCAAAGTCGAGAAGTACCTGAAAGATCATGACACCGCGGGGCTCGACATCCGCATTCTGGCGCCGGTCGAAGCGATCAAGTTTTCGCTCGATCGCATTCGCAAAGGGCAGGACACGATCTCCGTCACCGGCAACGTGCTGCGCGATTATCTGACCGACCTGTTTCCGATCATGGAGCTCGGCACCTCGTCGAAGATGCTGTCGATCGTTCCGCTATTGGCGGGCGGCGGCCTGTTCGAGACCGGGGCCGGAGGATCGGCGCCCAAGCACGTCGAACAGTTTCAGCAAGAGGGTTATCTGCGCTGGGATTCGCTCGGCGAGTTTCTCGCGCTGGGCGCCTCGCTCGAACATCTGGCGCACACCTACAAGAACGCCAAGGCCCAGGTTCTCGCCGAGACGCTCGACACCGCCATCGGCAAATTCCTCCAATTCAACCGCAATCCCGCGCGCAAGGTCGGCGAAATCGACAATCGCGGCAGCCATTTCTATCTCGCGCTGTACTGGGCGGAGGCGCTGGCCGCGCAGACCAAGGACGCGGAGCTGCAGGCCCGCTTCAAGCCGCTGGCCGAGACGCTCGCCAGGAACGAGGCCAAGATCAATGCCGAACTGATCGGCGCGCAAGGCAAGCCGGTCGACATCGGCGGTTACTACCTGCCCGATGCCGCCAAGGCATCGGCCGCGATGCGGCCGAGCGCGACGCTCAACGCGGCGATCGCCGCGCTCTGACACGGCGTCTGGGGGCAGACGTCTCCGGGGCTTCGAAGCGCTCGATGATCAAGTCATCGAGCGAGACCTGAGTCGGGGCGGCGGCGCCGGCTACCTCGCCATGCCGCGTGCCGTTAGATGCGGCTTAGGTACGCGGTTTAATGCGGCTTTCGCCGCATGAGGGGCGATGCTATAGGGCTCGTCGCCGGTGCCCGCTCCCAAATGATGGCTCCCTCAATGGCGAAGATCAAGGTTGCAAACCCCGTCGTCGAGATGGACGGCGATGAGATGACCCGGATCATCTGGCAATACATCAAGGACAAGCTGATCCATCCCTATCTCGATATCAATCTGATGTATTTCGACCTCGGCATAGAAAAGCGCGACGAGACGCGCGACCAGATCACCATCGACGCGGCGGAGGCCACCAAGAAGATCGGCGTCGCCGTGAAATGCGCCACCATCACGCCGGACGAAGGGCGGGTGAAAGAATTCCATCTCCACGACATGTACCGGTCGCCGAACGGCACCATCCGCAACATTCTCGGCGGCGTCATCTTCCGCGAGCCGATCATCTGCAAGAACGTGCCGCGGCTGGTGCCGGGCTGGACTCAGCCGATCATCATCGGCCGCCATGCCTATGGCGACCAGTACCGCGCCACCGATTTCAAGGTGCCGGGCAAGGGCAAGCTTTATCTCACTTTCGTCGGCGACGACGGTCAGGAGATCAAGCGCGAAGTGTTCCAGTTCCCCGGCCCGGGCGTCGCGATGTCGATGTACAATCTCGACAACTCGATCCGCGATTTCGCCCACGCCTCGATGAATTTCGCGCTCAACCGCGGCTATCCGCTCTATTTGTCGACCAAGAATACCATCGTCAAAGTCTATGACGGCCGCTTCAAGGATATCTTCCAGGAAGTGTTCGACGCCGAGTTCAAGGACAAGTTCGCCGAAAAGAAGATCACCTACGAGCACCGCCTGATCGACGACATGGTCGCGGCGTGCCTGAAATGGTCGGGCGGCTATGTCTGGGCCTGCAAGAACTATGACGGCGACGTGCAGTCGGACACGGTGGCGCAAGGCTACGGCTCGCTCGGCCTGATGACCTCGGTGCTGACGACGCCCGACGGCAAGATCGTCGAGGCCGAGGCCGCCCACGGCACCGTGACGCGTCACTACCGCGAGCACCAGAAGGGCCGCGAGACTTCGACCAATTCGATCGCGTCGATCTATGCCTGGACTCGAGGCCTCGCCCATCGCGCCAAGCTCGACAACAATGCCGAACTCGCCAAATTCGCCACGACCCTGGAGAAAGTCACCGTCGCCACGGTGGAATCGGGCTTCATGACCAAGGATCTCGCCTTGCTGGTCGGGCCCGATCAGAAGTGGCTGACCACGACCGGCTTCCTCGATAAAATCTCCGCCAATCTGCAAGCCGCGATGGCGTGACACTTTTTCGGGCGCGATGGCGCCACCGCAAAAACAACGGCCCCCGGCGGGGACAGCGCCGAGGGCCTTAATCCGCAGCGGCAAATTGAAGATGGTGCAGCCTTGCCGCCACGGACCGCGTCCCTTGCACCACATAATTGCGGCAAGATGGCGAGCGGCAAGCGGCAAGCGGAATGCCCGGCCGGGCGATCGCCGCATAAATCCCAAATAAACACCACGTGGTTAATTACGAAAATTTGTTCGCCTTGGCGCCCACAAACGGCCGCAGCAGCCGGAAAAGGATGGCCGGCGCCGCGACCGAGAACTATGTTCGCCGCGGCGGCAAGACGCGGCAAGACAACGAGCGAGCGGCTTTCGGGTGCGAGCGGTCCCCCAACGCGATCTGAAAATTAGGCGGAGGTTCGGTCCGAAATTTGGGCCGGCTCTCGGTACAAAGCTTGGCCCGGAGTTCGGCCAGAGACTTCGTCTTGAACTCGACCCGCGGCTTGCCGGGCTGTGGCGGCAATTGCGCGGCGTGGCAATTTCGCTGTTGCTGGTCGCGCTGACGACGGTCGTCGCGCTCCTGTTGCGCCACTATATCGGCATCCTGCGCGGCGCCGTGCTCTATCTCGTCCCGGTGATGATCGCCGGCTATCAGTTCGGCGTCGTTCCGGCGCTGGTCAGCGCGGTCGCCGGCGTCATTCTGTCGGGTTACGTCTATTTCGCGCAGCTCTACACCTTCAAGGTCGCTTCGCCGCAGGAAGCGCTCAATCTCGTGCTGTACATGGTCGTCGCCGTGTTCGTGTCGCACCTGGCCAGTCAGGCCAAGCGCCATACCACGATCGCGCGCAAGCGCGAGCAGGAGATGAGCGATCTCTACGCCTTTTCGCGCCGGCTGGCGGCGGCGCCGAGCGCAGCCGAGATTTTCGTCGCCATCCAGGACCACCTCGCCAATCTGGTGCAGCGCAAAGTGGTGCTGCTCGGCGCCGCCGACGACGGCAACGCCGACGGCGTGCCGGAACGGCTGCGCGCCGAAGTCGGCGCGCGTCGAACAGGACGAAGGCCGCGAGCGCACCATCGGCCGACGACAACGGCAATATCTGGCTGATTCGCCGCGTTTCGCCGAAAACGCCCGATTTCGGCATCGTCGCCGTCGACCTCGGCAGGGTGTCCGGCGAAGCGCTCGCGGACATGCGCCAGCGCATCGATGACGCGCTCGCCGACGCCGCGGCGACGCTCGAGCGGCTCGACGTCGCGCGCGCGCTCAACGAAGCGAAAATGCGCTCGGAGACCGAGCTTTTGCGCGAGGCGCTGATCGGCTCGGTGTCGCACGAATTGCGCACGCCGCTTGCCTCGATCCTCGGCGCCGCCACCATCCTGTCGAACGCGCCGGCGCTCGCCGCCGACGAACGCCTGCATGCGCTGACCGGCGTGGTGCGCGACGAGGCCGAGCGCCTCAATAACGACATCCAGAACCTGCTCGATGCCACCACCATATCCAGCCAGCAGGTGCGGCCGAAGCTGCAATGGATCGAGCCGGTCGACATCGTCAATGCCGCGGTCGAGCACCGCAAACGCCGCCTCGCCGGGCATCCGGTGACGCTCGAGCTCGATTCCAATCTGCCGATCGTGCGTGCCGACCCGGCGCAGGTCGAGCAGGCGCTGATGCAGATTCTCGACAACGCCGCCAAATATTCGGCCGACGGCGCGCCGATCCGCGTCGCCGCCGAGCCCAACGGCCAGAGCGTCGTGCTTGTCGGTGCACGATTGCGGCGCCGGCCTTTCCAGCGAAGAAAAGCGCCAGGTCGGCGGCCGTTTCTTCCGCGGGCCGCGCCATGCCGCGACCACCTCCGGCTCGGGGCTCGGGCTTGTGGATCGCCAAAGCCTTCATCTCGGCCAACGGCGGCAAGGTCGAGGTCGAGAGCGAAGGCATCGGCCGCGGCACCACGGTATCGATTCACCTGCCGTTATCGGGCGAGGCGGCGCCATTGGAGACCAGCGTCGATGAATGAAATCCCCTCCTCCGTGCTCGTCATTGACGACGAGATCCAGATCCGGCGCTTCCTGCGCACCGGCTTCGAGCTCGACGGCTTCACGGTGCAGGAAGCCGAGACCGGCGCCGAGGCCCTGCGCACGGCGACGCTGAAGCCGTCCGATCTCGTCATCCTCGATCTCGGCCTGCCCGACATGGACGGCGCCGATGTGCTGGAACGGCTGCGGGCCTGGTCGACGGTGCCGCTGATCGTGCTGTCGGTGCGCGCCAACGAAGCCGAAAAAGTGCGGCTTCTGGAGCTCGGCGCCGACGATTACGTGGTCAAGCCGTTCGGCATGGCGGAGCTCCTGGCGCGCGCGCATTCGGCGATGCGGCGGCAATTGCGCGCCGCGCGCGGCGAACCGATGGTGAAGTTCGGACCGCTCGCCGATCGATTTCGCCGCCCGCGCCGTCTTCATCAACGACCAGCGGGTGACGCTGACGCCGAAGGAATACCGGCTGCTGCAGATTCTGGCGCAGCATTCCGGCAATGTCGTCACCCATCAGTTTCTGCTGCGCGAAGTCTGGGGCAACGAGCATCTCGACGACACCCATTATCTGCGCATCTTCGTGCGCAAGCTGCGGCGCAAGATCGAGGCCGACCCGACCCAGCCGCGAATCCTGCTGACCGAGCTCGGCGTCGGCTATCGGCTGGTGATGTCCGATCCGCCGGCGCCGGCGGCGATCGCGCCCCCGGCCGCACCGGAAGCGGCCGGCGGCCGCTTAACGCCGGGTCAGCGTTAATTCATTCACAATTTCGCGAGTGCCCGGCGCGCGCGTCGTCTTCCCGCAACGAAATCCGGCGAAAACCGCTACTTCGCAGCAATTCTACGGCGCCAATCAACGCGATTTGAACCTTTCGCCCTTAGAACCGTTTTCCACCCAGACGCGACTAATGAGCGCGGGCGGCCAGTGCCCGCACAGTCGAGAAGTCGCCCGGCCTTGGGCACGAGCGGGAAATCCGCCGGACAACAACAGGGACGCTGTCATGACCGCTTTGAAAAATCGAACCGGCCAAAAGCGAGCCGGCAAAATTGCGCTCTTGGCGCTGATCGCAGCTACTGCCACGTTCACCGCGCGTACGGGCTTTGCCGGGCCGCGCTATGACGGCGCTGTGGAGTGTGTTGGTGCACACCGAAAAGGGCGATTGCGATCCCGGCTATCGCTATCCGGTCCGCATCGAGAACGGCCACCTGGTCAATGCCGGCGATGCCGCCTTCACCATCACGGGCGCCGTCAAGCCGACCGGCGCCATCACCGTTACGGTCGCGGCCGGCGGCAAGAGCGCGTCGGGCTCGGGCCGCCTCGCCGGCAACGAAGGCGGCGGCTCCTGGGCCGGCGGCGCCTGCTCGGGCTCCTGGACCGCCGAACGCCGCGGCGCGTAACCCGCCACGCACGCGCTTGAAATAACAAAGCGCCGCTCGTTCGGTCCTGACGGGCGGCGCTCTGATTCAGACCTGTGGGCTACTCCACCACGGCCCCGCCGATGGAGCCGACGGGTTCTGCCGCACGCCCCGTCAGGTTTTCTCGAGATCCGTGAAACGCGCACGCCACCCTCTCCCGGAGGGAGCGGGATTACGCGGCGCACGCTACGCTTACAGATGCGCTTACCCTTCCGCGGCGTCGTCGTCCTCGGCGGCCTCGGCCTGCTCGCCGGCGAGAATTTTGTCGGCGATGATGCCGGAGTTCTGCCGGACCGCGGCCTCGATCTTGGCCGCCATATCCGGATTGGCCTTGAGGAAGGTTTTGGCGTTCTCGCGGCCCTGGCCGATGCGCTGGCTGTCGTAGGAGAACCAGGCGCCGGATTTCTCCACGACGCCGGCCTTGACGCCGAGATCGACCAATTCGCCGACCTTGGAAATGCCTTCGCCGTACATGATGTCGAATTCGACCTGCTTGAACGGCGGCGCGAGCTTGTTCTTGACCACCTTGACGCGGGTCTGGTTGCCGACCACCTCGTCGCGCTCCTTGATCGCGCCGATGCGGCGGATATCGAGCCGGACCGAGGCGTAGAATTTGAGCGCATGGCCGCCGGTGGTGGTTTCCGGCGAGCCGTACATGACGCCGATCTTCATGCGGATCTGGTTGATGAAGATCACCATGGTATTGGAGCGGTTGATCGAGGCGGTGAGCTTGCGCAGCGCCTGGCTCATCAGCCGCGCCTGCAGGCCCGGCTGGCTGTCGCCCATCTCGCCTTCGAGCTCGGCGCGCGGCACCAAAGCCGCGACCGAATCGATCACCAGCACGTCGACCGCGCCGGAGCGCACCAGCGTATCGGCGATTTCGAGCGCCTGCTCGCCGGCATCGGGCTGCGAAATCAAAAGGTCGTCGACATTGACGCCGAGCTTGCGCGCATAGATCGGATCGAGCGCGTGTTCGGCATCGATGAAGGCGCAGATGCCGCCGTTCTTCTGCGCCTCGGCGAGGCAATGCAGCGCCAGCGTGGTTTTGCCCGAGGATTCCGGGCCGTAGATTTCGACCACGCGGCCGCGCGGCAGCCCGCCGATGCCGAGCGCGATGTCGAGCCCGAGCGAGCCGGTGGACACGGTATCGACGTCCATCGAGCGGTTGTTCTTGCCGAGCCGCATGATCGAGCCCTTGCCGAAACTGCGCTCGATCTGCGACAGCGCGGCATCAAGGGCTTTGGTTTTATCCATGGACGATCCTTCGACGAGACGAAGCGCTGGGCTACTCATGTGTCGTGCTCCTTATGGCCGGGATTCGGAAGACGCGGAAGCCGCTCCCCAAAACCCCTTTGGCCCCGGTTGACCGGCTGTGACCTTCGGCAATGGCGATGACAGGACTGTACACGATCTGTTCTATGTTCGCAATATGTTCTTTTCAGGCTGTGGGTGCTGGCCGGTTTCCGAGCCTAGTGGCCGGTTTTGAATAGCCTTTGAAAACAGAGGTGGCCGGTTTTGATTTCAAACTGGGACACTACCCGTCAGGATGCCTTGTTCTTAAGTTCTTTGGGAATGCCCACAGTGTCTGCCACCTCGCGCCACACCCGGCGAAACTCCCACGCCGCATAAGGTAGGCCATTCGTTTCCGATACGACCACCGGCCCGCTTTTTGGTAGCGCGCCGATCTCCTCCAGTTCAGTTTTGACCAACTCAAATCCCGACAACGACATCTCAATCATTTTGCCGCCATTCGAAGGAGGATGGCGCAGGATCAAATCTTTGCCAATTTCCTCCCAGCGGAGCCCATAGAGCCACTTCATTTCATCGTTGCGCACATCGGATTCGCCCGGCTCGCTCTCGGGCACCCAATCACCGATCACGTCCTTTTGGCGAAGCCCGCAATCGTATTGAAATGCTTGAGCGATAGCGATCGAAGGACGCCCCATCGCATGCGCTGCATCAATAATATTCCGCACCTGATCTACCGTTAGCCGCTCAAGCTGCGCTTTCGGCGGCTGAAATTTCATTTCAGACATCGTGAATTTGAGTTCGCGGCACTCTTTATTTTTTAGTACGTTCGCGCCGAATCCGACCAAGCCACGGAGCATCGTCACCAAAGCATGCGCCATGGCAACGCCGCTTTCGGTCCAATCTTCATGGGCACCGGAGATGTACTCGGCGTTTATATCTCGGATCAGTTCCGTACCCATGTCGTGCTCGATACGACGCAGAAGGCCGTTGTAATGCTCGCGAGTCCGGAAGCGCAGTTTGCTGTAGGGAGAATCCGTGTCGGCCTTGTAGCGCGCGATCAGTGCGGCCACGCTTAGGACTTCTCCTTCGCTCTTCCGTTCAATCTGTGGCTGGACCGACTCAGATGGCGCGATTGGCATCGTTGGGGCCGGTGTCGTTTCGCCGTGTCGCCGCACAGCCATTCGCCGCAGGTCCAGCAATTCGAGCCATTCCTCCCGCATTTCGCGGAGGTCCCGGTCGATCGCAGAGACTACCTGAGGCGACGACATATTTGCCGCATGGATCGCCACCCTATCAAGCCCTTGTTTTGTCATTAATATTCACTGTATCGCTAATTGGCCGTATTCGACGGCCTCCATTTCTGTGGCTTATGTAAGCTATTTCAGCCGAAGTAGCAAGAAAATTCGCATTCGCCTGCCGGTTCGATGACTTGTCCACAGGTTTAGACTAATGATCGCTTAGCGCGGCGCTTGCAATCAATAAACGTAAAGCGTATGAGTCGGTTAACGGCTCAGGGACCCCTTTCGGGGCCCTGGGTCGCGCGGAGCGGTGACCGAGAGGTTTAAGGTGGTCGCTTTACAAGCGATTGCCCGGTGTTCGCGCATCGGGCCGTGGGTTCGAAACCCACCCGCTCCGCCCTTCTAGTTTTCGAGCGTGCGGATCACGTTGATCAGGAATCTATACGCCTCTTTGGGCTCGCTGTCGACTTATATCCCGACGGGTTTTCCCGCCGGGTCATTTTCGAACTGCATCCCACCGGACTCTAAGGCGCTTCGAAGGGCATTGAGATTATTGGCTATCGGCTTCCGAGAGCCGTTTTCAAAGTCCTTTACTGTACTGATCCCAACACTGGCCCTGCTGGCCAGATCATGTTGGGACCATTGCAGCCAAGCTCTAGCGGCGCGGCATTGTTCAGGCGACATGGGCTTATATAGGGCACTAAAACTATAAACGTCAAGGTAATACTTTTTAGTTGACAAAGGCTAAATAGGCTAATACAGATGATGTCATACTTTTTAGCCCAGGTTAGCCAAATGAACATCTTGTCCCGCGAGAAGCAAATCGAAGTCGTCTCAGCCCTGACCGAAGGCCTCGGCATCCGTGCGACCGCGCGCATAACCGGCGTCAACCGTGAAACGGTCGGCAAGCTGGCCCTACAAGTCGGCCAAGGCTGCGCCGAACTGCATGACCGCTATGATGGTCGGCATCCGCGTGAACCGGATCGAATGCGACGAATTCTGGGCCTATGTCGGCCACAAGCGCAATCCGCAGAAAGGTCCTAGCTCGGCCGTCGCCCGTGACAGGCGACCAATACACCTACATCGCGCTTGGGCGCTCTACCCGCGCGATCATTGGCTATCGCACTGGCAAGCGGGACAGCGCGACACACGGACGATTTTATTCAAGACTTGCGCCAGCGCGTGATTGGCTCGCCGGAAATCACGACCGACGGCTCTCATCCTACCGCAACGCGATCCGCGACGCCTTCGGCAAGCGCGCGCACGCACGGCGTTATCAATAAGACCTATTCGGTAACCCACCTGAATGTAACCGAAGCGTCGCGCCGCTATTCGCCGGCCGAAGTAGTAGCCGTAGAGCGTGAGGTAGTAAGCGGCGAGCCGGAGCAATTTCGACCAGCTATGTTGAACGGCAAAACCTCACGCTGCGGATGGCGTCAAAGCGGTTTGCGCGGTTGAGCAATGGCTTTAGCAAAAAGATCGATTGCCACCTTGCGGCCGTCGGCCTGTACGTCGCGTTCTACAATCTGTGCCGCACGCATGAAGCGTTGCGAACGCCAGCAATGGCGCTTGGGATTGCCGATCATGTTTGGTCGATTGGCGAACTGATCGAGGCCGCACTTTCGGCTGTTCCTCCGTTGCCATCGCCGACCGCGCCCGACGTCGGCGGCAGTTCCGGGTAATCGAGGGAGGGAAAACGGATTGAGCTTGTTAGACTCCCAGGGTGAATCTTGCTGGAATCTCGCGTTTGACAACCAATTCGCGCAAAAGCCGCCAGACGGATCAGGTCTGAGCGGCTCCGCGTTTTGGTTCCTGCACACCAACCCAGAGAGACGGGCGCAGGAGATGCCTCCACAAGCGATTCCGATTAAGCCTCGGATCGTGGGCAACGGTCAAGACCCGGCTCTCGCATACGAGATGCTACTCACTAGCATTTCGAGAAAGGAAGGCCGCGATGGCCTTTAGTGAAGCGACAAGAGCCCAAGCGTACGCGCGTGCCGGTGGCAGGTGTGAATGCACAATGACTGTTTGTAGAGACCATAGGGCCGGCACTCGCTGCCCGAACCGTCTCGGAAGTCGATGGCATGCACATCACAAACACTCGGTGGCATCAGGCGGCAGCGATGACTTAAGCAACTGCCAAGCGATGTGTATCGAGTGCCACGAAAACACCCGTACCTACGGGCGCAACTAAAGCTTCGCGCAAACATTGCGTAAACACCGGCACCGCAGCGGGATCAAGTGTAATTCTCCCCAACGCGGTGTCGGTGTCGTAAGCTTGCAATCGGAGCGATACCTCACTGCGTAAGTCCGGAGACATGGTTGGCAGAATTTTACCAAATAGAAATTCTCCGCATTGGTGCCAATCGCCATATCTAAACATCACAAATGCATCAAAATTTCCTGGTTCACCTTGGCAACTTTCCAAGGTGACTAAGCCGTCCACTTCTGACAACGCCGCGACAAGATCTGCGATCCCCTCATCTACCCAGGCATTGACCTTGACTGGAACCTCGCGGTGTTGGGTCATGGCACAAACCCAACGCAACATTGCAGCTGGCGTTCCGGCGTCATCAAGCCTCGCGAATCGAAAAATCGCGAGCGTCGGGGCGCGGCGGTTAATGGGGGATTAAGAAAGGGCGCGCGCCGGGTAGAAAGCGCGCCTGATCGAACCTGAGGGTGGCCGCTGCACCACTCTGCCGCTCTACCAACGGCTTCACCGGGGTGGCCAAGGTGATCCCCGCCATGGGGTGTTCCGGCTTGCTCAAAAGCTTGGTCATCGGGATTTCCCATGTTGAGCCTACTCAAAATGGGTGGCCGGTTTTGGATTTGCCAGTAGTCGACCAGTGGCCGGTCTCGGCGTACCCGGGCTGTGGGTAATGGCCCCTTTCCATCCCCTCTGGTCCCCTTTGAAATTGAGCTATGGTCCCTTTTGCCAGGGGACATAAAAAACCCTTATGTGTTGCCATTTAAGCGACATTCTGCCACAAAGTGGACGTTTACCCTTAAGCCAAGCATGTTCCGGTTGAATTGACTGAAAAGTCATCGTCTCCGATCGTTAAGCGGGGAACGAAATCGGCGCCACGGAATTCGATGAGTTACTTCCTGGTAACCATCTCTCCAAACGCGACTTTAAGCAGCCGCCGTCATCTTCGGGAGAGGATCAATGACCATTGTTCTTGAGATGTTGCGGCAGATCATCCATCGCGAGACCAGCCAAGAGCGTGTGAACGCCGCCGCAACGCTTGTGATGTGGTTTTCGGCTGGCGCTTTTGTCACCTCAACGCTCACACAACAACTCATTCCGCACCACTCCGGAACGCCACTGATCTAATGGGCGGCATGGCGGTCGCGGTGGTCGCCATAATCTTCAAAGCAACCTAATACTCCAAGATGCAGTCGCTGATTTGGCAGTCGCTTGCGACTGCAACGGCCTCACTGATTGTTGGCTTTCTACTCGTCGTGCTTCTCGTTTGTCTTAAGCAACATCGCGATCACACGGGGCGCTTCGCCGCAGAAACTTGTCGCCTGCTTTTTGGGCGGCCTTAGCGCATACACGTTATTGATCCTTGTGATCGGCCATTTCTTTCTCAATTATTCGATCGCAGATGACATCACCACATCGTTTGGCGAAAACAAAATCGCATCGTTGTTTGTTGGCATCACCGCTGACGTGATGGCGCGCGTTTTTGTCTCTTCGATGGTGCTCCACCATCGGCCTAACTGATAGACTTCTCAGTTGGCGGCCTCTTTCATTTTGCAGGTGCCTGCAAAATACCGGCTACTTGCCGCCCTCATGGATTGAGTTCCAGAGAAGATTGTCGGGTCGCCGATGGCATCCGCCGTCGCCGTCCTTGTAGATCAGATCGAAACTACCTTCGAGCAAGTTAAGCCACAACTTCCGCTGAGCTTTCGGCCATATATCCCCCGACGTCGGTAGCGCGCCAAAGGCCGCGAATAATAGGATCAATTGCCGGCGGTTCACCGCCGTTACCGCTGCCACCTATCCCGCGATCCGCATTGTCTTGCGACGACGGCGGCGGTTGTTGGGCTGCGCCGTCATCCTTTGCCGCGATGCCGGGCTTCACAAAGCGGCCGGTAGCGGAATCAATGAACTCCGCGTATTGGGCCCGACTTCATGAAGGTCTGGCGTGCGCGCTCTTTCTGTTTTGGCGAAACGCCAAGCTGCTCCATCTGCCGCTCGATTGCGGCGGCGGGGGCAACAATTGCCCTTGTACTGCTCGTACATCACGCGAAACAGGTCGACGTTTAGGAATCCGTGACCCTCGCCGCGCGCTCGTTGCCGGAACTATTCAGTATGTCGCGACCCAATTAAGTCAGCGTCGTCCGGCCTTGGCTGTTTTCAGTCAGGCCAAACATCCGCGCCGCCCGAGCCGAGTTCGGAACGTGCCGCCCGTAGCCGACTGCCCCATCCAAGCGGCCAATTCATCGATCGCGCACGACGATCCAGCATCATAACAACGCTGGCGATCCGGTGTAAGGCGCCAGCACCATGACCGAGGCGCCGAACGCGAGGATCACCACGGCATAGCGTCGTTTGCCCGCCCGCACCGCCGCCGGGGTCAGCAGATGGTCGCACAGCCGCCCCATCCCGATCGTCAGCACCATCGCGCCGAAATAACAGATGCCGGTTTGCAGGCCGGAATGCATGATGTTCAGGCCGCGGCTTTGCACCAGGTAAGTCGGCAGCCACGTCAGAAACAAATACTGCGTGTAGTTGACGCAGCCCTGGACCAAAAACAGTCCCCACATTGTCTGGTAACTGAGCAACTCGTTGAGCGGCATCGCGTGGGCATCGGTTGTGCCACCCGGCGCCCGCTCGGCCAGGATCATCCGTCGTTCCGGTTCCGACAGCCAGCGTGCGTGCTCGGGGTCGCGGTAAACCAGCAGCCACACCGCCACCCAGATGAAACCGAGCGCGCCGGAGAAGACGAATGCGAGGCGCCAGCCGATCGCGCTGACCAGCCAGGCGATGGTGATCGCCGAGACCGCGGTGCCGAACGCCGGCCCTGATCCGGAAATCGAGAACGCCAAGGCTCGCTCACGCACCGGCGCCCATTCCGCGGATTGCCCGGGCGGCGAGCGGGAAGGTTGGCGACTTCGCCGATGCCCAGCAGCAGGCGGGAGAGGAACACCATCGAGAAAGTGGTCGCCGCGCCGGTCAGTGCGGTGGCGGCCGACCAGAAGGCGATGCAGCGGGCGGCGGTTTTGCGTGTGCCCCAGCGGTCAGCGTCAGGCCGGCCGGCAACGTCAGGGCGCGTACGACCAGATAAAGGCCGACAGCAGATAGCCGACGGCGACCGGGGTCAGCGCGAACTGCTGGATGAGGACAGGCATGGCGATCGAGAGGACAGTGCGATCGAAGTAATTGATCAGTGTCATCGTGAACAACCAACCGTAAACAGAAAATCGCCTATGGCCTGAACGGCTATCGAACATCGTTTCCCCTGTTACCGTTCAGCCGGCTTAAGTCAGGCCGAAGTCAAAAATCGTTACCTTCCCGCCATAAAGTATGGGGAAGCGTATGCCCCGCCGCCGCCTCGGTCAAGCGAAGCCCGGAGACTGCCGGCGCTACCCCACCGAAGTAATCGACTGAACCAGCGCCTTGGCGAATTCGCCGGTTGAAGCCAACGCCGCCCAGGTCGCCGGTGCGGACCTTGTCCTGGTTCAGCACCGTCATCGATCGCCTTGCGCAGCGCGCGAGCCTGATCGTCCAGGCCGACATGGTCCAGCATCAGGCCGGCGGCCAGCAGCAGCGCGGTCGGGTTGGCGATGCCCTTGCCGGCGATGTCGGGCGCCGAGCCGTGCACCGCCTCGAAGATCGCGGCTTTCTCGCCGATATTGGCGCCGGGGGCCGCACCCAGGCCGCCGACCAGGCCGGCGATCAGGTCGGACAGGATGTCGCCGAACAGGTTGGTCGTCACGATCACGTCGAACTGCCAGGGATTCAGCACCAGCTGCATGGCGCAGGCGTCGACGATGCGGTCATCGCATTCGATCCGGCCCTTGTATTCCTCGGCGATCTGCCGCCCGGCCTCCAGGAACACGCCGGTCAGCGCCTTCAGCACGTTGGCCTTGTGCACCAGGGTGACCTTCTTGCGGCCGAGCTTCACCGCATGTTCGAACGCGTAGCGCACGATCCGCCGCGACCCGGCGCGTGTGTTCACGCCGGAGGAGATCGCCACCGCCTGCGGGTCGTCGCCGATCGGGATGTAGTGCTCGAAGGCGACATAGAGACCTTCGAGGTTCTCGCGCACCAGGATCAGGTCGATGTTCTCGAAGCGGCCGCCGGGCACCAGGGTGTGGGCGGGGCGCAGATTGGCGTAAAGCTGGAATTCCTCGCGCAGCCGGACGTTGACCGAGCGGAAGCCGCCGCCGACCGGCGTCGTCAGCGGACCCTTCAGCGCCAGCTTGTTGCGGCGGATGCTGTCCAGCGTCGCCTGCGGCAGCGGATCGCCGCCCGCCGCGATGCCGGCCATGCCGCCCTGCTGCCGGTCCCACTCGAACGGCGCGCCCAAGGGCGTCCAGCACTTGGATGACCGCGTCCACGATCTCCGGCCCGATGCCGTCGCCGGGGATCAGAGTGGCGGGGATCTTGTTGCTGCCATGGGTCGCCGTGCTCATGCGGGTAGGCTTTCCTCAGGGTTGTCCAGCCAGTTCATCGTATAAGCCGCTCGGCAAGAGGATGATACAGATCAACCCGGGCCAGATTGACGGCGGGCGCGAGAGCAATCTTTCTCGACCCGGGGCATCGCGCGTGATGACGCGAGTATGGACCACCTTACGGACAACCGCCCACGACGAACCCATGACCCACGGACTACCCAGGGCCTTGCCGCCTGACCGGTTCCGGTCAATGGGAAAGCACCATAGCTTCCCCGTCAGCCTTCTTGCATTCGTCGGGTCAAGCGCTCCGAGTGGCATTGACGGCGCGGTGCGATCGATGTGCTATGAGGCAGAAAACAAACGACGGGCTGCCGAAGCGGCCCGCGGGGAGGAGTGGTCGTGGCTTCTGACGCCCAGACTTTAGATATCGACGTCTTGACCCACCCAACACGCTCGGGAGGCGCGGACTGTGTCGGCTAACGTCAGCCCTGCCCCACCCGGCATGCGGGCCGACAGTTCTCGGCAGACATCTTTCAAACCGTCGCAGGAACAGATCGTCCTGCTCATCACGATCGCGCTGCTGGTGGTGTTCGGCGTCACGCTGCCCGGCTTCGCCAGCGTCGCCAATCTGCTGAACCTGCTGCGCAGCATCTCGATCCTCGGCATCCTCGGCCTCGGCATGGGCCTGATCGTGATCAGCCGCGGCATCGACCTCAGCGAGGTCGCGATCATGGCCGGCTCCTGGTCGGTCGCGCTGATCGAGATCCAGAAGGGCATGCCGATCTTCTGGGCGCGTGCTGATCGCCTTGGCGATCGCGGTCGCGATCGGCGTGGCCAACGGCGTGATGGTCGCCTTCGTCGAGGCGCCCGCCGCTGTTCGTGACGCTGGCCGCGGGCTTCGTCATCTACGGCGTGGCGTTCTGGTTCGCGCCGGCCTGGGTGGTCTACGCGCCGAAGGACGCGCCGGACCTGCTGTTCCTCGGCGCCGGGCACGTCTTCGGGCATCCCGATGCCGATCCTCGTCTTCGCGGTCGCGGCGATTGTCGATGCACCTGTTCCTGTCGCGAACCTCGACCGGACGCTTCATCTACAGCCAGGGCGACAATCCGGAGGCGGCGCGGATGGCCGGCATCGCGCTGCGGCCGCTGATCGTGCTGGAATATGTGATCGTCGCGCTTCGTGGCCTGGCTCGCGGGCCTGGTCTGGATCGGCACCACCGGCAGCATGCAGATGGCGATCACCCAGGGCACCATGGTCTTCGACGTCATCCTGGTCGTGGTGCTCGGCGGCATCAGCCTGATCGGCGGCCGCGGCAGCGTGTTCAGCGTCGTGGTCGGCTGCGCGCTGATCGGCACCCTGCTGAACGCCTTCACCATCATGGACGTCAACAGCGAAGTGCAGAACATCATCCAGGGTGTCGTGCTGCTGGCGGCCATCATCCTCGACAACTGGCTGCATCCGCGCGACGAGGAGACCGCGCGCCAGGGCGACTGAATCGGGACGATACAGCAAGCCTGAACAACAACGAGACTATCAACACGGGAGGAAAATCGATGAGTTGACGACCAGACTGTGCGATGGCGACTTTGCTTGCGGGCGCCGCGATTGCTGGCGCTGCCGCTGATCGCGACGGCGCGAGGAAGAAGCCGGCACCAAGACCGCGCGCGAACTGCGCGCCGACTACAACAAGGCCATCGAAGGGCAAGACGATCGCCTTCCTGCCGATCGCGCTCGGCGTGCCGCTGCAGGACGAGTGGGAACGCGTGATCCAGCACCGAGGCCGAATGGCGCGGCATGAAATACGTCGTGCGCGACCCCAACAACAATCCGTCGGCGATGCAGCAGGCGCTGACCGCGCTGGTCAACGACAAGCCCGACGTGCTGATCGTGCAGAACCCCAGCGTCACGCTGCTGATGAAGGAGCTGAAGCGGGCCGAAGCACCAAGGCACGCACGTCATCCAGATCAACATGTCGTCGAACTACAAGTCGGACGCCTTCGTCGGCGCCGACTGGGTACGAGGTCGGCCGCTGCTCGCCGCAGGACGTCGTCAAGCAATGCGGCACCGGCTCCGGCAAGTCCGGCAAGGTGCAGATCGTCCAGGGCGAACTGACCGCCGCCGCCAGCGTCGATCAGATCGGCGGCATCATGGAGGTGTTCAACAAGGACCCGGCGATCAAGGTCGTCTCCAACCAGGCCGCGAACTGGGACGCCAACACCGCGCTGAACATCACCGCGACGGTGATCCAGCAGAACCCCGACCTCTGCGCCAGCGTCGGCTTCTGGGGCATCATGGAATCGGGCGCGGCGCAGGCGATCCGCAACGCCGGCAAGATCGACCAGGTCAAGGTCTATGCCTCGGGCGAAGGCTCGCAGCTCGATTGCGACCAGGTCAACCAGGGCAACTTCTACAAGTTCCTGAGCTACAAGGCGACCGAGCAGGGCCATGACCTGATCGACGCCGCGGTGACGCTGCTGGAGGCCGGCGAAAAGCCGGGCACGCAGCCACCTCGAGTATTACACGCAGCCGATCTGGCTCGACAAGACCAACGCCAACGGCGGCAACTGCTTCGCCGCTGCCGCAAGAAAGTAGCAGTCGGCCGTGCGGATCACTGCCGCTGCCGTTCCGGTGCGGCGGCGAGCGGCTGACCGCAAGGAACGCGACGATGTCGATTCGACCACGTCGATGACGACCAGCTTCGGCAAGCGGCTTCGGTGCGCAGCTACTCGCCGCGGCTGCTGCTGTCGGAACTGCTGCTGAAGCAGTGGTTCGAGCCGGTGATCCCGTTCACCGTGATGATCGGCTGCTGGCTCTGTATTTCTCGGCTGACGATTCCCGGACTACGCCACGGCTGCAGAACTGTCAGTTCGCTGATGCGGCTCTATCGCCGAGTTCGGCTTCGTCGCGCTCGGCATGGCGTTCTGCCTGATCACCGGCGGCATCGACCTCAGCGTCGGCGCGATCTTCGCGCTGTGCAATTTCGCCGCGCTGTTCTTCCTGCTACGTGCTGGAACTGGCCGGTCTGGCGGCGTGATCCTCGGCACGCTGGCGATCGGCGCCGTCGATCGGCGGCATCAACGGCCTCCTGATCGGCTATCTCAAGGCGCGGCCGTTTCTGACCACGCTGGTGACGCTGATCATCCTGCGCGCCTCGGTCAACCTTCTGAACGAGCAGATACGCCACCGTCTTCGCGACGAATTCGGTCGACAGCGACGCCTGGGACTTCATCGGCGAAGGCTTCGTGCTCGGCATTCCGATCAACGCCGCGGCGCTGATTCGTCGTGCTGCTCGTCGGGCACGTCTTTCTGAGCCGGTCGCGCTACGGCTGGCATCTCACCGCGATCGGCGCGAGCCGCAAGGCGGCGCGCCATGCCGGCATCCGCGTCGAGCGGATGCTGTTCGCGACCTATGTGCTGTCGGGCATGCTGTGCGCCGCCGGCGGCATTTTCTATGCCGCGCGCCAGGACAGCACCGATTCCACCACCGGCGTCGGCTGGGAATTCCAGGCGCTGACCGCCGTCGTGCTGGGCGGCGTCTCGCTCGCCGGCGGCAAGGGCACGGTGTGGCGGGCGATGATCGGCGGCATCATCATCTTCATGCTGACCAACGGCCTGGTCCGCATGGGCATCCCGGGCTACGTCACCTCGGCGCGTCATCGGCGTCATCCTGCTCGCCGCCGTCGGCATCGACGTCAAATGGTCGAAGAACCGCGGCAAGGCGGTCGCAGAAGATCTATGTCAATCCGGCGCGGCGTGCCGCTTGGCGCCGGCGCCGTCGATCGAAGCGCGGCAGCGGCTCGCCGTATGCCCAGAACGACCGCCTGATCAATGCCGAAGCGATCGGCCTCGACCAGGTCGAAGGCCCGGAGGACGTCATCCTCGACCGGCAGGACCGGCTCTACGGCTGCACCCGCGACGGCAACATCATCCGCTTCTCCGGCCCGAACTTCGAGCATCGCGAGGTCTTCGCCCATATCGGCGGCCGGCCGCTCGGCATGCAGTTCGACAAGGACGAAAACCTGATCGTCGCGGTCGCCGGCATGGGCGTCTACGGCGTCAAGCCGAGCGGCGAGGTCTTCAAGGTCACCGACGAGACCAACCGCACCTGGTACAAGCTGAACGACGATTCGCCGCCTGCGCATGGCCGACGATCTCGATATCGCGCCCGACGGCAAGATCTATTTCAGCGACTGCACCACCCGCTACGAGATGACGACCAACACGCTGGACATCATGGAGGGGCGGCCGAACGGCCGGCTGGTCTGCTATGATCCGGCGACGAAGAAGACCTGGACCGTGATCAATCATTTCTACTTTCCCGAACGGCATCTGCGTCTCGCATGACGGCAAGTCGGTGCTGATCGCCAGCACGTCGCTGTGCAAGGTCTTTCGCTACTGGCTCGAAGGACCGAGGAAGGGCGAGCTGGAAGTCCTGATCGACGATCTGCCCGGGCAATCGCCGACAACATCAACCGCGCCTCGGACGGCAACTACTGGCTGGCGCTGGTCGGCATCCGCACGCCGGCCTTCGATCTCGCCATGCGCAAGCCGGGCTTCCGGCTGCGCATGGTCAAGCAGGTGCCGATCGACGAATGGCTGGCGCCCGGCACTGAACCACGGCTGCGTGCTGAAATTCACCGAGACGGGCGAAGTGCTGGAATCCTGGTGGGATCCGACCGGCATCTCGCATTCGACCCTGACCTCGATGCGCGAGCACAAGGGCTATCTCTATCTCGGCGGCCTGGAGAACAACCGCATCGGCCGCATCAAGCTCGACGGCGTCGATCGAGACCTGGACCGGATACGAGGCCTATTGGGGCAACAAGCGGCGGGACCGGGGTTAGCGCATGGGCTTTCTGACCAATTTCCTGCGCGACCTCGAGCAGATCGTTTTCCGCAACCGCGACCAGCACGCCGATTCCCGCGATGGACGGCGCGCTCAGCCCGAACGACCGGCTCGATGCATTGCCGGCCGATCGGCGAGCCGATCCCGGGCGCCGACGATGTCGCGCAGGGACCGGACGGCGCGCTCTACGTGTCCGCCGGCAAGCAGGTGTCTGCGTCTGACCGGCGACGGCTATGCAGACGCGCGGCGTGTTCGCCGACATTCGACGGCGACGCCGGCGGCCTCGCGCTTCATCCCGGACGGGCGGCTGCTGGTCTGCGTCGCCGGCCGCGGGCTCGCGGCGATCGACGCCGGCGGCCGGCAGACGCTGGCTCAACCAGGCCGAGGATCAGCCGCTGCATTGCCTGACCGGCGTCGCCGCAGCGCCCGACGGCACGATCTTCCTGACCGAGGGCAGCACCGGCCATCAGGCCGGAGGATTGGCGCCGCGACCTGATGGAAAAGAACCGTCTCGGCCGCCTGCTCGCCTGCGGCCCGGCGCTCGATGCACGCGCGAGGTGCTGCTGCGCGACCTCGCCTATCCGTACGGCCTGGCGATCGCGCCGGACGGCAAGACCTCTGGTTCACCGAGAGCTGGAACCACCGGCTCAGCCGCGCGCCGATCGATGGCCGCGGCATCGCTCGGCCGCAGGTCGGTCATCGGCAATATGCCGGGCTATCCGGCGCGGCTTGCGCGCCGGCGCCGGGCGGCGGCTTCTGGCTCGGCGTTGTTCGCGCGTGCGCACCCATCTGGTCGAGTTCGTGCTGCGCGAGGACGATTTCCGCGAGGAGATGATGCGGACCATCCCGCCCGCCTACTGGATCGCGCCGGCGCTCGCCACCAGCAGCGATTGCCACGAGCCGATGCAGTTCGGCTCGATCAAGGCGCTCGGCATCGAGAAGCCGTGGGCGCCGCCGCGCTCCTACGGCCTGGTCGTGCGGATCGACGAGCGATGGCGATCCGCTGGAGAGCCTGCACAGCCGCGTCGGCGGCCGCTATCACGGCATCACCGCCGCCCGCGAGACGGCGCAGGGGCTGGTGATCGTCTCCAAGGGCAGCGGCCGGGTGCTGCTGGACAAGGCAGGAGCCAGCGTATGAACGACGCTGCTGACCGCGCCGCGCGAACTGCCGCCGATGCCGACCGCCGCGCGCCGCGCGCCGGTGCTGCGCATCGTCAACGGCAGCAAGATCTACGGCGGCGTCCACGCCATCGAAGACGTCGATTTCGATCTCTATCCCGGCGAAGTTCACGCGCTGGTCGGCGAGAACGGCGCCGGCAAGTCGACGCTGTGCAAGGCGATCGCCGGCGCGATCCAGCTGACCTCCGGCGACTATCTATCGTCGACGGCAAGCCGGTCGAGTTCGACAGCCGCGCGACGCGCTCGCCGCCGGCATCTGCATGGTCTACCAGGAAACCAGCCTGGTGCCGACCATGACGGCGGCGCAGAACATCGAGCTCGGCAACGAGAAGCTGATCACGCGCTTCCGCACGCTCAACATCCAGGCGCAGCAGCTGCTGCAGTCGCTGAATTTCCACGTCGATCCGGCGACGCCGGTCGGCATGCTCGGCACCGCCAAGACGCCAGATGGTGGAGATCGCGCGCGCCGTCTACAACAAGGCGCGCATCATCATTTTCGACGAGCCGACCGCGAGCCTGACGCCGGAGGAGATCGTCCATTTCTTCAATCTGGTGCGCGACCTGCGCGCGCGCGGCGTCGGCGATCATCTACATCTCCCACGCGCTCGAGGAATCGCTGCAGATCTCCGACCGCATCACCGTGCTGCGCGACGGCAAGCTGGTGATCACCGCGCCGACCAGCCGGAGATGACGCGCGAGAAGCTGGTGCGCTCATGGTCGGGCGCGACATCAGCGCAGACGCATTACTGCGCACAAGGAAGGTCACGCGGCGCGCCGCAGGCGCGGCGCGAGAAGGTGCTGACGGTCGAGAACGTCACCATGGGCACGGTCGTCAAGAACATGTCGTTCTCGGTCTATGCCGGCGAGGTGGTCGGCATCGCCGGCCTTGATCGGCTCCGGCCGCACCGAGATCGCCAAGATCATCTTCGGCGCGCTGAAGCGCAACCTGATCAATGGCGGCACCATCAGGCTGCGCGGCAAGCCGATCCGCTACCGCGTGCCGAAGCAGGCGATCAACGACGGCATCGCCTACATCACCGAAGACCGCAAGCTGAACGGCTTCTTCGAGACCATGGTCGTCGACGACAACGTCTATATCGGCAAGCTCGCGACCAGGGCGGGCTGGCGCTTCCTGCTGTCGCGGGCGCATGCGCGGCAAGCTCGCCAACTACTGGGTCGAGCGGCTGAAGATCAGCGCGCTGCAGCGCAAGGCCAAGATCGTCGAGCTGTCCGGCGGCAACCAGCAGAAGGTGGTGATCGCGAAATCGCTGGTGCAGGACCCGCAGATCATCATTCTTCGACGAGCCGACGCGCGGCGTCGATGTCGGCACCATCCCGGAGATCCATGCGCAGATCCGCCGGCTGGCCGACGAGGGCAAGGCGGTGGTGGTGATCTCCTCCTACCTGCCCGAGGTGCTCGAGCATTTCCGACCGCATCCTGGTCGCGCGCCTGGGCCGCATCGTCGCGGAGTTCGACGCCGCCGACGCGACCGAGGACAAGATCATGTGCCGCCGGCGATCCACGGACACGTGGCGGGTCGCCGCGCCGCTGCTGATTTCCGCTAATTACTTTCGTAATCTGTACCTCGAGAGTCGGGCGGGTGATGCCAAGGTGACGTGCGGCCAGCGCCACGTTGCCTTCACATTTTTCGAGCGTTGCCCGGCATAAGAAGAGGAGCGGAGGTGCCGATGATAGGCTGGCCTTCCGAAGGAGAAACGTTTTTTCCGCGCAAGACATCTCGGCGGCAGAGGTGTGAGGCTTTTGAGCCGTTGGCGGAGGCCCCTCAAGGCGCAGGAAAGCCCGACAATGTTGGTGACCCGCGGCGACACATTCGATTTCTTCCACCATAACTGGTTTGCCGTGAATGACGCCGCCGTAGCCTGCGGCATAGCCGAGCCAGCGTCCAGCATACCGGCGAGGCGATGGACCAAAGGTGGCGACGTGCTCATCGGCCTCTACAGAATCAGTCCAGATATATTCGCCGTGGAAACCGTATTCGGCATCTGTTGTCCAACCAGGCGCAGTGACCTTCACGAATCCTTCCAGCGTGTGCAGTTGAGGTCCGGCTGACAAATGGGGTGCGAGGTGATGGGCCGGCCACCGTCCGCGAACCAACTCCGCGTCACGCTGACCCTGGGCATATCCGATGCGCTTTAACACTGAAGCACCCTGGTCGAGGCCGAGCGCCTGGATGATTTCCCGCCGCATCGCGCCAAAGGTGCCCGCATGCATCAACAGGGTTCGCTGCTTGTCAAACCAGATGCGGCCGCTGGCGGGCGCGAAAAACACCCAGTCGGTCAGATCCTTTACACTCGGCACACCATCGAGATCGGGAACGGTTGATGCTGATCCAGAAGAAAACACCTGCTTCGGACGGGTTAGTGACAGTATCGTCGAGGCCATCACGGAACCCGCGACCGCGGCGACCCCACGCGTCCTGCCCATCATTCCTCCCACTCGGACCGATTGGACGGCCGCATCGCGCTTGATCAGGTTCATCATATGATTAACCTGATTTGATCAAATGATCAATCAGTGTGTGTTTTGACGTAGCTTGGGGCGCGGCGCGCTTGACTAGCCAGCTCAAGGGCGCAAAAAGATTGGCCCGGTTATTGCTAGGCGCCGGGCGGAGGCGGCAATCGGCTGCTCGGGAGGATATGAAATGGCGGAATGGTCAAGTCGACCGTTTGTAGTCAGCTCGCGGGATAGGGCCTGGCGGTGACGGGTTACGTTCCTCGCGTTCGTTGCCCCTCCCTACAGGGCCGCGAACGCGCTTGGATGGAAGCGCGATGGGCATCGTGCAAGAATATCATCTGCCAGCTAAGTGAATAGGGAGAAAAACATGTCTGCAAGCGATTCAACATCGTCCGGACCCGTCACGCCGACGGGCCTGAATCATCTGGTCCTCGAATGTCCGCAATCTTGAGAGAATTGCATCGGTTCTGGACCGAAATTCTCGGCTTCAAGCAAGTCGGCGAGCTGAAGGCCACGCCCCAGCGGCCGAACCCGGCGAAGATGCGGTTCTACAGCGGCGACCACGACGGCCAGATGAACCATCATGATGTCGCACTGATCGAGAACACCGCCCTGCCCGCTCCGCCCGCGGAATGGAGCATGAACGGCATGCCGATGGCGATCGCTCACATCGCGCTTTCATTGCCGAACCGCGAGGCATGGCTGCGCCAGCTGAAATACCTGCAGGACCGTGGGGTGAAATTCAACCGGCGCGTCGAGCACGGCATGACCCACAGCCTCTACATCAACGACCCGAACGGCTATGGCATCGAACTGCTCTACGAGTTGCCGCGCGAGGTGTGGGAAGGCGATATCGACGCCGCCCTGAACTTCGCGGTGGCGGTGCCGACCGAGGGTCCCGAGGCCTCCTGTCTGACCGGGTCGAAGACGTGCCGGTGTTCCGCGCGCCGCGCACAACCGCGGCCGAGTGAAGGACCCGCATCCCATGGCAAAGCGCCAAAGCATCAACGAGCCCGTCGCGCGGCACGAGAACCCGATCCCGAACGCCAGCCGGATCGGCAACATCGTCATGTCGAGTGTCATCGGCGGCACCAATCCCGGCACGCGAGAGTTGCCGCCTACGCTTGAACAGCAGGTGGCAAATGTCTTCGCCGCCGTGCGGAGCGATATCGAGGCCGCGGGTGGCACGGTCGATGACATCATCAAGGTCACGTTCTGGGTGAAGGATCCGGCCTCACAACGAGCCGCGCTGAATGCGGAGTGGGTGAAGATGTTTCCTGATGCGGCGGCGCGGCCGGCGCGGCATACGCTACCCTGCCGCCCGACAGCCGAGCACTGGTTCAGGCTGACTTCACTGCTGTCCTGTCCTGAAGGGAGCGCGCAGATGCTTGATTATTCCACTATAGATACGATCGCCCGCGCCTATCACAGGGCGGAGAAGGAGCGGCAGCGGATCCGCCCGCCCAGCGCTCAATACCGGGCTTCACCATCGAGGACGCCTATGCCGTGCAGCGCCGCTGGGTGGAGATCAAGGTCGGCGAGGGCAACCGGATCAAGGGCCACAAGATCGGCCTGACCTCGCGCGCCATGCAGCGCCAGGCCAACATCACCGAGCCGGACTACGGCGCGCTGATGGAGGACATGTTCTACTCGGACGGGGCCGAGATCCCGATGGCCCGCTTCATCCAGCCTCGGCTGGAGTGCGAGCTGGGCTTCGTCATCGGACGGCGGCTGAAAGGCCCGAACTGCACGATCTTCGACGTGCTGAGCGCGACCGATTACGTCGTGCCGGCGGCCGAGATCGTCGACGGGCGCGCGCACCGGATCGATCCGGAGACCGACAAGCCGCGCGACGGTGCTCGACAGCATCGCCGACAACGCGGGCAATGCCGCGCTGATCGTCGGCGGCCGGCCGATCGCCCGATGGAGGTCGATCTGCGCTGGGTCGCCGCGCTGTGCTACCGCAACAACATCATCGAGGAATCCGGCGTCGCCGCCGCGGTGCTGAACCATCCGGCGAACGGCGTGGCGTGGCTGGCCAACAAGCTGGCGCCGTTCGACATCGCGCTGGAGCCGGGCCAGTTCGTGCTGGGCGGTTCGTTCACCAGCGTGGTCGAAGCCCATGCCGGCGACACGTTCCACGTCGACTACGGGCCGCTCGGTTCGATCGTGCCGGTTTGTCTAACGCGTGGCGCACTTCCCGCGGCAGTCGACGGAAGCTCAATAGAGCGGCGAAGTTCTCGGGGCAACCGATCCCTCGCCCGCGTTACGGGACCGACGCAGAGTCCATCCTCGCGCGCGGTAAGGACCGAATGGATGGAATCGAGCAATGAAATACGGCGTAGGACAGCCGGTGCGACGCTTCGAGGACGTGCGGCTGCTCACCGGGCAAGGGCCGCTACCAGGACGACCTGACGCTTGCCCGGCAAGCTTACGCCATCTTCGTGCGGTCACCGCACGCCCACGCCCGGATCCGCTCGATCAACACCGAGGCCGCCGCTCGCCGCCCCGGGCGTGGTCGCCGTCTACACCGGCACGGACTACGAGGCAGACGGCATCGCGCATGCCGAAGGCCGACGATGCCGCGCAAGAAGAAGGACGGCTCGCCGATGTTCGCGCCGCAGCGGCCGGCGATGGTGATCGACCGCGCGCGCTATGTCGGCGATCCGTCGCCATGGTGATCGCCGAGACCCTGGAGCAGGCGAAGGACGCCGCCGAACTGGTGGAGGTGGACTACGATCCGCTGCCGGCGGTGACTTCGTTGGCGGAAGCCGCGGAACCCGGATGCGCCGCGCGTGTGGGACGAGAACCCGGACAACATCTCCCACACCTTCGAACGCGGCGACCGGGCGGCGACCGAGGCCGCCTTCGCCCGCGCCGCGCATATCGTGCGGCGCCGCTACGTGATCACCCGCGTGCATGCACAATACATGGAACCGCGCGGCTCGATCGGCTCGTATGACAAGTTCGAAGACCGCTACACGCTGTATGCCGACGTGAACTATCCGCACCGCGTGCGCAACATGCTCGCCAACATGGTGTTCAAGGTGCCGGAGAGCAAAGTGCGCGTGGTCTGCCACGATGTCGGCGGCGGCTTCGGCGCCAAGGGCTGGCAATATGTCGATCATCGGCTGGCGCTGTGGGCCGCGCGCAAGCTGGGCCGGCCGGTGAAGTGGAAATGCGAACGGTCCGAAGTGCTGCTGGCCGACGAGCATGGCCGCGACAATGTCGGCGAGATCGAACTGGCGCTCGATGAGCAACGGCAAATTCCTCGGGCTGCGGCTGCACGATGCTGGCCAGCATCGGCGCCTATATCGCGTCGGACCGGCAGTTGCTGACGCCGTTCGGCCAGATCGGCACCGTGTCGGGCGTCTACGACATTCCCGCCGCCTACGTAACGATCGACGCGGTGCTGTCGAACACCAGCCCGACCGCGCCGTATCGCGGCGCCGGGCGGCCGGAGGCGATCTATCTCATCGAACGCGATCATCGAGGCCGCGGCTCGCGAAATCGGGATCGATCCGATCGAGTTGCGCCGGCGCAATATCATCCAGCCGGAGCGATGCCGTACAAGGCGCCGCTGGGGCCCGATCTACGATTGCGGCGAGTTCGCCAGGAACATGGAGATCGCGCTGGAGGCCTCGGACTATGCCGGCTTCGCCGCGCGGCAGGCGGCATCGCGCGCGCGCGGCAAGCTGCGCGGCATCGGCCTGGCCAACGCGATCGAGCAGGCGGCCGGTCCGGTGCCGGAATATGCCGAGATCCGCTTCAACCCCAGCGGCAGCGCGATGCTGCTGATGGGAACCAAGACGCACGGCCAGGGGCACGAGACCTCGTTCAAGCAGATCCTGCACGAGAAGCTCGGCATCGATCCGAGCGGATGTGCAGTTCATCGACGGCGACACCGACCGCGTGGCGTTCGGCATGGGCTCGAACGGATCGCGGTCGATGGTGACGCGGCGGCATCGGCGCTGATCGCTGGCCGCCGACAAGGTCATCGAGAAAGGCAAGAAGCTCGCGGCGCACATGCTGGAAGCCGCGGTCGCCGACATCGAGTTCGCCGATGCGAAGTTCAGCGTCGCCGGCACCGATCGCAGCGTGACGCTGAAGCAGGTGGCGATGGCGGCGTTCCAGCCGGCGCGCCTGCCGAAGGGCATGGAGCCGGGCCTGTATCGAGAACGCCACCTATGCGCCCGAACGCGACCACCTTTCCCAACGGCTGCCACGTCTGCGAGGTCGAGGTCGATCCCGAGACCGGCGTGGTCGAACTGCATCAGCTACCTCGTGGTCGATGACGTCGGCACGGTGATCAATCCGCTGACGCTGCCGGCCAGATCCATGGCGGCGTGGCGCAGGGCGTCGGCCAGGTGCTGATGGAACAGGTGGTCTACGAAAAGGGATCGGGCCAGTTGCTGACAGCGAGCTTCATGGATTACGCCATGCCGCGCGCCGACACGATGTGCAACATCACGATCGGCAGCAACCCGGTGCCGACCGCAGACGAACCGCTGGGCGCGAAGGGCGCGGGCGAGGCGGGCTGCGTCGGCGCGCTGCCCTCGGTGATGATCGCCATCATGAACGCGCTGGAGCCGCTGGGCGTGCGCGAACTCGACATGCCGGCGACCAGCGAGCGGGTCTGGCAGGCGATCCAGGAGGCGCGCGCCGACGCACGCCGCTCGATCGGAGGCCGCATGAAGCGCCGGCGTGCTGATCCGCGACGCGTCGACCTCGCTGCCCGAAAGCGTGACAGGAGATTTGCATGACGGAACTGCTTCCGGAGACCAGAGACGCGTTGCTGAAGGTTCAGACATCGACGCTGACGGGTGCATTGTACCGACGCGGGCTGCGCAACATGTTCATGCAGGACGTCAATCCATTACGCATCGATCAGCCGCGCATGGTGGGCATCGCATATACCATGCGCTTCATTCCCGCGCGCGAAGACAAGAATGGCCCCGGCGTGCGGGGGCAGGCCCAGATGCAACCTCGGGCCATGGAGGAGTGCCCGCCGGGTCATGTGCTTGTCATTGATTCCCGCGGTGATGCCCGGGCTGCCTCGGCCGGTGACCTTTACATTGGGCGGCTGAAGGCGCGTGGCTGCAGCGGCATTGTGACGGACGGGGGCTGCGCGATTCCGAGGGCATTCTTCGCACTGGCCTGCCGGCGTATCTGAAGCGGCCGACTTCGCCGCCGAGCCCGATCGTGCATTATCCGATCGATCTCAACCTGCCGATCGGTTGCGGAGGCGTTGCCGTATTCCCGGGCGATATTATTGTGGGTGATTGCGACGGCGTCGTGGTGATTCCGGCCGGACATCGTCGATGAGATCGCTCAAGAATCGTTGGCGACGACATTGTACGATGAATTCGCCGAAGAAGAGGTCGCGCGTGGCCGACCGCTGGCCGGGCTGTTCCCAGTTGTCGGCGATGAAGCGAAGCGGGATTTCGAGGCGTGGAAGAAGTCGCGCCCCGGCAACGCGTAAGCGAAGTCAACCCACCGTGCATCGGCCGTCCCGGAGGTTGGCGACGGCCGACACTGGCCTAGCGGGCTGCAAGTACCAAACCTTAGATCGCGACCAGTATATAAAAGAAGCGCGATTTAACCCAAATTGGTCTTGAACGATCTGCACAAGAACCTTAAGGTGCAGTTTCGTAAGAAGAGCCGAACGCGGAAGCCGTCCGACCATCTGCACCAGCGTCGTGCAATAAAGATGGCGCAAGAAATACGACAGGGAGGGAGAAATATATGCGGATATCATTTGGTGGTCTTGCTAAAGATTGGGTCAGGTCAATCGGTGTCAAGATAGCGGTCGTGGCGACGCTAGCGCTGTGCTGCGTGCCAGCAGCACACGCGGCGCAGCCGAGCTGCGGGCTCAATAATGGCAAGCAAGCCACTGGAACGCCCATTCCAATCGGCTCGATCAACGGAGTCACCGGCCCTGACGATTTCAGCTCATCGGCGAAGGCAGCCGACGCCTATTTCAAGTGCGTGAATGCAAATGGCGGGATCAACGGACGTCCCGTTAACTACATCACTGCGGATGATCAATGGCGCCCAGATGTGGCATCGCAGGTTGCCACCAAGCTGGTCAAGGACGACCACGTCGTTGCGATGATCGGAAGCAACAGTATTGTCGAGTGCCGGGCAAATGCGGGCCTGTATGATCGCGAGAACGTGATAGTAATTGATATCGGCGTGGCCCATGAATGCTTCACGTCCAGAAACATCGCCCCGATGAATGAGGGGCCGCGCCTGAGCGGTGTGGGCATGCTGCGCTTTGCCGCCGAGCATCTGGGGGTGAAGAAGGTGGCCTGCGCGGCCTGGAATATTCCGGGAACGATCGACTGGCTTTGCAATGGATTCGCCACGTGGGGCAAGAAGCACGGCGTGACCGTGCAGAACGTGATCGTGGATCCCGGTTCATCCGATTATACTTCTGCAATGCTGGAGTCCGCTTCGTCGGCGCCGAACGCGATACTTCTGAACTTTACCAAGGGTGCCATCATCCAGGCCCTGGCGGCGGCCGAGGACCAGGATATGGGGAAGACCTACAAGTTTCTTTCTCTCGCCTCGGGCTATGTGGTCGGACTTCCCAAAACGATTGGCCCCTACTGGAACAACCGGTTCTGGACGCAGCTTGAATTTACGCCGCTGAATGGCACGGGGCCGGATAACCAGAACTGGATCGCGATCATGGATAAGTACGCGTCGAACAATGATCCCCGCGATACCTTCAGTCAGGGCGGGTATCTGGCGGCGAAAATTGCGACCGACACGATGCTGAAGATGGACCCCGCGAAGATCGACCGCGCAAGCGTATCTGACGCACTGCGCGCGGTCAAGGATTTCCGTACCGACATGCTGTGCTCGCCCTGGTATTTCGGCCCCGGTACCCGTCACAACGCCAACCATTCGGGAATGATAGCGGTCGCGCATGACGGCGACTGGAAGCCGGAAGGTGCGTGCTTCGAAATCGACGATCCGGAGCTTGACGATATCGTGGCCGCCGAGAAAAGCGGCGCGAAGTAGAAGGCAGTTAATCCGGGTCGCGATAACAAACGTGATCCGGCTTTTTCCCGCGGAGGTCCGATGACCATTCTTCCGTTTGTCAGCCGCCGGGATTGGATTGGGTGCGGTTTACGCAATGTCCGGCGTGGGTCTGGTCGTGTTGTATCGATCATCGGGAACGCTGAATTTCGCCTTCGGTGCCCTTGGTGCTCTTGCTGCTTACTGCACTTGGTCGCTGCTGCGCACCGACGTCTCGCCGGCGATTGCCTGGGTGGCGGGGATAGCTGTGGCAGCGGCTGGTTCTTTTGGATATGGATGGCTGATCGCGCCGCGACTGGCGGCTCGTGACCGCGTCGTGCGGGCGGTCGGCACGTTGGGGTTCGCGCTATTTATACTCGGTTGTATTGGGCTGATATGGGGCGAGACGGTGCCTCGTCGGCTGACCCTGCCAACCGATCACCTGTTTGTTGCGATATTCTCGGTCCGAGTCACCTACACGCGGCTGGCAGCCCTTGGAATCGCGGTGGCGATGGTAGGGACGATCGCATTGCTGCTCAACGCCACGAGGCTGGGCCTGTCGATGCGCGCGCTGGCAAACGATCGGCAAATCAGCAGTCTGATCGGGATCCGGGTCATTCGGATTGATTCGGTGGCGTGGCTGATTTCGGGCCTATTCGCCGGGGTCGCGGGGTTGCTGTTGGCCGATATGGTTACGCTTAATGCAACGTTCCTGACCTTCCTGGTGATCCCGGCGATCGCGGCCGCGATTTTTGGCCGGCTGCGGTCACTTGCCGCCACCGCCGTTGGCGGATTTGCCGCCGGGATATTGGAATCCGTCCTGACCACGGTGCCCGCGATCAGTTCTTATCGCAGCAGCGCGCCTTTCGTGCTGGCGCTGATCTTCATCACGCTCATCGCTGGGCGCAAGAGCATGGCGGTGTACGAATGAGCCTGGGCCAGCAGATGGACACCATTCGGATCGATATAGAAACTACCGAGCGGTCCGCCCGTCGGGTTCACCCGCTGGTCACGATGATTGTCAGCCTCGCTGTTCTGACCACCGTAATCGCTGTAAGCGCCGGTGGCTACTGGCTGGCGATTTTCACCGCAAGCTTTTCCATTGCGCTGGCTACTTCAGGAACCGGACTTTTTGTACGGTCGGCTAGGCCTGGTGTCGCTCTGCCAATTCGCGCTTGTCGGTATCGGCGGGTGGATTACGTTACGAGTATATTACGAGTTCAATCCGCCTTTTTTGCTCAGTATTTTTGCTGGTGGGCTTGGCGCCGCCACGATTGGTATTCTCTGGGGTCTTCCCGCACTGCGCATGCGGGGCCTCCACCTGGCGCTGGCGACGCTCATGCTTGCCGGCGCCTTCCAGGTGGTGATCACTAACTGGAGCTTTCCCAATGGCGGCGACAGCTTCCTCGGCTATATGGGCGACAAGCCTCGGGTCGACATGGCGCGACCGATGCTTGCCACCAGCGATGTCGGCTATTTTATTTACGTTGCGATAATCCTTGCAGCCGGCCTCGCGCTTCTGGAATGGCACCGGGACGCGAAACCGGGACGCGCGTGGGCGTTGATCAGCAAAAGCGAGCCGATGGCAATCGCATCAGGCGTCAACGTGGTGTTTTACAAGGCGTGGGCTTTCGCGCTGGCCGGGTTCCTGGCGGGAATTGGCGGCGGGTTGCTGGCGGGATGCTATGGCGGTCTTGACGGCGGCGCGTTCTCGGCGTCGGATTCGATCCTGCTCTTCGCCGTTTCGGTCATTGGCGGCATCGCCGACTGGCAGGGAGCTGTCCTTGCTGCTCTGTTGTTCCGGGTTCCCCCCGCGTTCCTCAACGGTCTCGGCGTCAACGGCAACTTTGCCACGCTGTTGTTCGGCGCTGGCCTGATCCATGCCTTGATGACCGCGCCGAATGGAATCTCTGGCCAACTCCACGCGGCCATCACGTGGCTCCGCGGCAAAATGGTGCGGCGATGATCCGCATCGAAAATCTCAGTGTGCGATTTGGCGGCGTTCGTCCACTGGACGATCTTAGCGCCGATCTGTCAGCTTCCATCGTTGGCTTGATTGGACCGAATGGCGCGGGGAAGACGACCCTGCTCAACGTGCTGTCGGGTGCGGCCGCAGTCCGGTCTCG
>CAVOKR010000012.1:0-14465 GCA_963696555.1 uncultured Alphaproteobacteria bacterium | reverse complement strand
TGCGGCCGATCCGCGAGCCGCGGCGGCGGCCATTGTCGAAGATATCGCAAGGGCAAAAAGCTGAAGGAGTCCAGATGCCGAAGGGCTATTGGATCGGACGTGTCGATGTCCACAACGAAGACGGCTACAAGCCCTATGCGGCGGCCAACCCGGCGATCTTCAAGAAATTCGGCGGCCGCTTCGTGGTCCGTGCCGGCCGATTCGAATCGACCGAAGGCACGGCGCGCTCGCGCAACGTAGTCATCGAATTTCCCGATTACGCCGCAGCCCTTTCCTGCTATCGCTCCCCCGAATACCAGGCCAATATCAAGCTGCGGCTGCCGCATTCGATCGTCGATATGATCATCATCGAGGGCTATGACGGCCCGCAGCCGTGACTCCTCCCTCTCCCGCTTGCAGGGAGAGATGAAAAAGTCCCGGGAGATGGAACAATGTCCGACATGCGGGTGGTGATCGCGGGCGCCGGCGGGCGCATGGGGCGGACGCTCATTCAGGCCGTCGCCGCGGCCAAAGGCGTGACGCTTGCGGGTGCGGTCGAGGCCGCGGGCGCAGGCGTGATCGGCCGCGACGCGGGCGAGCTTTCGGCCTCGGGCCGAACGGCATTAAGGTCACAAGCGACGTCGCGCTGCTCCTGCAACAAGCCGATGCTCTGATCGAGTTCACGATTCCCGCAGCGACCCTTGCGCTCGCCGAACTGACGGCTGCGGCCGGCAAGGTGCATGTCATCGGCACCACCGGCCATTCGGCCGAGGAGGAAGCGCTCATCGCCAAGGCGGCAAGCCGCGCCGTGATCGTCAAATCCGGCAATATGAGTCTCGGCGTCAATCTCTTGGCGGCGCTGACCAAGCGCGTGGCGCAGGCGCTCAACGCCGAATACGACATCGAAATCCTCGAAATGCATCACAACAAGAAGATCGACGCACCGTCCGGCACCGCCCTCGTTGCTCGGCCGCGCCGCCGCCGCCGGCCGCGGCATCGATCTCGCCACGCATTCGGAGCGCGGCCGCGACGGCATCACCGGCGCGCGCAAGCCGGGCGATATCGGCTTCGCGGCGCTGCGCGGCGGCACCGTGGTGGGCGAGCACTCGGTGATCTTTGCCGGACCCGCCGAGCGCGTCGAGCTCACCCATCGCGCCGAGGACCGCATGATCTTCGCCCGCGGCGCGCTGCACGCAGCGCTCTGGGCGCGGGGCAAGCCGGCCGGGCTTTATTCGATGGCGGATGTGCTGGGGCTGAAGGATATCTGACGCGGCAGGTGATAGCGCGGATTAGGTCATGACACCCGAACAGGCCAAACAGAAAAAGATCGTTATTTATACGCTCATCGTCTTGGGCTTCGCCGGCCTGATCGCAGCGCACGAGTTCACCGGCACGGACGAGAACGCGGATATCACGCTGCCGTTTATTTTCGCGACCGCCGGCACGCTGTGTTTTGTCGCGGCCGGATTGCTGGCGCGCCGATTGATGAAACAGAGCGCGTCGAAATAACCGGCTGCCCCCGCCGCCTACTGGCTGCGCTGGGCGGCGTCGGTCACGATCTTATAGGCCTCAGCCAGCGCCGGCTTATCTTTCGTTACATCGGCGGCCGCGCTCGACATCGTCTTGAGCATGCTCGCTTGCTCGTCGGCCGGCAGATTGATCAACTCTCCGCCGTTGTCGGTCCATTTTTTTATCGCTGCGTCTTCGATCTCGAGCGCGCGGGGGTTGAAGCTCGTGGACAGGCTGGCGGCGTCTTTTTCGACAATCTGCTGCAAATCAGGTGGCAGCGAATCGAACCACTTCTTGCTCAGCTCGACCACATAGAAGATCGCGGCGTGGTCGGTCTTTGTGATATATTTGGCTGCATCGTAGAAATGCAGGCCGCTGAGCAGCTGAATACCCGCGACCGCGCTGTCGAGCGAGCCTTGCTGGATTGCGGTCATCACGTCGCTCGGCGACATCGCCACCGGCGTCGTGCCGAGCTGTTTGAACGCAGCCGATTGGAATTCGGAGGCGAAAATTCGCAGCTTCTTGCCCTTGAAATCGGCGACATGGCGGATCGCGTCCTTCGAAATCACTTCCGAAGGCTCGGCGAGCGCCACCGCGACGCCGTGCAGACCTTTGTTGGCGCCAAGCCCGAGGTAGAATTTCCGCACCGCCTCGTCGCCGGCGACCTTCTGCCCCTGCGCGATGGAGGTGACGAGGCCTGGCGCCGCCAGCACCTCAAAGCGCTCATCGATGCCGACAAAAAATTCCGGCGGAATGATCGCGCACTGGATGGCGCCGAATTGCGTGCCTTCGATCTGGCGCGGGATCGAGCCGAGCTGGCTCGCCGGGTAGAGTTCGACTTTGATCCGGCCGCCGGTGTCCTTCTCGATGTCGGCACCCAATGCCTTGCCATAAAGATCGAGCGCCGCATTCAGCGTCGGCGTCGTGATCTTCATCGTGATGGTCTTGTCTTGCGCCTGCGCCGCGCCGGCCGTCAGGGCCAGGGCCATCGCGCCCGCGGCGGTTGCCGCGCGCGCCGATCGCACGCTTTTTGCCAAGACCATAGGTTCCTCCCGATTAGCTTTGTTTCTTCAATGTCGAGCGCGGTTGTCGCAGAGGAAGCCGGATGTTGTCCAGCCTGTGGCCGGGGCCAGATGTCGCGGCTTCGCCTCAGGCGAACGGATACATCGAATGCGCGGCGCCGGCGCGCAGATAGCCGGTGCCGATGGCGCCCAAGAGGCCCTCGATCCGGTCGATGGTTTTGCCGATCAGGCCAGGCGCCTCGCCGGCCTGGATTTCGCTTTTGAGCTCGCGCAGCAGATGGTTGGCGCCGTCGAGCCGCTGCGCCAGGCTGATCGCGACGTAGAGCAGCGCCGCCGGATCCTCCGTAAGGAGCGCTTCGGCGTCGGCGATATGAAATTCCGACGCCTCGAGCGTGCGCACATCCGCCGTATGCGGCTGGCCGAGCAGGGCGGAAAGTTCGCCGAACACCGCGCCGGGCCGCGCCACTTTGGCGATCTCGGTGCCGCCTTTGACGATGCACACCGCGCCCTGTTTCAGGATCAACAATCGCCCGGTATTGGTGCCTTCGACGAACACGGTCTCGCCGGGTCCGTAGCTCGTCACCGGCAGGGCTGCGAGCCTGGTCTGCCAGCTTTCAGGATCGTGGGTGAGCGGCATGCTTGTCCCCCGTTTGCTGCATCGACAATGACCGGCAGACTGTTAGGGAACTATCGATCAACAACCGGGGATTTGCAACGCCGCTTCAATTTCCGCGCAACAGCGAGCCGCCTGTCATCTCTTTCGGCTTCGGCAATTCCATCAGCTCGAGCAGCGTCGGCGCGATGTCGGCGAGGCGGCCTTCGGCGACGAGCGCGCGGTTGCGCGCGCCGACCAGCAACAGCGGCACCGGATTGGTGGTGTGCGAGGTGTGCGGGCCGCCGGTCTGCGGATCGCGCATCATTTCGCAATTGCCGTGGTCGGCAGTGACCAGAAGCGCGCCGCCGGATTTCTCGATCGCCTGCACGATGCGGCCGAGCCCGGCATCGACCGTCTCGACTGCCTTGATGGCGGCCGGCAAACTTCCGGTGTGACCGACCATGTCGGGATTGGCGAAGTTCAACACGATCAGATCGTATTTGCCCGAATTGATCGCCTCCACTGCTTTGTCGGTCAATTCCGGCGCCGACATTTCCGGCTGCAGATCGTAGGTCGCGACTTTTGGCGACTGCACCATGATGCGGTCTTCGCCCGTATAAGGTTCCTCGTGGCCGCCGTTGAGAAAATAGGTGACGTGCGGATATTTCTCGGTCTCCGCCATGCGCAGCTGCGTGCGGCCGGCGTCGGCCACCACTTCGCCGAGGATGTGGGTGAGCGGCTGCGGCGGAAAAATCGTCTGCAAGAACTTGTCGAGCGCGTCCGAATATTGCGTCATGCCGACGGCGGCGGCGAAGCGCACCACGCGCTGGCGCGCGAACCCTGAGAAATCCTTGTCCAGCATGGCGCCCAAAATTTCGCGCACGCGGTCGGCGCGGAAGTTGAAACACAAGACGCCGTCGCCGTCCTTCATGCCGTCGGTAATCGCCGACCACGGCCGGCACGACGAACTCGTCGAATTGTTTGTTGGCGTAGGCGTTGGCGATGACGGCCGGCGCATCCGGAAAGCGCGGCGCATCGGCTTCGACGATGGCCTTGTAGGCTTTCTCGACACGGTCCCAGCGCTTGTCGCGGTCCATGGCGAAATAGCGCCCGCAGACGCTCGCGATCTTCACCGCGGGCGGCAGCGCGGCGAGGAGCCGCTTGACGTCCTCGGCGGCCGATTGCGGCGGCGTATCGCGGCCGTCGGTCAGCACATGCACCAGCACCGGCACGCCGGCCTCGGCGAGAATTTTGGCGAGCGCCACGGCGTGATCCTGATGCGAATGCACGCCGCCCGGCGAAATGAGGCCGATGAGATGACAGGTTCCGCCGCTTTGCTTGAGCTTGCCGATCAGATCCGTGAGCGCCGGCGCTTTCGCGATCTCGCCGCTCGCGATCGCTTTGCCGATCCGCGGCAGATCCTGCATCACCACCCGGCCGGCGCCGATATTCAGGTGCCCGACTTCGGAATTGCCCATCTGGCCGTCCGGCAAGCCTACGTCGTGACCCGAGGTGCGCAGGAAACCGTGCGGTCCCGACTGCCATAGCCGGTCGAAGGTCGGCGTCTTCGCCTGGCGGATGGCGTTGTCGGCCGTCTCCTCGCGCCAGCCCCAGCCGTCGAGGATCACAAGCATGACCGGCCGCCGGTGCTGCATACCAATTCCCTTCGGTCCTATAACGCGCAAGGGGTATTGCGGATCGCCGCGCGAGCGTCAATTCGCGGCCCGTGCTCCGCTCGTCCCCGCGAAAGCGGGGACCCAGAACTTGGCAGCAAGCTGTGCGTTCCGGCTGGATTCCCGCTTTCGCGGGAATGAGCGGATGTGGTTACGCCGCCCCGACCTGGCCCGCTTCCCAGCCCAGCATGGCGCGCTTCCTGGTCAGGCCCCAGTGATAGCCGGTGAGTTCGCCGGACTTGCCGACGACGCGGTGGCAGGGCACCACGAAACAGATCGGATTTTTTCCGACCGCAGCGCCGACCGCGCGGGCGGCGGCCGGCGTGCAGACTTTGCCGGCAATGCCCGAATAGGTGGCGAGCCGCCCCATCGGGATTTTCAACAGCGCCTCCCAGACCCGGACTTCCCAATCGGTGCCGATCAGCACCACCCGCAGCGGCTGTTCGGCGCGCCATTGCGACGGATCGAAGATGCGGCCGGCGAGCGGCCCGGTGCGCGCAAAATCCTCGACATAATTCGCCTTCGGCCAGCGGCCTTTCATGTCGGCGAGCACAGCCTTCTCCTCGCCCGGGTCGGCGAGCGCGAGGCCGGCGACGCCGCGCTCGGTCGCCATGATCAGCGCCATGCCGAACGGCGACGGATGAAAGCCGAAATAGATCGTCAGGCCTTCGCCGCCCGCTTTCCATTCGCCGGGCGACATCGCCTCGTGGGTGACGAACAGATCGTGCAGCCGGCCGGGACCGGACAGGCCGACTTCGTAGGTGGCGTCGAGCACGCTTGCGGAATCGCGCAGCAATTGCCGCGCGCCGTCGAGCGTCAGCGCCTGCAGAAACGCCTTCGGCGTGAGGCCCGCCCAGCGCCGGAACAGATGGTGCAATTCGGTCGGCGTCACGCCGGCGGCTTCGGCGATGGCCTCGATCTCGGGCTGCTCGCGCCAATGGCCGCGGATATGGCCGATGGCGCGGCGCACCACGGCGTAATCGGCGGCGGCCTCGGAAAGTTGCCGGGAGTTGGAAACGCGATCGGGTGACAGCATGGATGGCTCCATCGTTAGCTCCCGATCTAGGGCGTCGCCAACGCCCAAACCACCCGATTTCTGCTGTGGTTTTCGTCATTCCGGATTGTCGCGCAGCGACAAGTCCGGAATCCATAACCACCGTCCGCGATTATGAATTCCGGGCTCGCGGGCAACGGCCCGCGCCCCGGAATGACACGCGCATCACTCCACCGCCGTCCGCGTCGGCCCGCGCCTCGCCTCGCCGAGCGCGTTCGCCAGCGCCTCGGCAAAACTCGCCTTCTCGTCGGGGCCGAGAAAACCCGCGATCGGCACGCGGCGCCCGCGCGACACCAGGAACAGGTTCTGGATGCCGAATTCCTCATGCGCGATGCGCTCGAGCCGCACCCACAGCGGATTGAGCGTCCATTCCCGCACTTTGCCGCGATGGCTTACCTGCCGCACCGTCAGTTCGGAGGCGGTGACGGTCACCACCTCATAGGCGCGCGCCGAACGGTAATTGGCCCGGAACGCGAGATAGACCGCGAGCACGTCGAGGCCGAAGAAGCCGCACACCGGCCAGGCGCCCATCAGCACGAACACCGTGCCGGAGACGAAGCTCAAGCCGCCGATCACCAGCATGAAAATGACAAAGCCGCGCGGGCCGAGCGAACGGTGCGGCGTCAGCACCGCCGAAAAGATTTCGGAATCGGGTGGCGCGCCCGGCGCGATGCTGTTGTGGCTCTCCATGCCGGTCATTATAGGGGAACCATGGCGAAAAAGACCATTTCCCGTTCTTCACCCTCCCCCGCGCGCGGGGGAGGGAAGGGAGGGGGTAAGGCCTCTCGGAAAGGTAAGGCGGCGCGGGTCAAGGGACCGAAATCGCGCGCCAAGGCCGACCAGAAAGCCGCCAGCGCCGCGCTGCCGCAATGGACGCCCGCCGAGATCGAGGAAGCGTTCCGCCGTTTCGCCAAGGCCAATCCGGAGCCGCGCGGCGAGCTGCAGCACGTCAATCCTTTTACGTTGCTGGTCGCGGTCGTCCTCTCCGCGCAGGCGACCGATGCCGGCGTCAACAAGGCGACGCCGGCTTTGTTTGCGCTCGCCGACACGCCGCAGAAGATGGCGGCGCTCGGCGAAGACCGCGTCCGCGACCTGATCAAGACCATCGGGCTGTTTCGCACCAAGGCAAAGAACGTCGTCGCGCTGTCGGAGCAGCTCATCGCCCGGCACGGCGGCGAGGTGCCGCGCGACCGCGACGCGCTCGAAGCGCTGCCCGGCGTCGGCCGCAAGACCGCCAATGTCGTCCTCAACATCGCGTTCGCGCGAACCGACCATCGCGGTCGACACCCACATCTTCCGCGTCGGCAACCGCACCGGCTTGGCGATCGGCAAGACGCCGCTCGACGTCGAAATGAAACTTCTGGAAGTGGTGCCGGAGAAATATCTGCTCCACGCCCACCACTGGCTGATCCTGCACGGCCGCTACACCTGCGTGGCGCGCCGGCCGCTGTGCGAGAAATGTTTGATCGCGGATCTGTGCAAGTGGCCGGGGAAGGCGACGTTGGATAAGCCGGCGTAGTGCAGTAGGGTGGGCGAAGGCGCGCAGCGCCGTGCCCATATTGGCGTCAACGCTACATGGTAGGTTGAACGCGAGGTAAGGCTTCGATTACCGAGGCGGTTGTGCTATCTACGGGGCGCACGACGATCCCGTCCGGAAGGGTTAGCCGTGGAATTTCAGCATCAATTTTCAGCATGCATCAAAAAACCCAGGTTTGACCGTTAGGGCATTCCTAGCCAAGTCAAGCCCAACACTTAAGGAGGCACCAATGACGGTGGTAATCAACGCCGCGCTGGGTCGTTTATCGATCTCAGTTGCGGTAATCATATAAAGGGGCACCCCGGCTGCTAGCGGCCGGGGTGTTTCCATTTTCAGAGGTGGAGTAGGATGGGTAGAGCCCTTGCGAAACCCATCAAACAGCCTCGCCACCCCGGACTAATTGACGATCTTCACGTCTCCAGATTTCACGTAATTCAGTAGATCAAAGTCGACCGCTAGTAGATTTGGAGATATTTTTTCACCAAGGCCTTCCAAGACAGCGCGGTCGACCTGAACCATAGCTCGCGCCATTTTTCGTTGTACGTGCCCATGCAAGGCTATTTCCATCCACTCCACGGTGCCCGCATACGAGCCCTGTGGAAGCGGAGTTCGACCAAAAACAATCACATTGTCGCTCTCAATATTGAATATCGCTGATTTGATCATTGGGTCCCTCCTTCAATTCACCGGGATAATTGTGTTAGATGAGGAACGACCGCACGATCCGCAAGGAGGTCCGTAACACTTTTGGCAGGTAGAGCGGGTTAGCACAAAGACTGCCTACCACCGCTATGTGGCGATCGAAATGCCGGGATGCCTGTGTAATTTTCTCATTGCCAAATGTTTGGACGCTGCCTGACAGTGGAAGGAACGCGACGTGAGCCAAGACGAAGAACTCGACACAATCGAGACGGAAGAAGAAAACGACGAAAGTCCATTCGTCGAATTCGACATTTCGGTTTCTCCCTCCGACCCCACGCTCGAATTGCTCGCGTCGCAAGTGCAGCGTGGCGACATCATCATCCCGTTCTATCAAAGGCTTTTCGTTTGGAAAATCGAGCAAGCTTCAAAACTGATTGAATTCTTCCTGATGGGCCTGCCCGTTCCTCAAGTCTTTCTGTACGTGAACGATGAGGGCCAACTTGAAGTCATTGATGGGCAACAGCGCATCAAGTCTGTGACTTATTTCTTTGAGGGGTATTTCGGCGAGCCAGACAACCAAAATCGCCGCCAAATCTTCCGATTAAAGGGGCTTTCCGAGCGGTCGGAGTACAACGGCAAGACCTTTGTGGAGCTTAGTGCGAGAGATCAGCGTAAGCTAAGGAACTCAACTCTCCGGGCGATCAATATTAAGCAGCTGAAACCTTCGCTTCGGAACGACAGCGTTTTCCACATATTCGAACGTTTGAACACAGGCGGAACGCAACTTAAGCCGCAAGAAATACGTAACGCGGTCTATCGCGGGAAGATCGTCGATGAACTAAAAGCTCTCAGCACGAATCCAGGATGGCAAAAAATTCTTGGCATCACACGTCCGGATAAAAATCAGAAAGATGTTGAGCTTGTTCTGAGGCTATTCGCGCTGTCCGACGTTTGGCGCACTTACGAAAAGCCAATGTTGAGATATCTCAATCAGCAGATGAACGAAAACAAAGACTTCTCATCGTCGCGCGCCGAGCAATTCAAAAGGCGGTTTCCAGCGGTTGTCGAAGTAGTGAACAAGGCTCTCGATCGACCATTCCGACCTCGCGGCGTCATCAACTCCGCGGTTCTCGAAGCGGTGATGGTCACCTTGCTGGAACACGAGAGTATCACGCCGGATCAGCTCCGAGACCGGTATCCAAAGTTGGTAAAGGAACCGCATTTTATGGAGCACACGAAGGGCGGAACGACGGATACTGGCATCCTTAAAAGTCGACTTGAACTCGCGCAAGCAATTCTTACCGATGCCGCGGGCTGATTTAGATCTGCACTTCAATAGGATTGAGCAACTAGTCGCGGAGATGCGACAGTTCGTGCCGGGCGATATTGTGGGAATTACCCAATTCCGTGCGGACTTAGCTGGTCTACTCGTCGTGTCGATGGCCGCGGCATACGAAAGCTGCGTCAAGGAAACCCTCGTGACATTTGCAAGCGGCCACCATGCTGCGTTCGGAAATTTTACGGCGAACAACTATGAGAGGCTTAACAGCAGAATTTCGATCCGCGATCTTCACCGATATGCGGAAATATTCGACGATGGCGTTCGAGACCGTTTCAAAAGCTTATTAGATCGACGGAAGCGCAAAATTGATGCTCGAATAGGCAAGAATATCGAGTCTTCTTACAAGCAGATTTTGGAATGGCGGCATGACTTCGCGCACGCGGGCATCCGGAATACGACGATAGAAGAAGCCGTGATTACCCATAGACTGGCGAAACGTGTACTTTATGCTTTTGACCAGGCGTTCAACGGAATTTGATCGACAAACCCAAATGCCCGTCGGGGGCTTAGACAGGAGCTCGTATTCATTGTCACCGATATGGGGACAAGGTATTGACAATCGTCTCCAGTGCCGTTACAGTTCTCGAACGAATCATCTCGCCCGTAAGGGACGCCAGCCGGTGACTCCGGTTGGTGGGGCGAGAGGCGGTTCCTGCGGGCGGGGGCTCGTCACCTCCGCTCCCGGGCGGCTCCGGGACAATACGCCCGGCCGGCACGACGACCGGCCTGCGGGGAAACCCGCTGCACGGGGAGGGCCGGGAACGGGTAACACCCGTTCCTACCTAGTTCCCTCCCCGGAAGCGCGTTAACTGGAGCTGAGCGGCGGCGTTCGGTCGCTGCCGCAAGTGCCGCGGTGGAACGCCGACAGGCGAGCGCGCGACGCTTCGCGCGCGGTCGCACCCGCAAGGTGCGGCATCATTGAAATAAATGCGCCTGCCGGCGTTCCGCTTCCCTTATTTTCTTCGAAGCCCGGATCAAACGAAGTGAAATCCGGGAGCGACAGAGAAGCTTAAGCGTCCCCGGATTGCGCTTCGCTCCATCCGGGCTATGGACATTGCTGTTTGACAAAACTCGCGCGCAAACGCGGAGCGAGAACGGGAAGCTATTCACCGTCGTCGTTGCCGGACTTGATCCGGCAACCCATGCGGCGTGGCTGCTTGCTCTTGCCCCGTCGCGTGGCTCTGGACTGTCCGACTTCAGCATGGGCCACCGGGTCAAGCCCGGTGGCGACGAGAAAGTGAGAACATGGAGATCAACAATGGCCGTCCGACCCAAGACCCAATCCCCCAAACAACAAGACTTCCTCAAACGCCGCTCCTTCCTGGAAGGCCGGGCGCTGATCGATGCGGCGCATCTCGTCACGCAGCGGCTTTATTGCGATGCGCTCCGGTTCTGGCGGCGCTGTTCGCGGCCGGATTGCAAGCGGCATCGGCGCTGTTGCGGCGCGCCCACGCGATGTCTCATCGGCGGCCTGATCTATACGCCGCCATCGCGGCGGCTGCGGGCCAGGAAACAAGTGATCGCCGGAGGGCCGCGCCGTGTCGCGCCGGCGAGCCATATCGAATGGGTCATCCGCCGCACCGACCTCGTGTCTCTCGTGTCGTGGAAAATCAGCCCGCCCGAGGAGCCCCAAGATTTCTGACCTTAAGCCGCCGCCAATAAATCCCCAGCGCTACCGCCACATTGGCGATCACCAGCGTCACCGGAAACGCACAGGTCGCCACCGAGACAGAGTCCATGGCGGCGAGCGCCGGCACGAATTTCAGGCCGTTGAGCAGAAACGTAGACGCGCTGTCGGAGTACGGCCGCGCCCAGGCCTTGGTCACGGTCGGGCCGAAGCCGAGCACGCTGACGATCGAGGCCAGCACCGCCGAGATCGCCGGCGCGTGCCGGGTAAGAAAATACCGGGAGCTTTCGCTCAAGCCGGCGGCGAAAACCGCAGGATCCCGCGACCACAGATAAAACGCGAAGATAATCGGCGGCCGCGATCAGAAACGCCCATTCGTACCAGGGAAAGGCGCGCTCGCCGCGCCAGAAACTCATGCCGCACAGCAAGAAACAAACCGCCGCCGTGATCCCGGTGACCCAACTCCCCGGCCCCGCCGCCTGATCGAGCTGCACCAGGAAACCTGTGCCGCCCAACACGCCGAAAATCAGCCACGACAGCGGATGCGGCCGCGCCTCCCCGCGAACACTCTTCCAGACATAGAGCGCATAGGCGACCACCGCCATGACGACGGCCAGCGCGCCCATCAGGTTGCGAAATGAATCTGAGACTGGCACCAAATATTTCCGGATTGCTGCGCCGCAACGGCACTTTTATTAGTTCTTCCACCGCGGGCGAAGTGCCGATTGCATCGGCCAGACCTGTTTCTTTTGCATCAATCCACAGAATTATCCCCAAAGCGAGAGGCGCTGCGTGCAGACACGCTTTTGCTTGTATGCCGACAACAAAGCGATATCCTCACTACCAGATGCTCGCGTTTGGTTCGCCGGATGTGAGGATCGCCAGGGCCGGATCGGCCTGGGTGTGGCGCGCTACCAGCGACGCACCCCATGGAAGATCAGGCCTTGGTTCCCAGCCGCGGGTAGCAGCGCTAGGAACGTGACGGGCGGGCGCAAGCTCGCCCGTCATGATTCGTGCGGGCGCCATCGTTGGCTCCTCTCGTCGATCGGCGGTTGGTTGACGCTCGCACCTGATCGCTGCGATATGCGGCGCATGGGTCATTTCATCAGCCGCCGCCAATTCACCATCGAATGGGGTCATTGCGATCCCGCCGGCATCGTTTTCAATGCGCGGTTCTTCGAATTCTTCGACCAGGGCGCCTGGGGACTGTTCGAGTCTGCGCTCGGCGTGAAGCCGCACCAACTGGCTTCCGTCTTCGGCATCATCGGCATTCCGCTGGTCGAATCCGGCGCCCGCTTCATCGCGCCGGCGCGTTTCGGCGACGTGGTCGAACAGACCTCGCAGGTCGCCGAATTCCGCCGCTCGAGTTTCGATGTCGAGCACCGGCTTCTGATCCGCGGCGCGCTCGCGGTCGAAGGCAAGGAAACCCGCGTCTGGGCCGGCCGCGATCCGGCCGATCCGAACAAGATCAAATCGCAGCCGCTGCCGCCGGAGGTGACGGCGAAGTTTGAGGTGGGTTGAGGGCTTTAGGCTTCCTTGCCAGCCGCCCGGTTTTGACGGAAAATCGCGGCAATAATATAATTCGCGGAGGACTTGACCATGGCAGCGGGAGTGGAAATCGTCCCTCTGGGTCCGGGTTTTGCCGCCGAAATTCGCGGCGTCACGCTCGCCGACATTACCAATGACGATGCGGTTTATGCAGCCGTCCGCGCCGCCTTCGAGGAGCATTCGGTTCTGGTGTTTCGCGGGCAAGAGATCGACGGCGACAGCCAGCTCGCTTTCTCAGGCCGCTTCGGCCCGCCCGAGATCACCAAGGTCGGCTCACTCGGTACCGGCACGCATTTCGTCATCCTCACCACCATCGGTCCGGACGGCAAAGTGGTGCCGGAAGATCATCGCTATGCGCGGCGCAACCTGGCCAATCAGCTCTGGCACACCGACAGTTCATTCAAGAGCGTGCCGGCGCTGACCTCGGTGCTGTCGGCGCGCACCATCCCGGCGACAGGCGGCGAGACCGAATTCGTCTCGACGCGGCTTGCCTTCGAGCGACTCGATCCGGCGCTGCAAAAGAAGCTGGAAAGCTCCTTCGCCTGGCATCACTACGGCCATTCGCGCGGCAAGATCGGGCCCGATCTCGCCACCGGCGACGAGCTCGCGGCGCTGCCGCCGGTGTGCTGGCGCATGGTGTGGAAGAATCCGGTCAACGGCCGCAGCGCGCTTTATCTCGCCTCGCACGCTTATGCGGTCGAAGGCATGGAGCGCACAGCCGGCGAGAAGTGGATCGAGGAACTCACCGCACTGGCGACCGCGCCCGGCACCACCTATGAGCATAAATGGCGGAACGGCGACGTGGTGATGTGGGACAACCGCGCCACCATGCATCGCGGCCGGCCGTGGCCCGGCAGCGAGCCGCGCTATATGGTGCGCACCACGATTTCGGCGACGGCTGAGGACGGCGTCGAATTGGTGCGGCCGCCGCCGCAGCTCGCGGCGGAGTGACCACAGGTTCCCGATGCATGAGTGCGGAAGTGAGTAAGCATCCCGTCGTCCATTTTGTCGGCAGCATTCCGCTGCCCGATGCCGAGGCTGTGTTCCGGACGCTTGCCGGCGCGGTCGGCGCGCGCGCCAAGCGCCTGCCGGACGGCGAGACCGGAATCCGCAAGACCTGGATCAGGTTTCTGCAAGACGTTCTGGCGGAGAATCCGGCGGTCGAGTTCGCGAAGGATGTGCCGCCGTTCAAATTCAAGCAGTGGGACGGCAAAGTCATCCGCGAAATTCCGCGGCTGCGCATCAAGCCCGGCATGACGCCGGAGGCGAAGAATTTCACCACCGGCTACGCCGCCATGGCGATCGAATCCTTCGCCGTGTTCGATCGGCTGCAACAGGCCGGCGTCATTCCGCCCGGCGTCAAATTCCAGATCAGCATCCCGACCCCGATCGCGCCGACCTACAACAACATGGTGCCGGAGGACCGCCAGAAATTGCTGCCGGCGCTGACGCGGCATTTCATCGCCGAAGTGGCCAAAATCGCCGCCGCGCTGCCCAACGACCGCATCGCCATTCAATGGGACGTCTGCCAGGAAGTGCTGGCGTGGGAAGGCTATTACGATAAGGGTCCGGTCGATTTCCGCACCGAGACGATCGACGTCTTGGCGCAGATCGGCGACGCGGTGCCGCCGGCCATCGAGCTCGGCTATCATCTTTGTTACGGCAGCCCTGCCGACGAACACATGGTGCAGCCCAAGGATGCCGGCATCATGGTCGAAATGGTCAATGCGATTGCGGCGCGGGTAAAGCGGCCGATCCAATTCTTCCATCTACCGGTGCCAAAACCACGCAGCGACGACGCTTATTTTGCGCCGCTGGAAAAGCTGAAGCTCGGCGCCGGAACGGAGCTCTATCTCGGCCTCATCCATCACAATGACGCCGAAGGCGATGCCAAGCGGCTTAGCGCCGCCGGGCGCCATGTTCGCGTCGACGGCATC